>CAWHHQ010000003.1:0-336428 GCA_963829225.1 uncultured Methanoregulaceae archaeon | reverse complement strand
AAAAAAAGTGATTGATGAGATCTTACCTTGCTGGGATGATCAGTGAGCGCTCTCCGGCGGGCATAAACTCGCGGATTGCACCCTTTGCGAACTCGCGGCGTGGTTCGGAGAAGTCGAACTTGAGCGACGGGTCGGCGAATGTGATCTTCATCAGTGGGGATAGGGTCCATGCATCCATGCGTCCGTAGTGGGCCGCGGCGGCGATTGCAGCGTATTCTCCCTGGTGACCGACGTTCATTGCATAGTTCGGGTAGTTCGGTCCACGGAGTTCGCCGAGCAGTCCCTCGTCGGGACGGATCGACATCGAGTTTGCGGAACCGCACTGGTCCTGCAGGTCGTAGCCGAAGAATCCGAGACGTGACCAGCCTTCCTTGTGCATGAGCATCGACATGTACCATCCGTTCAGTCCGGCGTTGGAGTTTGCCGTTCCGAGAGCGGTGGAGATACCTGATGCTGCTGCAAGGACGGATGCACGCTGGGATCCGCCGAAGTGGCTCTCGAGGGTGGTCGGGTATGTCTCGTACTGTTCCATACCGTAGAGAGTAACCTCGGATGCAATGTCGCTGACGACTTCCTGGGTCTGCTTTGCCTTTCCGATGCCACCATGTTTCTTCTTGACATAGTCAAGACCATAGTAGCAGAAGTCGTCGAGGATGTTGTCGGTGTATGCAGCGGTTGCATACTGGGTGAACCCGACACCACCGGACATGTAGGATCCGAGCCAGATCTGGTCGAAGAGCATGGTGCCTGCACCGACGACTTCAAGGGATGCCTTGACGGGGTCGTTCGGGTACTTGCGGTCTGCCTGGATCATGTCGGCGAAGTGTCCGAACTTGATGCCACCTGGCTCGTTTGGGCCACGTGCACGGCGGGCGGGCAGGATATCTGCCATCTGGATAACACCGGCATGCTTTGCGGCGAATGCGAGGTCAGCGACTGCTGCCTCACCGGCGCACATCTTGTATGCTCCGATGAAGGACATACCGATCTGCATGGCGGACCAGCGGGAGGTCGTTCCACCGTCGCAGGTCCTGCTGACCGTGGTGGGGATGTGCACTGCCTGCCACATCGACTTGCCGACCGCTGCCTTGAGTGCTGCTGCACTCTTTGCCGGGAAGAGCTTGTCGAGGTTGAGGACGAACTGGGGCTCGAGGTCGTCTGCCATCTCGTCGTCACCGGTAAAGACCTTGACGTAACAGTCGTCCACGAGGGACGGGTGGGTCTCGACCATGTGTTCCTGAACAACGGCTGCACCGGGCATTGCATGGTTCAGCACGTGGAGGTACTCGTTGATGGTTTCGGGGGTAACTTCCTTTCCGAGACGCTTCTGGAGCGTGTTGTGGGCGAGGTCAAGACCGACGATGATGGTCCTGCGGATGTCATCCCACATCTGCTGCATGGCAGCGTTGTTGACGAAGTGGAGGTCATCGCCTTCCACGAATACGCCGGTTCCGCTGACTTCGTAGGTTGTCAGCTGGCGCTGGCCGAGCGGGATACCGCCGCAGTGGCAGCGCTTGGGGTCATACATGGAGATGCCGCGGTCCATCTCGGCCTTCTTACCGGCCTTCATGAACTCGACTTTTCTCGGGGACTGCTCAAGACCCTTGCGCTCGAAGACCGTGTTCATTGCCTGGGGGTCTTCTGCAAACTTCGTCTTCATTGCCTTCAGGAAGAGCTTCTGTGTCCTTTCGATTTTTGCTGCTTTTGCCATATTCAGGCCTCCTTTGGCATGAATCCGTATTTCACCCTGAGCGCGTGGATGCGCTGGATGTACTCAACGTATTCGGCGTCTTCCCGGAATCCGGTACCTATGAGGGAGTGGTACATCGTGGTCTTTGCCTTGAGCCACTTTGCGTCCTGTGCCTTACCGACCTTGACTTCAGCGTCAAGAGGTACACCGACCTGGTCCTTGACGTACTTGATGATGCCGGTCTTCTTGTCGATAACAAAGCGCTGGAGCATGTCGAACATCATACCGTTCTCGTCGAGACGAAGGGAGTGTCCGTGCACCGTGCATCCGCGGATACCGGTGAGTGCTGCATCGAAGAGTTCGGTGCTCACAAGTTCCTTTGCATATTTCTCGAGGTCGCGTTCGCGGCATTCGACAATCTGACGTCCTGAAAGGGTACCCGGGTCAATGCCGCGGAAGCGGTATGATTCGAGGTAGACTTCTCTGGTAGGGCTGGCAGGGTGCGTTGTACATCGAGTCGGTGAACTGGATGTAGCGTACACGGTCGCCGGCCTTTGCACCGTCAGTTGGGGTTACGAGCTTGCGGATCGGGCATGCGGGTTCCTGCTGCTCGGCGAGGGGCGGGTGTGCACTGGGGTAGGCTGAACCGGGTGCCCTGTGTCCCATTACAAGGACGATGTCCTTGTCACTGATATCACGAAGCTTTTCCAGCTTGTGGTTCGGGTCCATCTGCTTGCGCCTGTTCTCGGCGATTTGAGTCTGGCCTGGACCAAACTGGGGTTTGTATGCCATTCTTTTATCACTCCAATGTTTCCTTCTTTTTCACAATTCTCATAACTGACGAAATGACTTCTGCCATCTTCTCGCGTGTTGGGGTCTGACCCCGGGTAACACCGCTCACAATGGCCATCACCGTACCCTTTGTACGGATCCGGTCCGTGGGAGGCATCACCAGGGCTGTCTTCACTCCCTCCTTTGCGAGATCCTCGTAATCAATCGGGGCCTGGGAAACCACAACCGCCTTCACATCACAGGCCTGGAGTATAAACCTGACCTTCTGGACGACATGGGAACGTACATTCCCGTGGTGAAGGATAGCGACTTTGTGTTTCTCGATCTGCACGATCTCTTTATCGGTAAGTCCCATGGAAGCGCCAAGGACGCCACATTTTCGGTGCGTCCGGGGGGACTCCGCTGCCCGCATACAGCACCAGCGTACTGATGCTGTATTCGACACCCTGTTGTCGAAGGCCTGAGGTAATATCGCACACCGGCTTTGTCACGTGGCGGCGTCCGGGAGACATCCCGACCACAATGACGTCCGGGTACCGGCACTCGGAGATGGTGCCCCGCTGGGCAATCCCGCCTCCTTTACCCATGCCCATCGCCTCGCGGCAGTCAACAACCTGGGTTACTCGTCCAATCGGCATAATTATTTTAATCCCTGGATGATTACGGGCTTGGACTTGCTGTTTGGATCAGATAGTCCGATGATCGTCTTGTCCGCGTTCGGGCCATACTTGCAATAATCGACAAGTGATGGTTCGGTCTTCATGTACCTGCCTTCCTGGATATAAAAGGAAAAATCAGTAAAGACCGGTTCGCACGCGGCTTTCAGTGCGGGGACAACCTCGCTGCTTTCAAGCTCGAGAAGTACAGTTCCTACCTGAACCTGCAATTCGAGTTCTTCGTCTCCGATACGGATCTTTCTCCTCATGGTATGAGCATTGGGGAGTCCTTTGGCGGGACCATACGTAACTATTGCGGGAAGGCGTGGTCCGTTGAGGACCATACGTCTGATTCCGGCGACAGAACACAGATGGTTCAGCAGCCGCTCGGTAGTCTCGGGGTTCAGTAGCCGCTGGGTTACGATCCTGCACTGGGGGAACGTGGCTTCAGTCATTTTTGTCCGTGGGGGCTTATATGCCCTTAGCAACTGCCTGGATTGGCTTCTTGAATGCATCGAGCTGCCCGAAGGTGTCCTGGTAAATCTTTGAGGTTGCCTCGGGGCCGAACATCTGGGTACCTGCATCAAGACAGCATGCTGCTACGATACAGGGCATACCGACACCGGCTGCGTGACGGGTAACGACGTGGTTACCGTTGAAGCCGCCGGGGCCGCCGCCACCGTAGATCGAGTGGCTGAAGAACGAGAAACCGACTGCCACACCCATGGTGCGACCGAAGTCGGAGCCGGGGAGGCCGGTCTCATGCTCGAGCAGGTCGTTGAAGTAGAGCAGGGTTGCGGATACTGCCTGAGCGAACCGTCCGGCACCACAGTTGACCATGGTTGCTGCGAGGGTTCCTGCTGATGCATATGCATTCCACATCATCGGGTCCTTGGTGTCATAGAAGATGTAGCCGCTCTTGCCCTTCTTGCCTGCCTTGATGATCTTGTCCTCAATGGCACGCTCGACAAGGCTCTGCACGACAGTACCGATGGTACCGGTCTTGCCGTTTGCCTTTACGAGGTCGTAGACAAGGTTGTTTGCGTTTAACCCCTGGTATGCGTAGAGCAGGAGCTGGGCACGCTCGAACGGGCCGATTGCCATACCCATCTCGAACTCGCCGGCCTGTTCAAAGGTCGAGCAAAGTGCTGCGCCCTGCATTGCATTCCGGTGAGTCATCATTGCCGCATGGTTTGCGGGAATGTTGCGGAGTGCGTAGCCGAGACCTTCGTTGTTCTGGGGGATGGACATAATCGTGACAATGTTGCCGCCATCCATGCTCATGGTCTGCGGGTAGGTACCCCAGACTGCACTCTTGACGTAGGAACCATCGAACATGCCGACCTTGTACTGGTCGACAAGGGCGTAGGTTGTGGCTGCCGCAACTGCGGTTGATGCCGCATCGTAGGTCGCTGCCGCATCAAGACGTGAAGTCGGGACCTCGACAAGGATCATCTTGCCGCCGCCGACCTTGGTGATCTTGGTGTTGTCACCGTCGGTGACCTGGACCATGTCCTTGATCTTGGCCGAGAGTGCGTCACAGTCCTTGACACAGCTGCAGTTCATGCTGCGGCCGAGGATCTGGTTCGACTTGCCGCCAAACTTTCCGGTTTTTAAGGCTTCCTCGATACCGGCAAGGTTGACTGCCACGGTCCTCTTGGTGAGGTCGATAACATTGAGTGCCCCCTTGTTGACCAGCGGGCTGATCCTGTCAAGAGTTACACCGCTCTTTAAGAGCTTGCCCTCATCATCGTAGAGGTCTATTGTGTCTTTGTATTTCATGTAAATTCCTCCAAATTTCATTTAACCGCGATACAATACTGTTACTGAACGATAGTATGTACTAATAGAACACTGGTAATGACTGAAAGTCACTATTGCACGTCCCCTAAATCGGGACATGAAATAATACCCAATTTCGCCATATAAGTGTTCCTATTTTTTATCATATCAAACTTTTATAATCAATAAAAAATAATAATATAGAATGAAGGAATGTTCAAATATTTCATATATTTCATCTTTCATCGTTTTACAAGTATTAATAAATTAAAAAAAAGTAGCACAAATTATTATTTTAGTTAAAAAATTATCTGATTTTTTTGTGCGCTCTCTATAAAAAATAGAGGATACGGAATTGTCCGGTTCAATTTGATTGTTCCGGCCATCCTGAATTTTTTGCAGTGCGTGTTTTTTCAGAGATTATTCAGATCTTTTTATACAGGTTTGCGTACACGATCTGTCCCTTCTTCTTCTTATGACGCTCCCCCGTGTCACCGATGTAATGAGCAAATTTCCCCTTTACACCGTCGACCTCCATCTCGACCTCACCTGCAGGTTTAAAACCTGGCATCATAACGTCAATGGTGCCAAAGATAATGACAGTGCCGTCGACCATCTGTCCGCCGACTTTTGTCTTGGCATTTCCCTTGATCGTGACCTTCCCGCCTTCTGCATGGGTACAGACATGCACATCAACATTGCCGTTAATGACCATCTCACCACCGGTCATGTACATGCCAATGTCCGAGCCGGCATCTCCCTTGACAAGGATCCTGCCCCCTGACATTCCGCGCCAGTCTCCACGGTAAGCAGCACCAAGATAGTTGCCTGCATTGCCTTCAATACTGAGTTCGCCGCCCTTCATGGCAATCCCGGCAAAAGCATCAACATTCCCCTTGACCTGCATTTTGCCGCCGGTCATCCAGGCACCTGCGTACTGGTCAGTACTGCCTTCCACAGCAACTTCTCCGGCACTCATTTTAAAGCCGAGATACTTGACTTTCTTAACATCACCTTTGACAATGATCTTCGTGTCAGCGGCAGATGCGCCTGCATTGCCAATAATCTCGAAATACCTGCCAAGAGTTGAGGTGGTATTTCCTTCATGTACGGAAAGATCGCCAATCTGTGCTGCTGTTTTTCCTGCAAAGGTATCGGGTGATACATTATCCGCCTCGAGGTAGAGTGCGGGAGGGTTCTTCATGGTTATGGTTACGGTTTCCATGGTTACACCGGCACCTGTGTTGCATCAACCTCAACGGTATATGGGTTGGGGACAAAGTGATGCCCGAGAGCTTCATAGTTCGCCTGGGTCATGCTGTAATATTTCAGGAATTTTTCGTTGATATCCCGCATTACCTGTGGGTTCTCCTTCACTTTTACATTCACCCAGAGCGTACGCTTATGGCCGTTGCTGACAATTTCACCGTTTGTTACAACCTCAACACCACTCTTGAAGACATGTGAGCATCGCGAGAAGGCCTTTTCAATATCATCAGGATTTACCACCGGCTTGTCCGGGTTGAAGTCATATACCGCAACATCCGCATCCATGCCCGGTTTCAGGCCACCACACATGCCCCCAAGTCCAAGCGATTTTGCCGGACCGGCCCGGGTCATCTGAGCCAGTTCATAGAGAGAGATCTCGCGATCTAAAGCGCCAATGCTGGTTTGTGAAAGAACCTTATCCTTGTGCTTAAACGCATTGATCTGTGCCTCACGGGCCTTGGCCGACATCAGCCACTTGATAACCCGCGGGTAGCGTGTAAACGGACCTGCGTTCGGGTGATCGGTTGTGATGTAGCACCGCATCGGATCCTTCATCATCAATGGTATCTCGAGTCCGATTGCCCATTGGATGGCACACACGGAGATACTTGGGCTATATATATATGGAACGACACCCGATCCGGTCTCAAGTTCCACATCAATATTTGCCCATTTCAGATGGTTAAGACCGGTCAGGTGGTGCTCGAACGGGCCGTCGGCGGTCATCGTCGTGGTCTCATCGAGAGTGACGTTGCCGGTATCGATGGTGATGTTCTTGTTCCTGTTGACGTAGTCTGTGATATCCTTTGCCTTGGACTCAAAGTCGCCCCAGTTGGTTCCTCCGTAGGAATGGAACTGGGAGTGAGTGAGGTGCATCACCTGTTCACGGCCGAACTTGTTATTAGCCTTGATCCCCTCCGCGAGTTTGAGGGTATCGAGGGTAGTCTCGTAGCAGCCGGGATTCCCGAGGTTGTTAGGGTGGATGTGCAACGAGTGCGGGAGGCCGAGGTACTCGTTGGCTTCGATGAGGCCTTTGACGATCTCGGCTGGGGTGATGTCGAAGTATGGGACGGGATCATTGACCGAGAGACAGTTCAATCCCCATGCCCAAGCTTCCGTGCCGCCGGGGTTGACAACCTTGACCGCATAACCCTTCGTGACACGGAGAAGCCAGGCAATGTACGCCGCGGTGTTCTCGATCTCGTGTTCCTTGAGGTACTCAAGGACGAACCAGTTGTTCCCGAAAACCGGGAACGCAGCCTCATCAATGATAGGTGTATCGCGGATCTCCTCGTGCACGTGACGGGAGAACAGTGGAGGCATTGCTGCTTCCATTGCGGTTGTGTATCCCATCTTGGCATACTCGTAGCCGGTTTTGAAGGTTGTCGGGATAGAGTTCCCGCCACCCATCCTTTCCATTCCATGGGTGGGAGTGCAGGTGAAGAGCTTGTCTTCAGGTCGATAAATCCTGCCCATGTTAACTTTTGGTCCTGCGATATGAGCGTGGATCTCCACGGCTCCCGCCATAACGGTCTTGCCTTTGGCATCAATGACTTTTGCACCGGATCCAACCTTGTCGACAATCTTGCCGTCTTTTATAGATACGTCTGCTTTATCACCTTTAACGCCTTGGACCGGGTCAAATACGTTACCGTTCTTGATGATATATTCTGACATGGTTATGCTGCCCCCTTGAGCTGTCGAACACGGTCGCGGACCTTAATGAGGAACTGCTCATCAGTAAGCATCCCCTCCGGCGGCTCAACGACCTTGCGGCAGTCGATCGGCACATTGTCCATACGATAGCAGTTGCCCCCGGTCTCAACACCGTTGAATGCCACCGGTACATGCAGCTTCGAGACGCCGCTTGTCGGAGTCAGGTGAGGATCTATACAAACTGATGGTAAATGAGCGAACTGTTTCACCGCACTGATGGGGAAGTGCGCCCCGGGATCGCTTCCGATAGTGAACATTGCGTCTACTTCACCACGGATAAGCAGATCAATGGAGCTCGGTGTCGCCGGGGTTGTAGCGTGCGAATCCTCTTGTCAGATCTACTGAGTAGGGGAAACCGAATTGCCATGCAAAGACCTCTCCGGACCCGGTCACGTTGTAGTGACCCCGCATCGGCATGATCGAGAATTTCGTGTATTCGTTGAGATCTTTAGTGACCGCAATTGCCTCATCGATGTTGTGGTTCTTGCCCAGTGACTGGGTCACGCCCATACCGAAGAAGATGATCCCGAAACGGCCGCTCTTCATCATATCGGCCGCTTCCCGGATCTTTTCCTTGGGAATACCTGCAACGACATCGGGGAGCCATTCTCCCTTGAAGGCAACCCTGAGTGCATTCAGCAACTCATAATCCTTGCCCTGTTCCAGCTGGAGGTGGACATCAGCCATCTTTGCCGTATCGGTAACACGGGGATCAACCACTATCATCTTGCGACTCATCTGTCCCTTACTGGTGAAGAACCCGCGGGGGAAGATTGAGTATCTTGACATATGACGGGGGTGGGCGTGGGCCGGGTTGCATCCCCAGAAGATGATGCGATCTGCACGATTCTTTATCTCTCCAAGGGTACAGGAAGGTAATCCGATATCCTGGACGGCTATCAGGGTTGTTCCATGACAAACTGCAGCGGTGTTATCGCAACATGCACGGGTAATCTCGGCAATCTCGTTACCTACACTCTGTGCTTCACAGTTGGTGGAGCTCCAGCCGTACATGAGTGGCTTTTTGGCTTTCGCAAGCATCTGGGCAGTGTATTCTGCGGCCTCATCATAACTGATCTCTTTCCATGACCCATCGGGCTGGTGCAGTCTTGGCCGTGTAACACGATCCTTTGACTGGGAGTGCAGGAACTTTTCAGTGCCGATGACGCAGGCGTTATAGACCTCAAGGAGCTGTTTCCCGTCATCAGAAACAACCACTTCGAGATCATCGCAGAGCGTGCCGCAGAAAGGACAAATGACATCTGGTATAGTCTTGGTCATCTCATTTCACCCCGCATGATCTCTGAACAAGTTCGATGCCAAGGAGCACCGGTTCATTGATTGCTACTTCTACTTTCACCGGAACGCCTTTGAATGTCGGCATCCCCGTAGAGTAGGTATTTGGATTGATGATGGTATTCGCCCAGGGTCCCATCGGTATAAACCCAAGACCCGGGTGAGGACCTTGCGTGGTCTCGATCGCCTTTACGATAACACTACCGAACTCGCTGGTCACCTTGACATTGGTGTTTTTCCATGCCCCGAGTTTTTTCAAATCTGACGGGTCAAGTTCAATGATCCCAGCGGCAGTGCGATAGGCGGGTTTCTCCTTCCCGCCTTCAATCGCAACACCCTGCTGGATGCTCCGACCTGATATCAGGTTCACATTGATCGTTGCCACTGAATATTCCTTCCCTATTTACTGAATTCCTTGATCGGGCTTGGTCCGAGTTCGTTGATGGTTTTCACTACATCGGTGATGACTGCACCCCACTTAGCGCCTTCTGATGCAGAAACAAATGTCATTCTGAAGCGACGGTCATCAAGGCCGATACTCTTCATCAGCCGCTTGACCATGAACATGCGCTTTGCAGCTTTGAAATTGCCTTCAAGATAGTGGCAGTCGCCGAAGTGACATCCGGAGACAAGCACACCATCTGCGCCGTCGGCAAACGCCTTGAGGACGAATAATGCATCAATACGCCCGGTACACATGACACGGACGACACGGACATCCGGGGGATACTGTATACGTCCTCCACCGGCAAGGTCAGCACCGGCATACGAGCACCAGTTACAGAGTACACCGATAATTTTGGGTTGCCACTGGCCGGGCTCGCGTTTGGGAAAATCTGGTGGTGCAGACATTTACTGCTCACCCCCGAGCAGGAATGCATCGATCTGCGCCACGATCTGCGGGGTGGCAAAGTGGTTCATCCATATTGCCCCGCCCGGGCAGAAGCCGCCACAGGTACCACAGCCCTTGCATTTGGCTTCAGTGACTTCCATAACCGTTCTCCCTTCCTTTTCGACAAGCGCCAGAGCGCTGTAGGGACAGAGGTCTATGCACATTCCACATCCTGCGCATCTCTCATCGATACAGGTCGCAAAGTACGGCTCGAGTTCAACCTCACCCTTGTGGATAGGGATACTTGCCGCTGATGCCGCACCTTCAGCAGATGCTACGGTGTCGGGAATATCTTTCGGTCCCTGGCAGACACCGGCGAGGAAAACCCCCGCGGTGGTAGTTCCGCAGGGGTTCAGCTTCGGGTGGGCTTCGAGGAGCCAGCCGTCCATAGAACAGGAAACCCCGAAGAGCTTGCGGGTCCTGTTGGTGTCCTCCGTCGGCTGCACTGCAGCCGCAAGAACAACGAGATCGACCTCCATGTCAACCGGGCGGTCAAGCAGCGTGTCGTCAGCGTGGACGTGGAGGTTCTTGGTAACCGGGTCTTCAAGGATGTTGGCTACCCGGCCCCGGATGAACTTACCGCCCTCATCTTGGATGCGGTAATAGAACTCTTCATACATCTTGCCGAACGAGCGGATATCCATGTAGAAGAGATATGGAATACAACCGGGTATCTTCTCAATGATCTGGTGTGCGTGTTTCAGTGAATACATACAGCAGAACCGCGAACAATAGGGCTTTCCCGTTCCGGTGTTGTCCCGCGACGCTGCGCAGAGCACGAATGCTACCTTTTTGGGGGTCTCCCCATCGCTTGGCCGGACAAGATGACCCCCTGTCGGGCCTGATGCACAGATAAGCCGTTCGAACTCGAGACTGGTAATGACGTTCTCGAACTTCTTGTATCCCCATTCTGTCTTCTTCTCGACCGGGAAGATATCGAAACCCGTAGCGAGAATTGCTGTCCCGACCTTGACCTTGACAAATTCGTCTTTTTGTTCGAGATCGATTGCTTTCTTTTCCGGGCCGCATGCAGTGACGCAGAGGCCGCATTTAATGCACGAATTCCAGTCGATCGTGTAGAGAAGGGGCACGACCTGCGGGTGGTTGATATAGATCGCTTTGCGGGGTTTCATACCCACTTCGAAATCATTGGGCTTGACAACCGGACATACAACCTCACAGTCACCACACCCGTTGCAGCCACCGCCTACAATACCCCGTGCTTCTGCTTCCTTGGGTGTAAGTACGCCTCGTGCCTTCTTGCGGATTGTCACATCAAAATTACCGATGTAACCCTCCACAGCATCTACTTCAGACCACGTCATAAGCTCGATGTTCTCGGCCCTTCCGACATCCACCATCTTAGGTGTCAGAATACACTGGGAACAATCGAGGGTTGGAAATGTTTTGTCCAACTGGGACATGCGTCCTCCGATGCTGGGGGCAGACTCGATCAGGTATGTTTTGATACCGGCATTTGCAAGATCGAGCGCGGCCTGCATTCCTGCAACACCAGCACCGACAACCATTGCAGCCTTCTCAACGGGAACAGCTTTCGGGAACAGATCCTGCAGGAGTGCTGCTTTTGCAACTGCAATGCGGACTGCATCCTTTGCCTTCTCAGTTGATCCTTCGCGGTCGTGCATATGAACCCATGAGTTCTGCTCGCGGATGTTTGCCATCTCGAACCGGAACGGGTTCAGGCCGCCTTCTTTTGTTGCGGTCCGGAATGTTGGTTCGTGAAGGCGTGGCGAACATGCAGCAACAACGACACCGGTGAGTTTGTTATCCTTGATTGCCTTGTTAATCACGGCCTGCCCGGGCATCGAGCACATGTACTTGTAGTTGTCAACATAGGCGACACTCGGGATGGTTTTTGCATATTCCTGCACGGCCTCGATGTCCATTGACCCGGCAATGTTCGTACCACAGTGACAGATGAAGACACCAATACGTGCCTCCTGTTTTGTTGTGGTCCCGACAGTTGCGGGTGCGGCCTGGGCTTTTACCGGAGTTTTACTCTCCTGTTTAACCGGGACATCCTGCTTTTTGGAATCAGTCTTTTTTGGAGTTGTTTTCTTTTTTTCTGCCATTGTTCCCACCTCACAGCACCTTTTGCAGGAACGATTCGCAGCTGATCCCATGGAGATCGAGCCCCAGATCCTGCGGGCTCATTCCCTGTGCCAGCCCGAGTAGTTCAGCAAAATGCAGTACCGGTAAGTCGTATGACACACCGAACTTCTCTTTGATCTCAATCTGGCCACGGTCGAACTGGAGCTGACAGAATGGGCAGATATCGGTCAGTGCATCCACTTTCACATCTTTTAAGTTGATCAGCTTATCGTTTGCGATATCGAGTGCATGGACAATATCATAGCCACGCACACCGCCACCGGCTCCACAGCACTGCATCTTGTTGCGGTACTCAACCGGCGTTGCACCGAGAGCAGCGACCAGCTCTTCCATCCAGGTCGGATGCTCGGTATTGAGCATAATCTCTTTCTCGAACTCCCGGTCTTTATGGGGTTTTGTCAGGTGGCATCCGTAGTGTACGGCGATCCGTGCACCGGTGAGTGGGTTGGTAACACTGTCGCGGACCTTATCGACGCCGATGAACTTATCATTGTAGAGAAGTTCGGCAGTGTGGTAGACGTTGATGGTCCCTTTGTATTCCATGTCAACTTCTTTTAAGACTTCATTGACGTTGTCTCGAAGATCCTTATTGTGTTTCAGTTTGTGGTTGACTTCCCAGATCGACTTATAACAGCCGTTGCAGACGAGAGCAATATCCATCTTCATCTGCTCGGCAAGCACGAGGTTACGTGCCGCCATAGCATAGAAAACCGAGAGGTCTATCGAGCCGAATGCACCGGGTGCCGGGCAGCAGCTTGCACCCTTGAGTGGGACAAGCTCGACTCCGAGCTTCTTCATCGCCTTGATGGATGCAGACTCAATGCCCGGATACCGGTTAGGGGCAATGCAGCCAAGATAGAATGCAAATTTGTAATTGGCTTCTGACATGGTATCTTACCCCTCCCTCTCCTTGACAATCCGGTCGGCATTGGCCTTGAGCTTGTAGTGGTCGATGATCTTCTTGATACCGGGCATGTATTCCGGATACATATGAGTAGTTGGCGGATCCCGTGTAAGACCGAGCCTTTCCCGTGCAGCCCTGTTGACATCATTGTTGGGCACACCATGTCCTGAACTATAAATCGCCTGGACGGTCTTGAGGAAGTTCACGGGTATAATATCTCTCTTGAATGCGAGATTCCTCATTGCCATGATGACATCTGTCGGGAGTATATCCCGGGGACAGCGGTCTGAGCAGCTGTAACAGGTTGTACAAAGCCAGAGATCGGGATCGGTTAATGCTTCATTCTCAAGCCCGAGAACTGCTCTCCGCATAAATTTGCGTATCCTGTAGGTGCTGCGGGGTGCAGAAGGACAAGAGCCGGTGCAGGTTCCGCACTGGTAGCACATATGGGCAATAGTGCGTGAGATGCCTTTTACGTTCTTGGTGAATTCGGGATTTGAGTCCTCCGCAAAATATCTCTGGTCGTGAAGCTTTTTTTCCAGTGCTTCCGGATAACCTTTTGTTCTTACCATGTTATCTCACGCCCTCTCCATTTGTTTGAGGTTAACCTGCCCGGTAATCTCCTCTTTCACCTTCGAGGTTCTCCTGGTGAAGAGTTTTTCCTTGATCTTCTTGAACAGGTCTGTCTCTGTTCCTTTGATACGGATTCCGGTCCGTTGCAGAACAATGATATCTTCACCCGGGCATGCGTTGACACAGGCACCACAGAGGATACAGTTATCCTTGTTTACTGCAATGGTTGGTTCGATCTCATGCCCCATCTCTGCCGCCGGCTTGGGTGTTGGAAGATATATTGCGTTTGCCGGACAAATTTCGACGCAGGTTGAGCAGCCCCCAGGACATTTCTCGGCGTGGAATTCGATATCTCCTTCAAAAAGTTTCTCTACGGTGATTGCTTCGGTTGGACAGTTCCGTGAGCACCACTGGCAGGTACAGCAGTTTTCCTGGATGATGCTGACCTTGCCTTCAATTTTATCAGAGATCACTTCGCGCTCGACAATGATGCACTCCTCAGGGCAGGCCTCAACGCAAACCTTGCAGGCATCACATTTTGTCTCATCCCAGATGACTTCCCCTTCAACTTTACCGGTTTCAGCAGTGAACTCCTTGTGTTTCACGACGATTGCCGGACAGAGTGCACCGCAAATTCCACAGAGCGTGCATTTCTCTTTATCGACAGTAAATGTCGTCTTTGTTTTCATTGCGGAAAGGCGATCCTTTGCGCCTTCCACAGGTCCCTTATAGGTTCCTTCGTAGGCGGGGACGTTCCGGTCGATAGCATCCCGTGGGCAGACCTCTTCGCAGATCGTACACCTGACGCATTTCTCGTCGTCAATCTCCGCCTTCATATCATATTGGGGGAACCCTTCCTTTTCAAGGATGGGGAGTTTCTCCTGACCGTCCACTTTCAAAGTCAATGCATTGAACGGGCACATGATGACACAGACGCCACAGTACGAACACTTGACCTCGTCAACATCCACAGGAGCAGCGTAATTGATGGCGCCACGCCTCGATGCACCGACTAGTCCGAGGACGATTGCATCCTCCGGACAAGACTCGACGCATATACCGCATCCCGTACAAGTCTCTACATTGAGAATGAGGTTGTTCACGCTCTGAAGGAGTTTTTGCTCCATCACAACGTTGACACCATCTTTCTTTTTGGAAAATTTTGGAAACAATGCCATGAATTAACCCTCAACGCCGTTCCTTTATTGTACTTTTGCCACTGATCTGGATTCCCAGGGGCCTGCCAGCTTGATAACATCGTGTGGGCATGCCTGGACACAAACGCCGCATCCGGCGCAGAGCTCACCCTTAAAGTCGAGGACAATGGATTTTCCGTCTTTGACTTTGTAGATCTTATCCTTTGAAGAAGGGTCTACCGTGTGAAGCTCTAATGCGTCAACAGGGCACGCGACGACACAATTGTTACAGCCAGTACAATGTTCCATGTTTATGTGCACTGCAAATGCCATTTTTTTTCACGCACCAGCTATGATCGATTTCAAAAATCGACTATCAAAAAATGGTATAAGAATATAGATAAATGTTCTGAAGTTTACACCAGAAAACGGCCAATTTATTGAAGATTTTTAATTTTAACTTATTAACTCTTTTATAAAGTTAATAAAAAAAAATTCACTAAAAACATCATTTTTTATGCGCTGGTACGTAGGGATTAATTTAGAAAATTTATTCAATTACCTTCATTGTACCATTGGAGTACCGGAGGTTATTTGCATGGAAATCAACGGAGTCACGATTGATAATACGTACGCAGAGGCATTCCCGACCTGGGTCTGCCGGATCATTATTACTGCGGTCACCAAGGAATGGGCAAAGAAAGCAGCAACTGAAGCGACCGGATTTGCAACATCGGCGATTGGATGCCCTTGTGAAGCAGGCATCGAAGGTTATATTCCGGCAGGCGAAACTCCCGACGGGAGGCCGGGGGTTGCAATCCTCATCTGTGCGAGCAAGAAAAAACTGAAGGAACAGGTTGTTGAACGCCTTGCGGAATGTGTCCTTACGGCACCGACGACGGCAGTTTTTAACGGGATTACCAGTGCGGAAGAAAAGATAGCGGTGAAGCTTCACTTCTTTGGCGATGGTTACGAATACCAGAAGGAAGTGGGGGGAAGAAAATGCTGGGTTATTCCGATCATGCAGGGTGAATACATTGGAGAAGAGGAATTTGGCATTGTAAAAGGTGTTGCCGGCGGGAATTTCTTTGTTATGGGAGAGAACCAGATGGCAGCCCTTGTTGGTGCACAGGCCGCAGTCGGAGCTATTGACAAGATCCCCGGTACAATTACCAGCTTCCCGGGAGGCATCGTTGCAAGCGGTTCAAAGGTTGGCAGCCTCAAGTACAAATTTATGCCGGCTTCGACCAATGAAAAATACTGCCCGACGCTGAGAGAAAAAGTCGCTGACAGCAAGATTCCTGCAGGAATCAAGGCGGTCTATGAGATCGTCATTGATGGTGTTGATGAAAAGAGTGTTGCTGCTGCCATGGCCGCCGGTATCAAGGCGGCTGTAATGGTACCAGGTGTTAAGTTTATTTCCGCAGGTAACTTCGGGGGTACTCTCGGGCCCTATAAGATTGAACTTCACAAAGTCCTCTAACCTTTTTTTAAAAATCATTTGAAAAATCGATTATTATTTATATTTTATTAACGATTCTCTTGTTAACGAAAATTTCGGTGATAATCCTGATTACTCTCACATCCGCTGACGTTACACAACGTTTCGGCCCGCTCTTTGCCAAAAAATTTCTGGTGATGGTGGATGAACGGGCAGGTATCGCTGAGATCCTCGAACAATGTAGCGCACGGGGCCCCATCGAGTGGGACGCAATGAACCGTTCCCGTGCGGGTGGTGTTGTGACCGGATGCCGTGTTGAAGGAACCTCGATGATTCTCCTGGCAAAACTGGGCCGCCACCCTGTCAGTTTCGGTGCAGCAGCTGATGATATTGGCGGCCAGGCTCTCGAAGCAGTCGAGGTATCCGGTAACGAAGTGATCACTTCCTGGAGCGGGATCGCGGGTGCGGGGGTCGGGGTTGCAGCCTGCCTCCCCCAGGCTCCGGGGGTCCTTCGTTCTGAGTATCCCTCTGAGGATGATCTCATCATCGGCGGGGCACGGACGAACCGGGTACGAATCATCTCACCGAAGTACGAGAAGGTTTGTTTCGGCATTGATGATACCGATACCAAAACCAAGGGAGCAACATGGGTTATGGCACTCAGATGTGCCGAATCATGCACGATTGAGGGAGTCGAATTCCTGGACATGCGTCTTATCCAGCTCAACCCGCGAGTTCCCCAGAAAACAACGAACTGTGTCGGTTCTGCCCTCAACTTCGCCGTACAACCCGGTAAGTCCGGGGAACTCCGGGAATACATCAGGAAATTTGTCGAAGACCACACCTTTTCGGATGATACAGGTATCGCGTATTACCGGGGGATCAGGTTTATGACAGACTCTCCGGCATTCAAATGGGTGAAGACCGAGATCCTGACCCTTGAACAGGCGGAACGTGAGGCGAAGACATTAGGGATCGAATTTCTTGACAATAATGCCCGGAAAGGAAGAATCGGTGCATTCGGTGCTGTATTGTGGGGCAACAAGGGTATTGAGGCGGCAGGGCTCTATGGTGAACATCTCTGAACCCTACGTGATCCATTACCCGCGGATAGTTGCCGTGGCACACAACGATGGCCGGAGAGTTGAGCTCATCGAATTCTTCGAGTGTGTGGGCGGCGCAATGTGGTCGAAGTACCATTATGCCAGAAGCCCTCTTGTTGAGCAGGTTCGCTGCGTGGGTTCAACAATGCGGTACCTTCTAAAGACCGGATCGGTTGACCTCGCCCTTGAAGGCTCCCGGTTTCCGGCAGGAATATCTGCCTGCAGCGTTGATGCCTCAGAAATCGCCATCAGCTACATTGGTATGGGCGGTGGCGGAGTGGGTGCCGCTGCATGCCGGTCTGATGCAGCCGGTGTCATCCGGAGCAGGAGCGACGAGTCCGGGGGTGGGAAAATTGCCGGATCGACACTATGGCTCCCCCGGTTGCAGCGGGTTCTGATTGGTGTCGATGACACGGATACACCGGAAGAAGGTGCCACATGGACACTTGTTCATAACATTGCGAAAGCCGTTGAGGATGAACGAACTGTCTACCTGTCGCACACAATCGTCCAGTTGTTTCCCGTACCCTACCGGACCAAGAACTGCGTCGGGCTCGTTGCAGAATTTGCGACCAGCGATCCTGAGGGGCTTACCGCCCGTTTCCGCCAGCTCCTTGAACGGTATACTCTGTCCCGGAAGACCGGGATGGCGACCTATACCGGTTTTACACCCTCTCCGGATTTGCTTGCATTCGGATGGAAGGTAAAGAGGGGTGAGATAGATCCCGGCCTGCTGGAAAATCTGCGGGATCCGGACCTCAGGATCATCATGAACGGTCGGGGGGTTGTCGGTGCTGTTGCTGCGATACCCTTTTACACGAATTATGAGGAGGCGCTGGAACTATGCAGTGGAAAGATCTGAAAGCCCGGCTCCTGGCGGTCGGGCAGGCACGGCTGACCGGTGAACCGGCGGACCAGTACATTGCCCGCTCTGCGGCGGGGCCTGGTGCCGGAGGAGGCGGAGCGGTTTTTTTCAGCAGGGGAGACCACCGGGTCAAACTTGCGATAAGTCCTTCAGGTACCATCGAGATTGCACACCGAGGCAACGGGGCTGCCGATCTGCTCTTTGAAGGCCGGCGTATCTCCGGGCATCTGCTGGAACCGGGGTTTCACTGTCCCGACCAGGCCTTTATCACGGTGACCGGGCAGCTGTATCTTTTCCTGCAGATACTGTTCCGTCCCCCGTATCGGGGGAGAACGAAAGACCATTGAAGAGATCGTAAGGATGGTGGAATCCGTACGCGGCCGCATCCATGCAATCTCCATAACAAGCGGTGTTCTGACGAGTATCGAAGAAGAGGAATCCTATGTGCTTGACGTGGTACGGCATCTCACCACCTATAACCTGCCACTTGGTGTCTCTATATATCCAACCACAATGACTCCCGATCGATTAAAGGAACTCAGTGTTACCGAGGTCAAATTCAATCTTGAAGCCGCAACACCTGAACTTTTCTCCCGGATGTGCCCCGGCTTGGATTATGGGCTGCTCTGGCACGTCCTTGATCGCTCGGTACACCTGTTCGGGAAGAACCGTGTCTTTTCCAATGTCATCGTGGGGCTGGGAGAGACCGATGCAGAGCTGAAAACCTGTATCGAAAAATTGACTTCGCTCGGGGTGATCCCCGTGTTGCGCCCGCTGAACCCGGTTGCCGGGCTGGCGGGAACGCCCCGCCCGTCAGCAGAACGGTTAAAGAAGATCCTGGGGATCCACAAACAGGCTCTCGCTGCGGCCGGCCTTGACCCCCGGATGGCATTGACGATGTGTACAAACTGTGCAGGCTGCGACCTCGTACCCGGGAGGGATGAATGAAGGGATCTGAAGCGATCGCGGATGCCCTGTGCAGGTATACCGATCACCAGTATACCGTTCCGGGTTTTCCTGTCACTGAACTTGGGGAACTGACAAAAGCAGAAATGGTAATTAACGAGAAGACTGCGCTCGAGTATGCGCTGGGCGATTCCCTGTCCGGGCGCAGGGCTGCGGTTATCATCAAAAATGTCGGCGTAAATGCCTGTGCAGATCCCCTTCTCCAGGCCGTTGCCCAAGGGTTGGTTTCCGGCGTTATCCTCGTCGCCGGGGATGACCCTGATGCCGTTGCCTCCCAGACAGCACAGGACTCGCGGTACTACGGGGAACTTGCAGAACTTCCGGTCATCGAACCCGATGCCGCCAGCTGTTACACGGGGGTGGAATCAGCCCTGCAGGCTTCGGAAATGTTCTCGCGTGTTGCACTTCTGCGCCTGACTCCTCAGCTCCTGGATGCCCCGGTGGATCCCAATCCTGTCCCCCGGAAAGACGGCAAAGGACGGCTGTCAGAACGGACGTGTACGATGAACGGAAGGGTAACGGCAGCAGAAGAACTCTACCGGACCATGTTTTCCTGGTCCAGTGCCTCGCCCCTCAACACGTGGGCCGGAGAACCCGCCGGGGCCGGGGCAGCACCGGGCAGGACCCGGATCATCACCGTTCACCCCCTGCCGGAACAGGCAGCGGCTCTCCAGGCCGTGCGGGAATATGGCAGGACGTTTGTCCGCGATCACCGGGGACTACAGCCGCCGGTCCCCCAGAAGTGTCCCCAGACGATGGAGGCCCGTGGATATCATCACACATTCTGCAGGGACTGCCCGTTTAAACAGGTTATGAATATCCTGAAGGACCGGGACCGGAAGGTGATCTGCGATGCTGGCTGTTCGGTCCTTGCAATGACCCCTCCCTATGAACTGGGCCTGGCAAGTTACGGGATGGGTGCAAGCATCGCCGTAGCCGCACGGAGCACTGGGGTTGCGCTCATCGGTGATTATGCCCTTCTCCATTCCGGCCTGAACGCCCTGATCGATGTCTATGAAAAGGAGCTCCCGCTCCTGTGTATCGTCATGAAGAACAAATGCACTGCCATGACCGGGATGCAGCCGGTGTATGATCCGATCCGGTACCTTTCCTTTGCAGAACCGGTGGTCTGCCGTGCAGCTGATGAACGCCTGTTGCGTAAGGAGATCGTGGTGCCGGACCGGCCACGTACGCTGGTTGTCGAAGGGACGTGTCCGGGAGGGTGCAGTCATGAAACCGTGGAATATTGAGATCTGTGATGTAACGCTGAGGGACGGGGAGCAGACACCGGGAGTCTCGTTTTCCTGCCAGGAAAAAGTGGATATCGCTCATCAGCTGGATGCCATCGGTATCGAACTCATCGAGGCGGGATTTCCTGCGGTATCCCCCAATGAAAAGCAGTGCGTGAAGACCATCGCGAACCTGGGACTGACTTCCCGTGTCTGCGGCTTTTGCCGTGCCAGGGAGGCCGATATACAGGCAGCGATTGACTGCGATGTCGATATGGTAAGCATTTTTATTCCCACCTCGGATCTTCACGTCCGGGTAAAATTTAAAAAATCCCCCCTTTCGGTTCTCGAGGATGCACTTGGCATGATCGATTTTGCCCGGGATCATGGCGTCCAGGTAAGGTTTGCAGCAGAGGATGCTTCACGGACGGGTATGCCATTCCTGAAAGAGGTGTACCAGCGGGCAGCGGATCACGGTGCAGTCCTGCTCAGTTTTGCCGATACCGTCGGCTGCCTGATCCCGACCGAGATGCACCGTATCATGTCCGAGCTGGTCAGGACGATAGACCGCCCGTTCTGCGCCCATTGTCATAATGATATGGGCTGTGCCGTTGCAAACACGATCACCGCTGCCGAGGCGGGGGCGTTCCAGCTCCACACGACCATCAACGGCATCGGCGAACGGTCGGGCAATGCATCCCTCGAAGAAGTGCTGGTTGCCCTCCGGATGAAGGGGGGTATCGACCGGTATGATCTCAGCTACCTGACCGGGCTGTCCCATATGGTAGAAAAGTATTCGGGGATCACGTTACCGAAAAACAAGCCGGTCACCGGGGACCTTGCATTCTCCCATGAAAGCGGGATCCACATCGCGGCGATTCTTGACGACCCCTCAACCTACGAGTATTTTCCCCCGGAACTGGTGGGAAGCGAACGGCATTTCATCCTGGGAAAACATACCGGGAAAAAGGCATTGGAGCATGTCGTCGCTTCGATGGGCTGCGAGCTCTCTGAAAAGCAGATCTGCCGGGTGCTGGATCTGGTCAAAGACCATTCCGAGCACAAGTGCTCCATCACTCCTAATGTCCTGAAAAAACTGATCAGGAAGGCACGGGAGAATGCTTCATGAGCACATTATCTGAACGGATTCTGCATGGTTCTGCAGGTCAATATGTCGACCGTAAGGTGGACCGTGCCTATGTCCACGACGGTACCGGGGTCCTTACCCTCGAGGCATGGAGGAGTATGGGTGCCCGGGGGATTCAGGATGCATCGCATCTCCATGTTTTTTTTGACCATATCGTCCCGGCAAATAACAGTACGACCGCAACTCTCCAGCACGAACTCCGCGATTTCGCCTGCGGATCGTTTCTCCGGTTTTCCGATATCGGGGGAGGCATCTGTCACCAGCTGATGAGTGAAGGAGTTGTCCTGCCCAACGAAATTGTCGTTGGCGCGGACTCCCATACCTGCACGCTCGGGGCGTTCGGGGCGTTCGCGACCGGCGTCGGGGCAACTGACATGGCTGCGATCTGGATGACCGGAGAGACATGGTTCAGGGTCCCGGAATCAATCGGCATCCGCCTTTCCGGGACCTTAACAGGTGCAGCGGAAGCAAAAGATCTCGCCCTCACCTACGTCAGCAGGCTCGGCATGGATGGTGCTTCCTACCAGGCGCTGGAATTCATCGGCGAAGGTGCCGGGGCGATCCTGATGGATGACCGGCTTACCCTTTGTAACCTGGCTGTGGAGACCGGGGCAAAAGCAGGCATGTTCTATGCGGATGAGATGACCGTGAAGTACCTCGCTGCGGCAGGGAATTCAGTTCAGGTACAGCAAACAGAGGACTGCAAGTATACCCGGGAGATCGAGTTTGATCTCGCTGATATTGTTCCGGTCATTGCCGTACCTCCCCGGGTGGACACGATAAAGCCGGTGTCTGAACTCAGCGGGCTGCCGTTGGACCAGGTATTCGTGGGAACCTGTACAAACGGGCGGTATTCCGATCTTGCACGGTTTGCCCGGATCGTGAAGGGAAGAAAAGTTGCTGTCCGGACCATCGTGGTTCCTGCCTCCCGTGCCGTGCTGGAAAAAGCGATCCGGACTGGCGTGCTGGGGGACATGGTGGAGGCCGGATGTACTATCGGGACTCCCGGCTGCGGCCCCTGCCTGGGCGCTCATATGGGGGTCCTGGGTGAAGGGGAGGTCTGCCTCTCCACGGCAAACCGGAACTTCAGGAACCGGATGGGGGTCGGCGGGGAAATTTACCTGTCCTCGGTGGCGACGGCGGCTGCCAGTGCCCTTGAAGGAGAGATCACTGAGCCTGAGGTGTCCTGATGCAGGGAAAAGGACGTGCTGTCTGCATGGGACTGGATATTGACACCGACCTTGTGATAGCAGGGCGTTACCTGCGGACAAAAGACCACAGTGTCTGGGTCGCTCATGTTTTCGAAGATCTCGATCCCTCGCTTGCCGGGCGGCTGAACAGTGCCGTAATCGTCGCCGGTAAAAATTTTGGCTGCGGGTCATCCCGGGAACAGGCAGCGATTGCCATACGGGAGGCCGGGGCGGTAGCAGTCGTTGCCCCGTCATTTGCCCGGATATTTTTCCGGAATGCAATCAATGTCGGTCTCCCGCTCATCGAATGCGATCTTACCTGTAACGAGGGAAGCATGGTGATCTTTGACCTCACCGAAGGCTGGGTTGAGGCTGGGGGAACGAGGTATCCTGTCCGCCCCCTTTCTGCAAAAATGCAGGAGATCCTAGCCGCCGGTGGTCTGGTCAATTTCTGGAGGACGCACGGATGATCTTTCCCGGAGAGTGCAGGGAGGTGGGGTGTGCCTCGACAAAACCCTGCGGGGAACAGGTATATTTCCTGAGCCGCTACCTGGTGCGGGATACCGGCACCGGGCAGGAGGTGCTGGAGATCACGACGGATCCTGCCGGGAGCGGCATGATGCGCCCCATCGTGGCGTCAAAGGTGATTGCGACTGCCGGGGAAACCTACCATTATCCAGAAAAAGTGCAGATTCATGACCGCACGCGACTTATCGGGCTTGCTCTTGATACGGGATACCGCTGCACCATCTTTACCGGGCTTGACGAACACATGAACTTCGTGCTCGATCCCGATTTGTCCGGGCTGCTCCGGATACATGTCTATGATGTAACGCCTCCCCGCCCGAGCCTGTCAACCTGCATCCGCGAGCTGGAGTCCGCCGGCCTCTTCGGTGAACTTTCGGTCATGTTCTGTCACCACACCCGTGATATCACACAGTTGAAGGCCGATGTCTATCCCTGCCGTGCTGCAGGGTATACCCGGACGCTCGACGCGGACACGATGCACGGGGGTGAACGGGTGGCCGGTTGCCTGACCAGCACACAGTTCTTCACCGAGTGCTACGGCGACGACTTTGAGCTTGAAAATATCTGCCCGCTGGAATCTGTGCGGGAGGAGCCGTTCATCGCCCGCTGCTGTCGCTCTGAACGTGTGGGTACTGGGATATACAGGGGGAAGTTCGGTGCCGTTGTCCACTGGGGTGCCTGCCCGGCGGATATCGCCCGTGCCGTGGACAGTCTTGTTGCGCAGTGGCGATCAAAATGACCAGGATCGGAATAGTCGAAGGCGACGGGATCGGTCATGAGGTGATCCCGGTAGCGAAAGATGTTCTCGAACTGCTCCACCCGGAATACGAGTACTTTCCGGTCGATGTCGGGTACCACCGCTGGGAGGTGACCGGATGTCCCTGTGCTGACCGGGATATCGCGGAGCTGAAGACCGCCGATGCGATCCTGTTCGGGGCGATAACGACACCTCCCATGAAAGACTACCAGAGCGTGGTGCTGCGGCTGAGAAAAGCGCTCGACCTTTACGCAAACCTGCGACCGGTGAAAGGGAACGGTTTTGACATCATGATCGTGCGGGAGAACACCGAAGGTCTGTATTCGGGCATCGAAGAGATCGGTCCTGACAGGGCCACAACGCTCCGGGTCGTTACCCGGAAAGGGACCGAGAGGATTGTCCGCTCCGCAATCCGCCTCGCACAACAGCGGAAGGGAAAACTTACCGTCGGTCACAAGGCAAATGTGCTCAAGTCCGATGTCCTGTTCCGGGATATCTGTCTTGCCGAGGCAAACGCAGCCGGAGTACCCTGTAATGACAAATTCATCGATGCACTTGCCCTGGATGTTCTCCAGCACCCCGCCTCGTATGATGTCATTGTCACAACGAATATCTTCGGGGATATCCTGTCGGATATGGCGTCCTATCTTGTCGGGGGGCTGGGACTGATACCCAGTGCCAATATCGGCGACCATTATGCACTTTTTGAACCGGTGCACGGGAGTGCCCCGGATATCGCCGGGAAAAATATCGCCAATCCAATCGCCGCCCTGAGGAGTGCCGGGATGCTCCTGGCCTATTGCGGGGACCAGGCGGGTCCGGAACGCATTGAAGCAGCCGTGCAGGAAGTGACTTGCACAGGGGACCCGGACACGGGATCTTGGGGGATCGGCAGGGACCCGGGAGTTCGGGGAGGCGGTGCTCCGCGTGCTCAGACGTACTGCCGGTGATGATCCGTTGGGAAAACAGGATACATGATGAGCATCAGTAACCGGGCGATCGCCTGATGTAATCCCGATCCATTTCTTTTTGTCATCTGCATACATAACCCTCCTGCATGACTATCGAATCTGATGCGGTAAAATCGGTTGCCGGGTTTATGGCACTCTCGGCACGGACGGCTCCAAAGGCTGTCGGGCTTGACTCGATTAAAGTCGAAGTGCTGACGGGAAAGGACAAGGAAAAGCTTGCAGACCTGATGATACAACAGGGAAAAGATCTCAAAATAGACTTTTTCCAGGTCAATGGCGAGCAGGTGAAAGTAAGCGATGCCACGCTCCTCATCGGGGTTGAGGGTCGCACACCCCTGGGCGTAAACTGCGGCGGGTGCGGGTATGCAAGTTGCGCCGAAATGGCAGAAGCGGTAAAAGCACACAAGAACAAAAAAGCCCTCTACCCGGGACCCAACTGCGTCCTGAAGATCACGGATCTCGGCATCGCGGTCGGATCAGCGGTCAAGACCGCCGGCATCGATAACGTGGACAACCGGATCATGTTCAGCGCAGGCGTCGTTGCCCTCCAGCTGGGGATGCTCAAAGGGTGCAGTGTTGCGTACGGCATCCCGCTCAAGGCATCCGGGCAAGAACATCTTCTGGGACATGAAATTTGCAGAACACTGATATCTTTCTTTTTTTTACCGGAGTGGGTGCGGACAGCCTTTCGGTCACTCCACCATGATACCCTTCCCTCAACGTATACCGGTTCTCTTCCCGTATCGGAATATAATTCCCATTCACGATCAAATCAGGGCTACTGATCATGCCCTACTATTCAGAAACCGAAACCAAAGATCTGAGATTGAATGTCGAAGAAATTGTCTTATCGTGGCCCGGCGTTATGAAAAAAATGATGTTTGGGTCTCCCTCTGTACGGTGTGGGGAAAAAACTATTTGCGATGATGGTGACCGGCGGGATCATTCTTACCCGGCTCAGTGAAGAAGAAAAGATGAGGCTCCTCAAGGACTCACGGGCCGGATATTTCGAAGGACATGGTCGGACCATGAAAAACTGGATCCTCATCTCTTTTCATGATCCGTCTGAATTCGAAGGCTACCTCCCGTACATCCAATCGAGTTATGAGGGTGCCCTGAAAATATCCTGAACTGGCAGAGAATAGATATTTCACCAATTCAAAAAAATGGCTGCAATAAACCGGAAGGGCATTAACTTTGAATTATCAAATCGGGACAAACGTAAAGAAAAGTCCGATAACGCCACAACGCTTGCCAACCAGTTCCAAAAAAAAGATGAGCACGGTCCCGGAACATGAACACATCCCAACTTACCAGCGGAATTTCCTCAGTTTTTTATTTTTCTCTTCGAACGGTATCAGAAGATAACTGTGTATACAGCGGCTTTCATCCAGCCAGATCTCTAGGTAAAGCTCGTCCTTCTGGTGTTCCATGGCGATGGCGATGGGATCTGCTCCTGTCTGGATAAACCCGAGGTCGCCAAGTTCTTTTTCGATGCGGTAGAGGGGGAGGTTGCAGCTGCCCGTTATGAGCCGCTCGGTTTTTCTTTTTGTTCTGAGTTGTTGTCCTTTGTTTACCATGTCCGTTATCACCTTACATTTTGGATAACCGGCATTGGTAATAAAATGCGTCGTAGGTGGAGGACGACCATTTAGAACAATGTGTTATCTAGGGTTCATTATTGCCGGGGACGGAGTAAGGCTTGCAATTGAAAACTGATAAAGAAAACTAATAAAAACCCAATTTTCACCAGTGGCAATGTGCCACAGGCCATCAGAACGGAGTTTTGCCTCCCAATAGGTGCTATTAGCGGCCATTTTCAGCTCCGATATGGCCCCAGACAGACAAATGGGCGGAGAATCGTGGGATTCCCTAAAAATTAGTGTACGTTTTTCGCGAATTAGTGCCAAAAAACCTTCTGGAATGGGAAAACGGAGGCTGGATTGGGGAGATCAGGGTGTATTTTACGGAGACCCTTTTTCTTAGGGAAAACAGGGGAGGTCATGGTAATTCATTCCCTCTTCACGAGAGTGGACTCCGTTTTCCTTGCCGGTACCCCCCGGACAGTCCGTATAACCTCGACGAAAGAGTTCTTCAGTTGCACCCCATCCTGACAAATCTCGACGGTACCGGCCTGCTCAATTCGGAAGAACCTCCATATCCCCCGGCGGGAATACGTCCAGAGCTCCCGGATAATATTTACCGAAACGGGAAAGGACCGGAGCCAAATAAATTGGCTCCTGGAATTCTCTCTCCATTTTCTCCAAATTCTCGCTAAGTCTGATGGCTTTCCTGACACTGACAAAGACGATTTTGTCGTTACTTTTGATCATGAAATCACACAGGTTGTCCGAGGATCTCATGAAACATATGACCGTTCCCCGTGTCGTTGCCACGGTTGTTGCATCAACAATCCCCTTCCTCGGAGGCCGTCCCCGGGTCATGGAGCATCTCCGGAATCGTGGTCCCGGTTAACACTATCACTGTTGTCTGCCGGTTCATGACGAGACGGAGGAACCCGGGATTGTCGTGTCCTAAGTTCTCTTTTTAGCGACTTTGTCTGACCGTTATACTGTAATGGTGTAGGGATACCCTCTTTACATAAAGGTGGTAGACGTCTTCGCTCTGTTTATAAATCTCGCGGACTATGGCATAGGGGATGAGATAGAGCGGGATCTCGGTGTCAGTTGCGGGTCGGCGTACCGTCATTTCGCCTGCTCCCGCTCTTCTAGTATGGTGAGCCGCTGATCGAGTCGTTCGATCTTCGTGTTCAGCCGCTTTGCAACCCGGTCCTGCCGGGTCGGCAAGGAAGAGGATCATATTCCCCCTCATCCCGGAATAGGTGGTGTTCTCCAGTCCGGTCAAAGGTAAACCGGATGTGATCTGGTCCGGTTCTGGTACCTCGGTCGGGATATTCTTGGATTTCCCTGACCTTTGTGTTGATTGTGTGTTCTTTTTCATTGGTTTCCTCTGAAATTTTTTATGCGTTTAACGATAACTGCGACGAGAGCTTTCGTGCAACGGACACAAGACCCGGTAAGGTATGTTCACGGATAGCCCGGGCTCTCCCTCAGATGGGCAATCCCGGGGAACTTCGCAGGCGATCGCTGTCAGAGGAGCCGGGTACGTTATCTGAACTACCCGGAATCGGGTCTACTGACGATTACCAAAAAAAGTATAGAGCGAGAAAACAGGGGCATGGCCGCTCGTCAGCCTGTACCGCTTTCCTGCATTCAGTGCATTACCGGATACAGCTGATACAACGAGAGGGTTGATCCCTGCACACGGTTGGCGTATGGGCGCATACTGGCGTATCGCAGATCCAATTTTTCCCAATAAGGTCTCTGCAATCTCCTTTGCCCTTATTTTCAGGTGTGCAATGATTTCCCGGATCATTGTAATACCAGATCATGCATCATTGAGGATTTAAATAACCCTGAACCAATCGGTTCAATTACTGATCGTCTGACAAAACGGGGCATAATTACGGCCCGGATTGTCCGGGATGCGGCCCAAGGAAAACAGCGCGGCATGGTCATCATCAAATACCGGTTTTACGCGGTATCCCGGCATAAAAAGTGTCCTGGTTGCAGGAGCTGCCGCATTTTTTTTTTATTTTGTTGTTGTTTTGAATGAATCCATAAACTATTCATTACAGCCGGTACGACTAATATGATCAGGAGTGTGACGCAAAATCGAGCCGGCAATCCTCGGGGCAGCGACCTTACCTCTCATTATCCTCATCGCCCGAATTATTGAGGCAGCGCTCGAGACGGTCCGCACTATCTATATCAGCAAGGGCCATGCCAACCTCGCTGCCTATATCGGGATTGTCAAGACCGGTATCTGGCTCCTCTCGACCGGTCTCGTGATCACGAATCTTGGGGATTTCTGGAACCTCTTTGCGTATCTTGCCGGGTATGGCATTGGGACCCTGTTCGGGATGCATATCGAGAACATGATCTCCATCGGCTATGTCATCGTCCGGCTCATTACCCCTGCAGATCCCCAGCCGATGATCACCCGGCTATCCACCCTCGGTTATGGTATGACCCGGATAGAGGGGCAGGGAAGTTTCTCGAACACCGTCAGCATTATTTTTATGATAGTACCCGAGAACAGAATTATCCCGATTGCTGGGTATTGTCTCGAAGGAGTATTCAGATATCCTGTATACCATCGAGGATGTCCGCAATATCAAGGACGGGGCACGGATCTTTTACAAGGATCCAAGGCGCAGGATCCTGAGCTTTTTCGGGTTATAGTGGCTCATCTGTCAGGTATATGGCCATCCCGCTTCCTTCAACGCGTGCCTTCCTGTGCCCCTATCCAAAGGTCTATGCCCTCCGTGTTCCACCACTCATGCTGGTGAAAACCTATGGATCCACAAGGAAAACCCGGAACCTCAATATCGATCTTCAACGCCCGGACCAACAAGGTCGAGAGCGTTTCCCCCGTCGTAAAAACCGATGCTGAATGGAAGGCCCAGCTCACCCCGGAACAGTTCAGTGTGGCCCGGAAACAGGGCACGGAATATCCCTTCACCGGCAAATACCACAACTGGAAGGAGAAAGGCATCTATTCCTGTATCTGCTGCGGTACTGATCTTTTTTTATCCGATACCAAGTTTGATTCTCATACCGGCTGGCCGAGTTTTTACGCGCCGGTATCACCTCTCAATGTACGGACACATACCGATACATCCGGCGGTATGGAACGTATCGAAGTGCTCTGCGCCCGTTGTGGGGCGCACCTCGGGCATGTCTTTGATGACGGCCCTCCCCCAACCGGCAAACGGTACTGCATGAACTCGGCCGCACTGGACTTCCACAAAACCCCGTAGCTAGTGTCCGGAGACAACACCTTTTTATGATCTCCTTGCCATAGCAGAAACCGGAGATGGATCGATGGGAAAAATTTCAGCGGGCAGGAACGTGTTCATGTATCCCATGCCGGTCACCTTACTCGGCACGCTGGTGGATGGCAGACCTGATTTCATGACACTGGGATGGGTGACGAGGGTCAATGCAAATCCGCCGACGATCGGCTGTGGTGTCGGGCGGCACCACCACTCGGTAAGGGGTATTGAGGAGAACCGCACGTTCAGTATCAATTTCCCTTCGGCGGATATGGTGGAAAAAACAGATTATTGCGGTCTGGTTTCGGGAAGGGATAAGGACAAAGCCTCCCTCTTTGATGTGTATTACGGGGAACTCGGGACCGCACCGATGATCACCGAGTGCCCGCTCTCCCTCGAATGCCAGCTGGAGATTACGATTGAAAATCCTACAAATAATTTTTACATCGGTGAAATCATTGCATCCTATATCGAGGAACGCTACCTCACGGGTGATGTTCCGGATATTAAAAAGATCAACCCGCTCCTGCTCACCATGCCGGACAACCGGTACTGGACGGTCGGGGAATATTCAGGTGATGCGTGGAGTATCGGAAAAAGATTAAAAAGAAAGTGAATCCGCCGATCGGAAAATCCCGAACATGCGCATCGGCTATCCCTGTATAAACCATTCAGTCGGATGTTCTTCCACTCATACGTTCCGTCTTGCGTCATATTCTGACGAACGGTTGGATGAAACTATAACCTCGAATCTTTCCTGTCTTAAGAAAATCCTGTCGCATAACGTTCTTCACGGGTTGTTCTTTTTCCGGATCACGTCGGATTTAGTCCCGTTTGCCTCTCACCCGGTGTGTACTTTCCCCTGGCAGGAACACTTTTCCGATGAGTTCCGGAGAATCGGGGAATATATCAGGAGCCACCGTGTTCGTGTCTCCCTGCACCCGGACCAGTTTGTCCTCCTGAACACCCCTGATCCGGGCATCCTTGAACGTAGTATCGCGGATCTCAGATATCAGGTGAAGATTCTTGACCTGATGGAGCTGGATAACTCAGCCAAAGTCCAGCTCCATGTCGGGGGCGTTTACCATGATAAACCGGGCAGGTATTGACCGTTTTGTAAAAGTTTACGAACTACTTGAGGATTCAGTCAGGAACCGCCTGGTCATCGAGAATGATGAACGGCTGTATTCGGTGTCGGACTGCCTGGCCATCCATGAACGAACCGGCATACCGGTGTTGTTGGATGTCTTTCATCATTCCGTCAACAATAACCATGAACCCACAGCTGATCTGCTTGAACCGGTAGAGGCAACCTGGAAAAACCGCGATGGAATTCCCCTCGTTGACTACAGTTCCCAGTAGCCCGGTAAGAGGGCGGGGGCACACGCTAACAGTATTGACCTGAACGATTTCCCGGTCGTTTCTGGATGCAAGCATTCCCTTTGATTTCGATATCATGCTTGAGATAAAAGATAAAGAGAAAAGTGCGTTGTCAGCGTTATCGATTGCCCGTAACGACCCGAGGTTATACCGGGAAGATCCGGACGATAAGTGATCGTATGATTAGGGTCCCATTTCTGCACCCCCTGTCTGGGATGTATTTCGTGGTAATTTTCCTTCAGGTAGAATAGGGAGCGATTTCAAATATAATAGCGGCAAAAATCTGGGATTACCGGCAGATTTTTTCCTGATACTTTTCCGGCTTACATCATTGCCAAACCTGTTACAGGAATGAATATACGACAATTTTGAGGATTCATCTGAAATATCCCGGGACACCAGATGGAAGGTTTTTTTAATATCAATGAAATTTTAAAAAAGAGTGGATGTCTGGATTACCAGACTTCGGGGAACGCCATCTCAGTATAGAGATCTTCAAGCCGGGCTTTGTGCTGGCTTTCCATGTTTGCGAGCTGGGTAAAGAGGAACTTCTGCTCGGTCTCCGTTGAGAGCCCTGCAAGCTGGGTATACATCTGCATCGCTTCGAGTTCCTTTTTGATCGCAAGGACAAGGCCATCAATCGGTTTCAAATCAGCAGACAGGGAAGGGCTCGGCATTGCATTGACAACCTTGTAATCCTTCTTTGCATCAAAGTGCATCTTTGTAACATCTTTCGAGAGCATTCCCTCTAAAAACTCCCGGTGCTGCTTCTCTTCCCCGGCAAGCTCACCAAACAGTTTTTTGAATGCTGCATCTTTTACCTTATCGGATATGGTTTGGTAAAATGTATAGGCCTCGACTTCCCGGTTGATGGCCGTGGAAATGATCTTCTTTGCATCTTCTGTCTTCATTTCTCTGTCTCCTTTGATAACGTAAATTATTACCAATTATCTATATAATAGCATTGGTTTTGCCTTAAACCGTGAGAATCCTGTGAATCCGGTCATATTTCAGGTAGATACCTTTCTACCCCGCCCGCCTTTTTTTTGGGGAATACGGATATCAGATTTTTCAGGAAATAGCCCAATGGATAAAATACTACACGGAAGTCCGGGAATGAATCCAATAAAAACATGTATTGTATTCCGGATATTACATCCGTAGGTCACGGGACGGTTGTATCGGAGTCCGATCCTTCAGGGCTACATCGGAAACGTCCGGATATCCATAACAAATGATAAAGGGAAAAAAGAACGATTATTAATCTTCTTCCCGTTTTTTCCAGACATGGATCACCCAGAGCAACGAAACAGAGGTCGCACCGATCGTGGAGACCGCAAGCAGGGGGATGTACCACCACTGGCTACCCATCGTCCCCTCCATAACCCCGCTTCCGGCAATGGTTGCAATCGTGTTCGGTACTAAAAATGCCGTGCCAAGGACCGTAAGATATGCTGTGACGAGAGCAAAACGGTTGTTCAGGCTCTGGAGCTGGTTATTGTAGATGCTCTGCATCACTTCAAGACCTGATGAGAGCACGTTGGACATCTGCTCGGAGAGGCTCGATGTGGCGGTCGATATTGTCTGATAATATTCCTATACGGCCCAGGAGTTTCTCATCGTTGGTGATCAGGTCGGCATCCCCGTACCGCAGCGAATCCACCACATCTTTCGTCGCCCAGAGAACGTTCAGGTAATCGATCAAGCCATGTTTCATATTGTATATATCATGGGCGATCTTCTTCTTGGCAAGACTCTCTTCGATAAGGGATTTGCTGATGGCGTCACCATGCATCTCGATCTCGCGCAGGTACTCGAAGTTCCGGTCATTGTTCTCATCAATAATACGTTCCAGCATGAGGGTGATTTTATCAGGAGTCGTCTCAGCAGAGATTCTTTTGAAGAACGGGGGGGCATACCGGGAGAACCGCAGGAGGCGGTTGATCGCCTCGGAATGAACCGTTAAGATAACATTGTCGCGGATGAGGACGAATAGTGGGTGGACTTTCAGTTTCTCCGCCTTGACCGTCGCAGAAGGCAGCATGATGCCCAGTTCCGTATCGTAATCCTCGTATGCGGAATAGAATCCCGTCGACAGTTTCGGGATAGGGATCTTGGAAAATCCTGCAATCTGGGAGATCTGTTCAATCTGCGTGTTGTCATCGGTTGTGCTGCAATCTATCCAGGCGATGTTGGCAGTGCAGATCGCAGAAAGATATTCTTCGAGAGGGCGATCCACCAGCCGTTCAACTCTGCCGTCCAGGTAAAGGACGATACAGAAACTTAACGGGACAGGCCCGTTGATCGGGGATGTCTGGGGGGTGCTCTGCATTTTCATTGTGGCGCCTCTTGAATTGCGGGGTGATTCCCTGAGCTGTCGCAGGAGCTATTGATAGCGGAAGTGTATATAGGTGGTTGTTCATGACGGAAGGTTTTTCCCTGGATCGAAACCGGTTGTCGGAATACTTATTATGCCGGGTGCACTTGTCCGGTTATGCATAATTTCCGGACCCTGTTGGCTGCCGTTATCATCGTGATTGGCGTAATTTCCTGTGGGTGTACATCCACGGCACCCCGGCCAACCCCCATAACTCCGTCTCCCGAACCGCTTGCGAATCCGACGACATCCACAGTAATCCCGGGTGCGCTTACGATCCGGGTTGATTCTCTGGTTGCCGGGGCGGTTCTCCCTGATATCTACACCTGTAAAGGTGCAAGCGAATCGCCCGAAGTTTCGTGGGACGGGATTCCTTCCGGAACGAAAAGTCTCGTCCTTATCCTTGATGACCCGGACACATCGAAAGGCAGGTTCACGCACTGGATTGTGTACAATATCCCTCCGAAACCGGGCAAACTTGCACCGTCACAGCCTCACGCAAAAGTCCTTGACAATGGGGCACAACAGGGTGATACCAGTGCTGGTTCACGGGGATATTATCCTCCCTGCCCACCTGTCGGCACGACGCACCGGTACGTATTCAGGTTATATGCCGTCGATATGGATATCACCCAGCCAACCGCAGACCGGGATTCCATTGACTGGGCACTGACCGGGCATACGATCGAAAACACCGGGTTTACGACGACGTTTACGCGGTGATGTGTTCCTGTTTCCGGTTGGGTGCATACAGGCTTTCCCGGACTACCCTACCCCCATGAGAAGAGAGGGGATTTGATATTCGCTTCAAATTCAATAAAGAAAAGGATATGAGCCCATCATTCCAGCGTACGCCGGTAGGTGGCAATACCGAGAATGAACATCGCACCGGAAAATATCAGCAATGCAATGAGATCAATGCCTATTACATCAAGCCCCTGTCCCCTGAGGATGATACCCCTGAGTGCATCCACTCCGTAATACTCAGGATTAATCACGGTAATCCAGCGCAACCAGTCAGGCATGCCAATCACCGGGTAGAATGCCCCGGATGTCATGAACAGGATGAGGTTAAGAAATGCGACGACTGATGCATATTCCTGCTGGGCGGAAAATCGTGACGCGAACGACACAACAAGGCTGGTAACGCCGACGCAGGCAATGAGGATCACGAGGAGGACCAGCAAAAAATCTTCCAGACTCTGGATGATAATACCGGTCACGAAAATATCGATAAGAAAGATCGTGAATCCCGCGATAAATGCCCGGACGGTTCCGCTCGAGATGATCCCGGCAATGATGCTGGTGCGTTGGACCGGCGTAACCAGGTAACCTTCATGGATCCCTGCCTCCCGGTCCCGAATCAGGGCGATCCCGCCACCGAACATGGTGGAAGTAAAAATTGCCATCATGATGACACCGACACCGAAGAACTGGATATACTTGATATTCCCATAAATCTGGTTAACCCTCACCGGGTTGTTTGCACCCTGCGCCGCAAGGACGCCATTTAATGCTGACTGAACAAGTGCGGGGGTTACAGAATTTGAACTGTCAACATAGAGCCGGACCGCATGATCATTGGAAATGTCTGAAGGGAAGACGATGACCGCGGATATCAGCCCCTTTGCAAGAGCCTGTTTGGCTGTTTGTTCATCATTATAAACCATTATATCCAGCAGTTTGGGATAATCTTTCTGGGATATATGATTGAGCGCCACGACCGAGTTTGAAAAAAGCGTCGTGTCATTATAGGGCGGGACTTCCTGTACAACACCGACCGGCACGTGGCTGATGGTACCGCCAAAGGCATTCCCGAAAATTACCAGGTACATAATCGGCATCATGAGGGTCATGATGACAACAAACGGGTTACTGAGGAATTTTTTGAAATCCCGTTTGAAGATCGCAACAGCGCCCCGGATCATGACGGTCTCCCCCGCGACACAGGTTTTGCATCCTGGTTCCCCCCGTCATCCAGTTTTTTACCGGTGAGGTGGATGAAAACATCCTCCAGCGAAGGAGACCGTATCGAAATGGACGTCATGGGAATGGAAAATTTTTCCAGCACTGCAACAATTTCTGGTAACACTTTGCTGCCGTTCTTTGCAGAAATGATAAGTTTCTGGCCCTTGACTTCAGCGGACGTGACCAGGGGATTTTCACGGAACGCCGGAAGCATCCGGTCGTCCTGTTTATCAAAACCGATCTCAATCAGGTCACCTGCGGGAATTAACTGCTTGAGGTTCTCCAGTATATCTAGAGCAATAAGGCGTCCCTTGTCAACGAAAGCGATGCGGTCACAAAGTTTTTCCGCTTCGTCCATATAATGGGTCGTCAGGATAATGGTCGTTTTTTCCTCATTCAGCTTGGAGATCTGCTGCCAGACCTCGTGCCGGGCCTCCGGGTCGAGCCCGATCGTTGGTTCGTCGAGAAACAGGATGAGGGGATGGTGGATAAATGCCCGGACGATCTCAAGTTTCCGTCGCATACCCCCGGAGAAGGTCTGGACTTTCATATGGGCACGGTCGGTCAGTTCAGTCATTTTAAGGAGCTCCCAGATCCGTTTGTCCAGGATACGGTCGTCGACATTCACGAGTTTCCCGTAAAATTCAAGGTTGTCATAAGCGGTAAGTTCAACGTCGAGCGTACTATTCTGCGGGCAGACCCCGATAATACTGCGGATCTTTTCAGGAGCGCTGATGATATCATATGTGCCTACGCACGCCGTGCCTGAGGTGGGTGTGAGCAGGGTGGTCAGGATCCGGATCAAGGTACTCTTTCCCGCACCATTGGGACCAAGAAGGCCGAAGATCTCTCCCCGCCTGACCTCGAAAGAGACATCGTCGACCGCGGTTACACTGCGGTTTTTCTCGCGGAAGATCTTTGAAAGGTGATCGATCCTGATAATATTGGTATCATCAGGAGAAGTGCTGCAGCTCGTCCCGGGTTCTCCCTCATTCCGTTCTCCCGCATCGGCTTTCACCATAGACTGACCAGCATTTGGCTGATCTGAATGGTTCGGTGCACTAGTACTTAATGATGCTTTTCGTTATAATTCATAAAAGACAGAGAATAATTATCGTCATCAACGACCAATCTGCCTGATAGGATTGCGGTGGAGGAAAAGATCCATGATTACGCTCCGGTTCTTACCGGATTTATGATATCGGGAGGGAGATCGATCTCGACTGGCTGGAAAAAGCTCTTGCCCAGAATTACTTTACGGCACGGACAAGTTTTGTCAGGGTCAAACAAAAATCCATCAGGATCGAGGAGCCCCCCCTCATGATCCAGATGCACCCCATCCGGGTGGAACGTGACGGTAAGCCGTTCGAGTTCTCGGTAGTCGCACGGGTATATGATATCGGTGCAATCAGTTTTTGTTTTATCTATGAAAACCGGAACGCACATTATTCCACTCTCGAAGAGATAGCATTCCTTTTTGCCGGCCAGGAAGGGTTATCCGAATTCTATGTCCAGTATCTCAGGACGCTGGGGGAGATCATCAAACCTCACATCAAAAGCTTTGCGATCGACCCGGACTTCTTTGAGGACTATACGATCTATGTAACTGACCACCGGGACGATTTAATCGATCCTGTCCCGCTGTTAATCGGGGAAAGGATCAATACTTCGCCCCAGATGCGGGATGAGATAATCAAGAATTCACTGAGTTATACTACCGAAGATCTTGCGATTCTCTCTTGGGATTCAGCCCTCCTGTGCAATCCGGAGAGCCCGACAGACCTGATCGACCTTATTGAATTTGCCAATGTCCAGGTTCTTGAGCTGCGTTACTATGACCGGGAACTCACGCGTGAAATGGAGAAAATGTATGATGACATTGAACATGCCGACCGGCTATCACAATTTCGCCGGAGTCGTCAGTACCATGTAATCATGGCAAAGCAGATGGAGGCGTACGCGGAAATATCAGAAATTATCGAAAAGGTCGACAACCTCATAAAGGTGACGGAAGATGTCTATTACGCCCGGGTCTATGCCACGGCATTAAAAGTGCTCCGCAGCAGGCAGTGGAGTGAAAGTGTGACCCGGAAGATTGACGTGATTCGGGAAAACTATTCGATGCTTTCCGACGAAGTGAGAATTCAGCACTCAAACTTTCTTGAGTGGGTCATCATTATCCTGATCGCACTTGAATTTGGGCTTGCTATCTGGCAAAGTGTCCGTTAACGGGGAAGTTTTCGAACATGGTCTTCGAGTGCCTGCAATGCGGGGAGTGCTGTCACTACATGGGCCAGGTACACAGCATTAAGGAAACCCATGGCGACTTTGAGTTTCTGGTCAATAATCAATATACCGGTGAAAAAAACATCGTCGTTGTCGATCGGGATAAGTACTCCCTCTTTGCGGACAAAAGCATTTTTCTGGACCATAAGGAAGCCTGTCCGTTTCTGCGATATAGTGCAGCAGACCGGAAAGCCTTTTGCACGGTTCACCTGACCCGCCCGGAGATCTGTAAGGATTACGGATGCTGGCGTCTGCTTATCCTGGATTCGCGGGGGCACAGGGCCGGCCGCGTCATGTACCAGCGTGCGTTCTACTCGGACAATGCTGATCTGTCCTGCCTCTGGAAAAGATGCATCGATGGTATAGATGAACCCGATGACGAGAGATGGGACAGGGAGATAACGAGAATTCTTTCCGGTGCCGGGTATACGGTAAGGGACTAAAAAATATTGGCTGTCTTACTGGGCCGGAGGTATTACTTTCGGTATTGCACACAACTGGCCGAATTTGTTGATGCCATAGGATGCAAGAATCATCTCATCGTTCATTTTTTTCTCGCCGATGCCGATCCGGCTTAACTTGTCACGAATTATCCTGATATTCTTTTCGGTGGGTCGCATATGAGTAACTATGTTTTCTTTTATGACACGTTAAAGAGATGTTTGTAAAAAAGCAAAAATTTCCCCTATTTTTACATTTCGGGGAAATTAACGGTGAGATCAAATGAGAGATCCTGCCAGATTCCGGAAAAAAATAAAGAGGATCTTAAGGTATTTGAACCGTAAAAATTTAAAAAATGACGTATTACAGGTACCGGTTCTTTCGTAACCAGTCAGCCTGGGGGGGGAGATAGCGGTAGATGATATCGCATTTTTCATCCTGGAAAGACCAGGGTGTAACGATGAGTATATCGCCTTCCCGTATCCATACCCGTTTTTTGATCTTTCCTTTGATCCTGCCCATACGGGTGACGCCGTCATAACATCTGACACGGATGTGATTTGCGCCCATCATCAGATCAGCAAAAGCGAACTGTTCATTGGCCCATTTCTTGGGTAACCGCACCCGGACAACAGGAGATCCATCTTCATTTACTGCGTTCGGGTCAAAGGCATCATTATTATTGTTATTCCTAATTCAGACAACTCCGTTGTCATATACCAATGGTGTCCGAAACGATTAACATATGTATTGCGGGGGCAAAAGAACATACACCTTCAGGAAAATTGACCGGAATGATAATACCATGTCCCGGCCACAATCATCATCAGACATATGAATTAATGCAGATGGTATATACGTCACCTACAGGAGGGTACCGGGAATGTGTGCCGGCCATCCAAAAAAATGAGGAGCAAAAAACCAATGACCCTGCACGAAATCCTTTCCAGCCGTGATGTCATCTGGGATACCATCATTGGCGCCTCCGCTTTCCTTGCCATTCTCATCAACCTCATCGGTCTCCTTTGGGGAATTTCCGTTGTTATTCCTCACCTCCTCTACATCCCTGTGGTGATTGCAGCCTACCGATACCCGAAATGGGGATTATTCATCGCGGCATGTATCGGCGGGTCATATCTCCTGATTGTTATCCTCGTTGCCGGGAGCTCATTTGGCACCATAACCGAGGCGTTCGTACGAGCCATCGTCGTGATCATCATCGGAGAATTGATTGCCTGGCTCTCATTCAGGCTCCGCGAACGTGAAGATCTGTATCAGGGGGTCTTTTATCAGTCGGAGGCAGGCAACATACTCATCCGGGATACTGAAAAGGGGAGGATTATCGAGGAGGTAAACGAAAAAGCGGCCAGAGTCCTCCACAGGACGACCAGTGAGCTGAAAGGAGCATCCCCGGGCTTGTTCTGGGGCAGGGATTCTGAACTGAACGTCTTCTCCCGGCTTAACTCCGGAGGGACTGTCTTTGTGGCCGAGACGGATTTTCTCCTGCCTGACGGAGGTTCCGAAACCGTTCTCCTCTCTGCTGCACCGCTCCCCTCCGGGAGGACGATCATTACCTTTGTAGAAATTACCCGCCGCGTGTATGCCGAGAAAGCACTGAAGATCGCCAATGATAAGCTCAGTCTCCTTTCCCGCATCGCGAACGATCACCTCCAGCGGACGGTCGATCAGATGGCAGAAACGGCAGATGAAGCGGAAGTGCAATGTAATGATACTGCAGTACGGGTTTTTTTTGACCGGATGCGGGAACTTTCAGCGAATCTGACACGCCAGCTCCGACTCGCCGAATCCTATAAAAATCTCGGTCTTTCCCCTCCGGCATGGCTCGGCGTCCGGAAAATTCTTGATTCTCCGGATATCCACCAACCGGTCCAACCGGTCTCCTTCAGGTTCTGGACAGAAAGGCTTGAAATGTATGCTGATCCCCTGTTCAAAGACGTTCTTGTTCACATCACCGGTAATGCGATCATCCACGGGATTTCAACGAAAAATGTCATCGTAACGTACCACGAGACTCCCGAAGGACTGGATCTCCTTCTGGAGGATGACGGCGTCGGGATTCCGGCAGGCATGAAACAGCGGATATTTGAGTATAATGCCGGGGGGCATTACGGCCTCGGGTTATTCATATGCCGGGAGATTCTCGGGGTAACGGGCATGACCATCTCGGAAAACGGGACGGAAGGCAAAGGTGCACGGTTTGTTATCCATGTGCCCCCGAAGGGTTATAGGATTGAAGGAACGGAAGAGGAGGCTCTGGCATTTCCCCTTCCCGATACATCTGCGGAGTCTCTTTACCGGGCACGTCACAGCTCCGGTACGATTGTCCGGGAACTCTGCTCGGCTGAATTTCCCCGTGCAGAGGCGCTCTGGATCGAATATCACCCGACGAAGGGAGATCCCCGGACCGACCGGATCTTTGCGGGATTTGTCAAAGAGGAGATCGTCTCTCTGTCACGGTGCCGGAAGCACCCGGATGGTTTTGAAGTGGATGCGGTGTTTACTCCCGCAATATACCGTGGTCATGGGTATGCACACGCGGTACTGTGGGGCCTGGTTGAAGCCTGCGGCCATGATCCCCTCTTTATGCATTCAATCCGGAACCTGACCGGGTTTTATGGCAGGTTCGGATTTGTCCCGGTCAATGAAAAAGAACTTCCCCCCTCAATACGGGAGCGGTATGCCTGGGCGATGGGTGAGATGGAGGGTGCTGATGTCAGTCCGATGAAACGATCTCCTGACCGGTAACAGGATCTCTCCCCCCTGCAGTTGTTTTGTTTCTTGTTCGCGGAATTTCGTATGTCCCGATCCTTATTGAACCACGAGTGAAGGTTTTTATACCCATCCATGTTCTTCAATTAAGGACTCATTTCACTTTCTCCCCGCATCCGATAATCCTTAACTGTTCCCCGTTTATTCTTTTTCAAAGAGATGATCGGTAAAGGTGCATATCTCAAACAGCTGACTACAGCCACCATGCAGATGAAATCGGTAGTCGTAGGAAAGGATCTGGATGGCAGCTCCCCTCCATCGGTGTTCATCGGCAGTCTGGAATTATCCTGATGTGTATGCCGGTCCCATGATAGCTCCCCGGCATGGGGACACGGCAATAATGGATATGCCCGAATCATGGATATCCGGATGCAAGACCCAGGAAGATATCATCGGGTACCGTCTTAACCTCGTCCGGGGAAAGCACCGGGTAAACACGTCGGATCTGGATAACCGGTTTATCGAAAAACTCCAGGATATCTCGCTGTCAGAACGATCAGTTGAGAGTGAGGTCTCGTTTGCCAGCCAGCCCCAGGGAATGTCATTTTCTGAAGAGCACACACCCTTCGGGCCCAGTGCGCCCATCGAGAAATTCGAGATTCAAAGCGGAAAATGGAACCGTGATCTTGAACATGTATATTACGACACTGACCTGAAATCCCGTGAAGCGGTGATTGACCTTCACAAGAAAAGGGTACCCTTCTCCAGTATCCAGAAAGCATTTTCTGTCGGTACCATGGGGCAAAAACACCGGAGGAGCCTTGTCCCGACCCGGTGGTCGATAACGGCCTGCGATACCATGATTGGGGACCGCCTGCTCGCCGATGTGAAGAAATGTACACTTATCGATACCTGGCGGATTCATGAATTTTCGAGCCTCCACAATAATTATGCGGTAATCCTCATGCCGACCGGCTGGCAGTATGAGTGGTCGGAGGCCTTCGTCCATATACTGGGTGATGAAGAGCTGGTCTTTTCGGATCATGAGGGCAATAAGAAAAAAACCGGATATTCTCCCCTTGGCGGCTGCTACTACACCTGTAAAATGGCGGTGCTTGAGGCGCTCGCGAAGGAACAAAAACAGGCTGGTGCAATCATCCTCCGGGAGGCATTGCCAGGTTACGTGCCCATGGGGGTCTTTAACGTCCGGGAGAATGTAAGAAGTGCAATGCTGCAACCGGCTCTGGAGTTTGAGGATATCAGGTCTGCATTATCGCATCTTTCCGGAAGTTTCACCCTTCCTATACGACGATTTGTTGAAGAAGGAGCGTTGCTCAGGAATACTCTCCGGCAACGTCAGTGCACACTGAATGATTTCACTCGCCCGGTGAACTGATATGGCAAGAGGTTCAGCAGATCACCACTATACCGGTTCGTTATCCCGGAACGGGTCCATGCACGAACCGGCCAGCCGGATCATCCTCCACCTCGACATGGACAGTTTTTACGCATCGGTTGAGATGCGGGAGCGACCTGAAATCAGGGGAAAACCTGTTGTCGTCGGTGCCGATCCACGGAATGGGAAGGGACGGGGAGTGGTATCAACCTGCTCGTATGAAGCCCGGGCATTCGGGATCCGGTCAGCGATGCCAATATCACAGGCTTTTGTCCTCTGCCCTCAGGCAATTTTCCTCCCCCGGATTTCCCCCGGTATGTGCAGGCTTCTGCAGACGTTATGGCCATCCTGCGCTCATATGGATTTCCGCTCCAGCAGGTGAGTATCGACGAAGCGTTCCTCGACATAAGCCGTCTGGGGAGTTTTTCTGCGGCTCGTGAGTTGTCGGCCGAAATAAAAAAAACAGTACGCACCCGAATCGGACTGAATTGTTCGATTGGGGTCGGGCCAGGCAAGATCGTCGCAAAGATAGCATCGGATTTTAAAAAACCGGATGGACTAACCGTTGTTGAACCTGAAGACCTGAGCGGGTTCCTTGCACCGTTGCCGGTGAGAAAGATACCCGGCATTGGAAAAAAATCAGAGGCGGAACTCTTCGAGATCGGCATCAATACGATTGGTGATCTTGCACACTATGATATCCAGTCACTGATCGAACGGTTTGGCCCGGGAGCCGTCTCCCTGCAGGGTATCGCCCGGGGGATCGATGACAGTGAGATAGAAGAACACGACGAGATGAAATCCTTGTCCCGGGAAAGAACCTTTGATGCAGATACCTCCGATATCCAGGTTATCTCACGGACTATGGACACCCTTGTCCAGGAGGTGCACCGGAGTCTTGTTGAAGATCATTTCAGGTTCAAAACCGTCACCGTCAAAGTACGGTACACGGGTTTTATTACCAGGACAAAAGCCCGCACGCTCCTCCATAGCACCGATGACGAAAACGTTATCAGGACCTGTGCACGCACCCTTCTTCGTGAGACCATCGATGAACGGAAAATACGGCTTCTCGGGCTACGGCTCTCATCACTTGAAAAAACAGATACACGCCAGACTACCCTCTCCGCTTTGTAAGCCAGAATGACGTCCACTATGTGAAATGGATAATTCCTCTCCTGCATAATTATGGAGCCGTTGAAGGGAACGATCCTGGCAAAACCTTCAGTCGGGATCAAGTTGTCGGGAATTGAAGGTGCGCTGATACGCTATTTTCATGAGTCACGAGCCATGATCTGACTTAATAGTATTCCAAACTCCCATAACTCATGACCGCATCAGTATATCCGGAACAAAATGAGACTTTACAGGTGAGTATTTGCAGCGTCTTCGTTTTAAAAAAATTGATGCGTTTATTGACGGGCAATCGACCGGGAACCCTTCAGGGTGTATATACCTGCCGGATCAGAACGCACTATCGGTTACGGGGATGCAACAGATAGCCCGGGAACTTGCAGGTTATGTCAGCGAGGTTGCCTTTGTCTATCCCGATGAAGGGCATACCGGTCTCCGGTTCTTCTCCGCAGAACGTGAAGTTGCTTTCTGCGGGCATTGCACCATAGCGGTTATGTACGATCTCATAAAAAATGATGGTGCACGGGCTTGGGATCCTATTGCCCGTATCCACGTGCAGGGACGGGACCTGCTCGTCCGGAACGAGATTGCATCGACAGATTCCGTTTTTGTCAGCACTCCGCTGCCAAATTTTCCTGCCACTTCATTCGATCGGGACGATATTGCCGTCGCCCTGAAAATTCCCCCCGGAGAAATTACCGAAAAGGACCGGATTATGCTGGTCAATACCGGTCTTGCAACCCTGATCGTACCTCTTTCATCCCTTGATGCCCTCTTGTCCCTCCGTCCCGACCAGAAGAATCTGAAAGAGTTCTGCCTCACCAACCATATTGAGATCATTCTTGTCTTTACCGACGACGTTTCATCGAAGAAGAACGCTTACCGCACGAGGGTCTTTGCCCCAATATTCGGATATCTCGAAGATCCTGCCACGGGTTCGGGAAACGCGGCGCTCGGTTATTACCTGTTGAATGCCGGCAGATGGGATGGTCAGATGATCCGGATCGAGCAGGGCAGGATAAGGGAATACCCTAATATCATCCGACTAGTCAGTGACGCTTCTAAGATGCAACGAACAGTTTTTTTCGGGGGAAACGCGAGGGTAAGAATTGAGGGGGATTATCTTCTCTATCCGCAGTAATCCGGTACGTTATTTTTTTAGGAAAGACCTGTTGGGCTGCTCCGACCCATGGAAATAATCTGAACCATTCTTTGCGGGGAAATCGCGTTTATAATCATTCAACCATCGATTTTTCCGAGAGAGGTACTGAGAATTATACATATCTATTTCTTGTACTCCTGAAAGACAATCTAATAGTCTACAGGTACGGCAGTCATGGAAAATGTAAGACCAATCCCACTCCCAGAAAAAAACACCAGTGCAGCGACATCAATCCTGGATATCGTAATAAGACTCAGAACTGCCCGTAACAAGGGTGAGCTGGGACATATTCTCGCCGATGAGATCCAGACGTATTCGATGTTCGATCTTCAGATCATCGGGGGTCGTCTCCACAGCGAGATTGAAAAACTGCCTTCACCCTACCGGGAATCAATTCGCCCCTACTTCCGCGAGCAGATCTTTGGCAAACACCACCGGCTCCTTGCTATGCACCGCAACAAGGCATTCGACCGGATGGATGCTCCTCTCCGCGACCCTGAGACATTTGGTAAATTCTGCGTGATGGTGCCTGAGGGATGTTTTTCGTGGAATGACTCCTGCGAACGTAACCCTTACTTCCAGAATCCAAAGAACCGCCTGTTCTATTACCTTATAGCCGCGTTTACTATGTTCGTCCTTGATGAACCGGGACATCCCGTAGGTATGCCTTTCCCGGGCGGTTTTTCTGTTGAACAGCGTGGGAGGGACTATTATTGCCTGATCCGCGACAAGGAAAAGGATGTGTACTATTCTATCTGCAATTTCTGCCCTGCCAGCCAGACCGAAGATACCTGATACGAATAATTTTTTTCACATTCTAATTCAGTATTGAATCACTTACGATTGACACGATCCGGCAGGATAAAATGGAGGATCGGAAACCGTTTAAGAGATACCGGTGAAAAAGGATACGCGAAGAATCATGTCCCCAAAAAAAGTACCGGTCGGCTCGAAAAATGACAATTCCTTGAGAATCCGGGTAATTAAAAACGGCCCCTACATCGTTTCCGGGGGCATCCCCCTCCAGATAAAAGAGATCCGCAACGATTCAGAAGGATACTGTAGTTCATGGCATGAGGTTACGACATTCCCCCTGCAGGAACAATATTCCCTGTGCCGGTGCGGCCATTCGAAAAATAAACCCTTCTGTGATGGTACCCATGCAAAAATCCATTTCGACGGGACTGAGACGGCAGACGATAAACCGTATCTTGAACAGGCAGAAAAAATTACCGGGCCAACCTTATCACTGACTGACGCTGATAATATGTGCGTCCATGCCCGGTTTTGTATGCGTGCCGGGGGAATATGGAACCTTACCCGGCAATCAGACAATAATGAGGCCCGGGAAATTGCCATCGAAGAAGCAGCTAACTGCCCGTCCGGGCGTCTGGTTGTCTGGGACAAAAAAACCGGAGAGGCACTTGAACCAGATTATGAAAAATCCATTGTAGTCATTGAGTATCCCCCACGGAGTGAACATGGTCCGCTCTGGGTGAGAGGTGGTATTCCGGTTGAATCGTCCGAAGGTCATGTTTACGAAGTCCGGAATCGTGTGACCCTGTGCCGTTGCGGAAAATCGTATAATAAACCGTTCTGTGACGGAAGCCATGTAGAGAGATGACGGGCTGACAAGAGGATGTTTATTCATCTTCCTTATGAACGACTCAACGCTTTTTCACCAGGACAAGTTGCATGAATTGCCGAAACCCAACAGGCAGATGATATCCCTGCCCCATCAGGCACTATTTTTTTTAAAAATTCAGAACCCTTCAGGATCCACTGCATCCCAGCGGACCTTCGCTTTCCGGATCAGCAGCCACGTGGGGATGGCAAGAATGACTGCCGAGAGGGCAAAGTACGGGTTTGCAAAGGAAACCGAGGTGAAGACAGTCAGGACAATGCCGACAAGGACAAGGTATACGAAAAGTACCCTGACATCGTAGACCAGCACACTGGGGGAGAGCCCGCAGAGCCAGGCCATGACGCTCACTGCGTAAAACGAGACCGAGATCGTGAGCACGACCGCAGGAGCAAGATACGCAGCCTCCCCGGAGAGGAGTGCGACAACCGCGATGAAGATGGCCGGGATCACCTGGAGAACCCCAAACGTGGTGAGTTTGCTCGCAATTAGTGTACTGACTGCAACGGGAAGACAGGCATACGGACCGAAGGTGTCGAACATCGTGACCCACGTGTACATCGTTGAAGCGATTATACCGGTGGTGATGGCAACGATGAAGAGCAGGCCATGGGGCGGAAAGAACGGGCCCAGCAGGGAGAGGAAGAACCAGATCACCGCGAGGGGCAGGAGGAACGAGAAAATCGTCTGGCCGACCAGGCTCCCGCTCCGGTACAGGTCGAGGGTATCCTTGGCGGCGAGAGGGGGGTTCGGCAGGAACGAAAACCGCCGCACGAGGGGCACAAAGGAGTCACGGTACATCTTCTCCGATCCTACCGATTCAGGGTTGAACAGCAGGATCGCGACCCCGAACAGGAGTGCAAGCACGATGCAGGAGATCAGGAAGTTTAACCACGTGAACGCACTGTTGAGGAGGAGCGGCGGAAAAAAGAGCACCGGATTCATGCCCGTCATGATTGAAATGCCGCCCATGCCACTACCAAAAGCCAGTAGGACGAGCAGGAGTATCGGTCGTGATCTGGCATAAACTGCCGAGAGGAAGAAGACACCGCAAAGACCAAAGAGGAACGAGAACGTCAGGGTGAGAAGCAGGAGCAGGGCAGCTGCAAGGGGAACACCGGTAAACGGCGATGCAAGGATATACCCGAAACCAAAGGGCAGGACCCAGAGGAAGAAGTAATAGACCGTGTCCTTGATGACAAAGTTCAGGAAGATGAATTTCTCGGAGAGCGGGAGGCTCCGGGCAGAGTAGGCGAGCAGGCTTGCCTGGCCGAATCGCCGGTTCATCACTTCGTTGCCCAGCAGCCCGAACCCCCCGACCATGATCCCGAGCATCAGGTAGTTCGCGTGGATGATCAGGGTGAGGTTGCCGGCTGGCAGGGTGGCCCGCATCAGGGGGAGGAGGAACGATCCCATGAACGCTATCCCGAAGATCATGACCGGGAAGAGGGCAAAGGAGAGGCTGCCGAACATCGTGGAATGGACCCGCCACTCCTCTTTCACCATACTGGTGAACAGTTCAAACATGGCTATCCTTCCGGACGAGCGAGAGGAAGAAGGAGGCCAGGTGCTCATTCCTGCCTGTCAGTTCGGCAACCGGGCCGGTGTGGAGCAGGGTGCCCTTGTGGAGGATTGCAAATCCCGAGCAGATCTCCTCTGCCACCTCGAGAATGTGGGTCGAGATGAAGATCGTCTTACCCTTTTTGACATATCCTGCGAGGTAATCCTTGACGAGATCCTGCATGATCGGGTCGAAGTTAATCAGGGGCTCGTCAATCAATGCGAGCGCCGGCTCATGAATGAAAGCCTGGGTGAACATCAGTTTCTGGCGAGTTCCCCGTGAAAGGTCCTTGCAGAGAACATTCTTCTTGTCGGCAAAATCGAGGAAATCGAACCACCAGTCCGCTTTTCTCTCAATGTCCGGGATCTTACGTATTGCCGCGACGAACTCGAGGTACTCTATTGCGGTCAGGAAACTGGGTGGGGTCTCCTGTTCCGGGATGATTCCCACACGTTCCCGCACTCCGACAGGATCCTCTTCAACGATCAGCCCGAGTACTATTGCTGAACCCGATGTCGGGCGTACCTGTCCGGTCAGCATCTTGATCATGGTGGTTTTCCCGGACCCGTTCGGGCCAAGTAACCCGAAGAGTGCACCTTTCTCTACTTTCAGAGAGACGTTGTTAACAGCGGTTACATCACCATACGTTTTTGTGAGATTTTTTGCTTCCAGAACGATTTCCATTCCCTGCTCCCTGTTGCTGAATAAGAGTCCTCGTTTCTTTCCCTAAATACCTCGCGGTACGAAAACCGGTATTAAAAAAAAGTTCTGGTTGTTCCGGATTATTCAGAACCCTTCTTCCTCTTTTCCAGCCGGTCAGTAAATTCCCCCACGAGGGAAAGAATTGCCGGCATGATAAAGATCGCACCCATCAGTGAAAATCCGACGGCGATAAGGGTTGTGATACCAAAGTTGCTGATAATGGGGAAGCTGGCAAGGCAGAGCGCGGAGAACCCAAAGAAGGTTGCCAGACCGGACACCGTGATTGCGGTACCTATCTTATTTACACTTTCCTGGATGGCAGCAAGATGGTCATGCAACCGCTCCTGTTCTTCAGCATACCGCTCCATGACAAGGATCGTATACTCTGCTGCAACTCCTATGGTCATCGATCCCAGTGTTGCCGTAAGCGGGTTATATGCGATCCCGAGTGTGTACATTGCGACCGCATTCCAACCGATGATAATAACGATCGGGACGAGAGGCGATACCGCATGGAGGTGACGATAGACGAGCACGAGAAATACGAAGACCAGGATGAACCCCAGGTAGGTCATACTCTCCTTGGACGATGATAGTTCGCCCATCAGGGACGTAAAGAGATCAAAACTCCCGATAGGTTGTACCACGATTCCAACCGGTGGCTGGAGGAATGCGATATCTTTAACCATCTGTTCTTTTAAGGACGATCTCTCCGTTGATTCGAGTTTTTGTGTACCGAACTGGATCACGGCATCCAGGGAACCGCTGAGATAGGGTTTTTTGATATCTGGCGGAATTTTTTCAAGCACCGCGTTCAGCTGGTCCTGAGTATCAGGCATTGCACCCCCGTTATAAGCAATAATATAGGTAACAATGCTCGTTGCCCGGGTCAGTTTTGCGTGATGAGCGAGCTCATAATCCTGGAAGAGTTTCATCCATTTCACGCAATCAAGATCAGTTACACTCTGTCCCTGTACATAGAAGGACGCGGAATCTGTTGCCCCGATGACTCTCGCGACTTTGTTCATCGAGATCAAAGCGGGCATATCACTGGGGACAAAAGCATTCTCACTGGTCTCGATGGGGATGATGGTGTCAATCTGGAATCCGACTACTGCCACAAGCCCGGCGACAAGGAGGATCGGTACCGGATTTTTGGCAATCTTTACTGACGTATCTGTGAGGAACTGGCCATAGGACCAGGAACTTTTCTTCTTTCCACGAGATGCAGGTGGTTTTGTAGAATCCCCGATTATTGAATCGCATGCCCCCTCCCCAACCGCATAGCAGAGATCGGTTTTCTGCACCTTGGGTTTATAGTTAAGGAGGATCGCAATGGTGGGAAGGCCGATGAGAGACATGGAATACGAACACATTACTCCGATAATTGACACGAGACCGAACGACCGGATCATGGGCACCGGGGAGATGAACATCGCGAGGAATCCCATGCAGGTTGCGAGCATCGCGTACATGACGGCAGGACCGGTACGGGTTACGGTCATGAAGACCGCGTTATCGAGGGATCCTTTCCGCGACTCTTCATCAAACCGGGCATGGAACTGGATCGCATAATCGATCCCAAGACCGATGAGTACCGGGAATGCACCAACCACGGCCATGTTCAGCTGGATGCCTGCTAGGCCCATAAGTCCTAGTGAGGTAATAAGCCCCGTACCAACGAGGATAACCGGCAGGAAACGGTAGCGGACATAGGCAAAGAGAATGCCCATTACGATGATCATCAGGACCATGGCGCCACCGATGAGAACACCCATATTGCTCATGAGTGCATTGGACATCTCTTTGGAGAACGCAGGGCTGCCCGTGACGGTCACCCTGGTTCCCGGCGGGGGGTTGGATGCATCAACAACAGATATTACATTGTCGAGTGCGCCATTCCTGGCTTTTTCTGACAATCCCTCGGAGAGCTGGATCTGGACGAGGGACATCACGTTGGAAGGAACCGCGGTGGTGCGGGTTTCAGGCGGAATCAGTGCGATGATGGCGTCGACCCCGGTACGGGTCCGGGGCATTTCTCCCCCATTCAGACTCTTGAGGATATCGACGATGCTATAGACTGATTTGATATTCTGCTGCTGGCGGACGGTAGCCTCGAGTTCATCCACGTAGGCCAGAATATTCGGGTCGAGAGGGTCGTTCGTCTCGATAATGAAGATGAGCGTATCAGACTGGAACGTAGCCGTATATTTGTCATTGAGGATCCCTTTTGCCGAATCCTTGTTCAGATAGGTAGCCGTTCCCGTCTCCATGCTGATCTGAGTCATGCCATATAGCGCGACAAAGAAGACAAGGACCAGCAGGCCAAGCATCATTTTCGGGCGATGGATGATGGCACCGGCGATCTTTTCAAAAATTTTATCGATCATATAATCCCGATTTCCCGGTTTGTTTTTTATTATCCTCAGGATATTTTGATGTAATTCCCTTATGTCTTTGTGATGGGTGAGCCGGAAGCGGAGTTCATTTTCCCTGATTACAGAAAAAAATGAGTTTTGTCAGGACTCCCTGCGCTGCCGGTAGATGAAAAATCCTATACCTGTTATCACTAAGGCAATGACGGCGATCGCGAGCGGGTTTGAGAGTATACCCGCGATAATACCCTTGTCTGCCCCGACCTGGACGCGGACTTTCAGGGAGTTCGAGATCAGGGTATTATCAAGTGCGTCGCGGTACCGGATCTCTGAATCAAGTGCGTACTCCTTGATGGTTGCAGTTTTATCTACGGAAATTTCAAAGGCTGCCTCCCGGGTTTCTCCTGGTGCAAGAGTGCCGAGGAATGCGGTATCATCGTTGCTGGTGAAAGGATCGACGGCACTGATGCGGGCCTGAACATTGTATGCCGTGGCACCGCCGGAATTGACATACTGGACAGTAATTATTTTCTTCTGTCCGGGAGCGATCTCACCGGGAAGGGAGGTGATATTAAAATCAATCTTTTTACCGACCGGCATACCAATCGTTTCAACATCTGTCGTCACCTGTTCCCCCTCGCCATTCTCGTAATTCACCAGTACGTCAAGGGGATATGTCTGCTCTTCAGCGTCGCTTGAGACGGATATCTTAAACCGGCCAGTCAGTGTTTGATTAACAGGAAAGTCACCGATATAGATGCTGTTTGTTGTCGGTATAACCGGGCTTTTTTCATTGCGGACAATCCTGAGAATGGCATTCTTACCGTCATCATGGCCGATATTTTTCACGGTAAGGGTCACATACCCTTCAGTTCCGGCGTTCAGGTGCTCCGCCTCGGCAGAAAGTATCTGTATCTTCAGTTCCGGCTTAATTTTAATCGAAAGACTGAAGGTTTCATTTCTTTCTTTGTAGTAATACTGGATGGTGTCTGACCCGTATTGTTCTGCTTCATACATGTAGGAATACTTCAGAATAAGAGGAAGATCGTATTTCCCCGATGCAGCATCGGGCTGGATTTTTGTCGTGAACACACAGCTTGCGATGCTGCTCCCCTTCAGATCTCCGAGCATCTGCGGATCGGATTTGACCGTAACAGGGGCATCGCCGGCAGCAAGTGATACGGTCAGGAATTTTGCAGTATTCGGAAGATCGTCCCGCTCGACAATTGACGACTGGATAAACTTGAACTCGTTTACCCCTTTGTTCTCGATGATCACCTTCAGCGATACGGTGTCCCCGGGACTTACTTCGTTGGTTCCGGATATGTATGCAGATAGTTCTGGGCTCCCGGCCATATACTTGCTTGCCGCACTAACGGGAGAAATGATAATTACAGCAATAACGATTGCAATAAAACTCATGCACCATAACGTGTTGTGCCGATGGTTCGAAGCATCCGTCATGATTCTTCTAGTCGTAGTATCAGAATTTTTTCTTTGCGGAGTATTCGTCATAGATGTCCTCTGGTGAAAGGATGTTGGTATAGGTTGAAAGTAATTATATATAAATTTATGTCTTATTGATTATACATGGAACTTATAACATCTTTATCTTTGGAACAGGTGAATGTGTGAAACCTAATTTCAGATGACCGTAAAAAGGACTGTATGCAATTCTTATCCGATGAGGTTCTGGAGCTCTGCGATCCTGTCCCTGAGTGCCTTTTCTCGTTCCGCTGCCTCAGTGATATCGGTCATGGTGATATAGGAGCTTACTACACTCCCCCGTAGTGCAGTAGTGATACGGCCGAAAATACATCGGCGATTGCTATCTTTCCGGTTGATCCAGAAGGTAATCTCCCTTGCGTCCTCTGACCCGGGACAAATATGGGTAACAAGATCTTCAATATTTTCGCAGTCTTCCCGGGACACAAGATCCGGAGGTCGCATTCTTTGTAGCTCTTCCAAAGAATACCCGGTTATCGTAGAAATTCTCCGGTTGGCAAAGACAAATTTTCCGTTTTCAACAATAATGAGGCCATCCTGGATGTTTTCGACCATCATACGGAAACGCTGCTCACTTTGCAGGAGCGCAGCTTCCTTATCCTTGAGTTCCGTGATATCGGTGAAGATAATGAAGCTGTACCGGGTAACTGAATCCTGTATCTCGTGACCCGGCCATACACAAACCGTCGTTCCCCGTCTCTCCTGATAATCCACATCTCGAGTTTACCGGGTCCCTCATACCCGGTTTCCATCATCCGGATCTGGTCAGCAGCCTGCTGGCGATCCTCCGGGGCCACAATGGAAAGCGGATTCATCTTTCGTAATTCTTCATACGAATAGCCACTGATTTCTGCAATGCGGCGGTTCACAAAGACGGTTTTATCATTTTCCATTATGATGATGCCGTCCTGGATGTTCTCAGCCATAAGCCGGAACCGCTCTTCACTCTTCCGGATCTCCCGTTCCGCGAGCATATGTTCGGTGATGTCTTCGAGGATAATCGTACTACCTTTTTTACCGTCTTCGAATACCGTTGACACGGATTTCTGTTTAAAAATCCGCTCTCCTTCATTTCTCAACCTGAACGTGATGGTATTTCCCACTCCTTCGAACCCGCTGGTGAGCGTCTCGAGCAATTCATGCACATCCAGATCGGGCGGATTCAGGTATGCGACATTCTTTCCTATCGTTTCCCGTCTTGAAAGATTCAGGAGTTGGAGTAAGTTATCGTTCACATCGACGATCCGGGACTCGTTATCCAGGACCATAATAAGTTCATTTGAATAACTGAGCATGGCGGAGAGGGGAACACGCTGGGACAGCGTGAATACCTTTGCCATGCCGTAGGTTCGCATATCCACCTGACCGGAGATGAGAAGAATATCAAGATATCTCCCGATAGTGTTCTTGTTTTTGTTGAGCGCCTTTGAAATGTCGGTGACACTCATCCCCTCCGGGTTCTTCTTGAGAAGATCTTTGATCAGGGAAAGTTCGTGTTCATAATCGAGCATCATGTCTGTCAGCGCTGTTTTAGAGCAGGTGGAATGTAAAGTAAGATAATCCGATTGTATAGTTAATACAACAAAATTATTTATAAAAGTTTGTTTGATGACCATTATTATGTGGGTTTTTCCCACGCTCAACAGTTTCTTATCTTATCCTGAAGAATATCACACTGAATTTATGAATCTTGAGTTATTCGACCGGATGCCCGATGAAGACAAGCATCAGTATCTTGAATTTCTCCTCTGGCATTATCGGGTCGTGGATGCATTCTGGTTTATTAATATCGCCGACCGCTACGGTCAGCCCGCCGCCGAAACTATCAATGAGCAGGTGTGGGGCCGCGTTGCTGGCATGGCGGCCAGGGATATTGTGAACCGGTTCAATGTTACGGGAAAAGGACTGCAAGGGTTTGTCAGGGCACTCCGCCATTTTCCCTGGGCGATGATCGTGGGGTATGATATCGACGAACGGGAAGATGAAGTAATTCTTACTGTGCCGTCATGTCCGACGCAGGAATCCAGACTCCGGCGCGGCCAGGGTGAATATATCTGCCGTGAGATGCATCGTGCGGAATTTACCGGATTCGCACAGGAAATTGATCCACGGATACGAGTCGAATGTTTTTTCGCGCCTCCCGATCCCCATCCGACGGAAATGTTCTGCAAATGGCGATTTTACCTGAAAAATGAATAATTCTTCGATAAAAAAGGCTTCAGCAGATTTACCGGAATGAATCGCCCTTTCTCATGTCGTCTGATAAAATTAATAATAAACCGATTTCATTTGGTTATTTGTTTTGAAATATCAGGATTCCCTGTCCGTTCATAACCTGCAATGTGCAGGTATGAAAAATATTATAGTGTCCTGGTACTACAATGCCAGTGTAAGGGATGAAAAACAGATCGGGCATCCTTGGGTAACCGACGGGGTTGGAAACTATGAAAATACTTGGTCTTGTGGTCATATTGGCTTTATGCCTGGGAGCGGCCGGTTGTGTAGCGAATACTAATCCGGGACAAACCTCTCCTGCTACGACAAGTGCTACGGTGAATATTTCCGGTAGTGGAAAGAGTTATCCCGCGTACGTGAGTGCGCCGGTCAGTGCGGGGAAGTACCCGGGAATTGTCCTGCTTCATTCATTCAATGGGCTTGAACCCGGGTATCTTACTCTGGTCGATATGTTCGCGTCGGAAGGTTATGTCGTCATAGCACCCCAGTGGCAGACCTTCAATAAATCACCGGATGATGAAGAAGTCCAGGCCCTTGTAGAATCGGGAATATCCTACCTGAAAACAAGGCCGGATGTGGACGCACAGCATCTCGGGCTTACCGGTTTCTGCGCCGGAGGACGATATACGATGCTTTTGCTGCCCCAGATGAAGGACTTCAGATCAGGTGTTGCCTGGTACGGGTTTCCCTATTCAGGTGGTTTTGCAAACGAGACCCGGCCAATAGATCATCTCGACGACCTCTCGGTACCTATGCTCATCATCCACGGCAGTTCCGACCAGGCAAGCCCGGTGACTGATATCTACAAGTATGCAGAAGTCCTTAACCAGACCGGGAAATATTTTGAGCTTAAGGTATACCAGGGGGAACCCCATGGATTCATGGTCCAGAATGGACAGATGAACGTAAGTGATGTTGCCCGGAATGCATTGAAAGAGATGACAGAATTCTTCAACAGGACTCTCAAGGGTCCCGGGATTAGCCTGTAGAGGTAGGGATACCGGCGAGATCAGGAGGTGGGACCAGTTGCGCCCTGCCCGAAGGATTCCTGTATCCCGGGCATTCCATTTTTTTATTCTTTTGGATCCGGATGTCCAATCGGGTCCATGGTTCTTTATGGTCATCCCGAAGATTACTGATAAGGGGCGAATAACATTACCGTTACCAGACGATGATATCCTTGACCGATCTGATAATTTTCCTGGCGGTCCTTGCCGCAGTAAACCTTGTTGTTTTTATTGTTTTTGCGGGTGACAAGGGTGCTGCATGCAAAAATTTACGGCGAATCTCTGAACGTTCCTTGATAATTTTAGCATTCTTCGGGCCATTTGGCGCATATTGTGCGATGCAGATATTCCGGCATAAAACACACAAAATAACATTTTATTGCGTTCCTCTCTTCGCCATCCTTCAAATTGTCCTCATGACCGGGGCTTTGATTTATTATTTAAAATGAGGTGGACACTGATTGGCCGGATACGATAATCACCACGTTCTTTTTGACCGCACATGCGCAGGCTTTCATAAGGAGTTCGGGGATCAGGAGTAGGTTCCGGTCTTTTTTATTCCAATCGCCGGTTGGCCTGCGACTTCAACCATGGCGATATCCTCTATACTATTCAACAGTTCAACATCAATGAGGTGATGTAAAAAGACCATACCCTGTGCACCCTGAATGTAAACCGAGTTACTGTAAACCATGCTTCTTTAATAGCGGCTTTACCATACACTGTTGAATGCGAACTAACAGGCATCATTATTTTCTGGATCTTGCAATACGGTGTGCCCATCAGGGCACATGTCTTCGACGCAACTTCGGCGCGATTATTGTCGATGAATACAATACTATCGTCTCTACCGGATATACGGGTGCTCCGCGAAAACAGATGGACTGCACAGAACTCAATACCTGCTGGAGAAAAGATCACAATATTCCTTCAGGCTCAAACTATGAGCGGTGCCGGAGCGTTCATGCGGAGATGAATGCACTCCTTCAGGCAGGTAAGAATGCGCGGGGATGTACTCTCTATCTTGCGGGGTTTGATGTAGAGACCGATGAACTCACCCAGATCTGGCCATGTTTTCTCTGTTCGAAGATGATCGTGAACAGCGGGATCACGAATGTCATCATGCGGACCGCCCCGGATATGGATAAGGAGATGGATCCGATGGTTCTTTACCAGATGCGGAGCCGGGAATCTCTCGGTGATGATGCGAAATAAACCCGAAGAGATAAAGACATCAGAACAAGAGAAGAAATTAAAAAAATTAAAAATTTATAAATTTAGAACCGGGGTTTCCGGTGTTTCGGCAGGCAATCCCTGCAATATACCGGCCTGCCCTCAGTCGGCTTAAACGGAACTTCGCATTCCTTACCGCAGTCTGAACAGGTTACTTTTGTCATTTCTCGTGGACCGGAGTCCCTTGGGCCGCCAAAGTTTCTGGAGCCGCCAAAATTTCTTGATTCGAACATAGTATTACTCATACAGTATAAAACTGTGCTACTATATACGCCATTCGAGCATAAGAACTTCTCTATAGGAACAGATCCGGTTCCGGAGATCCCGGGAATCTTTCCGGGGGGATCCAGACATCTATTCCTTTTTCGGTATCCCCCAGGGAATATCGGTGATCATCCCCTGTGAATTTATCCTGGCATTAATTCATCATTTTTCTGTGGCTGCTAACGTTGGTCCTGATGGTATCGGAGTCACCTGGGGTAAATATCGCGTCGAAATAATCGCATGATACCAGCTGGAGATCAGGATTGTTCATGTTTCGGTATCAGGTCAATCGAATCTCATGATAAAGGGATACCACCGAGAGACTGATCAGGTTCAGGGTTGTAGCAGTATACCAGAGGACCGATTCAAAAAGGGTTAGTTTGGCGATCCAGCCAGACCAGAGCATGGCACAGATGATCGCAAAGGTCAGGAATGTATCGAACGCAAGGAAAACCCCCGGTTTATGGATGATACGCCCGACCTGGGCGATAATACAGAATTCAAATGGGGCTGGCCGGTTGAGCAGGTCAAGTACCGATCGCCCGATATTCATCGTGAGATCACCGACCGCCCAGATAATGATACCCCCCCCGGAGATCATGAGAAAAAGATCTTGCGGCCTTCCGATTTGGATCGCCGTTATCCCGAAGAGCAGTTTAAACAAACAAAAAGGGATGCCGATGGTGAAACTTAAAAAAAATGGCCGCTGGAAAAAACTTCCCAGAGTATCGCTATCTTTTCCGGGTGGAAATTTATCGGTATCATCGATCGTGGAGGACATGATATCAGTACGGGGTTCGGTTGTCTCAATAACGTATGGTCTGCCGGGTATTAGTAACTGGAGATCTGGAGAAATCCTGTTGCTGTCCATTTTTTTTAATATCCTGAAGAGACCGGGAAGGTGACCCTTTCCTCCCCAGGAGAGGGGGAGTCAGCCCAAGGGGGTATCTCCTTGATTCCCCCTCAGCATCTCTCCCTTATCATAAGCAAATTCTTGTTGACTTTATGAGATGTTTTCGCATTTTTGGGAATGTCCTGGGAAAAGGCGGACGCAACGATTGTCAAAGAACCGGGGGGGTCAGAACAATTTTCCCATGATCTCTGCGGAGGCAGAAATTGGTGATCTGCCGAATGACACTATAAAAAAATGTTATCGAAAAACCAATTACCCCGGCATACAAAATAATAAAGAAAAATCATAAGAAAAGTTGAAAGAGAATGGGAATTTTTGACAAACTAACGGGAAAATCAGCGACGCTGACCCAAAGCCAACGCTTGTACTCTCTGCCATAACCGTAATCGCGGTAGATGGGGTAATCGATGAAGCATAGATCAACGATCTTGCCAAGATCGTGCGAGGCGACCGGAAATCTATAGATACCGCGATGCGGGTCATGAAGGCAAACCCGTTTCCCGGTATGATCGATCTGGTGGCCAACATTCTTGATGAGAAGCAGAAGATTGCCACACTCGCCATCCTGTGCGATCTTGCTATGTCGGATGGTGTCCTTGCTGGTGAAGAGAAGAAGATCCTTCAGATGTACATGGACAAGTCCGGCATCTCTGAAGCAAAACTTACGCCGATTGTTGAAGCCATCGCGATTAAGAATGACATCTCGATCTTCACATAATCTTTTTTCAGAGAAGAATCCTTTAAAAAAATATCCGGAATCATCAAACATCACGATAGATTGGGATATAATCAGACGTAGTAGTGCGGTGATTTCGGAATGCTTTTTTTCAGAGTGCGGTCCAGGAATAGTAGTAATGAAAAAAAGGAAATCCGCGGAATAGGATATTTACTCTGTTATCTACCTGTGAGGACTTCTGCACGAGACGGTAAACACGACCTCGCAATCGACTCCTCTGTTTTTCCGGGAATTATTTTTTTGACTGGTCATATCCTTTCTGAATCCCGGTTGGGTGTGATTTAACATTACCCCTGCTGCTCCGGTAGAACTTCCGTTCGTTCTCTATCGGGATTTCATCTCCCTCATGGCCCGAAGATTGCTGGCTGTCAGGTTTTATTGCGAGGAAACATTCCACCGGGTTTTTTCTTCCTTCACAGGTTTTAGTTTTATAATCCATGCAGTCGTTGCAGGTAGGCACGTTTGATATCAAGACCTGGGAAAAGTGTGCCGTCCAGAGATCAGCATCAATTTTACCCTCGTTTATGAATTTTTGTATATGCCGTGCAGTATATTTCATCATAAACACTATACTATTGAATATCTTATCAGTATGTAATGGGGAAAGAATTTTTTTATGCTATAAAAAAGGAAATTGTGACGCCGGAAAGAAAAATCCGTATATTCATCTCGTGATGCATGTGATAGATGCACACCGGAATTTCAATAAATCAACGAACAATCCGGAAGAAAGGCGGCGGTAACATCTGTCAGATACGGCTGATTAAGATCAACCGGAGATCTCATCCCGAAACAGTACAGTCATGAGTGACTCCAGCGTCTTCTTTCATGAAACATAATTTACCGGAAAATTTTCCGTTTTCCTGTGAATTCAAATCCGGCGATAATCGCAAGAATACCAACTTCAACTCCCGGAGGGGATGCCTGTGAAGGTGTCCCTGTTGGACCGGGTATCGTTGTCACTATTATCGTTGCGGGCAGAGGTGATGTGACTGTAGAGGTCACCGGAACTGTTGTTGATGATTTTGATGCAGGCGGGGTGGCTTTTGTTGCAGGAGTTGCAGTGATTTTTACCAGGAGCCCGAGCTCGACCATGACATTGTTGTTTGCAGCAGACGAGGGATTCTCGACCTTAATGGAGAATGACCGGGTGGCCGTGCCGGAGGAGGTCTGGAAAGCGACTATTGCACGTCCATCCCTATCGGTTGTAACGAGGGCATAATAATTGGTGTTCGACATGTCCAGTGTTGAGGGTGCAACATCATCGAGGATCGTGCGACCATTCCCGTTATTGAATGCATACATCCCGATGGCATAAGGCCCTCCGGGGGGATCCTTCCGGATACCACTCTGACCACCAACAATAACCGGTGGCTGGTCTCCGGCATTTCCAGTTAAGGTTGATGTGCTTGCCACCCATATGTAGTAGGGGGTATTTGGCAATCCGGTTATCGTGATCGCAAACCGGGATCCCCGGGTTAATGTATCACCGGAAGCTGCTGTGCAGGCAGGAATGACCAGAGCAAAAAAACAGGCGATTAAAAAGATGGCAATGAAAACGGAATACTTCTGAATCATCTTCATTCCTTGTGCCACCACCTGGGGAATATTGAGTTGACATTTTATCTTCATAGATATAAGGAATGGCATTCATGCAGTAAGCCGTTCAAGATCCCGACCCGGTGGCATTCCCAATGTTTAAAAAGAATATCCCCTTCTGGTTCCCTGGTAACAGGAACAACCTCTGATCAAAGAACTGGAGAAGGAATCGATCCGGGTAACCTTCCGGCAGTGGGATCAGATTACCTTTGTTCCGATATACCCAAGATCGATGAATCCGTTATAGGGATCTGTCTTCAGCAGGCGTACACGAATCTTCTGGCCTACCCTGAGGCCACCTTCGCCCTGGATAATCCGGCCTTCGGCCGGTGGCGTGATAAGTCGGGCATATGTTCCTTTCTCTGAAGCCCCTGTTACCAGAGCATCGAATAGTTCCCCGATTCTGGTCTGGAGAAGAACTGCGGCTGCGGATTTTCGCATGAAGCGTTCGACTTTCTTGGATCCCTTCTCCCTCCCGGACAACCAAAGGGAATGTTCGATAAGTTCTTCTTCGGTGTATGGGCTGGGTACCTTGTCGATGACTGACTTTAAGAGCCGCTGAATAATAAGATCGACGTAACGCCGGTTTGGTGCCGTGCCATGGGTGTAGTCGGTGACAGCCAGCCCAAAATGGCCATAGGGAGGTTCACCGGGTTTAAGGGTCATGTATTCCCCGGGTCCTATGAGTTTCACTATTGTAAGAGACAGGTCAGGGAAGTGCTCCGTATCGACTTCCTTCCGTCGGTTAAGGAATTTTGAGAGTGCCTTTGAATCAGGGTCTGCCGGCAGGGTTTCACCGTAGAGGGCTGCGACACGAACAATCTCGTCCCAGTACCGCGGTGTCCGTACGACTCTCTGAATCATAGGTATTCCGGCTTTGCCGAGATAATTCACCGTAGTGCCGTTGGCAGCAACCATGAACTCCTCTATAATAGTTCGTGCCAGATTCTTTTTCTGGACAACAAGGTCCTTGACCAAATCCCCTTCAACAACTGCATTAGCCTCGATCGTCTCGAGATCGAGTGCTCCCTGTTCCATCCGGCTTTTTTTCAGACGCTGGGCTACCTCGCACTGGAGATGAATCTGGTCTTCAAGGCCAGAAACATCCCGGACATTTTTTGGGATGATTCCGCTTCCTTCCAGCCAGTCACCGACTTCTTCGTAGATCAATTTTGCCTTGTTGGATATGGTAGCCCGGTAAATTTCTCCGGGACGGGTGGCCCCATTTACAAGAACGGTGTACTCTATGACGATGGCCAGATGGTCCTGCCCGGGCAGCAGGGAAGAGATACCTTTCGAGAGTTTGTCGGGAAGCATGGGAAAGGTCTCGATACCGGTATAGACGGAGGTCCCGTTATGGGCTGCGTGCTCATCTGTCCGGGATTGTTTCCGGACATAGAGGTCTACATCGGCAATTGCCACTTTAACCCGAATTTCCCCGTTTTCACTGAGTTCGCAGAATTCTATCTGGTCGAGATCCATGGAGTCGTAATTATCAATGGATGACCAGAGGAGCATTCGCAGGTCCCGACTATTGTTTCCGCTAGCCGGGAACGTCCACATACGCATTGCTTTGACCTCTTCGATGACGGAAGCAGGGAACTGAGGCTCAAAACCATATTTCTTCATAGCATTCGCTGCGATGCTCTTTAAGTCAATTATGTGGTTTTTTTTCATTTTCGGATGATAGGAATACTTTTCCGGGACATAAATATCTCACCCTCCAGACCTCAGGTTTCCTTCCTCTCCTGAGTGGAATTTTTTGACTTTGTTTTTCCCGTCATATATAGGCTTTCGTTAGTGGTCAATCCGGAATAATAACCGGGGATTTCAAAGGAGAATTCCGGTATTTTGATTAAATCCACCGGCAGTTTATGCGCTTTTCCGCGCTTCTTTTTTCCTGAAAATGGAGTTATCTTTTTCACGCTCGGTGATTGCCCCTTTTTCTTCTTGTTCCGTCTTCATTCAGATCGCTTCATTCCCATAATGCTGATAAGTTGAGAAGGCGATTTGAACAAAATATGAATTTATTGACGTCGCCGATCAATGTGCCATGAAGCAAGCGCAAATTACGAAAAAAAATTGGATTTACGGAAATATTCTTTTGAATTGTGTGATATGTTCTTGTGATTCTGCCAGTCCGGCAAATTGATGATGCTTTTTATACCCCCTCGCTTCCACTGGAGCAAACCTTAAAAATGCATCAATTGGGCTGAATGTTCATGATATAGTGTTATTATACTCGTTGGTTTTACCACAATTTGCATCTAGAGATCCAAGGGTAAATGGTGATGCCACCGGGTTTTATCCGGACTCGCTATCAGGGCAATAATTTTCTGATTTTTGCGAAGCCGGCTCGGTTTCCGTTACTGGCATCAGAATGATGTGGCAATTATTGCACACGGTTCTCTGTCCGGCCCTCCGCGCCTTAACACCAGTTCCAGGAAAATACAGCAGAAGAAACGGTTACCGCCCTCGTAAGCTGGAGATCGAGCTCTATGAAGGTCACCCGGCAGAATACGGGTACCAGTTCTTCCTATTCAGGAATTATAGCGATCTGCTCTTCTTTCATTTCTTCTTTTCGAGCAACACCGCTTTCACTTCCTCCGCATGACCTTTTGGGCTGATGTTACGCCAGACGGCAACAATCGTCCCCTTGGGGTCAATGAGGAACGTATCCCGCTGGATGCCGAGAAATTCCCTGCCAAACATCGTCTTTGGCTTCCACGAATCATATGCCTTGAGTACGGCATGATCGGTATCCGAGAGGAGCAGGATGGAAAGATTATGTTTCTCTGCAAACTTCTGATGGCTCTCGGACGAATCCGCACTCACTCCGATTACCTGTGCACCGAGATCGGCAAACTTCTCGAGAGCAGAATTAAACTGCATCGCTTCGATAGTACAGCCTGGAGTATTATCCTTCGGGTAAAAATACAATACCACCCATTTCCCCCTGAACCTGTCCAGGCAGATGCTTGTTCCTACCGCATCCGGAAGACAAAACGCCGCTCCCTTTTTCCCGATGAATGGATCTTCACGTGATTGAGCCATATGTATCAGGAAAGTGATAGGTACTCCAGTATATCAAAGCATTTGTACGGTGCCTCAACAAAATTCATTGGAAATTCTGTTTTCTGCTGAATGCTAAAAAGAACCCGCGATACTTTCACACCGCATTTGCCTTCCTTTAATACCCCAAAGAAACCTTTTTGGATTATGATGGTACCGGTAAGACTGGATCAGCCAAAGACCCCTGACAGCCAGAAGACAGCCCGGATACGGCAGAAAATCAAAGAAGTTTTCGGCTGGGATTGTACTATGAACGACGATACGCTGGTAAAGCGTTATTTTGTTACAGCTGATGGCGATTTGATCATGAGACTGAAATAACTGCCCGCGCCTAGGATCCGGTATGTGCAGGAATTGGCAGCTCATGTGGAAAAAATGGGAATTTTTCAGACGAAAAATTGCGTAAAAAAGGATTTACCTAGACAGAAATTTCCGCCCGAAACTGAACACTTGTCCAACCATCGATCCCGATGAATAATACTCGGATCTGAAGACATCAAAGTCTATCCTTTGAAGTCTGGCAAGATCGGGCTTTCCATCTGCGTCCAGCATGGATTTATCGATCTTCACATCCTAATTTCACCAATAAACTGGGTATGCGTACCAATTTTATACGCTTGGTTATGCGGCATCCAATCACGACAGGAAATTCAGCAATCCAGGAGGCATCAATTAATTCTGCCGGAAGCGGTATAAGTCCCGTGAGGGCAAACTTATCCGTGTCCTCTCATGAGGTGATGCCAAATAAATCTGCCATGGCCGTATATTTTACTGAAGGGATACTGATCGCAATACCATCTTCTCCATCCGGTTCTGGTAGGATTAACGGGAAGGGCGCACCGAAATTGCAATACTTGGGGGTCTGATGAACAGGAGCCTCCCCACACATCAACCCTCGCATCTGGTTTTCCCTTATAGTCATACGTTCCTAGAACGAAACCCGGGAGGAGGTATGTGAAAGCCCGGGCACCAAAAGAGCGTTTTATAGAAGTTTTATTGACATCATCAGTCTAATATTTTTCAGTCTTCTGCCGAAATGAATTTCGGTTCCCCTCATATATTGCCCAATATTTATCCGGGCGGCTCCAACAGGCGCAATTACCCGTCGGTGAATCAGGTCGGATCCGTGACTATCGGTAAGCCGTTTTCTGTGTTATCTCCAGGGGGGACAAATATGATGCCGGATGTCGAACGACTGTACATTTCCGATGAAGGTTATATTGATTTTCACCGATAATACATACCCACAAATGTTAACAAATCTCCCGGCATATCCTCATCTGGTTATAATAGTGAAAAAACACTATCCATTCCTGATATCCATCCCTCATGGCGGTACTGGAGTCCCGGAGATCATTCGCCCCCTTCTTCTCCTCGATGAAGACGAACTCCGTTACTATGGCGATCCCCAGACCCGTGTGATATTTGGATTTGAGGAACGTGTGGCGGCATTTATCGATGCACGCATATCGCGGATGGTTGTTGATCTCAACCGCCCGCCATTGCCCCTTCCTCTCCGCAATACTGACGGGATCATCAAAGTAAAGACAACTGATGGCAAAGCGGTTTATCGCCCCGGGAAAGTGCCGGATATACATCTCATCCACGACCTTCTCATGACCCATTATTTCCCATTCCACCAGCAAATCGATGAACTCATCGACCGGCATCCTGTCAGGATCGCATTCGACTGCCATTCCATGCTTCCTCTCGGTTCAAGCTTGCAGAAGGATGCCGGAAAATTACGTCCTTTAATTTGTCTGGGAAACAATGGTGACCGCCGGGGAAGGGCAAAAAAAGGCAGCATTACCACCTGTTCAGCGGACTGGATTACTACCCTGGCGGATGTTTTCAGGCAGGAATTCATGGTAGGCAAAGAGGTTTCGATCAATAATCCCTTCTCCGGTGGCTTTATTTCCAACGCTCATTACTGGCATAAAGGCGTCCCGTGGATCCAGATTGAGATAAACCGGTCGCTCTATGAACCCGGTGAATCGTCAGCCGGCTTCGACCAGGAAATACCGGATCGCCGTACCTGGCTTCGGGAGAAGATCTGGAATGTTTTAACCTCTTTCTGGAAACAGGTCCGATAACAGATTCCCCTTCGGTGAAATCGTAACATCAGGTAAAATAACATGACCCCCTCTGGCTTAGTGCTACTGCCCGGGGGGATTGTTATCGTTTCAGGTTCCGGACGGAAAGTCCTGATCGTTTTTAACTGGGGAGAGGCAGACAAAAAATCCCGGGCGGGATCTATTTTTTAGACCGTATACGGTGTTGCTCGAGGCTGCCATTATAATATGCCATCACAGTGATCTCATCGCCGCTGTTAAAATCCCGTAACCGGTCATCATATATTTTCTGCACGTGACGGAGCCGGTTGAGGGCAAAATAATCCTGGATAAATTCGAGAAATTGTATTTCCTGGGTAAGGAATGAATTCTCGTACTCTTTTGGTTTCACGGGCGAGATCGAGACTCTTGTCATCAGGAATACATGCATCATACTCCCCATGCTGGTTGAGACCGGAGAACTGTCTCCAGTCTACCACCCCGTTTTCGTCAGGTTCGCGGTGGAGCATATTTGGGTATATTCGACAGATAGAAAAACGGCGGTTGTAAATCCGGCACTTTCCGTTTTCCAGAAACCAGCAGCAGCCACTGCCAGTATCCAGTGTCCGTACTGCATACCCAGAGACATAGAATATGCCGTGCTGGTCGCAGAATTCAGGCTCCGGTGCTGGCTCAAGAGCAGCCGGGTCAAATGCCCTGACCGAGGTGACATCGCTGTCGAGCAGGAATACATGACCGTTGAATGCCCTGGTACAGCACTTCGCGCATGAAGTGCAACGGAATCCTATCTTCTGGATCACCCCGGCCAGACGTTCCACGGGATATTCCAAGAGACTGTTGCGCTCTCGCGTCAGTGCGGCGATCCTCAGGAGAATAGGAGTCAGGGAAACGAAGATCACCTCACAGATTTACCGGAACATGTGTCGGCGCATACCATATTTTTTTTGAGGGAAGGGCGTAATGGAGCATGATTATCCGGCGAGGATATTTCTGAAAATTTTTTGCTGGAATTCATGTTTCACCACAGCAATTATTGTTTCATAATATGAATGTATCCCTGATGGAACCGTCCACGGATCTTATCCGCAGAGTTGAGATTGATACCGGGAAGGAACAGTATATTCTCACACTGAAGTCCGAAGATCTCTCTGCGATGTATCCCGGGATGGTCAGGTATACAATCGCCGTGACGGAAGGCAATCGTAGTATCGCAGTATTTCGTACCAATTCTTATGAATACCTCCCGCTCGTACCACTTGCTGCGGAGACCGTGGCACAGCGCCCAGCTGATGAATGGGAACGTGAAATCCGGAATAACCCCATGGGATTCATGCTCAATCGGCATCCGGAGATACCGAAACGCCCTGTATCTTCATGTCGATCTTGTTGTGATCCAGGGAAGTCCGCGGGGAATTGGCAACTGCAGCATCCTTGCAGGCTGGGCAGCGAACGCAGCACACGAACTCGGCATGCGGGCTCAGGTCATTTATCCTCACGACATGGAAATACGATGCTGCATCGGAGTTACCAGTGTTACGATACAGGTACCTGCATCTTTGAGGATGATATGAAAAGCATTATCGATGCGATCCGGAGTACATCGCTGCTCGTCGTATGCTCCCCGGTTTATACCAATACAGTCCCCGGCAGGCTCAAAGCTGTTAATCGACCGGTGTCAGGATATCGCGCTGAGAGAGCTTTATCCGGAGGCAGTACAGGACAAAGAGGTCTGATCTTTTCCGTCGCGGTAAGGAAAGGGGAAGAGAATTTTACGTGCACCACCCGGGTTGTTTCCGCTTTTTTAAGAAATCTTGGTATTGCACCGGTTGGAGAGATCCTGATTGACCGTTTGGACGAAGTGAGGGATATCAGGATTATTTCAGGTATCGAAGAAAAAGTCCGGGAAACCGTAAAACGGAACTTGTTTTCCCGGAAAATGAAGGATGAAATTTTTTGTAGAATTCGAACCGTATCTTCATAATCCCGGAAATACGCGGTTTTCGAATCTGAAAATGAACACAATTACCAATAATGATCTCTCTCGTTAAATTCTTCCAGTCTCATCCTCCTGAAAATGAAAAAATGGTCCTTCCTTCAAAGAATAAAAAAAAGATCAGTATTGTCTGAAAGGTACATTGTCATCAAAGATCTTGACTTTGTCTCCTTGGGGTGTCGTTGCCCAGACCTCAACTCTGTTAACCATTCCCATTTGAGATGTAATCGGTAGTGATACAGATTTTCCTTTATAGAGTGGTTTCGCTATTATTCCGTTTTCTACCACTCCATCAGACCGGGTAACTCTGACGTCGATCTGCTGGATAAAGTTGAGTCCTTTGCCTCCCTGGCAGCTGACCGTCATTTGTGGGTCGATAGATACACCGTTACTTTGAACTTGGACATCGATATTCCAGTTTTCGGGTAATGTCTGTGTGGGCCCCGGTGTCAGCGAAACAACTGTAGGTGTCAGTGTAGGTGTCGCTGGTTCGGTAGTTAATACCGGAGTTGGCGTCGGTGTCACTGTTGGTGTACTGGTTTGTGTGCATCCGGCTGCAAGAACGAATACCGTGCAGAGTACAAGTACAGATGCGATTACGAATCTCTTATTCATACCGGATAATTTCCCGGTTGTGTATTTTATGCTTCTGTTCCTGCTGTCCGCAACGATTATGGATTCTTAAGCGGGGAAGACGATGCCAAAACCAATAAAAAAAACAGGGGAGCAGGTTCACTATGCCCGTTTGCCGGACGCCGGCTCGATCCCAGTGGGCTGGTTTCGGATAGTCCGCTCTTTCATAATGGTATATACTTCTGTTGCATATTCACGGGGAACTTCAACAAATGAGTATGAGTCGAGGATCCGTATCGAGCCGATCGCTTTTCCGGGAATACCGGTTTCACCGGCAATCGCTCCGACAATGTCTTTGGGAGCGACTTTATGAATCCTGCCAACCCCGAGAAAGAACCGGACCATGCCGGCTTCTGCACCCGTATCTGCAAAATCCATCTCATCCCTTTTCTCTGGTATGTCCTCGCTGCCCGCCTCCATCTGAAGCTTGAGAAGAGCAGCAGCAATATCGATCGAACTAAGGTCGGCTTCGCTCTCCTGCTCTATGATGCGTATATATGACTCCATGCCTCCTGCCTTGATCGTCTCGCGAACTTTTTCAAGCATCGTGCGTGTTCGTGTTTCCGCCACATCAGACTGTGTTGGTATAGGTATACGGGGGATCTGGATCTTTGCGTAGTGCTGGATCTCACGAAGTTTGGTGAAATCCTTGGGTGCAACAAAAGTTACCGCCCTGCCGCTCTTTCCGGCTCTACCGGTTCTGCCGATACGGTGGACATAATATTCCACATCCTGAGGAACATCGAAATTGATCACCATATCGACGTCTTCTACGTCAATTCCCCGTGCTGCGACATCCGTTGCTATAAGGATCTCGATTGAACCTTTCCGGAATCCGCCCATCACCCTGTCACGCTGCGACTGTTTCATGTCCCCGTGGAGTTCCTCGGCCCGGTACCCTCGTGCCTTGACCTTTCCGGCGAGTTCCTCGGCCCGGCGCTTGGTATTGCAGAAGATGATTGACAGGTGCGGATCGGCGATGTCTATCAGGCGGCAGAGCACATCAAGTTTTTCACGCTCTTTGACCTCGATATACGATTGCTCGGTCTGAGGCACAGTGAGTTCAGCATACTCGACTTTGACGAACTCGGGTTTGTTCATGAACCGTTTCGAGATATCAATAATCGGCTGCGGGAGTGTTGCCGAGAAAAGGAGAGTCTGGCGCTTTTGCGGAATTTTTTTAAGAATCAATTCGATATCATCGCGGAATCCCATATCAAGCATCTGGTCCGCTTCATCGAGGACAACGGTTGACACTTCATCAAGGACAAGGGTTCGTCGTCTGAGATGGTCCATCACCCGTCCCGGAGTCCCGATTACGATATGGACTCCGGCATGGAGTGCACGCAGTCTGCCGGTCGATAGGTTGCCCCCCATAAACCGGGAGAACAGTAATGCGGGGAAGGTGAGCGAGAAGTTCAGAGAACTCTTCCGCTATCTGGATTGCAGACTCACGTGTCGGACAGAGTACGATTGCCTGGACCGTGCGGTGTGACGGATCGATCTTCTCGATGATCGGAATGCCGAATGCGGCGGTCTTTCCTGTACCGGTCTGAGCCTGGGCGGTCACGTCACGACCGGATTGAATGAGGGGGATAGCGAGTGCCTGGATGGGCGTGGGCTCTTCAAAGCCCATATCTTCTATTGCTTTACCGATTTCACGCGAAAGGTGAAAATCGGAAAATTGTATACGGGTATTCATATCGCAACACCATTTGGCGTCAGGGCTCTTAAGATCGCTCTAAGATACACCTTTATTTTTATCCGGCTCAGGATATCATGAGATTTTTTATCTGTTCACAGATGAATGGGTTGATCAAAAGGAGGAAGATATGAAGGTTGTCGCATTCAATGGAAGTGCACGTAAGGATGGGAATACTGCGATTCTTGTCAATACCGTGTTCAGAGAACTAAAAAAAGAGGGAATCAAAACTGAGCTTGTTCAGCTGGCAGGAAAAAATATCCGGGGATGTACTGCCTGTGGGAAATGTTTCGAAAAGCAGGACAAGCACTGTGTAGTGAATAACGATATTTTAAACGATTGCATTGAAAAAATGCTGGATTCTGAAGGGATTATTCTTGCATCGCCGACATATTTTGCTGATGTGTCTGCGGACATGAAGGCACTTATCGAGCGGGCCGGTTTTGTTGCTAAGGCAAATAACGATATGCTCCGTCACAAAGTCGGTGCCGGAGTGGTCGCTGTCCGACGTGGTGGTGCGATCCATGCGTTTGACACCCTGAACCATTTCTTCTTCATAAGCCAGATGATCGTCCCGGGATCATCGTACTGGAACGTCGGTGTTGGCCTTGCCCCGGGTGATGTAAAAACCGACGATGAAGGAATTGCGACGATGAAAACACTCGGCGCAAACATGGCGTGGCTGCTGAAAAAAATCCAGGAATAATTTTTTATTTCAGATCTCGATGGTCAGGTCATCGGTGGCAACAATAAGACCCGGCCATTTTTTCTGAAATTGTTTTTGTAATCCGGCCCGATCATCCAGAGACCGGTATACCTCAGCACCAAAGTGAGTCAGGGCAAGACGTTTCGCATGTGCTTCCTTTGCAATCCGGATTGCACTCTCCGGATTGAGATGAGGCCATCCCGGGCTTTCCTGCCTGGATTTTAGTCCGCACTCGGTGATCAGGAGATCAGAATTCCGGGCAAGCAGGACCGCATTGTCGCAGTAACCCGTATCAGTGCAGTAGGTGATTACCTTTCCATCAAGGCAAAGACGGTACCCGAAACAGGGTACCGGGTGTAAGAGCGGCAGGGATTCAACCGGGAATGGGATGGCACTGTGACCCGCGTCAAGCTCCTCAAATCTTATCCCGTAGGGGATCTGCGCAAACGGGACGGTGAATGGCTCGGCAACAAAAGTATTCAGGACTCCGGCGGTCCCGACCTGTCCGCAGATCACCAGGCCCTGAGCGAACTTGAATTTCACCAGCGTATGCAACCCTGCGATATGATCAAGGTGAAAATGGCTGATGAACAGGTAAGCCGGCTTGTCCTGGGAAATATATTGATCCACTTTTGCAATTCCATTTCCGGCGTCAAGAATAACATCATAATCTTCTGACTGGATCAGGATCGAGCAAGTATTGCCGGTCCGGGTATCATACCAGCCATTGGTACCGAGAAAGGTCACCTTCATGGTTACAGGATTGATGTTTGCCGGGCAAAAAAGTTTCAGGTAATGATGTTCTGCGGTTTTTTTGCCTGGTTTCCCCCGACTGTTGGTGTACTGGTTCTGACAAACGGACACTCAAATTGAGGAATTATAGCCTATCAGTTTCCAGCACAGTTTATAGCTCAAACATCCCTGAATACAAATCTCCAAATATCATCAGCATACGATTGTTGATAAGGTGATAATAACGAGGGGTTCTCCTTTATGGTGAAGGTGGGTGTCCACGTATCAATAGCAGGGTCTCTTGATCGTGCAGTAGATCGGGCAAAGAATGCCGGATGCGATGTGTTCCAGATCTTCTCGCGCAGCCCCCGTGGCTGGGGATTTGGTCCGCTCTCTGATGAAATCTCCAATGTATTTACGGCCAAAATTCGATCAAGCGGCCTCATCCCCGTTGACCATATGCCTTACCTTCCGAACCTGGCAACTTCCAAACAGGATTTATATGAAAAATCCATTGCAGCCCTGTCTACCGAACTTGAAAGGTGCGAAAGGCTTAACATTCCATATCTTGTCACCCATCTTGGACATCACACCGACGATGGAATAGCCGGGGGCAGGGCACGTGTCATCAACGCCATCAATACAGGCTCTTGGGAACTCTGACGGCAGCGTCAAACTGCTGCTTGAAAACACTGCCGGGGAGAAAAACGGCGTAGGTAATAGGTTCGAGCACATCCGGGGAATTATGGACGGACTTGAAAAAAACAACCGGGTCGGCGTTTGTCTTGATACCTGCCATGCGTTTGCGGCGGGATATGAACTGCGCACGGAACCGGGGATCGCTGAAACAGTTACCCAATTCGAGGATCAGATCGGTATTAAACATCTCAGAATCATCCATCTGAACGACTCGAAAGGCGATCGGGGGAGCAGCCTTGACCGGCATGAGCATATCGGGATGGGGTTCATCGGTGAAGACGGGTTCCGGCGCCTCCTCCATCATCCCTTCTTATCAGAGCTGCCGCTTATCTGTGAAACACCGGTGGATGACCGGCGGGATGATATCGGGAATATTGCGAAAGTGCGCGAGCTGGCACAATAATAGCCTTCCCTTTTTATGAGATAAAAAATACATGGTGATACGCCCAGAATCCCACCTGTTCTTTTTTTAAGCACACCGATCATCATCCTCCTTCTCCCGCGTTCTTATTATCATCCAGACACAATAGATCCGGCAGTGAAGGCAACATTCGACGGCACGGTGGTTCGTGTGGGAAAAGAGGGACGTATCCTCTATGAACAAAACGGGTACGGACGCCTTGAACCCGACGGATTGAAACTCTCATATCAGGAGGCGCTCTATCTTCTCCACCGCCAGAAGATTGAAGTTACCGGTTATACATTCGACACCTTGTTCTCTGCGTTTGCTGAGGAGCCCGGTTTCCTGCGCAGTTTTCTGGTATACCGCGACCTGCGTGAGCGGGGTTATGTCGTGCAGGCCGGGCCGCACGATTTTCGGGTGTTCAGGCGTGGTGAAAAACCAGGCACCAGCGAGTCGCTCTATCTTGTGCGGGTCCTGTCAGAACGCGATCCGATCCGTTTTGTAACCCTCATCGAAGAGGTCATTGCCTCAAAAAATATGCGAAAGCAGTATGTGCTTGCCGTAGTAGACGATGAGGAAGAGCTGACCTACTACGAGATCAAACTCCAGAAACTGTCAGAACCCTGCAGTCCTTTTCCTGAACTGTCTCCGTATGAAGCGATACTGGTGGGGAAATCTGCAATGGTCATGGCTGCTTCCCAATCAGATCTCGAACAGTCAGGGTTTGGTAAACGGCTTGATGATGAACGCCTTATGTTCGCACCTGTTGAACTGCTCTACCTGATGGGGAGAGGAATAATCTCGCTCAAAAAAGGTACTGTTTCTCTCAGCGCCGACGAATATTTTGCACTTGCCCGTGAAACCGACCGGGAACTTGCCGAAAAAGATAAGGTATATACCGAACTCAGGGAGCACAATTTCACTCCCCGGACCGGCTACAAGTTTGGTCACCATTACCGGGTCTACTGCGGGAAGAATCTTCATTCTGACATGCTGGTGCATGCGGTCGAAAAAGAGGCTTCTCTTGCCATGAGCATTATCTCACGATCGGTCCGGATGGCGCATAGTGTCAAAAAGAAGATGTTGTTTGGCGCTGTACATACTAACGGAATTCAATTCGTCGAATTTGCACGAATCAAACTGTGAGTGCTCACCATGCCGGAACCTCAGATTAATCCCTGGTCAAGCAACCCGTCTGTCGATCTCGTGAAATTGTTCTCTGACTTTGGAATCGAGCCTATTGCGCCGGTCATTTCAGAACTTCCGCGCGTCCCGTATTTCATGAGCCGTGGCATTGTTGTCGGGCACCGTGACTACCACATAATCGCACGTGCGATACGCAATCATACCCCGTTTCACATCCTGACGGGGTTTATGCCAAGCGGGCACCCGCATCTCGGTCATCTGATGGTGATGAAAGAGGTTATCTGGCATGTGCAGCAGGGAGGTAACGGTTACGTCACAATCGCTGACCGGGAGGCGCACGCGGTTCGCGGTATGACATGGGAAAAGTGCCGGGAATATGGTAACGAATATCTAGCCTGTCTCATTGCTCTTGGTTTTGAGGGTCAGACGTATTTCCAGAGTAAGAATGATCGGTTGAAGGACCTCGCATTCGAAGCGGCGACCAAGGTAAATTTCTCCGAATTGACGGCGATTTATGGCTTCTCACCTGAGACAGATCTCGCACACGCTGACAGTGTGATCACCCAGGTAGCCGATATCCTGTATCCCCAGATCGATCGCGAACCAGCACCAACGATTGTACCGGTAGGAATCGATCAGGACCCGCATATCCGGCTCACAAGGGGTGTTGCTCACAAACTCCGCATGTTCACCGTTGAAGAACGGCAGGGTTACGTAAGTGTAAGATCCAAGAACGCACCGGAGAAAGCGCTCGATGCGGTAAAAGCAGCATTCCCGGGTGCGAAGATATATGAAGGGCATCTGGATATCAAAGGTGTACCCTGTTCTGACGTCAGTGCAAAAGTGCGCCGGACAGAGCGTGAACACGGTGGCTTCGGATTTTATACGCCATCGTCTACGTACCATATTTTCATGCCGGGACTTACCGGAGGCAAGATGTCCAGCAGCATCCCCGAAAGTATCATCTCCTTTTATGAACCCGAGGCGGCGGTCAGAAAGAAGGTGATGAGCGGTATAACCGGCGGGAGAATGACCGGGGAAGAACAGAAACGTCTTGGCGGGGAGCCAGACAAATGCTCCCTGTTCCTGCTCAACCTTTTCCATATGGTTACCGACGACGCAGAACTTGCAGAAATCCGCAGGAAATGCGTATCCGGCGAGATGATGTGCGGCCAGTGCAAAAAAGAGACGGCGGAACGCGTCATTATTTTCCTGAGAGATTTCAGGGAGAAGATGGACGCAGCAGCTGAGAAGATGGAGGTATAATAATATGGCTGAACTGACGCAGAACGAGAAAAGGTTGCTCGGGATACTGGGGCAGGCACACAAAGCAGAAGCGCTGCATCTTGCCACCCTGCTGGACACTACACCGGAATCCGTCGTGCAGTGGGCCCACCTTGCCGGGGAAAAGGGACTCGTCAGCCTTGAGCGGAAAGTCGACAGGACTTTTATCTATTCAGATGAAGGAAAAGACTATCTCAGGCATGGCCTTCCCGAAACACAACTTCTGAAATATATCTCTCATGACACAATTCTTTCCGAGCCTCCAGAAACAGGGATCTTTTAAGATTGGGTTCGGACAGCTGCGCAAAAAAGGTCTTATCCGCGTGGAAAATGGCATGGTTTCAAAGATCGAAGGTGCGTCCACTGCTGACGATGAAGTCGCCATGAAAAATCCACAGGCCATGGATCCTAAGATAAAGGAGTTCATCAGACGCGGGATTGTGCAGGAGTCCGAAACGGTACGGTACTTGATTACCATTACTCCTGAGGGACTCGCGCTCGTAAAGAAAGGGCTTGATCTCCGCGAGGAGGTAGGGACTCTCACCAGAGATCAGATTCTTTCCGGTGCATGGAAGACGTCAAATCTCCGCCGGTATGATGTGACAAAGCTACCGAAGAAGGCGTATCCTGGCAAGATCCACCCCTACCAGCGGATTATTGCCGAGATGCGGGAGATCCTTCTCGAGATGGGATTTGAGGAACTCTACGGGGGTATCGTACAACAGTCATACTGGAACTTCGACGCCCTCTTCCAGCCCCAGGACCATCCGGCCCGGGAGATGCAGGACACTTTCTACCTTCGTGAGACCCTCCCGCTCCCGCCGGGATATGAAAAGGTGAAGGCCATGCATATCTCCGGCGGGGATACCTCCTCGACCGGCTGGGGCGGAGTCTGGAAGGAAGAGAAGGCCGAGCAGTGCGTGCTCCGGACCCATACCACGAGCGTCTCGATTCAGCACCTGGCAAAAAATCCGAATCCCCCCGTTAAGGCTTTTTGTATCGGCAGGGTCTACCGGCGTGAGACCATCGACACGACGCACCTTGCGGAGTTCGAACAGCTCGAGGGGATTGTGATGGATGTGGGTGTTACCTTTGGCAACCTGCTCGGGATTCTCCGCGAGTTCTACCACCGTATGGGTTTTGAAGGGGTGCGCTTCAAACCTTCCTATTATCCTTACACCGAACCAAGCCTTGACGCCGAGGTCTTTGTCGAAGGAATCGGCTGGATCGAGATGGGTGGTGCCGGCATCTTCCGCGAGGAGGTCACTGCCCCTCTCGGAATCAACTATCCCGTCCTCGCGTGGGGACTAGGGGTGAGCCGGATTGCGATGCTCCGGCTCGGCCTCAAAAATCTCCGGTATCTTCACCGGAGCGATGTGGCTTTTCTCCGCCAGACCCCCATAATCCGCCCCATGAAAGGAGGCATCTGAAATGGCGGTTATTACCCTCCCCTATAAGTATCTCGAGCGGCTTACCCGAACCGACAAAAAGACGATTCTCGACAAGGTTGCCCTCATCGGTTCTGACGTAGAAAGGATCGAGGAGGACCACGTGGATGTGGAGTTCTTCCCGGACCGTCCCGACCTCTTCTCAACGGAAGGGGTTGCCCGGGCCATGCGGGGCTATCTCGGGATCGAGACTGGCTTGCCTTCGTACCCAATTAGGCCCTCAGGGATTTCATTCACCGTCGACCCGAAACTTGGGGATATCCGGCCCGTACTTGGGGCAGCAGTCATTCGCGGAGTTAAGTTCGACGATGAATCAATCCAGAGCATCATGTCCCTGCAGGAGTCGCTCCACTGGGCGGTTGGCCGGGGCAGGAGTAAGGTCGCGATTGGCATCCATGACCTGGATACGGTCAGTCCCCCCTTCCGCTACATTGCTTCGCCACGGAGCAGGAAGTTCGTACCGCTCGATTACACGGATGAGATGTCATTGGATGAAATCCTCGAGAAACACCCGAAGGGCAGGGATTACGCGAAGATCGTCAGGGACTTCCCGCTCTTCCCGTTGATTGTGGACAAGGACGATCACGTCCTCTCGTTCCCCCCATTATCAACGGCGAACGGACACGGGTGACCATCGGTACAAAGAACATCCTCCTCGATACGACCGGAACCGACAAACGGGCAGTCGGCGTCGCCGTCAATATCATCTGCACAGCGATGGCGGAGAGCGGCGCGATGATCCAGAGCGTTGAGATCGACGGGTGGCAGACCCCGACGCTTGAGCCGACAGAGCGGATCGTAAGTGTTCAGGAATGCTCAAGGCTGCTCGGGGTTGAGCTGATCCCGTCGACCATGGCAGAGCCTCCTTCGGAAGATGCGGTTTGGTGCCGATCCGGCAGGTGCACACAAGGTGAAGGTTCAGGTGCCATGCTACCGTGCCGACATCATGCATGACTGGGACATCTTTGAGGATGTTGCGATTGCCTATGGCTATGACAAGATCCAGGACCTGCCGCCGAAGACGTTCACCGTGGGAAAACCTCACCCGGTTCAGATCAATGCTGCGCTTGCACGGGAGGTCTTCTGCGGCCTTGGTTATCTTGAAGTTATGCCGTTCACGCTGACCAGCGAAGATGTATCTCTACCGGAAGATGCAACGGGAAGAGAAGGAGGGGGTTCTCCATGTCATGCACCCTATAAGTGTCGAGAACACGGTAGTAAGAACCGAGCCTCCTTCCTCTCCTCCTTGAATTTCTGGCCCTGAACCGGCATCGCGAGCTCCCCCAGCGCCTCTTCACCGTTGGAGACGTTGTGGATTCCTGCCTAACCTACCAGCAGGCAGCGTGTGTCAGCACTCACCAGGACGCGGATTTTTCGGAAGCGTATGCATCAGCCGATGCGTTGCTCCATGAGCTTTCCATTGACTATACGGTAAAGGAATCAGCAGACCTGGCATTCATCGATGGACGCCGTGGCGACATCATCGTGGCCGGAAGAACCGCAGGAGTCTTTGGAGAGATCCATCCTGCCGTGCTGAACGCATTTGAGCTCGAGCATCCCATTGCTGCATTCGAGTTCGAATATCAGAGCCGTACCGGGATACCCCGCGTTCTGAGATACTTTTTTACGTCTTTCACGGTGAACTCACCATAGTGAAAGACGCTTGCCGCGAGGCAAGCATCGGCTCTCCCCCGGCTGAACCCTTCATAGAAATGTTCGAGGTTACCAACACCTCCGCTCGCGATAACCGGGATCTCCGCAGCATCAGAGATTGCTGAGGTGATTGCAATATCAAAACCGTTCCTTGTACCATCGGTCTCCATACTCGTCAACAGGATCTCACCGGCACCACGTTCTTCAGCTTCCCGTGCCCAGGCAACTGCATCGATACCGGTTGGCTTGCTGCCACCATAAATAACCACTTCGTACCAGCATTGGGACCCATCATCCAGCTGAACCGGGATCGCATTCCTGTTTTCAGTAAAATTTCGCCGGACATCCATTGCCACGACGATACACTGTGTCCCGAAGGATTCAGATCCTTTTGTGATTAGAGTCGGATCGTGAACCGCACTTGTGTTGATGCTTACCTTATCAGCCCCTGCCCGGAGGATCTGCTGGATATCGGGAATGGAACGGATTCCTCCTCCGACAGTCAGCGGCAGAAAAAGCTCGTCTGCAGCACGTTTTATCAGATCGATAATGATCCCCCTCTTCTCTTTTGATGCAGTTATGTCAAGGAAAACGACCTCGTCAGCACCCTGATCATTGTATCGCCCGGCAAGCTCAACCGGATCACCGGCATCACGGAGCCCCAGAAAATGAGTTCCCTTCACTACCCGTCCTTCTTTAAGATCAAGACAGGGAATGATCCGTCGTGTGAGCACCATTGATAAATCATGGCTCGCTACACCTATCTACGTTTCCCCAGACCGTCGGTATTACAAGGTGGAAAGGTTTTTGGGAGTTTTTATGTACGTTGGCATGCTTACTCATAGGGTACATCAATAGAGGGGTAAGTGCCGGGAGAGCAAACCCCCCTGAGGATTTTTATGAGTACGGGAATGTTGAAAATAGAGTGGGCTGCGCAGTTTATGCCGGTGCTCGCTGCCATAAAAAAACAATTTGAGAAGGAGAAACCATTTGCCGGGATGACGATCGGGATGGCACTCCATGTTGAGGCAAAGACTGCAAACCTTGTTTCCACGCTCACAGCAGGAGGAGCTGAAGTGTACATAACCGGCTGCAATCCGCTCTCGACGCAGGATGATGTGGCCGAAGCGCTCAATTCGGTAAAGAATGTCCACTGTTATGCGAAACATGCCTGTTCTGTCGAGGAATACTATGCAGCAATTAACCGGGTGCTTGATGCAGAACCGCACATTACCATCGATGACGGTATGGATTTGATCCATTATATCCACACCCGGCGCCGGGATCTGCTGGAAAAGGTCATTGGCGGTTGCGAGGAGACAACCACCGGCATCCATCGTCTCCGTTCGATGTCAGCCTGAAGGCAAACTCGAATTTCCGGTTGTTGCCGTGAATGATACTCCTATGAAGAGGTTTTTCGATAATGTTCATGGGACCGGGGAAAGTGCCCTCACCTCCATTATGATCACCACAAACTGCCTCGTCGCCGGAAAATATGTTGTTATCGCAGGATATGGGTACTGCGGGCGGGGGCTGGCAAAAAAAGCTCATGGTCTGGGTGCAAAAGTTATTGTCACTGAAGTCGACCCACGCCGGGCTCTCGAAGCACACATGGACGGATATATGATCATGTCCATGGAAGCTGCTGTCGTGTTGGGTGATATTTTCATAACGACTACAGGTAATATGGGAGTAATCAGTGCACAACATTTTAGCTGCCTGAAAGATGGCGCAATACTCGCAAACGCCGGGCATTTCAATGTCGAAATTGATGTCGGATGGCTTCACAAAAATGCGGATAAGGCAATCCAGCGTGATGGTATCGAGACTTTCCAGATAAAAGGAAAATCAGTGCATCTCCTTGCCGAAGGGAGACTTGTCAACCTCGCCACACCCAAGGCAATGGGGCATCCCATAGAAGTCATGGACCTGAGTTTTGCCCTCCAGGCACTCTGCGCACAATATATCGCAAAAAATGGCAGGACACTCAAAGGCGGAGTCTACGAAGTTCCCCGGGAGATCGATGAACAGGTTGCGCACCTGAAACTCTCATCACTGGGACTCTCTATCGACGAGTTAACCACAGAGCAGAAGAGTTACCTCTGCAGTTGGGATATCGGGACCTGACTGAATACGGTTTCGGGAAATTTTCCTGTTCCATTTTTCCTATCCCATTCGTGCAGCGTACAGGTTACTCCTGAGCGTACCCGCAGAACGTTCCGAAATGTTCGAGGGCAAACCGTCGTATATGATCATATTCCCGGTCGGTCAGGGGCGCATCAGTTTTCAGGGTTTTTATATAATTCTGTTGCATGATCCGGCGTATCCAGACATCAACCGGGAACGACTCGTATTTCTGGAATGCAAAGAGAAGGATGCAGTCGGCCGCCTTTGGTCCCACGCCGGAAAGTTTCATAAGTTGACGGCGGGCAGATTCAAATGACAGTGAGGTAATTGTCTCCTCCCACTGTTCGAAAGTGCTGATGATACTGGCGGTTTTAAAAACATAGGGGGTTCGATAGCCGAGTTTGCAGTTCTCGAGAATTTTTGCGCCAGAGCACGCAATTGCCGATGGTTCCGGGAACGAATAGTACGTCTTTCCTTCAAAAAGTATTTTCCGGCCAAACTGTTCTGCTATCGTGCCGATCCTCTTTCGTATCATCGGGATGTTGGAATTTGTCGAACAGATATAGGATATGAGGCACTCCCATCCGGGCTGGCGGATAAGGCGAAGCCCGGCACATCGACGTATCGCCAGATCAATGAATGGATCGCGATTGAAAGATGCGACAATCGGCTGAAGATCTACGTCGAGAGAAAAATATTCTGTAATGAACGGAACCGACGCACCTTCAAAGGTCAGCCGCTGCCCGTTCTGTTGTATTTTGATGACCTGACTGCCGACGACACCAAACCACCATCCGTTATCAGTTCGATCCCATCGGAATACTTGTCCGCAACCAAGGGTCTGATCGAGCGAGAACGGTTGGTCATAAGACAGTTTTATGGTGTGCATAGTCCCCGCTGATCCCAAAGATAGTCTTCAACTCAGATATTGACGAAACCGGTCAAGTCACAATCTGTTTGTACAGGAGCTACATTCCGGCGATGTATGAAATAGGAGCCGAATATAAAAATAATTACTTTCGTATCATAACGAATAGCATTTTAATATATAAGCCAATAGTTCTTTTTATGGAACTGACGCAAACGCTTAAAACATTTATCGAAGATGGACAGGACTGGGAACGAAAAAATACATCAGTCAAAGGAGTTTCCATCATCAGATTGCCTGCGACAAAGAACCGTCCCGCCTCTCTTGCGATCGATATTAATCCTGTTGGTGAAAACGGTCTTCCCATGAAGAAAAAAGGTATCATGATAATGAATGCTGCAGAACTTGCTGCATTCAGGGCGGCGTTCACCAATGAGAAAGTAGATAGTCTGATTACGGCACTCGAAGAGGTTCTTCCGGAGCGCAAAGCAGCAGGAAAATCTTCAAAAATGGATGTAGTTCAGATATAACCGGACCAACATCCGTTGATTCAGCCAAACAGGAGGGATTGTTATCGGGAAGTGGGGGGTAATCTGCGTACTCTTACTCATTACTGCGGTTATGGTATCCGGCTGTCTCGGTTCCAGGACACCCCCCGTATCGCGACCCCAGGTACCTGCTGTTCTGGTCGATTATTATCGGACCGGAGGGATTGCCGGTATACAAGACAGGCTGGTAATCTTTGATAACGGGGTTACGATAGTATCAAGCGGAACGGAAAATCATGAAATTGTGTTGAACCAGACAGATATTGACAGGATTAATCAGCTCTTTGATCAGGGACGTTTCTCGACCCTTGTAGGAAATTATTCGGGCAGGCATGGCAGCGCCGATTTGATAAAATACACGATCATCTATCATAACAAAACGGTAAGTGCCGAAGACACAGCAATACCGCCATCCATCCAGCCGGTTATCGATGAACTGAACAGAATTATCAGGACGGGTACAATACTGGCTGTGCAACCCTCGCTAACGATAATTTACTAAAATTCTCTTCACCCATTTCTTGAAAATAGTTCAACTTGTTCTCATACACCTGTCCAGAAAATATTTTGAAAACTCTGTGATGTTGGAACAGGATCTTACGAAACCAAAAATTCAAAAAACGTGTTATTTTTTTTCATAGAGACATGACTGGATGTCATGCCCCAGTTTTCCGATTGCATCTGCCCGGCATCGCTGGCAATGGCGCATCTGTTTGACATATTTCTCGCATTCATCCTGCATTTTGCGCTTCATCTCCGGTGTCGGCGGCGTAATGTCTGCAAACTTATATTGAGCTATGAGTGGGATGACATTAAACGTGTACACACCCATTTCGCCAACTTTTTTCGCAATCTCCGGAATATGATCCTCATTAATGCCCGGAATATAGACTGTGTTGATCTTTACAATCATATGTCGTTTTACTGCCTCTTCGATGCCTTTTAACTGCTGGGCGAGGAGGATTTTTGCACCTTCAACTCCCGTGTACCGCTTTCCTTTGAAATCGATGAACTGGTAGATTTTAGCGCCGATTTCAGGGTCTATGGCATTCAACGTGACCGTTACATTGCCAACATCGTACTTCTGGAGCAGGTCGATCTTTTCCGGGAGCAATAATCCGTTTGTACTGATGCATTTGATGACATTGGGATACTGATCGTGGAGGCGTCGAAGAATCTCAAATGTCTCCTCATTTGCAAGTGGTTCTCCCGGCCCCGCGATGCCAACGACCTTGATATAATTGTACTTATCCACAACTTTTTTTACCATATCCATGGATTCGTCAGGATTAAGTACCCTTGTTGTTACTCCCGGGCGGCTTTCGTTCACGCAATCAAAGTCTCGAATGCAGTAGTTGCACTGGATATTGCATTTTGGTGCAACCGGAATGTGACACCTCCCGAATGTATGGCATGCCTTTTCGGAGAAACAGGGGTGTTCCTGGATCTTCCGCATCTGTGCCGGGTCCCACTGGACTTTCCTGCCAGCAACATCTGCATATTTTACTTCATCGGACATATTCAACATCACTACGTGCGTTGTGAATGTATAAATAAAGTACAATTATACCAGTGTCTCACTCTTCGAAGATTCATGAATGATATTGTTTTCAGGGCACGACAGACCTCAGGGACTTTCAGCTTCGGTCGAATTGTCCGGTCTTAACGCCAATGGTCCCGAAAACTCCGAGAACCGGCTGCTTGAATTCCGTAGGTACTGATGGATTACCTGTATATGGTTTACCGGAATATTGTATAAAGTGATTATGAAAAAATCAGAAAAAATCAAGGGAAAAGAAGCAGTTGCAGCCCGCAAAAAACTCCAGCTGAGGTATGGAATACTCGTGACAGCAGGAATTATTATCGTCGCGATAGTTGGGTTTGTGATGTTCAACCCTTTTATCGCAAAGACCGGTGACACAGTATCTGTATACTACACTGGTACTCTTGACAATGGTACTGTTTTCGACACAAATGTCAATGCCACACCATTGGAACTTACACTGGGAACAGGGATGGTTATTCCAGGCTTTGAAGAGGCCATTGTTGGTATGGCGGTGAATGATACAAGAACCGTGACGATTCCACCGGATAAAGCATATGGCTATTACAACAGTTCACTTGTTCACGTTCTGAACCGCTCTGCTCTTCCGGCAAACATGACACCGGTCGCCGGGCAGTACTATACAGTCAGGAGAACGATCGATGGTGCACTCAGTATGATAAAAATAATTAATGTCACCCCGACAACGATCACCTGGGACGAGAACAACATACTGGTCGGGGAGAATCTTACCTTTAGCATCAAACTTGTTTCAAAGAACCAGAAATAATCAGAAGGGACAGAAATCCCCAGTTAATAAATTTTATATATCCCTTAAAGGCGCTTATAATTAAAAGAAAGCCATCGGTAGCCAGCTAATACTAGTGGGCCCGGCCGGATTCGAACCGGCGACCTCCGCCGTGTAAGGGCGACGTCATAACCAACTAGACCACGAGCCCGGTCTCTTACTAATGTTTCCCTGCACCCTATTAACATTGTTGATTTCTGAGAGGGGAACCACGACCACCCCGCGTGGGACTGAACCGGAAAAAAGTATCAGATGATGAAAAATTCATGAAAAAATCGGGATTTATAATTCTTTCTTGAGTTTGATATCGATTTCGTACTTCTCCGCATTCCGGTCAGCGATCGTCTGTATCGTGGCGATCTCCGCATCACGCCGAGTTGGCTTGAACAGGTGACGGAAACGTTTCTGGGTTTTTAAGTATTCCTCGACCGGCTTGCGCACGACCTTTCTTACCTTTACTACCTTGCCCTCAACCATCTCATAATTGACCCAGAGCCCGGTCTCGATTGCCAGTTTTGCAACAGCAAGAGTCTGGTCGCCTTCAAAACCCCATCCTGTACAGCAGGGGGCATGAACCTGGATATAGCAAGGACCGGGGGTATTTATCGCCTTCTGAACTTTCTGCATAAGGTCAGCGGTATAGGCAATGGAAGCGGTCGCAACATATGGAGCACCGTGTGCTGCCAGGATCTGTGGCATATCCTTCTTGGGACGTTTGTTACCAAACGAGCACTTACCCGGCGGGCTCGTGGTAGTGCTTGCGTCGTAGGGTGTGGCCCCGGAACGCTGGATGCCGGTGTTCATATAGGCTTCATTATCATAGCATACATAGGTAAAATCGTGACCGCGTTCAAAGGCACCGCTGATACAGATCATTCCGATGTCAAAAGTCGCCCCGTCACCTGCCATGATCACAACTTTCTCTTTCCTTCCTTGTTTTTTAAGCGCTGCTTCGATACCTGATGCAACCGCTGAAGCGTTTTCAAAGAGGGAGTGGATCCACGGCACCTTCCAGGCGGTTTCCGGGTACGGCGTGGAGAATACTTCCATGCACCCCGTGGACGATACAACGATAGTATCTGATCCGGCGGCTTGTGTTACCAGTCGTGCCGCCAGTGCGGCTCCGCATCCGCCACATGCCCGGTGTCCGCAGTCAAATAGTTCACATGCAGTATCGGCCATGTCAGAGCACCTCCCTGCGAAGTCCATAAAATATATCTCCCTGTCCCTTCTCGACGAGTTCAACAATCGCTTTGATATCTTTCTTCCTGACGTCCCTTCCACCAAGGCCGATAATATAATCCTTTACCGGAATGCCTGAGCTATAGAGAGCGTCCTTGACTTCGAGGGCAAGTCCCCCTTTTGCGCCAAGGGAGATGTTCTTATCGAGCACAGCAACTCTCTTCACGTGAGCAAGGGCCTTCTCAATGTCTTCTGAGGGGAACGGGCGGAAGACACGGACCTTGAGCAGGCCGACTTTTTTATTTTCCTCGCGCATTTCATCGATTGCATCCTTGGTGGTACCGCATATCGAACCCATTGCTACAATTACCGTGTCAGCATCTTCAAGACGGTATCCTTCGACCATTGCACTATAATCCCTTCCGAACATTCGCCCGAATTCTTTTCCTGCCTCATGGATAACCGCTCTGGATTCCTTAAGAGCGCGATCCATGTCGTACCTGAATTCATGGTAGTAATCCGGGGTCGCATACATACCAAAACTGATCGGATCAGCTGCATCGAGTCGTTCCTTCGGGGTAAATTTCGGCAGGTACTTGTCAACATCCTCTTGGCTCAGCAGATCGGTGGGTTCATAGGTATGCGAGAGGATAAACCCGTCGAAGCAGACGAATGCGGGCAGGAGGACCGACGGGTTCTCGGCAACCCGGTACGCGATATAATGCAGGTCGGTTGCTTCCTGATTGTCCTCTGCATAGAACTGGAGCCAGCCGGAATCACGAAGCGAGATGGAGTCCTGCTGGTCGTTCCAGATCGAGAGCGGAGCGCCGAGTGCCCGGTTGGCTATCGACATTACAATCGGGAGGCGCATTCCCGCAACATTGAAGCATACCTCAAACATCAGGGCAAGGCCCTGAGACGTTGTCGCAGAATATGTTCGTGAACCTGCCGCACTTGCACCGATACAGGCAGACAATGCCGAAAATTCGTTCTCCACGGTTATATATTCAGCATCGAGCTCGCAGTTTGCCACAAAATCAGCGAGCGCTTCGACGATATGGGTCTGGGGGGTGATAGGATAGGCTGCGATCACCTGAGGCCGGCAAAATTTTACCGCTCCGGCCACAGCATGGGATCCTTCAATCATCTGCATCATTTACTTCTCCTCCTGTTTCATGCCGATTGCTTCTTTCGGACACTCTTCCGCACAGAGTCCGCAACCCTTGCAGTAGGTATAATCGGGAACAAAAAAATCTTCGGCAGTTTCACTGATGCACCCTTCCGGACAAATGGTCCGGCACGTCCCGCATTTCGAACACTTTTCCTGATCGAAGATCGGTTTGAACACGCGCCACGAACCCGTTTTATTGTCACGTGCCTTTCCCGGCCGTGCCCTGCAGCCAACGGCTAATGCCATTATACTCCCCCTTTGACAGCGTTATATGCCTGCCGGGCTGCTTCGATATTCTTTACAGCCAGTTCTTTCGGGAACCGGTTATTGAGTGCATTCTCCAATGCGGAGAACTTAATTTCACCCGTAGCAGCCGCAAATGCACCCATAAGAGATGTATTGGTTATGGGCAGCCCGAGCGTTTTAAGTGCAATGGAGGTTGCATCGATGGTGATCAGCTTCACCCCGTCAGGGACTGAATAACCGGGTGTTTTTTCAGTATTCACAATTACGATGCCTCCCTTTTTCACACCCTGGAACACATTCACATCCTTGACTAACGTACTGTCCTGGACAATGATATAATCAGGTTCATAGACCTGGCTTCTCTTCCGGATGATTTTGTCATCGAACCGGACAAATGCCTGGACGGGTGCCCCCCGCCGCTCGACACCAAATGCCGGAAAAGCCTGGGCATAGGCGCCTCCTTCGAATGCGGCGACGGCAATTAATTCAGCAGCGGTGACAGATCCCTGTCCCCCTCGGCCGTGAATGCGTAGCTCTCTCAAGAAAAATCCCCATTAGTTTTACATGATTAATCGATATAAATCTACAGATCTACATCAAGGCCAAGAATAGTAGTACTGCCACAAAACACGTCATGAGCGATCCTGACCAAGCCGCTTGATGCGCACCATTCGTCGAAAACTGCCACATCCCGTCCAAGAAGTATCCCAACATCGGGTGCAATAACGGGAGCAAGACTCCCGGCAAGTGCCACGCGTGCCGGGGGGTTTAACATGAGGAGCGCGGCACATTCCATTGCGGCAAACATGGCAACAGATCGAATGCGCTCATCTTCCGGAAGTGAGAATTTCACGCCTGCGTGTTGGAAAGCCTCATTTGCGGTCCATCCTCCGGCATCAATTCGCCGTATCGCATCGACATCGATGGCGCCATGGAGGAGTCCGGGCGCAAATATACATGCATCGAAAGCCCCCACTAGTTTTCCGGCAGTGACAAGCAGGGTGACAGTATTCGAACTCACGTCAGAAACAACCGCATCGTTACCAATTGCATGGCAGGCTTCATAGGCGATCCCAATCTTTTCCGGACTCGACTGGTGGGAATATGCCTTGAAGCGGGGATCGGTCGGAGATCCGCGGTGGAGTCCTGGGATGATAATGGCAGGGATGCCACTCTTTGCCACTTCATCAAAAACCCTGGTCCCTCCCCCGATATGCTGTCCTGCTCCATCCTGACTGATAAGTCCGCGGTTTTTCACCCTGGTAATATTTGTAATGGAAGAAAAATTGTCACCCATCGAATAGCAGATTGCAATACCTTCAATTTCATTGAGCGGACACAACTGCGAGAGATCCTGTATGGAGAACTCTTTTGCGGTCTCCCGGGAGATCTTGAATTTTCCCGATTCTCCTGCGAATCGCATCGCCGTAGTACCGTGATCGATCCCGATAAACATACCAGTAATCCTATAGCATGGATAACATAATATGTACTGATGTTTGATGTCGTGACAGGTGGCGCTGGTTTCATCGGTTCGCACCTTGTTGATACCCTCGTTGCTCAGGGAAACGAGGTCCTGGTGATCGATTCCCTCTCTGCCGGGCGCAGGGAAACGATTACACAGCATATCGATTCATGCAAGGTACGATTTGTGAAAAAAGACCTGCTCGGTGACGGATGGCAGGATACGATTCGCGGGGCGGACCGGCTCTTCCATCTCGCGGCAGACCCCGACGTACGCCAGAGTGCGGTGAACCCCGATCCGACCATGCAGAACAATATCATGGCAACGTACCGCGTCCTAGAAGCTATGCGCCGGCACAAAGTCCCGGAACTTGTATTTACTTCGACCTCCACGGTTTATGGCGACGCAGCCGTCATCCCGACGCCGGAGAGCTACACGCCTCTTGAACCCATCTCAGTGTATGGGGCGAGCAAGCTCGCCTGTGAGGCGCTGATATCCGCATACTGCCACTCGTTTGGGATGAAGTCATGGATATTCCGGTTTGCAAATATCATCGGTCCGCGAAGTGGTCATGGGGTAATCACCGATTTTATTCAGAAACTTGAAAAAAATCCTGTTGAACTGGAGATCCTCGGCAACGGGAAACAGACCAAATCCTATCTCGAAGTACACGAATGTATAGCAGCCATGCTCTTTGCGGTCGGGCACGCCCGGGGTACGATCAATACGTTCAATATCGGTTCCGAAGACTGGATAGATGTAAAGAGCATTGCGGAGATTGTCACCGAAGAGATGCACCTCCCCCAAGCAAAGTTTACTTTTACCGGCGGCGAGCGTGGGTGGGTGGGAGACGTACCAAAGATGCAGCTTTCCGTTGACCGGATCAAATCCCTCCGCTGGAAGCCACAGCTCGGTTCAAGGGAGAGTATACGCATCGCCATCAGAGCTATGCTGGCGGAACGACAGCAACCGCAATAACTGCGCATATAACCAAGTATCCCAATCACCCGTGATTCTCATGAAGTATATCGTCATTCTCGGAGACGGCATGGCGGATGAGCCGCTCGAACAGCTGGGAGGTAAAACCCCCCTCGAATATGCAAAAACGCCGAATATGGACCGGATGGCAAAAAACGGAGCATGCGGGATGCTCAGGACAATTCCTGACGACTTTGAAGCAGGAAGCGATATTGCCAATATGTCCATCCTGGGATATGAACCTTGGAAATACTATACCGGCCGTGGTCCGCTTGAAGCAGTGAGTATGGGAATCGAGCTTGAAAGAGACGATGTTGCATACCGCTGCAACCTGGTGACCGTGCAAAACGGCATTATGGTCGATTTCTCGGCCGGGCATATCTCCAGCTCAGAGGGTGGAGCCCTCCTCGCTTCGCTGGAACAAGAGATTCCTGAAGTGCTGTTCAGGGCTGGTGTCAGTTACCGGAACCTGCTCGTTGTCCACCGGGGGAATGGATCTGCTTCGACACCTCCTCACGATATCGTGGGGAAGAATGTTGCGGAGTATTTGCCGAACGGAGATGATGCAGCCCTGCTCCTCCGGTGCATGGAAAAGAGTAGGAAGGTGTTTGCCGATCATCCGGTTAATATTGCACGACGCAGGTCGGGCAAACCTCCCGCTACCGGGATCTGGCCCTGGAGTGGAGGACACAAGCCGTTATTTCAACGATTTGAAGAGAAGTACGGGAAGACGGGGGGCATGATCTCCGCTGTCGATCTCCTGAACGGGATTGCCCGATGCGCCGGGATGGAAATAATCACGGTGCCGGGCGCCACCGGCTATCTTGATACCGACTATGAAGCAAAAGGGCGGTATGCACTTGAGGCAATCAGGCACCTCGATTTTCTTTATCTCCATATCGAAGCACCTGATGAAGCAGGCCATCTGGGGAATATTGAAGAAAAAGTTCGTGCGATCGAGCGGGTAGACAGCGTTGTCGGGATGATCCTTGAACAGTTTGATGGTGTGCTGGCCGTTCTTCCCGACCATCCGACCCCTATCAGCGTCAAAACGCATACGAGGGACCCGGTCCCCTTTGTTATATGGGGAAAAGGAAAAGATATAACAGAACATTTTTCAGAACGGGAAGCCCGAAACGGCAGGTTCGGAACGAAAAACGCAGTAGACTTTCTCACCTTCCTCTTTTCATGAGAGGTGCGGCATCAGACCCCTGCTTCATCATCATGTCAGTGGGGGTAACTTTCATCATCGCCGCACCTGACTCGTTCTTTTCTTTGTCAGAGAATATAGATTTGTCCTTTGGGCACGACTTAAGCGGGGATACTTTATTTTGAGTCCGGAAATAATCAATGCAGTTAATACCGATGGCGTAGAGGTTTAGTAAGATGAAAAAGAACCTGCTGATGTGGGATGAAACACTTTTCCGTGACCCCGAGGTTCTGGAGATCGATTACGTACCCGAGCAGTTCGAATTCCGGGATGCCCAGATGCGTGAACTGGCCTTCCAGATCCGACCCGGGCTTCGCGGGGGGAGGCCACTTAATACCATCTGCAAAGGGCTGCCAGGGACCGGAAAGACCACCAGTATCCGGAAACTCTTTACCGAGATAGAGGAAACGACTAAAAAACTTGTGCCGGTTTATATCAACTGCCAGATCGATAATACAAAGTTTGCAATAATTTCCCAGATCTACCGAAAACTTGTGGGGCATCTTCCGCCCTCCTCGGGCACATCATTCAAACAGGTGTTTGACGCAATCGCCCGTATCCTGGTAAAAGAGGAGATCGTCCTAATAGTCGCACTCGATGATGCGAATTATCTCCTGTATGAAAATGAGATAAATAAGGTCCTCTATACCCTGCTCCGGTCCCACGAGAGCTATGAAGGAACCCGGATCGGCGTGATTGTCATAGTCAGCGATCTTGATGTCGACATTGCGCGTGCTATCGATGCACGTGTTGCATCGGTTTTCCGTCCTGCGGAGATCTATTTCCCGCCTTATGAAAATGCGGAAATCCATGAAATCATCAAAGCGAGGGCAATGCAAGGTCTTTTTCAGGGTGTTTTGAGCGAAGGAATGCTCGATCTTGTTGTCGGGCAAACGCTCAAGAGTGGGGACCTTCGGGTTGGAATCGATTTGCTGAAACGGGCGACGCTCAATGCGGAGCATGCAGCCCGCCGCAGTATTGGTAAGGAGGATATATGTGGAGCATATGAGGTCTCGAAGTATCTCCATCTCTCCTATACTATAAAAACACTCAAAGATGAAGAACGATTGATACTCAAATCATTTGCTCAGAGAACCGCAAAGGAACAGGAGATGAACGCCGGGGACGTATACAAATCGATCAAGGAATCTTTGTCTATCGGCTACACCCGGTTCTATGAAATAATAAAAAAAATGGACGCAGTTCGCCTGATAAACCTGGAGTATCGTGACGGGAAAGGGAGAACACGGATCATTACTCTCCGTTATGACCCGGCCAAGATTCTTGAATACCTCGCATAACGCCGGATCTGTTTGAAAAATATTATCTGTTCCCAGACCCTCTTTTATGATGCAGGGGTTTTGTAGATGCTGAGTGTTAACGAACTGGCACTGGAAATATTTGAAAATTTAGCTGAAATTCCGGAAGAATTCAACTGTACCTACCATGAACTGGACAATGGGGCACGGATTGTTGACTGCGGTGTGAGTACCCGTGGGGGGTATGCAGACTGGCAGGGCTTTCACCGAGATATGCATGGGGGGTCTGGGAGAAGTCAACTTCCGTATGGGGCATATCAAGGAATTTCCCATGCCATTTATTGACGTCATGACCGACTTCCCGTCTATCGCATGTCTTGGTGCACAGAAAGCCGGATGGACCGTTAAGGTTGGTAATTATTTTGCGATGGGGAGCGGTCCGGCCCGGGCGCTCTCGCTCAAGCCAAAACACACGTTTGAAGTCATCGAATACGAAGACGACTACGACTGTGCAGTGATCTGTTTAGAGAGCGACCATCTTCCGAATGCAGAAGTAATGAAGAAGATTGCAGAGGAATGTCATATCGATGCGGCCAACGTCTGTGCAGTGGTTGCCCCAACCTCTTCAATTGTCGGCTCAATCCAGGTATCCGGACGCTGCGTCGAGACGGCGATCTACAAGCTCAATGAGCTCGGGTTTGACACGAGAAAAATCATCTCAGCCATAGGTACTGCACCAATTCCCCCGGTAAGGGGGGTAAAGTTAGCGATGGGTGTGACAAACGATGCCACCATCTATCATGGAAGGATTAATCTCACCATGAAGGCTCCGGAAATCAAGGAGTATCTTGAGAAAATCCCGAGTAACAAATCCAAGGGATACGGCAAGCCGTTCAATGATATTTTCAGGGAAGCAAACTTCGACTTCTATCAGATCGACACTTCCCTCTTCTCCCCCGCAGAAGTTGTCATTAACGAGTTGACTACCGGAGATGTATATCATATTGGTACGGTCAACACGGATGTCACACTTAAGTCGTTCGGACTCACGAAATAACTTTTTTTACAGATCGGGACTGCGTTTTGCTGGCCCGGAATTCTTTTTTATTATCTGTTCATTTATGTCCGAATTCAGCCGATGCCAATGGTTTAGTATCTATTTCTGCCCCGCCTCTTCCTCTGAATAGCGTGTTCCCCGAACAGAAATCCGCAAAACCAGGGTAATCCGGGCGTCATGCAACCAGGAAAGTCTGATCTAAAACCTTCCAGCAATTCCTGATCTCCGCGCAGAAATCGAAGGGTTATAAATTCCTAGGCTCCATATCCTATTATTTCAGGGCATCGTCGAAGATGGATCTGATCTTCCAGACATGCCCGGCGAAGAAGGAGGCATCATGGAATTCAAAGGCAGCAGGACGGAAAAAAATCTCCTCGCGACATTTGCGGGAGAGTCGCAGGCACGCACCCGGTATAGTTTCTTTTCGGGAGCTGCAAAAAAGGAAGGATTTGAACAGATATCCGCGATCTTTTCTGAGACATCTGAGAATGAAAAAGAGCATGCGAAACTTTTTTTTACCCTCATGAAAGGCGGTGACGCAGAGATTACCGCCACGTATCCGGCAGGAATCATAGGCGCGACAGCCCAGAACCTGAAGGCGGCCGCCGATGGTGAGAAGATGGAATGGGGTACCTGTACCCGGATTTGGAAATGTTGCCGAGGAAGAGGGATTTCCCGAGGTTGCCCGGACATTCCGTCAGGTCGCAAAGGTGGAGGCGTATCATGAACGGCGTTATCGGAAGTTGCTTGATACCCTTGAAAAGGGCAGGATTTTCGAAAAGGCGGTTCCGGAACACTGGAAATGCCGGAACTGCGGGTACGTCCATGAAAGTACGGACGCTCCCCCGAAGTGCCCTGTGTGCAGCCATCCAAGAGCGTATTTTGAGTTGTATTGTGAAAATTACTGAAACATTTTAATGTTATTTTTGACTATCGGATATCGTTTCTTAAATTCTTTACCCGTGGAGCGGGAACTGGATAGTTAGCGGGACTCGGATGACTGGAGGCATTTCTTAGGGAATGTCCTTTGCCGGGATTTTCCGTTGTTGGCTTCAGAATATAACAGGATATCTCCGCCGGGATATTGAATAGATATCCTTCGCGGGAATGAATTGAAAAATGGGTTTGATAGTATCTTTCCGGTTTACATCATGCCCGGCTTCCAGAGTCCGATTGCATTTCCTTCCGTGTCCAGAATAACTGCTGTCTCCCCCACGGATTTTATGTCCATCTTCGGCATGGAGATTTTACCTCCCAGTTTTTCTACCTTCGCGAGCACCTTGTCGATATTATCGACCATGACATAATTCAGGATAGCGGTTTGCTGGGGCATCTGGCGCTTGTACATGCCGCCCATATTCATGGTTCCTTCCTTTGGCTCTCCTGTAATGACGTCTTGGTATTGCATCGTTTTCATCATAGCGGGGTCCATCGGGGTCTTCGTTGGCTCGATCTTCCACCCGAGAAGTGTGTGGTAGAAGTGTTTTGCACGGTCGACATTGTCGGCGGGTATCTCGAAATACGCAATGTTTGCCATGACCGCTGATTTATCCGGGAGGAATATATGATCTTTGATAACTGCAATTTTTATTGCTGAAAAATGAGGAGTGAAACTTCAGATATTTATTTATTTCAGATAGACCGGTCTCCAGAACCTTTTTTTTTGATTATCTTCGCCCCGCTCGCCACCTGTATAATACTTGCGCGACATATATCTGATGAAGGAGCCCCTTCAGGTATGATCGTAATCGGAATTGATCCTGGACTTGCACGAATGGGGTTTGGCGTACTTGAAGTTAATCATGGGGAGATCCGTGCAGTCTGTTATGGATGTGTTGAAACATCTGCCAAAGAGCTTTGCACTTCTAAAAGATTAGTAAAAATATATACTGAGATCGAGACACTTTTTGAGAAATACCCGCCGGCACATCTCTCGCTCGAAAAATTATTCTTTTCCCGGAATATCACCTCGGCTTTGGGGGTGAGTGAAGTACGGGGGATCATCCTTCTTGCTGCTGAACTGCGGAATATTCCTGTCACAGAATACACACCCAACCAAGTCAAACAGGCTATCACCGGATCCGGCCGGGCCGACAAACGCCAGATGCAGGAGATGATCAAACGCCTCCTCCGGCTTTCAGAAATTCCCACGCCTGACGATGCGGCCGATGCCCTTTCGATTGCCTTATGTCATATCCATATCATGAGATAGTACAATGATTGCACATCTTCGCGGAGAACCGGTTCTGACGGGAGACCGCTGGGTAGTTATCGATGTTGCGGGCATCGGGTACAAGGTCCATGTCACCCAGCCCGCTCTCCAGGTACTGGCACACATAAAGGAACCAGTCAAAATATTCACCCATATGGCAGTCCGCGAGGATGCGATCACGTTGTTTGGTTTTATGCACCAGAGCGAACTTGAGATGTTCGGGATATTGATCGGAGTTTCCGGTATCGGCCCTCAGACCGCCCTCAACCTTCTTTCCCAGATCGGGATCGAAGAATTCGTAATGGCAATTATTAATGAAGATGAAAAAGTCCTGACCCGGATCTCCGGAATTGGTGCTAAAAGTGCAAAACGGCTTATCCTTGAACTCCGTGATAAGATGAAAAAAGTGAGCCAGACAATGCTTTCTGGAGATCTCCGCCAGACCGTCCCTGCGGTTCATGACGCAGTAAGTGCATTGATCTCACTCGGTTTTGCAGAAAAAGAATCGCGGGAGGCAATCAGCGATGCGGCTCTCGAGCTGAAATCCCCTACCGTGCAGGAGCTCATCAAAGCCGCGCTCGTAAAAATGAAGGACCGGTAAAAATGACCGAGAGGATTATCTCACCGGAACCCCTCACGGAAGAAAGAGACGACCTTACCATCCGGCGGGCACGGCTGGAAGAATTTGTCGGGCAGGTGCTGGTCAAAGACACCCTGAAGATCGCCATCGAAGCGGCACAAAAACGGGGTGAACCTCTGGATCACGTCCTGTTCTCCGGGCCGCCGGGGCTTGGTAAGACGACTCTTGCCCATATTATCGCTCATGAAATGGGGGCGGACATCCGCGCAACAACCGGTCCGGTACCTGAAAAACCCGGGGATATTGCTGCATTGCTCACGCCGTTGAAAAGGGGCGATATCCTCTTTATCGACGAGATCCACCGGATAAACCCTGTGGTCGAAGAAGTACTTTATCCGGCGATGGAGGATTTTTTTATTGACGTGATGATCGGTGAAGGCCCGAGTGCGCGCTCGATTAAGTTGAATCTCGAACAGTTTACCCTTATCGGAGCAACCACAAAACAAGGGCTGTTAAGCGCTCCGTTCAGGGACCGTTTCGGGATTATCTCCCGGCTCGACCTGTATACTCCCGGCGAACTGGTGAAGATAGTCATACGGAGTGCTTCAATCCTGAAGATACCAATCACTCCTGAAGGCGCAGAGGAGATTGCAAAGCGGAGCAGAGGGACGCCACGGATTGTCAACCGCCTGCTGCGGAGGGTGAGGGATTATGCCGTCGTTAAAGGCGACGGCACCATCACACGGGAGATCACCGCGAGTGCGCTTTCCATGATGCGGATCGATGAACTTGGCCTTGATGAACTGGACCGGAGGATACTTTCAATTATCGCCAGGGATTTTGACGGGGGTCCTGTCGGTGCAAAGACCATAGCAATATCGGTCGGGGAAGAGGTGCGGACCATCGAGGATGTGTATGAACCTTATCTGATCCAGATCGGTTTTCTCAAACGTACATCGCAGGGAAGGGAGGTAACACCGGCAGCCAAGAAGCATCTCAATAATCCGCAGAAAACACTGTTATAAGTGTCCCCCGGTTCTGTCGTCTTCGCTTTACGATTGAGTTCGGCTCCACTAAACCCCAAGCATGTACCCGTATCGGGAATATACTTCCTTCACGAGTTCCCCTGTTTTCGGATTCCCCCAGTCATGCATCCATTCTGAAACGAGCGACTCAACGGTGATCGGAATCACTTCTGCCTGGAGCATTCTTTTGACACCGTACGTATGAGCGTCATTAGTAGAATCTCCCGCTGCATCCATCAGTCCATACACTTCATATCCTTCCTTCACCGCATGAAGAGCCGTATAGGTAAAGCACATGCTCGTCCATAGGCCAGAGATGACCATCTTCTTTCTTCTCGCATTTTTAGCTGCGATCCAGGTTCTTTAGTCTTCGAAGGCATCGAAACTCAGAATCTTGCGGGAAAATACCTCTTGGCCAGGAAAGAGCCGGGTGATCTCCGGCATGAACTCCCCGTTTCCCGCCGGATTGATTGAGGACAAAACAACCGGTATGTTAAGAATGCTCGCGGCTTTTGCCGCGCAATATGCGGCATTCCGGATGATCGTCTTATCACCGGACGCCACACCTTTGAACATCGAGGACTGGTAGTCAACCAGAATCAGACAACTGTTCTTATAGGTCAGCAGTTCAAGATTGCCTTTTTGTAAATTTTCCATCATATTTCCTCCCGATTCACCAAGAGGTTCTTTTGTAAAGGATTATTTATTAAAAATTTTGGATGATACTATAGTATCACCATTCTACCCAAAACCCTTTGTACTCCCCGGTTGCCACACTTGGGGTTACCGACAATGTCTCAATACGGATTTCCGGTTCTTCCGGCGCCCGGACCATTCTCATAAACTCCTCGAGGGACGCAGGAGAACTTTCGGCGACCATCAACACCGAGCCATCGGGCCTGTTCTTCACATACCCGTGAACGCCGGTTATATGAGCACAACCTGCAACAAAGTGACGGTATCCCACTCTCTGGACTTTCCCTTTTGCTATTGCGGTTATCCTCTCCATAATAAGGACGTGGGAATAGCTGGGTTTAAATGTTGCCTTATGGTTTTGACTCCTCTACGGTTCCTTCTCATCGCCCTTTCAGCGAGGTTCAAAAAAATCCGGTCACCGACTGATGAAGGACAAGCGCCGGTTCTTCATGTAACAAAACCCCTGTATCCTGGTGGGGTGCAAAGATTAATACCGTCTAGGGAAAAGGTAGGAGCGATGACCCCCCGTTGGTTTTTGGTATGTGCAATAATCATCGTGATCCTGATAGTCGGAGTACCCCTTTTCCTCCATTTTGAGGTGCAATCATCACCGGGCAGCCCTGTTCAGCTCTCAGCAGTCGAAGTACGTTCATACCAGGGAAATGATCTGTCATCAATAAACGATTTTCATGAAAATTCAATCGCTGGTCCGCAACACATCAACGAATCCGATTACCGGCTCATGATTACCGGCCTGACGATGACAACCCGTGTCCTGACATATCCAGAAATTCTTGCCAGCCAACAGCACTACGCAAAGGTCGTCACCCTGAACTGTGTTGAAGGCTGGTCAGTGAAACTCCTCTGGGAAGGAGGCTGGTCCGCGATCTCATCCGGGAAGCCGGCATCGATCCCCGTGCGAACACCGTCGTCTTTACTGCACATGATACGTACACTACCTCATTCCCTCTTTCCTACGTGATGGACAACGATATCCTCATGGCATATATGATGAATAATGTCACACTTCCGGCTGAACGAGGTACCCCTTCGAGCTGGTTGCAGAGGACAAGTGGGGATACAAATGGATAAAGTGGATCGAAAAGATCGAACTCACCGACAATCCAAATTACCGGGGTTACTGGGAACAACGGGGATATTCGAACTCCGGCGATCTGAATGGCAGTTACTTTATGTTTTAGCCGGAAACAAACCGATATTTAAGGGCTCACTGTCAACGAAAGGGAAACCATAAGTTATCCCGGGAGGACAGATTTCTTATGATAAAAATTGGAGAGGTGTCACGTGATTAAACCCTTTTTCATCCGGGGGACATGCATGGTTGTCCTTGTTATGGCGTTGCTGGTTTCCGGTTATACACCGGCCCCCGGCCAGAAATCCCGGCATTACGACGACGGCAACTGGTATAAGTACTCCGGGGAATCCTGAAAGGAACGACTGCAGGCTTATACCCTGCCATGGTCTGGATCTCATATGTGGGTCGGTCGTACCAGAGGTCTGTACGAAAGTATACCAGCTCGGTGACAAGTGCCGTCAGTTCGCTCAGTGCACCATCAATAATAATGGGAATTGCGAGATGGTCACGATGCCGGAATTTAATTCCTGTGTATTCTGTGTACAGATGTGCATGAATGAATCAGGGAATAATCCCTCGAAGTCTTTTGCCTGCGAGGAGAAGTGCTGAGAATAATTTCCTGCTTTTAGAGGGATTTACGGTTTTAACTCAGGTCGCTTACGGATATCCCGGTCTTAATCAAATATAAACCCCACTCCAAAATCTCGCAATTCCTGCAAAATAAAATTGATTTTTGATTTGCGACTTATCTTCTGTGCGATCTGTTGGATTTACTCTTTACTCCTCCTGGTAATAAGAAACGGGAGCAGCATTACAACGGCGAGAATCCCCATAAACTGCAGGAAAAAATACAGAAGAGCCTCGCGGCCAACATCGTAGAACCTGAGATCTACTGACACGGTCTGGTTCCACTGGATCAGGGTCGTGTTATCCGGAAACCGCGTTACATTCGCGCCGGGGCTGATGCCGGCCAGGAGTGGGTTTTGCACCGCAAATTCCTGTGGGAGGGTAATATTGACATGGTAGGGGCTCCTGAAGGATGCCTGCAGGTGGTTGTCCTGAAGAGGCGAGACATACGATACAGTATAATTCCCTCGCTCGAATGTCAGGGCTTTGACATTACTGGTAAACGATGGTCCGGTAATATTGAATTGGCAGGGGGAACAGTTCCCGGAGAGCTGGATCTCTCCAACATTGAGAGGTACGGGTTCACCGAGCATACCTGAATCAACAAACTCATACTCCGAAGTATCGGCAATCTCTATCGATGCACGGTACGCGGTTCCATTGGGAAAGATAACATAATTCGCGGAGAGAGCACCCGCAGGTGAGACTGCGATCAGCGTGACTATAAGTGCAGCGCAGCAAGCAACGACGGCAGATCTGCGTCGATCTCTGTCGGGGGTTCGCATTGTTTTATCACCGTATCCGGGTCCTTGAGCAGATGCCCGGTCACTACGCAGATAATCCGCTCATCCCGGTCAATCATACCTTCTTCTACCAGTTTTCGTATTCCGGCAACTGATGCAGCTGATGCTGGTTCAACACCTATGCCCTCTTTGCGGGCGAGATCCCGCTGCATCTTCAGGATCTCTTCGTCAGTGACCGACTCGGCAAGCCCGCCAGTCATTCGGATCGCCGTGAGAGCTTTTTCCGCGTTCACTGGTGCACCAATCCTTATAGCTGTTGCCACGGTTTCAGGACACAGTTCCGGAATCACTTCCGGAAGTTTTTCGCGGATCGCGCGCACAACCGGACTGGACCCTTCCGCCTGGATGCCGGTCATCATGGGTAACCGGTCCATCAGATCCAGTTCCTGCAGCTCCAGGAATCCTTTGTATACCGCTGATATATTTCCTGCGTTGCCTACAGGCAGCACGAACCGGTCCGGGATCTCACCAAGCTGGTCAAGAGCTTCAAAACCGATGGTCTTCTGTCCTTCAAGACGGAAAGGATTAATGGAATTCAACAGGTACAGCCCATGGGATAAACAAAGATCGTGCACCATCTCAAGAGCGCGATCAAAGTTACCACGGATCGAGATCACCTTAGCTCCATGCATTAGTGCCTGTGCTATCTTACCCACTGCAACTTTTCCGGCAGGGAGGAGTACAACAGCAGGTATCCCGGCTTTTGCTGCATAGACCGCAAGGCTTGCCGAGGTATTCCCCGTGCTCGCGCAGGCGACACTCTTTTTGCCCAACTGAAGTGCCATCGAGACACCGACGGTCATGCCCCGATCCTTGAATGAACCGGAAGGATTCATGCCTTCGTGTTTTGCATAAAGGTGATTTAATCCCATCTCCTCACCAAGCTGTTCCAGATGGTAAAGGGGAGTCCCCCCTTCCTGTAGAGTAACTGGTTTAATCCTTACCGGGAGCAACTCCCGGTATCGCCAGACCGAGAGTGGCCGTTTCTCCCACATCGTTTTGGATACGGCAATTTCGTCAAGAGGATACTTCACGGCAAGAAGGTGACCACATTTTCTGCAATTATAGATGATCTCGTCAGCGGGATACGTGGCTCCACAGTTGACGCACACGAGATGGTACATAGGAAAGTATTGGCTGCCGGATACATATAGGCGTGCGGTTTCACTTATAAAACAGGTTCAAATCATACATTTTGTTTCGCTGCTGAGCCCCGAGTATTTTCTTCAATCTGGCACATCTTTTTTGCCAAGAAGTGCGTGATAAAGGTCATCCCTGCAGTCTTTTCCTACCGGGAATGCATTCCGCGTCCTCTCGACTTCATCAGGATCAATATTGGAAAAAAGAAGTTGCTCAGCCTCATTTGCACGACCGATAATCACTCCACACGGATCTGCTATGATCGATGCCCCGGGGTAGGTGTCAACCGGTGTCTTTCCGGTAGTATTCACCCCGACAACATACATCTGGTTTTCCGCGGCACGTGCGGTGATGAACAGCTCCCAATACCGAATCCTGCTTTTCGGCCAGGCCGAAGGGACAAAAACTGCCTGGACTCCCATGTATGCGTATACCCTGAACAGAGCCGGGAATCTGAGATCATAGCAGATAGCAATACCGCAGGTGAGCGGCCCGAGTGAAAAAATTCCCAGTTCAGCCCCCGGAATGAACATATTCTCTTCGTGCGATGGGGAGAACAGATGAATTTTTGCGTACGATGTAAGAATCCTGCCATCATTGCCTATTGCCATTGCAGTATTTTTTGGGTGTGGGCTGGATCGTTCTCTGAACGAGCCCAGAATGGCGATAGAGTAATCTTTTGCATATTTACGCAGTGCGCTGACAATAGTACCATCACATGTCTGGATATTTTTTGAGGACCCGGGATCCCATCCTGTGGCAAACTGTTCAGGAAAACAGATCAGTTGTGCACCACAGTCTGCAGCATGCCGGACAAATATTTCAGCACGGGAGAGTGTTTTTTCCGGATCTTCCCATAAACTCGAACACTGAGCACTGCACACTCTGACGGTGTGACCGTCATCCGGGCTTTGACGTCCATTGCGGATCATTGGTTACCGAAATCCCCTGAATCTCATTAACGATCTTTTTTTTATAATTTTTTTGCCGTGTGAAGGATCACGTTTCTTTTTATCCCCCGGTAAAGATGGGGAAAGCAAGCCTTATCCCATTAATGACAAACTGTACCGCGATCGCAATGAGAAGCATGCCCATGAGGCGATTGATCGCACGGTACTCCCGCTGCCCAATCTTTTTTATGATATAATCTGAATTTCGCATCATAAAATAGGTGATCGTGATGGAAACGATGATAGAAGAAAATACAATAACAATCGCAACAGGTGTTTGAGTAATAGCTTCGTTCATCAGTACAATCGTAGTCGTAATCGCACCCGGTCCAGCGATCATCGGTATGGCGAGGGGCATCATCGCAACGTCCTCCACATCCCGTGATTCATACTTTTCGGTCGCGGTAAGTTTTGTGCGAGATGTTTTTGCGTAGACCATCTCTATACCGATGCCAAAAAGGAGTATTCCACCAGCGATCCGGAAAGCTTCAAGAGTAATACCAAAAAGCTGGAGGATCCATGTTCCCAGAACTGCTACAGAGAGTAGGATAATAAGGGCAAACCTGCAGGCATCTCTTGCGATAGCATCACGGGCTGGATGGTCCATTGTCGTCGTAAAAGAGACATAAATCAGGGTCGCACCGAGCGGGTTGATAATAATGATGATCGACGATAAAGATAACAGAGCAAAACTGAGGACATCGCCTGCCATTAAGCATAGTGCAGTTTCGAAGGGTAATAGAGATTATGGTCCCGATATTAATTATGGCAAAAAAAAGAGTGATTAATATTCATAGATGACGGACTCATCAATCCGTGAATATGCAACCAGTTCGTTTTGTCGGAAGTGAATCCCAATCTCGCGGGCTGCACTCTGGGGCGAATCGGAACCATGAATTACGTTCCGGCCTATATCAATCCCGAAATCGCCCCGTATTGTTCCGGGTGCTGCTTCCTGAGGGTTGGTTGCGCCGATCAGGGTACGCGCTATCGCAACCACGTTCCTGCCTTCCCAGACCATGAGAAAACAGGGACCGCCCATAACATACTTTTTAAGGGATGGGAAAAATGGTTTGGCAAGATGTTCCTCGGTACTGTTCGGTTACCCGCACTTCGGGGAGCTTCTCGAACCGTGCGGCAACAAGTTTCAGTCCCTTTTCTTCAAACCGGGTAACAATCCCGCCAACAAGACCGCGTTGAACCCCATCAGGCTTGATCATTACAAAGGTGCGGTCCACGGGATCTCACTCCTTGCTTGCAGCCTTTTTTCCTGCAGCAGTCCACGGTACTCGCCGCGGGACCCGCCCCAGATTGTGATTATTCTGGCACTTCGTGCCACAGAAGTAAAAGATCGTGCCATCCTTTCTTACATGCATCTTGCCGGTTCCCGGTTCGATCTGAATGCCGCAGAAACTGCAGGGATGTTGTTCTACCATCATCTTCACCGTCTTGACATTTTCTTGGCTTCACGTTCAGTTTCAAGGAGCATGATAATATCTCCTTCGCGGATTGGACCTACCGTGTTGCGAGTGATAATCCGTCCCTTGTTGTTGCCCTCGAGGATACGGCACTTCACCTGCATTGCCTCACCGTGCATGCCGGTTGAGCCTACAACCTCTATCACTTCAGCTGGCGTTGCATCATCTGCCATGGTTGAATCCTCAAGCCTTCAGCGCGACAAGCTGCTTGGTAAGGTCGTCAATCGTTTCTTTTGCCTTGCCGGGCTTTACAATTGCAGCCGCAGCCGAGCCGACGTCAAGACCACTGGCAGCCCCGATATCATTCTGCTTGTTGATGAAGATATAGGGTATTTTCTTCTCATCACAAAGTGGTCCAAGGTGCATTACGATCTCCTCAGGTTCCACGTCTGCACCAATCAGCACGAGCTGGGCGATACTGCGTTCGATGGCTTTGGTTGCCTCGTTGGATCCTTTCTTGATCTTACCTGTATCCCGTGCAACTTCAAGGGCTTCGAGAGCCTTATTCTGAAGCTCTTCCGGAGCCTCTGTTTTAACGTAACCTTTTGCCATAACTCACCTCATTCAGGAGTAGAATGCTCCTTCATTACTCATCAGTCAGCAATGATGTAGCCATATCATTTCATCAGGAGCGGAAATAAAGGTTTGTGAAGATCCGGCCTGGATCAGAAAATAAGCATCGTTCATTAACCGGAATTACCGGATATGTTCGTCACGAAAGCCGGTAAATTTCGGTCCCCCTGGCAGAATAAATTTTCTCAAGACCAGATGTGGGAATGATTACCTCGTACCGTTCCCGCTCTGTATCGCCAACATAAAGAAGTGTAGCGTGGTATTTTTTCATGAGCATAATGGTTTTTTCCGGTTCTTCATAGATTAACTTAATATCATTGAGTCGTGTACTGAACCATCCTGTATCATCTCCCCGCCACATAAACTCATGGAAGGGCATCCCGATTATTCCTGGAATACCGGTAAATGATGAGATTCGCGAGTAGTAGGTATAGTCACCCCCTTCTGCTTCCACAACTATCTCGTTACCGGTGAGGGTTTGTAAGTACGAGACCGCTGCAGCGTCCCCCGGGTGTGAATCATTAAGGTACGCCAGTCCGTCGAGCGTCTCCGTTCCGTAATTCTGGTTGACCGGGATGACCTGAGGGAGGATAAAAAGTGTGCTGACCACGATAACCATAATAATTGCTCTATGTCTGGCTGAAATAAGCGGAATCCGCCTGTTTTCAGATAACCATTTCCCTGCAATGATAAATGAGGCGGTACCGAGCATGAGCCATGCAGGGAGGTAGGTCTTGAAGACTGTATTCATACGGAAGAACGTATCTCCCATGTTATCTCTCAGGTAGAACAATTCACAGAAGATGAGAATCCCAAAACCGAAGAGAGCAAGTATACTGGGAAAGTCCACATCATTCCTGAAAATAATCCGTGCTGCTAGGTATGCAGCCGGGATCATGGCGATTGCCCCTGCGATGTACCCGGTCAGGAAAAAGGGTAGTGCGATGAGGAGCAGGGAGGGTCGCCGGGTAATATCCTTCCGGAGAAACAGGATAATAATTCCGATAAACCATCCATTGACCAGCAGGAACTCAACCGGATTTGACGGAGTAAAGACAACACCCATTCCACCGGTATGCGTCAGAAGCTGGAGGTAAAATGGCAGGTAACTCAGAACTGCAAGGACAGGAACCGTGATCAGGAAGATGATGGAGGAATTCTTATCAAGGGTGTTCCAGTTCCTTCGAACGATGAGTGAGCCGACGAGAACCGTCAGGGGAGCATAAATTAGTACGTCCCAAGTGTTGATCAGCGGCATTGATCCAAGGCTGATCGCCGTGCAGATCCCCAGAAGACATTTGTCCCAAACTCCAAAAGATTCCCACCGTTTGTATGAGAAAAGGAGTAAGAAGATTAGGAAGATCTGGTTGAATAACGAAATCACATGGGCATGGACGTCGCCCCAGAGGAATGAGAAGAGTGGATATTCGTTGATGGTGTTGGATATTGTCCTGGTACTGTCCCACAGGATCGTGCTCCACGCCTTTCCCTGAATAATCTGAAAAAAAAACGAAGGATTTGGAATAAATAGCACGAACAGCGGGAGCCAGCGATAACGGTCGAGAACGAGTGATCCTATGGCATACATCGATACTGCGGCCATACCAAAAATCGTCGGCAGCGCAAGGTTGAATACAATGGCAGAGGGTACTCCTGTAACTATCCCAAGGCACCCGAACATCCAGTATCCGAGATAATAATATACGTTCAGGGATCCCCCGGCAAACCAGGGATCAAGCGGAGGTACTACCGGGGTTCTCATGACCGATGCAAGAAATGCGTGGTCCATAAATTTTTCCGCATACGATATGGTAGGATTAACAAACCGCACATCGAGCATGAGGAAAAAACAAATCAGGAAAATGGTTTCCCAGCGCCAGGCTGATTTCAATTCATCCAGGGAATAGTGGCGGAAGAAAAGATGGTATGCGAAGAGTACGATGAAGGGGGATAAGGCGATCTGGATGGGAATTTGCACCAGTCCGCAATACCAGGAAATAAGCGTGAATGCCAGGAGTGAAGCCGGGAAAGCGACCGGAAATGCAAATCTGCCAAATGTTTTTCTCAATGAGGGAAATAATGAAAGTCTGCAACAGCGTGATGATGATGAGCCAGCTCAGCGACAGAAAAGATCTGCTGTTCAACGGTCAGACTCTTTTCCCCCATCCAGTTTTGTGCTCATCGCTGATTTGATACTTGGGATCACCCAGTCGCCGAAGAAGTAGACAGAGACTATTCCTCCGCCAAGGGTGACAAGATTTTTGATCAGGTGATCAATAATGGCGATCAGGACAGCGATATCGAGGGGCACACCAAACAGAAAGAATATTGCCGTGAGCGCTGGTTCATAGGTTCCGATGCCCCCGGGCGTTATTGGGACAGCTTTGATGAGATTTCCGATGACAATAGCAAGAGCGACGACGGCAAATGGGATCTGCTGCTGGAACATCATGATGACTGCAACGCAAACGAAAATATCAAAGAGCCAGATGATTGTTGAAGTAGATCCCAGAACAATTATTGACCGCACGGTTAGTGATGCCCGTTTAATCTCGTGGAGCATGGTCAGCAGGATCTGGATGTACCGGTTTTTTGAAGAGCACTTCCCCAAACAGAGTAGGATTCCAAAAAATATCGCTCCTGCAACGAGCGGCAGAACAACAAAATAAATGACCCAAAGTGGTGCATTCAGCACAAAGAACAGGGAAATAGCTCCGAGCAATGCCACGGTAATAATATCAAAAACACGCTCTACCACAAGTGAGGAGACTCCCTCGGAGTATGTTGTATTATATTCATGTTTCAATATGAATACCCGGACAAAATCTCCGAGCCGGGCAGGAACAATTATGTTTGCAGTCTGGCTCACAAACACACATGCAATTGATACAACAACAGATACGTGGTAATTGAGGCTTTGCAGTATCATATGGTACCGCCATCCGCGTAACCACCATGCGCAAAGGCAAATCAGTATACCGAGGAACAGATATCCAAGTGTAATATGCTGGATGGCGATAAGGATCTTATCCCACACGCTATAGAGCATATAGACGATAATACCAGCAGCAATAACCGTGGGTATGACAATCGCGCTAATTTTTCGAAACATGTATCTGCCACCACAATTTCAGGATCGAGGATCCCATCTCAAAAATGTCGTTTATTTTTACCGTTGTCCCTTTTCCTGCTCTCCACCGTACGGGAAATTCCCGTACTATGCATCCATTTCGTTGTGCCCGGATAAGAAGTTCTGTATCCCAGAACCAATGGTTTGAGTGTATGGCAGGAAGAAGGCAGACAATATGTTCTTTGTTAAACGCCTTAAATCCGCACTGGTGATCGTACATCCTGCTTCCCAGAAACACCCTGACAAGAAAATTATACGAGCGACTTGCGATCTCACGACCCCCGGTACGCACGATGTCGCTTCCTGGCATGAGGCGGGATCCGGTAGCTATATCAGCTCCTTCACGGATTGCTTGTATGAGCTCGGGAAGATGGCGCATATCGGTTGCGAGATCGACGTCGTAATAACATACAATTTTCCCACGGGACTCAGAAATAGCCCGGTTGAGCGCTTTCCCCCGCCCCAGGCGCTCATCATTGTGAAGAAGATGAATGTGCGAATCCTGCTGTTCGTACCGGCGTACAGATCGGCACTTCCGTCAGGTACCGCCATCCTCGGCAATAATCAGCTCAAATCCGTCTGTTATCCGTGAGAGGGTCTCAACGGACCGGGGGATGGCAATCTCAAGTGAACGTTTGTCATTGAAAACAGGTACAATTGCCGTCACCTCAGGGTCAGTCATCGGAACTCCTGGTTCTGATGCATTCGGCAACCTCGGTTCCCGCACGTATGGACCCTTCCATACTTCTCTCGGGATAATTTGGCCGGGAGAACATCCCTGCCATAAAGAGTCCCCGTTGTTCATAGGAAGGGATGAGCGAACGATAACCGGTAGTGTATACCGGTCCTGCCCAGGGATCGATTGCCATTTTATGCCAGTGGATCTCTTCTTTTGCCAAGGAAAAACGGGTACAGAAATCGCTAAGCATCTGTACATCAAGATTCGGGGGGACGACCCCGGAAAAATAGGACGCAAGGTACACGATATGTTCGCCGTACCTTTCGGTGGGTATAAAATTTGTATGAGACACTACTGCACCATAGGGAGCGGGATCTTTCATGTTCAGCCAGTAAATGCCCCCGGTGACATCACGTTCAATCGCGAGTATCATGCAACCAGCCCCCTGATAGGGAACAGAGGGTAATCCCGGCCCGCCAATCTTCTCGAGTTCCTGGGGAGGGATAGTAGAAATAACCGCATCGTACCTGGTACCGTTTATCTCCCACGCCCCGTTCCGGGAAGAAACAGATGAAACAGGAGATTGTTTCTGAATCCTCCCCCCTTTCGATGCAATAGATCGTTCGAGTGCATCAATAATCTGATGAAATCCTCCCTTCATATACCCCAGACGTTCTCCGGACATACCGCGGTCAGACCGGATCGCAATCCTGCTGAATAACCAGGCAGCAGAAATATCTTTTCTCTGTTCCCCGAATTTGCTCTTCAGAAGTGGTTCAAAAAATGACGAATAAACGTTTTTTCCAAGATGTTCAATAATATATTGATCGGCAGGAATGTCATCAAGAGTAACAAGATTTGTTTTTTTCGCTTTAAAGGTGAGTAAACCAAGTTTAATTTTATCCAAGAAAGATAACTCCGGATAGGCAAGGATTTGGAGGGGGGTACTCAGGGGATAGATCCTGTTTCCCGCGAAATATCCGGTTGTACCGGTTCTCCATTCAAGTTCTCCGGAGAATCCCAATTCATCTATCAACGCAAAAAGCCCGGTATCACGGGAGAAACAATGATGATAGTACTTCTCTATCCAGTAATCGTTCACATTATATGATGAAAGACAGCCTCCGAGGTGGGGCCTCTTCTCGAACAGGTCGACCTCATGCCCGGATACGAGCCTTTTGGCAGCAACAAGTCCTGTCAATCCCCCCCCGATTATTCCAATCTTCATAATACGTATTCTATAGTATTTTAAAGGGCGAAATGAAAAAGGCTCCGGATAATTACCGAAATTGGTCTTGCACCCTCGAAGGGACTATAAGAAAGTTTTTGTATTGTCGAAATCAACCGTTATAACAGCAAAAATCACATATAAGATAAAAGAATGTAATTATCCTAGAGCCCATTGGATGGTGTCACCAGATGCGCGTATTTTTCATAGGTTTTGGACAAGCGGGCGGCAAGATTGTCGATATGTTTATCGAGCAGGACAGAAAGCTCGGAACAACCAGTTTCAGGGGAATTGCCGTCAACACAGCGCGAACGGACCTGATGGGTTTAAAGAATATTGAGATGAAGGATAGGATACTCATAGGGCAGACTATGCTCAAGGGTCATGGTGTCGGTACCTGATAATGTGACCGGGGCACGTGTTACTGCAGATGAAATCGACAGCATCATCAGTGCTATTGATATCCGGGGCACTCATGATGTTGATGCATTTGTCATCGTTGCTGGTCTTGGAGGAGGTACTGGATCCGGCGGTTCGCCAGTACTTGCACGTCATCTTAAACGTATTTACCGCGAACCGGTCTATGCACTCGGAATTATTCCGGCTCCCGAAGAAGGACGGTTGTATTCATATAACGCAGCCCGCAGCCTGACTACACTGGTGAATGAGTGCGATAACACGTTTATCTTTGACAATAGCGCATGGAAAAATGAAGGAGAAAGCGTAAAAAGTGCCTTCCACCGCTTGAACAACGAAGTGGTCCGGAGGTTCGGTGTACTTTTCCGGGCTGGAGAAGTAAGCAAGATGGGTGTTGGTGAGATGGTTGTCGACTCAAGTGAAATCATCAATACTCTCCGGGGTGGAGGTATCACTTCTGTGGGATACGCTATCAGCGAAGTGATGAGCAGGCAGACCAAGAAAAAACGGGGACTTATCAGGGGTCTGAAGGATAAGTTTGGCGGCAAGCGTGAGGCAAATGAAGAAGTGCTTCTCGGTGAGGATAAAACTGCAAAGATTGTTTCCCTTGTGCGAAGAGCGATGCTCGGAAGGCTCACTCTTCCCTGCGACTACTCTACAGCAGAGCGGGCTTTGGTATTGCTTGCGGGACCGCCGGATGAAATGGATCGCAAAGGTGTTGAAAAAGCGAAGAGCTGGGTTGAAGAAAACATAGCCGGAGTCGAAGTACGTGGTGGTGATTACCCGGTCAACAGTGAGTATGTTGCAGCGGTAGTCATGCTGGCGACTGTCGGAAATGCACCCAGGATCAAAGAGCTTCTCGATATCGCAAAAGAAACAAAGGAAGATGTAATAAAGTCCAAGGAGAAAAAATCGACTATGTTTGAAGAAGGCATAGATCCTTTATTCGAATGAGGTTTATCATGAAGGGATTAACGAAATGGAGTATTCTTATAGTATTTCTCATTGTGTGCATTCAGGCCGTAGGCGCAATTTCTGTATCATCAATATCAATTGATCCTTCAGGCTCCCTGACACCGACTACTCCGGTGACGGTGTCATTCAAGATTGAGAATTCCGGGGTATTTGCTTCAGACAGCGAGCTCCAGCTGTTCACCGATCTCGAGAAGCCGAAATGGACGTATACGATAATTGTAAACGGAGTGGAAAATCTGCGGCCGGTCATGGGAGGACGGACCCTGGCAATCAGTGGATTTGAGCTCAATTACAAGACAAATGATGAAGTTTCAGTGAGGGTTACTCTGGAGGGTTCCGCGCCTGCTGTAACCCAGACATCCAATAAAACACTGATCAGGGTCACGGAATATGATTCGAATGGCAGACCAGTGACCAGTACGCAGGTTGAAAAAACGGCTCTGGTTATTAATACCGGTGAAGTTGCTACGGTGATTGCGTCTGGTGATGCCGATCTTCAGGTTTACCGGGAACATATCGATGAAAAGGCTGCACTGGGTATCGACACATCTGCTGCAGAGGTAAAATACAACGAGGCTAGTCAGAAACTGGCCTCAGCACGTTCACGTCCCTCCAATGAATATGCTGCTGCTCTGCAGGATCTCAGTGATGCAACAGCGGCTATCGCTGACGGTGAAAAGGCCCTTGACAAGGCATGGGCAGAAAGTGAAGTTGCATCTGCACAGATTCCGATTAACAATGTAGACACCATAATTGGTTGGTTTAAAGGCAACTCCAGCACAGCAAATGATAATCAGCTGCCAACTATTATCACCAAACGCGAAGTTGCGGTGAGTTACCTTTCAGACGCAAATGATAATATTGCGAGCGGTAATTATGCACAGGCGCGGGTGAAGGCACAGGATGCGTACTCAAAAGGGAACGAATCGTATACGGACGCACTCGTACGCCAGAAACAACTCTCATCGGGATTTTCCCTTCCCCTCCCGAATATTGGAGGAAGTCTATTTATTATATTGGGTATTGTAGCAGTTGTCCTGATTGTGGTGGGTTTCGTTATCTACCGGAAACGTTCCCAATGGGATGAACTCGGTTAATTCAACCTCAAACCTCTTATTTGTTCTCCTTTTTTCATCTGAATTTCCTCGATCAACATGATCAACTGTTTTGTGTGGGGGCACATTCGTATACTTCAGGGAATATTCCCGCAGATTGACAAAACAAAATATTTTTGTTAATGACACCTGTTATTCCTGCAGGATTCAAGGCCGGCGCATATTTATCGGTCATCCAACAGAGAAGATCATAAGGATTTAGCGAAGGATTTGGGGTTGTTTTTTCGGAATAAAAATAAATGTACCTGTGTGAAGGGAACAAAAGAATCGAAAATCATCCTGCCTTTGGAACCTGTTCGGCACTGAAATGTTGAATTTTTATCTTTGATTCAGTGCACATCTGGTTGTGCCCCCGGTAAAATGAGAGTAAAAACAGCCCGTAGCATGATCAGGTGATTAAAAAGTTAATTATCTAAAGCGGGAAAAGAGGTCTCTTTCCAGATAATCCTTATAGTAAGAATTTTTCAATAAAAAATTAGGGGAAAAAATAATTTTTCACGATACTTTATGGGGGGTAAAAACGTCAATGTTGATGCTTCCCATCTTACCATCCCGATGGAAATAATATTCGATCAACCTCTCCGCGTTGTCATAATACGAGAACCAGTAACCCAGTTTGAAGGTCTTCTTGTCATACCCCTCAATTGAAGGATAACTTGCGGCATCATAGAGAATAATGACGCCGGGATTATCCTGTGTTAGCGTATGTTCATCGACAATATCGCCATAAAATTTGATCTTATTCCAGCGATCTCCCCGGTAGTACCAGGGAAGCGGCCAGTAATTCTTTGATGCAACTACGACACGATCGGATGCATCAATAAGCGGCATGACATCCCGTAAATCTTCTGAATTCTGTACCTGGACTATCGGTTCATTTATATCGACAGGAATAAATGCAACATGCCATGTCATGACGGCGAGAAACACGCATCCAATGATGGCAAATACCATCTTCTGCCAGTTCAGTTTATACACCGCTACAAAGCACATCGGGAGTAACTGCGGGATAATCAGCCATGGCACTTTTTCTCCGACAAATGCATAAAAGACCATAACCAGTATCATCCAATAGACACAGAATGTGAAGAACAGATCAGATTTTGAAGAACCCGGTTCCTGATTTTTTAACTGGTGCAGGGAGACTGCGGCGAGTTCAGCGGTAGGAACTCCAGACACGCGGTATTTTATGCGGTTTTTCAGCAGCCTGATGAACAATGACGGATCGAGTCCTTTACCCAGGATCTGAAGGGTTCCAATAGTTGCAAGAATAAAAATTGGCACCTCGTACAAAAGATAAAAGGGAATATAAAAATACAAAGGCCCTCCCAGTCGTTGCTGGTTGTGCATAGCAATCCAGTGTTCAATAGCTTTATACCAACCGGTTGTGTTTATTGCAAAATTCTGACCAATAAGTGTTTCGACGTGAAAACCGAAGGCAGAATACAGTACACTCATGATCACCAAAGTGATGAATGCCCCAAGAATAAGATCATATTTCCAGTCGGGAGGTAAGATGAATTTCCGACGCCAGATTCCATAGATAAAAAATGATGCGAAGATAAGAAGGATAACCGGCATCTCTTCCTTACAAGAGAGTGCACCCCCCATCGCTATTGCAGCAATGACTGCGAATCGTGTTTGTCCATACTCGAAATAGTACAGGATAGCGACAATGAGGAGGAACGTAAAAAAAAGCATGAAAATATCATGCCGAAGAAATCGGGAGAAATAAACCATTTCCGGAGAAAGTGCAAGGAGAAGTGCTGCCACGAGAGTCTGTTTTTTGTCGATATATTCAATGCGGTAGATACAATATACGAGGGGGATAAGCAGCGTTCCAAAGAGTGCCGGGAGCAACCGTGCGACGAGATCCGAATCACCAAATAGGGCGAACATTCCGGCAGTCACGTAATAGAGAAAAGGTCCATGATAACTCGGATCATATGCCCAAGCGCCGGTAGTGAGCAATTCATAGGAAAACCATGCATGAATCGCTTCATCATGATGCAACAACTTGAGATCAAGATGCCATAACCGTACGAAGAGTGCAACAACAAGAATTAAAAGAAAAATTCTTTCAAAAGTAAAAAAATGTCTGATTTTCCGGGAAAAATCAGCGGCATGCTGCACGCAGCACCTTTAACTCTCTAATACAATTTCAATCCCGATATCTTTTGGGACTTGGATACGCATAAGCTGACGAAGTGCCCGTTCATCGGCATCAATATCGATGAGGCGTTTGTGAACACGCATCTGCCAGCGGTCCCAAGTCGCGGTTCCTTCTCCATCGGGGCTCTTGCGGATCGGGACAACCAGTCTTTTGGTCGGGAGCGGTATCGGACCGGCCAGATTTACGCCTGTGCGTTCTGCAATCTCGCGGATTCTGTCACAGACCATCTCTACTTTATCGAAATCAGTTCCTGTCAGGCGAATTCTGGCTTTTTGCATGATATAACCTCAAAAAATTATCTCATTTGTTTTGCCTGGATCGATATACACATCCCGGCGGCAATCGTTGAACCCATATCCCTGACGGCAAACCTACCCAGTTGGGGAAGTTCTTTTACCGTCTCGATAACCATGGGTTTGGTCGGTTTGATGACAACAATTGCTGCATCACCGGTCTTGAGGAACGTCGGGTTTTCCTCTTTGGTCTGACCCGAACGCGGATCAAGTTTCTTTTTGAGTTCCACAAACGTACACGCTGTCTGTGTAGTGTGGCAGTGGAAAACCGGCGTATACCCTACAGTCAGTGCACTTGGGTGCTGGAGCACGACAATCTGTGCCGTGAATTCATCTGCAACGGTGGGTGGCGCATCTGCGGGACCACAGACATCGCCACGGCGGATATCGCCTTTGCCGATCCCACGTACGTTGAAACCGACGTTATCGCCCGGGTACTGCCTGGGGGATCTCTTCATGGTGCATCTCGATTGATTTGATTTCTCCATCTTTGTTTGCAGGCATGAAAGAGACTTTCATTCCCTTCTTCATGATTCCTGTTTCAACACGGCCGACCGGCACCGTGCCGATACCGCTGATGCTGTATACATCCTGAATTGGCAGACGAAGTGGTTTGTCAGTTGGTTTATCTGGTGACTTGAATGTATCGAGGGCAGTGATTAGGGGAAGACCTTTATACCAAGGCATTTCCGAGCTGTTTACCTTGATATTCTGGCCGCCAAGTGCGCTGATGGGTATGAAAAGAGTCTCGTCGGGTTTGTAACCGACCATTTTGATGAGATCTGAAAGGTCTTTTTTGACTTCATTAAAGCGTTTCTCATCAAATTTTACTGCATCCATCTTGTTAATGGCAATAATAATCTGGGTAATTCCGAGAGTCCGTGCAAGGAACACATGCTCCTTAGTCTGCTCCATAACGCCATCTGGTGCTGCAACAACAAGAATTGCAGCATCAGCCTGCGAAGCGCCGGTAATCATGTTTTTAACAAAGTCTCTGTGTCCCGGACAGTCCACGACGGTGAAATAGAACTTTGGAGTATCAAATCGTTTGTGGGCAATATCAATAGTGATACCTCGTTCACGTTCTTCCTTCAGGTTGTCCATAACCCAGGCGAATTCAAAGGTTGCCTTCCCCTTTGACTCGGCCTCCTTCCGGTAACCTTCAATAATGTGTGCAGGTACTGCACCGGTCTCGAACATCATTCGTCCCACGGTGGTAGACTTACCGTGATCGATGTGTCCGATAACAGCCAGATTCATATGGGGCTTTTCAGATGCCATGTTGTTCCTCCAAATGTTGTGGGACTGTCCGCTTACAGTCAGTTTATGCGAGTATTACATATATGAGACCCATCTATATAAATTATTTCGATTTACAAAGCCCGGTTTTTACGATGAAAATATACATCGACACTATCATATCAGATGCTTGAATATCTTTTCATGATGAAGACATTACCATTTCAACGGGACGAAAAAATGAACCGGGTGACCGTGACATGTGCCGACGGTGAAATTTCAGTCTATAGCCATTGTGCATACTGCCGGCGTTGCAAAGGTATCTGGACTGGTAAACGGCTTGCTCCTTCCCCTCAGGCTCAGGCATTATCTGATCTCAGGAAAGGCACAACGGGTGATGACACCCTGATGAACGCCGCGATGATGTTCAACACACTTGTCAGAGATGGATCATCGGTGGAATGCGATGATGACGAAAATCAGGGGTTTTTGCGGCGATAAAAAAAATTGAAATTCTTTTTTTTAGGTATCAGTCATTTCAAAAATAGTCAATTTTTTTTAAAATCGAAAAAAGTGTTCATCGTTCAGGATGATCTCCCCGTTCGCCGGATAAATTCTCTCATGTTTTTTGGTGAAGCCGGGCATCAGATTTTCCCGTTTTTTCCGTGATCTCTTGTAAAATATCCTGACGGAATTTCTCAAACTGGATATCGTCGAGCTGTTCAGAGAGCAATCTCCCACTCCATGCACGGCGATAAACCCAGGTGACGATCTTTTCAATCACATAGATAACAAGATCTTCATTTTCTAATGTCAGTAGTTCTCTACCTATCCGGGGATGTCGCCCTCTCCTACCCCCAACAAGAACGAGGAAATGGCTGTCGTCTGCTTTGAGGAGATCAAAGGGACATGAACGGATACAAACACCACACTGGACACATTTGGCATGATCAAGAACTGAAACCCCGTTTTTTATGACAATGGCTTTTTCCTTGCAGTATTCCGTACAGGTTCCACAACCTGTGCAGAGTCCCGGGATCCTCAGAGGGCGGATTCGCCCGATAATTCCAATCTCATTGAGCATTGGACTTGTACAGGCATTGGGACATCCTGATATTGCTATCCGTATTTTAACCGGCATTTCCTTGCCGAACAATTTCTGATCGATCTTTTTTGCGAGACCTATGGTATCGATATTGGCAAATTTGCACCTTTCTACGCCTGGACAAGCGATAATATTGACAACTTCATCCCTTTCTGAACCAATCGGGGTCCCGTTTTTCTCAAGGGCTTTCTCAATTTTTTTGAGGAACTGAGGGTTGACATGGGGAATTTCAATCGTCTGACGAGTTGTGCAGTGAATGAGCCCAGATCCATATTTTTTTGCAATATTAGCAATTCCCCGTACCTGTGCGACAGAAACATTACCTGCTACTGCCCGAATCCGGACCGTACAAAAGTCCGGATCTCTTTCCGTTATCACCCCACCTTTCATGTGGACGCCAAGATTCGTGCGCATCAAACAGTAATGAGAGGAATTTGTTTATTAAAGATGATGTTTGTGACAGGGGTGTCAGATGAGTGCCAGAGCGAGGATAACACATGCCCGGGTGATCTCGTTTGAGGCTCCAACAACATCGCCGTTAACTCCTCCAAATAACCTTTTAGAAACGGTAAGGAGAATTACCGGACATGCTACCATCACCAGAGCAGCCCCGGCGAGTTTTGAGGGTGATACCGGGAAAAGAACAAGCGGTATACAGAATAACGCAGCAATAAGCGGGAAGACCGGATGAGAATATTGATGAAGAAAACTATGCATTCCTTCCCTGAATGGCGTACCGTACGTGGTGAGAAACGCCATGGAAAATTTGGCACATACATCGCCAATTATTATGACATATATAATCGCTGATGATGCCTGGAGACCGGCAAACAACAGCAGAGAAACTGTAATTCCTGCTGCAATACCACCTGCTCCCACCATGTGATCGGTGAGAGCATTTATCCTTTTTTCCCGATCGCCATGAGCCATCATGCCATCACCGAGATCAAGCAACCCGTCAAAATGATGGGCTCCGGAAATCAGGAGAAACAGTGCAACTGCACCAGCCGCAGCAATGGTCCGGTCTTCAATAAAATAAACAGGGAGTGCAACAAGACCCCCTATAATGTAACCGGCGAATGGATAAATGTAGGAATGCCGGGCAAAGTACTTGAGATCCTGTGACTTACCGAGAGGGAGAGTCGTCGTGAACTGAAGCAGGGAGATGAGGGCTTTCATACACATTCACTATAGAGGCGTGAGGTGCATCCTGCAATCAGTCCTGCGATAGCATCATCGAGAAATGGCCCGAGTTTTGCTAAAATTCCTGGCTTCTTCTGATCATACCGGGTGAACTCAAACCGGGCATAAGTTCCCCCAATGCATTCTGCAATCGCCATACCCAGTATCTCATCGCTCAACAGGAAGACCGGATCATCGGCGATTTCAGAATTTTTCCGTTTGGTGTAAAGCTCATCCTCAAGTAATATTGCCCCGAGAAGCAAAGAGGATACATTGGGATCTGCCAGATATTTTTTTATTTTTCGTTTGATTTCGCCAGCTGCCTGGTCCTCGGGCATTCCATGGGAGACGTACAATCCCATCGCTGCCGTGACAATATCATCAAGCGTGATGCCTTTATCAAGCAGTCGTTGTTCAATTTCAAACATGTAACTAGGTGTTCTGGTAAAGGACTATTATATCGTTGTGGAATTTCTTCGAGCGACCGATATCTTCAAACTTTTAGGAAGAGTATTATATTCCATTGATTACCATGGGATTCCTCTCGGAAATACCAGAAATCGCCTTTAAGAATCCGCTTTTTTGCAGCATTCTGGGAAATACAATCATTTCTACTATCCCCGGTGTGTCCGGCGCAGGGGCTACTCCGGAAAAGACGCTTCTTACACCAGTCCTTGATGCGGAGCTGATCACCTGGGGAACGATTACGAGCCATCCGGTAAGACCAGATACCCCGACCGGTTGTCCTACCCCGGCCTCAATTACGCGGGCAATGATGGAGCTCTGCCGTCTCCAGCCGTTATTCATTAATGCCGGTCTTTGTCACATCCCCACCGTACCATGTCTCGATGTGTATGGCAAGGCAGGGGAAGACCCGCGGTTTCGTAACGCGGTTCCCCATGCAGAAGCTCTTGTCCGGAAAGGGGAAGTTATTGGGAAATTTCTCTCAAAGGGCTGTGACATGCTGATTCTGGGAGAATGTGTCCCCGGCGGAACTACTACTGCCTTGTGTGTCTTAAGGGCACTTGGATATGAAGCTTCAGTGAGCAGCAGTTTTGTGACCAATCCTGTATCCATAAAAGAAGAAATCTGCCGGTTGGCGTTGGGAAGAATCAACAAAGATCAGATAACCTCACCTCTCGATATTATCCGGTATGCCGGGGACCCAATGATGCCCGTCGCTGTCGGTATTGCAAAAACTTTTTCCGGGAAACTTATCCTCGCCGGTGGTACACAGATGCTTGCCGTAAGTGCGCTCCTTAAAGATCAGGTACGATCCCTTCCGTATGTGGTCACCACATCATATGTGAGAGATGATCCATCGGCCAACGTCCAACATATTGCTGCACAGATCGATCTTGACATTATCTTTGTGGATCCGGGTTTTGGAGATATTGGCCATGCAGGACTTGCACGATACTGTATCGGTGAAGTAAAGGAAGGAATGGGTGCCGGAGGAGCGATGTTTCTTGCCTATCTTCTTGGACATTCAAGGGATGATATCAGAAAAACCATCCTTTCTGCGGTGAGTGCCTACAGTTAAACAGTCTTATAGGATTCCAGAACAAAATAATGGAGTAATGCGTCCCATCTACGTGGTAAATAATTTCGGGCAATTCAATCACCTTATTCAACGTGCACTTCGGGACATGGATATAGACGCCGTGTTGGTTTCCAACACAACTCCTCCGCACCAAGTGTCGGAAGGATGCAGAGGTATCATTCTTGGAGGCGGGCCTTCGATGGAACGTGCAGGGATTTGCAGCCAGTATATCGATCTTGGACTGCCTGTTCTGGGAATATGCCTCGGACTTCATATCATTGCAACAAAATTCGGCGGCATTGTTCACCAGGGTCCCCGGGGGGATACGGACCAATCGAGGTTGAGATCTGCGAACATGATGACATCCTTTCAGGATATCCTGACAAGATCGATGTCTGGTCTTCACATGCCGATGAAGTCTTAAAAATACCTGACGGGTTCACCTGTCTCGCATATTCAGCCATATGCGCTGCTGAAGCTATCGCTCGCACGGAAAAAAATATCTACGGGCTCCAGTGGCATCCTGAAGTCAGTCACACGTTTGAAGGGAAACGTATTTTTGAAAACTTTAATCGGATAACCCTTAGTTGCGTGTAGGTCAAGAAAATTCTATGAAATGATTTTCGAATAAATCCTGAATGCATTTAACCAGGTCTCTTTCTGGATTTTTTGATATAAGCGCGTCGTGTGTTTGTCCTTTTATATAAGATTATATAGTGAAACAGAAAATACGTGGTTATGGTAGATCACGTGGTAAAAACCAGTATTTTGGTGCTGGTATTTGCATCACTATTTCTCGTTGGGCCGGTAACTGCAGCGATCAATTCGATCACACCGGGTGCAACGGTATTTATTGGTGAGGAGGGACTGGATATTACCGGAGCTATGGGTGGGGATTCCCGAATTGGCTGGTGGGCATCAGGAGCTTCAGTGATAACAACCTCCCCCGATTATTCAATTCCCGTTTCGAATCCTGCAAATTTCTATGTCTCTCCAACAGACTTTGTATCGCATACGGGTGTATGGTATCGCCTGAATTCGTTAGGGAATGTAGATGGTTCAGCGTTTACCGTCGTAGATCCCCGCCTTGATCTCAAGGTTGAAGATACAACGGTTGATGTGGACGTAACCGACAAATGGGTACCCACCGGCGATTCGATCCGTTTCAGGATAGAGACAAACCTGGTCTCGATATCCCAGAGACCGGGGGTATCCTCAACCCCCATTACGATAAAAGTGCAGTCGCCTGATGGGGCAATCTATACCTCCCTTATTAATAGTGCAGGTATAAGTACATCGACGGTTGATATTCCAGTTACATCAACTCCTTATCTCACAGATTCTATCTGGGATACCGGAAGACTGGCTATGTACCCGACGGGGACTTATACCATCTGGGCTGAATGCAATGTAAATTTCATGAATGATCGTTATGGTGCGGCCGGAAAGACTATGTCCAGGCAGGTCAGTCTGCTCGATCAGGATCAAAACCCGCTGTATCATCCAACTACCCTGACCACAAATCCCACTACACTTCCAATCACAACACCCCCAACGCAATTAACCACTGTCCCACAAACCCAATCGATCCCTTCAATAGTGCCACCGACACTTTCCACAACAATAACGACGCCCCCCTCCCAAATCCCCTCACCCACTCCCACTCAGACAAAATCCCCGGGTTTTGGGGGAGTTCTGGCTGGTGCGGCGGTAATTATTGGCCTGACTCTGTATCTTAGGAAAGTATAACGTATCCTTTTTTTTTTAATTCCGTTGAAATCATTTTTGAACAAGAAACGGCAAGAAGTTGTCCCCGTTGCCTTATCCTTGCCAAAAAACAACAACCACATCTAATGTTTCCGGGGCATTTCTGTTTCGACGAGGAAGGGTGACTGATATTTTTATGGAAAACCCTTCAAAGGGATAGTTTATGATAATCTACCCTCATACTCCGGTCAAGGATCTGATTTTAACAGAATTTTCTTAAAATACATTGATAAGAGCTCGTTTTCTCAATCTTCGCAACCTTTTATTACCTCAATTTCCCATTCCGTGTATGAACATTATATCTACTGTGATCAAATCCCGGCATAGCGTGCGGAAATTCAAGCCAGATCCGGTGGATGATCTGGCGATACGGGATGCATTAGAATGTGCAGCCCGTGCACCTACGGCCAGGAACATTCAACCCTGGTTGTTCGGCGTTATCAAGAAAAAAGAGATGCTTAATAAAATTGCCGAACTTACCGATAATGGAAAATTTATTGCCATATCGCCTCTCTGTTTCTTGATCTTTGGAGAGAAAAATGAAAAATATTACCTTGAAGATTGTTGTGCAGCTACCGAAAATCTCATAATTGCGCTCCAGGCGTATGGAATTACTTCATGCTGGGTAGCCGGGGAAAAAAAGCCCTACGCAGAAGCAATCAGACATCTGCTTGGTGTTCCCGAAAAGTACACATTGGTCTCTCTTGTCACTGCAGGGTGGCCTGCGGAAATATCAATGACCGGAAAAAAAGAGATGAAAAATATTGTTTTTTATGATGAATTTAAAGAAGAATAATTTTTTACTGCTAAATGATGCTCCCTCCCTTTTCCGCAATTGTGATGGAGACGACTACGGGAGTGCTGCCACGTTTCTCAGCTGGCCGTCTAAATGGTGATTGATATAACCTTTTTTGGGAAACAGACTGATCTGACCGGAATTAATGACTACTTCATAACAGATCCTATCTGAAAATTGAAAACTCGTAATGATTAAGCATCAGGCAGGTCACATCATTAATCATGAAGACCGTGATTCTGCAGGTTGCCCTTGACGTACTTGAACTAAAAAGAGCATTGCAGATCGCACAGGAATCGCTTGAAGGTGGAGCGGACTGGATTGAGGTAGGGACTCCGCTCATTAAAAGTGAGGGGATGCAGGCAATCCGATCGATGAGGGATCAATTCCCAAATTCAGTAATTGTAGCGGATATGAAGGTTGCTGATACCGGAACGATGGAAGTGGAGATGGCGGCAAAAGCAGGAGCAAACATCGTCTGTGTTCTTGCAGAGGCAGACGACTCGGTCATATCAGAAGCGATTCGGGCTGCCCGGCTATACGGGATTCGGATAATGGCCGACCTGATCAATGTTAAAGATCCGGTCTGCCGTGCCACCGAACTGGAAACGTTAGGCGTTGATATCATTTGTGCTCATGCCGGTATTGACCAGCAGATGACGGGGAAAAATTCTCTCGGACTTCTTTTGTCACTGGCAGGCCAGGTGCATATCCCTCTCGCTATAGCAGGGGGAATCGATGCAAAGGCAGCAGGAGAGGCGGTCCGGTGTGGTGCGGATATCATAATCGTTGGCGGGAGGATCACCCGTTCTGCAAATGTCACCGCTTCCACTTATGAGATCCGTTCAGAACTGGATAATCCCTCTGTAAAATCCGTAGAAAAAAAATCCCCCGATGAAGAAATACGAACCCTTTTGAAAGAAGTTTCAGCACCTAATGTATCGGATGCAATGCACCGGAAGGGGGCAATGTCCGGTATCGTTTCGATCTGCGGTACCGTAAAGATGGTGGGAAGAGCAGTAACGGTGCAGACGTTTGCCGGGGATTGGGCTAAGCCTGTGGAAGCCATCGACGTTGCACGGAAAGGCGAAGTGATTGTTATCAATAACGATGGTGCAACTCACATAGCTCCCTGGGGAGAGCTTGCCACATTGAGCTGTGTAACCAAAGGAATTGCCGGAGTCGTAATTGATGGTGCAGTTCGAGATGTAGATGATATCAGGGCAATGAAATATCCTGTTTTTGCGAAATCTGTTGTACCGAATGCGGGAGAACCCAAAGGCTTTGGGGAGATAAATGCCGAAATCCAATGCGGAGGCCAGACTGTCCGTCCGGGGGACTGGATCACGGGTGACGAAAGTGGCGTTGTAGTCATTCCCTCGGAACGGGCGTATGAGATTGCACGGAGGGCATGGGAAATTCGTAAAAATGAAGAAAGGATCCGAGAGGAGATCCTAAGAGGGAGCACGCTGTCCGAGGTTGCAGAACTGATAAAATGGGAGAAAAAGTAAATCAATGGAATACCGAACGTTCGAGCAGTGTTGCACCTGAGGTCTTGATCTTTTTTATCGCCTCTTCGACCTGGTCAACCCGGAGAATGAGTACTGCCCCCTCTTTTCCGGAGTATGCATAGGAATATTCGATATTGACTCCCGCGTCTCCAAGGATCTTTGCCACTTCATAGAGACCGCCTGGCTGGTCTTTCATCTTCACGGCGATCACATCGGTGAAAGCGACGTTAAATCCAAGGGAAAACAGTTTGTCGTGTGCTTTTTCCGGGTGGTCTACGAGGGCCCTGACCACACCAAACCCGTTTGCTTCAGCAATACTAAAGGCAAGAATATTGATCTTCTCTTCGCCAAGGGCATATGCAATTGCTGCAAGTCTGCCCGGACGGTTTTCAGAAAATATCGAAATCTGCCTGATTACATACTTTTGTGCATCCATTTACAACGACCTCTTATCGACCACTCTTTTCGCTTTTCCTTCAAATCGAGGCAATGAACCGGGTTCAACAAGTTCCACATTGACATTTACGTTTAATGAATTCCTGAGCCGGTGTTCAACCTTCTGCCTCACCTGCATAAGATCATTGATTTTGTCACTGAAGGATTCCTTGTTCAGCTCGACCCGGACAAGCATATCATCGAGGGCCCCTCTTCGTTCGACTACAATCTGGAAATGCTGACCAACCTCAGGGATTGCCATCAGTGCATACTCAATCTGCGAGGGAAATACATTGATGCCCCGTATGATCAACATATCATCAACCCTGCCCTGTATCCTCTGGATTCGCGGATGAGTCCTACCGCAGGCACAGATCTCTTCATCCATTGTCGTGATATCTCCGATGCGATATCGGATCATCGGAAGTGCTTCTTTCTGGAGCATGGTGATGGTGAGTTCACCTTTCTCTCCGGATTCAAGGGATTCACCCGTCTTAGGATCAATAATTTCTACAAGTGCAAGGTCTGACCAGATGTGGAATCCTTTCTGTTCCACGCATTCGGTGAACATTGGGCCGGAAAGTTCACTCGTCCCGTAGATATCATAAGCTTTTATTCCCAGCCAGTCTTCAATGCGGGTTCGCATACGATCTGTCCAGGGTTCAGCTCCCAGAATGCCCGTGCGAAGTTTTGTATCTTTTTTAATATCTACGCCCATCTTTTCTGCGACTTCCCCGATATGAAGGAGGTATGAAGGAGTGCAGGCGATGGCAGTCGCACCGAGATCCTGCATCAGTTCAATCTGTCGTTCGGTATTCCCGACACTGGTCGGCAGCACGGTTGCCCCAATCCGTTCCGCTCCATAATGCATCCCAAGTCCACCGGTAAACAGACCGTATCCATAGCTGACCTGTATTACATCACCCCGGCCTAGTCCAAGGGAGGTCAGGGCTCGTGCAAGGGAGGTTGTCCAGGCGTTCAGATCATTCTGGGTGTACCCGACGACGGTAGGTTTGCCCGTGGTTCCTGACGACACGTGATACCGGACCAGCTCCTCCTGGGTTGAAGTAAAAATTTTATCCGGATAGTTGTCCCTCAGGTCACGTTTGAACATGAACGGGAGTTTCTTCACGTCGGCCAATTCCTGGATATCGTCCGGATGCACTTTCTGTTCTTTCATCCTGTCGTGATAAAATGGAGAAAAACTGTAAAGCCGGTAAACAAGACTTTTTAACAGTTTGTACTGCATTTTCTGGAGATCTTCTCGTGGCATCTCCTCAATTCGCGGATCCCAACTCTTCATTATACTGCCTCTCTGCGATCGATCACTCTCTTTGCCTTGCCCTCAAACCTGGGCAGAGAGCCTGGTTCAACGAAGCTTAACGGTCGTCCTGAGTTCGAGGGTATCCCGGAGTTCTTTTACAACTTTTTTCTGGAGCCGTGCAAGATCAGCAAGTTCACCGCTGAAATACTCCCGGTTGATCTCAACTTCGACGGTCATCTCGTCCAGATGATTAATTCTGTCAATGTATACCATAAATTGATTGCCAACCTCGGGTATTTGAAGAAGCACATGTTCAATCTGTGAAGGAAATACATTAATGCCGCGAATGACCAGCATATCATCACTTCTCCCCGTAATTCTGGTGATTTTCTGTCCTCTTCTGCACAGGCAACCATCCTCCATGAGGCAGGTCACATCACCGGTGCGATACCGCAATAATGGCATCGCTTCTTTGACCAGTGGAGTTACCACCATTTCGCCTCGTTCACCTTCAGAAACAAGTTCCCCGGTTTTTGGATCAATAATCTCGACATAAAAACAGTCATGCCAGATATGAAGCCCGTCACGTTCAGGGCATTCAAACGCTACACCCGGACCAAATAACTCACTTAACCCGTATGAATCATAAGCAGTCAGATCAAGCCTTTTTTCCAGCATTCGTCGTACACTTTCTGACCATGGTTCAGCACCAAAAATACCGGTCTTAAGACTCTCGAGTGGCGTATTCATCTCTTCTGCGACTTCCGAGAGATGCATAGCATAGCTGGGAGTACAGTGTATTGTCGTCACGCCAAAATCCTTAATCATCTCGATCTGGCGTTTTGTATTCCCTGTTGCGCTGGGAATCACCGTCATACCGATTTTTTCAGCGCCGTAATGAAAACCAAGACCCCCAGTGAACATACCATAATTCACCATATTCTGGAAAACATCATTTTCACCGACACCAATCATGGTCATGTTCCGGGCAATGAGATCGGACCAGGTATCGAGATCCTTCCGGGTATATCCAACGACGGTTGGTTTTCCGGTTGTTCCTGATGTAGTATGGATCCGTACGATTTTTTTCATGGGTACTGCAAAGAAACCGAATGGATATCCGCCACGGAGATCCTGTTTTTTGGTGAACGGAATTTTCTGGATATCTTCCAGCGTTTTGATAGATGATGGTTTCACTCCGGCTTCGGAGAGAAGATTCCGGTAAAACGCAACGTGCTGAACCTGACCGAGTGTTTTTTTCAGACGTTTGACTTGAAGTTCTTTTAATTCATCCGGTTTCAATGTCTCTGTCTTCTTGTCCCAGAACATATCGTGCCCCTGTTATGCTATTGCATGACAGAAAATATATGGCGTCTGTTAATGTTTAAATTCACCGGGTGAGAATCAATCTCTCTAACACTACCATGAAAAAGAGTGAATCCCGCCGGTAATTGTCTGACGGCTTAAAACGATGAATTAATCTATGAAAATGGTAGAGTTATTTATCAGAATTATTACTTATTTTTTTGGAGCAGATAGTGACGGATTATCCATGGTTATCGGTGAGCGGATTCGGTACCCACATAAAATCAACGCAAAAAAAATTAATTATACAGAAAAAAAATAGCGTCGAAGAATATCCCCTCGATTCGATCAAAAACCTGCTCGTCATTGGTGGTCACACCATCAGCTCGTCCACAATTTCGAATCTCGTAAAAAACGGGACATTTATTACGTTTTTTGAACCTGATGGTAACCCTATTGGGATTATCCGGCCATTCGGGGACAGGAGTGATACCGAGATCCATCGAATCCAGCGGAATATTCCCCGCCACCGTTATGCTATCGCCGTCTCTCAGGCTGCAATAAAATCCCGCCTTTTTGCTATTGGGAAAGTCCAGGAATTGCAGAACTCGCATCTGTTCTATGAGGGGGAACAGCAATTTCTTCATACCTCCCTGGGGGAACTGGAGTACCTGATCAAACTGGACGAAATACGACGATTGCACCGATTGACAACTGATATTTATTATGAGATCATGTCAAGGAATACCCCCCCGGATTTAGGATACCGGAGAAGAACAATCCGGCCCCAGACCGATCCTGTTAATGCGATGCTGTCATTCGGTTATGCTATGTTATTCGGGAATTGTTGTGTGTCGCTTATCGGAGCTCGTCTTGACCCAGATTCAGGACTGATGCATGAAGGAAAAGGAAGTCTCGTACAGGATCTTACGGAACCGCTCAAGGCAGATATGATTGACCGGGCAGTATTTCAGATCGCCAGAGAGTCTCTTGGTGACTCTGATTTTGAACAGATCCCCGGCAGGTGCATGCTTTCTGAAGATCTGACAAAAAAACTGATTGTTTTATTCCATTCTACCATAAATAATAATAAAATTGATGAACTGGTCCTGACCCTCTCTAATGCAATAACAAATAATGGTGAATTTATAATTCGGTACCTGAGCCGCCCTTCTCCCTTGATAATAGAAAAGTCGTTGAAGATCATACAGGGTATTTCGAATGTTTTTACATCCCTGATAACAGCACGGGGACAGCTATAAATCATTGAAACAAATTTTTCCAGAATCATCGCCTCTCCCGTTGCATGTATCTGAACCCTGCCATCCGGGAGGTTTATTACCGTGCCGGTTACGTGCAGATCGGTGGCTATCCTTCGGACGCAAGCCCGGTATCCAACCCGCTGGACTCTCCCGCTGATAAAAATCTCGATGGATTTCACCGGTACATCCCCTGCATGAGTTTTATCGCAAGCCCAAGTTCTTCAAATACTTCGTCCCGAAGTGACGACTGCCGGATGTTTGTTGCAGCATCAATCGCAAGATCAAGGACCTCCTGGGACGCTTTCTCGCTTCCGGAAGCATTTGTCTTCATCGCAATATCGCACATCACGAACGCCCGATGGGAAAGCGGGCGGATTATCCGTGCCTCCCGTATTGCATTTTGCAACATACGATTCGCTGTTTTTTCTTCACCTGCCTTCCGGGACAGAACCGCGAGATCACAGAATATAACCGCTTCCTTCCCGCGATCGGATAGGGATCGGACCATCTTTTCAAGAGACGCGACCTGATTCGGATGAGCACCAATTTCAATTATTTTTTCAAAGAGTATCCTGATCTTTTCATGCGCCGAAGGTATTTCATGGATATCTTTATAGCCCATCTGGCCGAGGCGGCGATGCCGTATTTCGATGGCATCAATAGATTTTGCTACATTAATGGCAGACTGAAGATAAGCTGCATTTTTTTGTGCATGAGAGAGTGCCACATACATTCGTGCAATGTTATCCCGAACTGTATCCGCAATCTGCGGTATATTTATCTTTTTTGTCAACACTTCCGCTCTCTTGAGTAAAATCGCTGGTGTCCTGTCGTTATCGTTTTGCATGGAAAGAGATATGATATCAAGAAGTGCTGAAGCCTTTTCATACGGCGAATGGATCCTCTCGGCTGCTTCTGTCATATATGTTATAATTCTGGTTCGCCGAGTCTGGTCGCTTCTGACCATGGTAAACACCGCATTCAGCGAATCTATATATTCGACAGGATCAGTAATCTTTGAAGCGACATCCAGTGAACGGTTGATTAACTCGTTATCCGGACTGATTGCATTCAATCTGACAATTGCCGATATAATTCGTTTGCGGGTGCCTGAATTTTCTTCAGATTCAATAAATTCTAATCCGAGAATTGCTTGTTCGAGACATTTTCTTGCACGATCAGGGTCGATACTGCAGAACAGAATCGCTAGATCTGATAGAACAAGTACTTTCTGATACTTCGCAGGGATTTTTGGGAGCGCCTGACAGACTTCATCCAGAATCATCAGCGCATGATCAAAGTCGGGTACCTTGATGGAGGACTCCGCAAGGTTGCATAAACCGCTGAGTCTGATATACAAATTATTGATCAACTGGAGAAAACGGAAGATCAGCCCGATCATAAGCGGGTTTGATGTAGCGTACCGATTTCTCTGGAGAAGATAAGCCATAATCTCATAAGGATCGGTCGAGTCCGGGTACGTGACGTTCTCTTTTAAATTCGAGATAATCCGGGACATCATAGCATCTCTTTCAAAAGGATTTTCAATCTCAACAGAGAACATTGCCAGAGGTATAGTATAATCCGGGTTATCCCCAATACGCGAATAGGAAATAAGGATATCAATCATCCCGGCAATTTTTAAGGATATCCAGGGTGTTTTGATATTTTCTTTTATTATTAAAAGAGGCTCGTTCAAACGGGTATATCTCTGCGATAAAATCCTCAGCGTCCAGACGGGATACCGGCTCGTTCAAAAGCATGCACCCGATTTTTACAAAACATTCAGCAATCTTTTCAAATTGCTGGGTTTTTAACACAGGGTCGTTGATCGCCTTTGCAATCCTGAAAGCTTCTTCGAGTACCGCAGGCGAACGTTTACTGATCGCATACTGAATTACCCCCTCAATGATGTTCGCCATTGCATTTGCCGCGAGATTCTCCTCAAGAAGGGAGCTGCTCCACACCCTCATCCGTAAAAGAAGGTCGAGATCTCCCTGGCGGGCAGCAAGAATTGACGCTTCATCAATAATACTGCTGAGTGTCGCAGAACGAGTTTCCTGACCATCTATCTGGCATGTAAGACCGACGGCTCTCTGGAGATAATCACGGTTCTTAATCTGCACGCCGATTTTTGCGATCTGGATAACGATGTTGGCTATTGCCTGCTCCTTAAGCGGTTGCTCCTGAATTGATTCTGCCATGGCGATCAGAACATCCGGGTCATGGAGGGTGAGAAATCCCCGGTCTACAAGGATTGTAATGCTTTCCAGAAGCAGGTGGTTCTGTTGTGGATGTAGCCGGACGAGCTCGTTTATCGACACAGAATGGGAAATGATATCTTCAAATGGATTGTCCTTGCTTAGCTCAATAATCGCCCTATAGACTGAATGATGCAGGACAGCCTGATTTACCCGGCCAAGTATCGTATCCCTTATCAGGGCAACGCTATCCCTCAAAATCCCGGTTTTCAGGAGATCCGTTAGGTTATCTACGTACTGCGGAAGGGTTTCCGTCTCATGACTGATTTTTCTGAATATATTGAGAGCGGAGGTAAAATCCCCGGAAGAAAGCATGATCTGTGAAAACTGAAGGTATATGCGTGACAGGAAAACCGGATCGCTGTTCTTGTCAATAATAGGGATCAGATCTGAGAGCACAGGCATATTGTTTGAGCGCTTTGCAACAGAAACGCCCGCACGGACCAGTTCCCTGATCGGATATACCTCATGATCCAGGAAGAGCTGATGAATTGTTATCGCCGCAGAAAGGAACCACAAATCCCCCGATATTTCTGCTTTTTTAAGGAGGTCGATGACGAGAGTACTCGTCACGAAAGGCATCTTTTCGCACAGTATCTGAAGAATGGAGATGATCTCTTGTTTATCCTTCAACCGTTCCAGTATCTGTTCTGTCAGTGCACTGACAATTTCAAGTTGGCTCTCTTCAGAAAGGTCATTAAAATTCTGGATAAAATGAGGAACATCGAGAATCTCTTTTCCAAAGACGGATTTCACTCCCTTTTCGATTACGGATAAAATACACAATTGTCTTCGAATCTTCTGGTGAATTTTTGTTGCATCATGGATACTCTCGAGGAATAACGGTCGATTCTTTTCGAGGATGGCGATTGTAGCCATTGCATTTGCAAGTTCTGCATGTAAAACAGCACGTTTTGAAATATCGCTGATCTCCTCGGTTATATGATGAGATCTGCGGAGGAGTTTTTCATTCCGTGATGTAATTGCCCATTCGATCAGAAGGGGAATAATATCGATCATGACATCAGATCGGTATTTCCGGAAACTGATCTGTTCCAGCATGTTCATGCCAATGTCGATAAAGTCTGCGTTGGTTTCGGCCACCCCTGCTTCGATGAGGGTCTGTGCCATCATAGCAAAAACCCGTGACTGGTAACTTTTTTTACCTAATTTATCCGATAGAGCAACAACCGATTTCAACCATTTTTCATCATTTGTGGTGATGAATTGCTGAACTATCCGGAAGAATAGGTCGTCAATATTAAATCCGGGGAGATCCGGCAGGGCGAGTAAAAGCTCCGGTTTATTATTTTTAAACGCAGTATCAGAGATCAGAGAGTTAATTTCCATTACGAGAACTTTTTGAGCCCGTCTTCCCTGAGATTGAAGAATTTTGGACAGTCCACTCTCTATGGTCTTCCAGTCTTCCGGAGGGAGAGCCCGTTGAACTTTCCTGATGATATCCTGAGTGCTTGCCATTCTTGAATCACAATGAAGAAACTATGGGTTGTAAACTCAATTTAACTCAAATACTTATTATAATTTTTGATTTCGTTTAGGCTTGAATTTAATTTTTTTTATCATAATAGAGCAAAATTATTGATTTTTTTTAAAATATGCACCTGAATATGAATTTATTTCAAAAAAGGGGTAATATTATTAATTAATTCTTAAATTTTTCATCAGTACAATAATAATCCAATAAAAAAATTATCTTTTTAAACCTCTTGAATTCAGGGAGAAAACCATCGTATTTATCTATCATTTATTTACTGCAGAGATATGCTCCATAAGTTCTGTATGGAATTCATGACCTAAATCCCCGTTTTCTGAATCAACAATAATACGAATTATGGGTTCTGTGCCGGAAGCACGGACAAGTGCCCAAGAATTTTTTCTGATGATTTTAATGCCATCTGTCAGGTCGAGCGTCTCATGCATGTATATTTTTCTGATATATTCAAGCACTTCCGCTCCGCGACGTGAACTGATCTTATCCTTTATCATGGTCCGTTGGGGCAGTGTATTTAACAATGCAGAGAGTTTTTTATTCGTTGAGGAAAGAATGAAGACCATCATTGCCGCGGTCATTCCTCCATCCCTGCAGAACTGGTGATCAGGGAAAATCAGTCCGCCGTTTCCTTCCCCTCCAAAAACAACCTCTTTTCCCTCTCCGATAAGTGACCTCATTGTCCGTGCGACATAGATGCTTCCAACCGGGGTATAGTAAATGGAGCAGCCTTCATTTATCGCCACAATCTCCACCATCTGTGACGTACCTGACCGGTGTGACCAGAGCACCCTTTTTCCGGTGGCACAAGTGGCGTGCTACGAGTGCAAACTCCTGGTTCTCTTCAACGAATCGCCCGTTTTCATCAATAAATACCGAGCGATCTGCGTCGCCGTCGTGCGCAACACCGAATGCCGCACCACGACTGACAACGAGATCAGCCAGCGTTTTGAGCCCATCAGAAGACGGTTCAGGCAATCTTCCGGGAAAGGTTCCATCCATAATTCCATTGACAGTAAGCACCCTGCATCCCATTCCTGTGAGAATTTGTGGCGTTGTAAGACATGCCGGGCCGGATCCGGGATCAACCACCACAGTCATTCCTGTACCCGGCTTGTCAGGAAAGTGATGGACAATCGCGTCGATATACTTCCGGATTAGGTGAGGAGCGGAGATCTCATGACCTACCTGTTCCCATGACCGGGGAAAAAAATCCCGACCGAATATCAACTGTTCCAGTTTGAGTGTCTCCTCATCACCCATCTCTGTACCATCGGTTTCTATGATCTTGACACCATTATATTCCGGCGGGTTATGTGATGCTGTTATCATAGCTCCTCCATCGAAATCCTCTTTTACGACGTACTGAAGAGCAGGAGTCGGGAGGATCCCGCAGTCAACGACATCGCATCCTACCGAAAGCAGGCCGGATTTAATTGCCTTTACGAGTGTATCTCCGGAGGTTCTGGTATCCCTGCCAACAGCCATGCATCCTTTTCGCATAGTCCCGAGCGCTTCACCGATGGTGAGTAGAAGATCCGGTGTCAGATCGTTACCAACGACGCCCCGTACTCCGTTGGTACCAAACAGGCGTTTCTGAAATTTTGTAGTTTGCATGAGTCCAGCTCCGATTTTCATGAGGAAAAATTTTCAAAGAGATCGAGCGATGTGATTACCTCGTTCACCGATGGGTTGGAAAGGATACAGTTCCCGGCAGTTAAGCTGCCGATGACGATTTTGGGAAATGTTCGCTGTTTAAAGCCTTCAATAATGGCAAAGGTAATTCCCTGATTAAAAAGTATTGTCAGGATGTCTTCGAGGCTTGGTTTACGAATGGCTGCCACGGCTTTATGCGAATCTATTCCTATAGAAATGTCAGCACCGGCATCAAAAAAAATGGTGGTATCCTTCCCTTCCTCGAGTTTGTATGTATGATCTCCCAGATGTTTGATCACCGCAACCGCCCCCTTCTTTTTCAGCTCAGGTATAAGTTTTCTGATAAATGTAGTCTTACCTGATTCTGAACTTCCAACAACCTGGATTATTTTCATGCGATGCTCCGGGTAAACTCTGTCTGGGGATTTATTTTACGATTTCCGTTATTGCCAGTAGTAATAAAGATCTCGGTTAAAGGCGTACCCAACCTGGATCGGAGGGATTTGGAGAATATTCACCTGTCGTAAGTATTCCTTCAAGGGCAATTTTTTCATCAACAACCGGGAGGAGATCTTCAGAGACCCTTGCCGGCAATGGATCCGAACCCGATGCACTCAGAAAATCTTCTTGTTTTTTATCCGGAAGGATCTCTCTGGCCGGCAAGAATTTATCCGGAACACCATGATCATCGATCGGTTTTTGAAGTAACGGATTAACCGGTGCGTCTCCATCTTCAGATCGTGACCGGAGGATTGTCTTTGCTGCTTCCCCCACACTTCTCATCACTTTGGTAATCCGGTCCTCAATATCAATCTCTTCATCAATATCAAGAGTAGTCCCCTCAACTTCGAGAAGAAACCGTGCGACTTCACTCGCTTCGAAGAGGAGATCGTCGAGCTCATCAGTAGTGAAAAACCCGCACATCGCACCGTAGAAGAATGTGGCACTGGCTTTCCGTACTTTCTTTTTAAAAGAGTTCCGTGCCTGGTTAACTGCCTGCGGAGAATACGTGTCTTCCATAAAGGGGACCAGTTCCGGGAGATGATTTCCGATAAAAGTCATCTCTGCGCCCCCGGATGTCCTGAAATCCGTGCATAACCGCGCGAGTGCCCATTCTCTTGCAGTAATATACGTCCGTTTGCGCAGGAACTGGTTTACTTTCCGATACGTAGCTCCATCCACTTTTTTGAATTTTTTATACTTGTTAATCTCCTGTCGGATTCGTGACTCATCCACCGTATGATCACCTGCCTCTTTTTGATTGGATCATAAATTACCCGGATCGGAATGTATCCGGGTATACTCGGGTCGTTTAGTGTATAGCATTATATGGTTTATTGCTAATAATACCCTATGAAATTTTCATAATTTCACAGACATTCCACCGACGAAAAAAAGAATTATCCCAAAAAATATAAATAACGATGCTGTGTTATTTTCACTTTGCTGTTTCTGAGAAATCCTGTCAATCTCCATTTCTTTTACCTTTGAATGGGCTATGCGATGACCAACTCCCCTGTAAGAGCAGGAGGCAGCCTGGGGGTAATATCTCTGTGATGTTCCTCTGCTTTTTATCCGTTTCTCAAAGAATTTCTCGTCCTGACTTATGAGGGACCATCGCATTTTTTTGGGGAGCCTCACGGTGTGAACGGTAGGAACAATCTGCAAAATCCTCCACGTATGTCAGGTATTTTTCAAATGATTTCTTCATACCCTTTTTCCGTGAATTTTGAGAAGGCTCCGTGCATCAGGAGGACATCATGGTTGTGGAGACTGGATGATGAGTGCCGGAGCCCAGGAAACGAACGGGACAATTTTCTTATAATCTCCCCACAGTTTGGATTTTTTCAGTTTCAACCCTGGATCCGCCAGGGAATAGTTTGTGGAATCACCATGGGAGTGCAAAAACCTTCAGGGCTAATATCAGATTACTTCTCTCTGATGGGATCACCTTATTAATGTCCCTTAAATTTTTGCTTTTGATCCGATCAGAAAAATAATAATTACCTTGGAGCTTTTTGTAACTCCCGGGACTTACCCTTCGGAGATCTCGAATACCCCAGGTCTTTTTCTGATCCTAGTGTTTATCGAAGATATGAAGAATGTTTTTTTGATGAAAATTGGATCATCAGTTTGGTCAGTTTTGCAAGTGGAGGACGAGTGGTATCATTTCTTTCGGGGGGAGAAAATGAACTCTGAACTCTGTTCTGTAACAAGGCAAATATCCGCCTTCAATCTCATCGCTTAAAACCTTGGGTACTGGATTATTTCTTTCTTTGTCTCTTCCTGTCTGGAGTGCCAAATCCGGAATTCGTATCATTACCCTCAAAAATAGAATTTTTCAAGACTCCAGAAAAATTTACTCCTATGTTATTCGCTTAAAACGAAGAATTCTGGTCCTTTTCGAAGGTTCGCTGGAGAGTGTGCGGGATCGATTTGCATAGTCGAATTTTTCTGCAGGAACTAGTGATCAAATGTTGAGCTAATATTCAGGCAACCGTGCACAAAAAAGGGTCTTTTGTATATAGCATCATATGGTTTATTTGGTGAACCGTAGAGTATTATTGTCTGTATTGAAATCCCTAAATTATTCTTTAAATCCTTAAAATACCCCTATTTATGGAACTTTTGATAAGAACCCCGGATTTTTTTTTAAAATCTCATACCTACTTTGATTTTTTTTTTACTTTTTAATATAAATAGAAGATTCCCGATAGATTCTCAGGGAGGTTACCCTCAGGGCATTGTTTATTATTCTCCTCTTATAGTGTAACTTTTTCAACGATAAAATAGCAAACATTCAATAAAAAAGAGAATACTATGGATCAAGGTAATTTCCATATCCCGTCTAAATAATGAGAGTGCTATACTACCTGGCGGGTGTATTATTCACCGCCTTAACAAAACAAGGCTACTGTGTCGCAAAGTTTCCGGAGTGAAGTAAACAAAATTTTCCTGACGGATTGAATTAATTCCATCAAATCCTGGAAAAAACTCGATGTTTGTCTTTTTAGTTCGACTTTTTATCCGGCGGGAAAGAAGAATCTGGTCTTCTTTCATATCTTCGTAAGCCCGTGATACCTTTTTCAGACATGAAATCCCCAGACGAGGTATTAATATCACCCGTCGGAAAAACGAGGTTCCTGGTAAGAAAAATCAAAGTTATGAGAACCTCACGAATTTTCTCACCGCAGGCAGGTTTCTAGGGGATAAATCGTATCGATATAGGGTTCTCACGATGATAAAGGACATCAGGATTCAAACCAAGCAGCGATGACCCTGGTGAGCAGCCGGAACATCAATTTGAATGCCTCCGAAAAATTGTGAGATTTACAGAATCCTGAGGTAATATGAACTATTAAAATTTTCAGATATAAAACCATGTTTCTGCTTTTACGAGTATTAAGTTATCCGGATTAAGCATCCTGATAGAGATCCACTTCTATGCACCAGGAGGTGGTAGCACTGATAGTCCTGGTCCCCGTGCAGTGGTTTTTTAGCTTCCGCAGACCGGTAATTTTAGACTGATATCGGTTTGAACCAGGCCTCTGTATTCCCTTAAACCTTATCGACCAAACCGGAATGTGCCGGGATTATGACCCCCCATGAATCCAATGCTTATCAAAAGATATCTTCAAAGGCGATCGTCAGGAAAAATTACCTCTCCGAAAAAAATTCCTGCATTTCTAACAAATGTCGAACTCTTTGAAATATCATCCATGCACTCAGGGTGATAGAAATCCATGAGTGGGTAAGAGCGTCGTTGTAAGTACTTCCCATTAAAAGCAAGCCTCATATCTTCGTTCTGTTGGCAAATCACGAGGGTGCCAGGGCATTTCACCATTCCAATGAAAAAAACCCCTGTTTTCCCGATCAGATCGATTTATGTTTATCAGGATAATCAATCTTCAAACAGATCCGGAAAGGATTCTCCGGCGTGAGATGGATAGGTTCGCGTGAAATGCCCAGAAGATGCAGATTCCCCGGAAAATCAATGTAAGCCTGTAGCGGGTCTTAATCCCCAAACGGGTTTGTCGCAGAATAGGTATTCTGCGCAAACCTTTATTTATTTGAGATAAGATAGAATAGAGCATGGAAAGCGGGTATTTTTCGGAGTGGCTCAAAAGCTACCGCAATTACCTCCGGATGCGCAACTACTCCCCCCGCACCCTCAACAGTTATGAACAGGTGATCAAACACTTCGCATATTATGTCTGGTTGCGCCGCCATACAGACGTCACAAAGCTTGTCATCTACTGGAAGGATTTTGAAAATGCCCGGCTCGATACCGATGTTGAAGTCACACCAATAATTATTACAGATTTTCTCTCGTTTGTCTCGACGATGCAAACCTATAAACCCAAGACCTTTCACCGGATCATTTCTACACTCAGGCTCGTTCTATCGTTTCCTGTACACCCAGGGCGCTGTCACTTCCAATCCGTTGACCGGCATTGATCGTCCGCGGATCAAACAACAGGAAGTGAAATACCTCAAACATAACCAGGTGCTGCGATTGTTGGATTCAATCGATGATCTGCGGGACAAGCTCATCGTGAGGACCATCTATGCTACGGGTGTGAGGGTTTCGGAGCTTTGTAATATGAATGTGGAAGACATCGATTTTGATGAGCACACCATCAGGATCCGGGGAAAGGGCGATAAGATACGGACGGTTTTTGTCGACGACGACACTCTTGCCGATATCCTGAAATTCATCGGTACCAGGATCGTCGGCCCGGTTTTCGTTGGCCAGCAGGGGAAAAATATCTCGTCAAGGGCTATCCAGCATATCTTCAAAAATTATGCCCCCTCGGGGATCACGCCGCATAAAATACGGCACAGCTATGCAAGTGAACTCTACAAAAGGTCAAAAAATCTGAGGGTTGTGCAGGAAAACCTTGGACATACCTCGATAAAGACCACGGAAATTTACCTGCATACTGATATTGATGAACGAAGGCAGGTCTATCAGCAGTATTTCCCGCTTTCTGATAATGATGAAACGTGATTCAACCTTTCGTACGGAAAACAAAGAATCCCGTTGTTCTCTGTTTTTTGCCGTGATCTCTTTCTCTTCCTGAAATTAGTTCATGACACGATTTTACCTGCAGTTCTTGTTTCAATTTCAATTTTCTGGTTAAATTATTCCCCTTTATTACTAGTAACCTGAAGAGAAATTTGGGAATTTTATTGATTATAAACCGTATGATGCTATATACAAAGCATTCATTTTTTTTCTTGATTTTGTCCTGATGAGGGGCCTTTGTCATTGACGCATTTTGGGGCTCTGGTGAAATCCATGGCGAGATTTTCGTTTATTCTGCGAGGGGGTGGGGCAGGACTCCCAGGCATCCCTACGTGTCAAAGTTGACGGCGATATGCACTGATATTTACTGGGGGTGCTACGCCATCCGGGCTCCGCCCCTCGCCACGTGGGCTTCCCTGACGAGGCTTGTTTTAAGGATCATGATTACACCTTGTTATGCTCCACTGGTCCTCGTGTCAATTCGTGTGCGCTCAATCCACTCCAGCTCACATTCAACCTCGCCGTTTTCCCCTCTTACCTGTCGAGACGATGATTCCCCTTTAGCTTGTCGTGATACTCCGACGCCAACGGCTGCTATGGCACGCTCTTTCCATCCCCGCTTCACGTTGTATTCGTCACTGAGTACGGTTAGTTGGTTCACAGATGCCTTCCGTTCGCCGGGGGCACGACGAATCGGTTACTTTAAAACGAGGTTAATATATCGCCGGGATATTTGACTGCCCAGGATCCATCGATACCGACCGGGTCTGGGAATCTCAAAATAGAGATCACCGGTTAATTTAATCCGGACGTTGAACTGAAGTTCTGCCTGCCCTCGCGCAATGCCGTTCCCTGAGAGCGACCTGGATGGCCGGTTTACCGTCAATAAACGTTCTCACACATCTGCCTTCAACCATGACTGATGTTCCATCGATCCGAAGCATATGCAATTCCATGGGAGGTGGTATTTTCCCGTTCAGGTCTTTTCTATAGTTTTCCTGAGTGTATCGCGGAATTTGGGTTGTATAAAATCCAGTACATTTTTACCGGTTATTTCAGATGAATCTGAAGCGCTGAGGTTGAGAGCTGAATGGTTGATAAAAACAATTTTTCCTTCTCTATGGATCAAAACGGCATCGGGAGATATTTCGACAAGCCGGCGGTATCTTTCCTCGCTTTCCCGTAATGCAACTTCCGCCATCTTTCTATCGGTGATGTCACGGGCAATCATCGCGATACGTGGTACTTCTCCATTTGCGATGACAGGATAAGCTACCGTATCGTACCATCTGCCCTCGCGTTCATCTTCATACCTCACCATCTGTTTTTTATCCAGTACCTGATTTGTTATTGCACCGCCGGGATTTTGCAACATCGTCAGGAAGGAGCGTATCTGCCAGTTTACTGATGAGAGTATCTCCCCATTTTTTAAACTTGGAAGCGGCAGTATCGTTCAGATCCAGAATGATACCACGGGTATCCATTAAAATGACCGTATCTGTCGGTGAATTCATCAGCGCACGGGCCGTCGCCTCGCTCTCAAGCAGGGTCGTCTCTCCCCTTTTTCGTTGGGTAATATCTTCAAGAATGATGGAAACTCCCTTGCGTCCATCTTCAAAAAACCGTGGGTGCGATCCGACAAAATACAGTAATGCCTTTCGAAGGGAGTTCAATCTCTCCGGACCATTCAATACCGGCAACCCCATCCCTGATCCGTTCGATGAATTTCACGAACAGTTCATCAAGGACCAGAGCAACGGATGTGAATTCAATATTTTTTCCAGGCTTTTACATCATCCCCGATGAGGTCAAGAAACGGTTCGTTGGTAAAGATAATCCTCAGATGGCTGTCCAGCTGAATCATGAGCTCCGATGAAACAGAAAGTACCGCAGAGAGAGGGACCCTGTGTGAGAGCACATAGATCTTGGCCATCCCATAACGGCGCAACTCGACCTGACCTGATACGAGAAGAGTCTCAAGATATCGCCCTGCAGTGTTCCGGTTTATACCGGCTTGCCTGACGATTTCTGTGATGCTTAATTCCTGGGGATTTTTTTTTCAAAATGTCTTTTATCTTACTTATAATCTCTTTTTTCAGAACCATTCTTGAAAATCCTATTGGACTGTCCGGATATATTAATTCAGATATTGTCAATACGGGAGATCATTCACTCGTTACCTATCAAAAAACATTTATTAAATGATAGATCGTCTCTCTGAATAGCGTACCCGGAATTTTGCAATAAGTCCCAAATACTATCGGATGCAATAATGGGATGGATTGATTTCACGAGTTGGATCAGGAATCCAAAGTGTTTCGGTCTTCAGATATCCTGAACCCCCGTAGTGTAGCGGTCAATCATGCAGGACTTTGGATCCGGCGACACCAGTTCGAATCTGGTCGGGGGTATACTCTTTCTTTTATTTCTACCGATCAATTTTTCATCGATGGCGAATAAGAATCCGTACACCCATGAACAGGATCTCGCTTCGTTTTCAGATTTATATCGCCTTGTTCCTCTGCATCATTATCGGTGGAACATTCGCGCTGATATATGAGGAAGGGTTCACACCTCTCGATGCTGTCTATTTCATTATCGCCACCATTGCGACGGTTGGTTATGGTGACCTCTATCCGGTAACCCCGCTGGGAAAGGTGACGGTGATCATCATCATTCTTGTCGGGGTCGGAGTTTTCATCGGTCTTGTGGCAAATTCCTTAGAATACCTTATTGTGAAGCGGGAACGGGCCGATCGCTTAAAAAAGATGAATATGATCATCGGTGTCCTTTTCTCCGAACTTGGAATCCGGATCCTCAGGCTGTTTGGGGAAAAAGACCCGGCCATCGGCGAGATACGGGCAGCTCTAGTGGTTAAGGATGCATGGTCGGAAGATGATTTTAAAAGAGCGTATGGGTTGCTGAACAGCCATTCCTATGCGGTTAAAAGTCTGGATTTTAATCTGGAGAACCTGCGGGATCGCCTCAAAAAAAGAGAGGACTTCATGATCCGGCTGCTCGAAAACCCCGAACTGCTCGAGCATGAAGCATTCACCGAACTCATGCAGGCCTTATTCCATCTGACTGAGGAACTGGCAATCCGCGAAAGGCTCACTGACCTCCCCCCGACCGATTATAACCACCTTTCCGGGGATATAAACCGGGCGTACCGGCATCTTGCCCTGGTCTGGCTGGGATATATGCACCACCTGAAAGGGAACTATCCCTACCTCTTCTCGCTGGCGATGAGGACTAACCCGTTCGATGAGAATGCATCACCGATTGTGCACGGATAAGGGATTTTACCGTTCGGCAGGCTTTACCGGATGTTGGCCTGGTCGACATAATATATGAGATTGTGAACAAATTTTAACCTTAATGGATTCAATCATCAGGTAATAATGGGCATTTATTTAATGTGAAAATTTTTTTTGATTATTCCAGCGCGGCAAGAATATTCTCGCAGCAGGCAGGATCTGTCATGGTCCGGACGGGAATACCGGTACCGGGGTTGAAGCCTGACAAGCTTCCGCACCTGCTTTTTTGATATGCGATTATTTTCCTCTTCTTCGTTAAATCTATCCATGACGGCCAGCCCTCTCGTTGTGGTTGCAATATTAAACGCAGCATTTACGTCAGCATGTGCCACATAGCCGCAGTGAGGACATTCGAACCGCTTGCGGAACCGCCTTCCGTAATTACCGCAGCGACTGCACCGTTTCGAGGTGAATGTCGGGTTTACATAGATGACATCGATTCCCCGCTCGTTCGCACGTTTCGCCACCATCCGCTGGAGGGAGTAAAACGATCCGTTATCAAAGGAAAAATCATACAACCCCTGTAAATTTTCAGGGCGGCAGTAACGTGTGGAAAAGAGCTTTTCGAATTTAATACCCGACCCGAGCGATTCTGCAAAGGAGACCATCTGTTGGGAGATGGTATGTATGGCCGTTTTGAATTTTTTCCGTTCGCGGTTTTTAACCTTTTTAAGTTTCCAGAGTTTTCCTTTTTTCCATAATTTCGTGCAGTTTTTCAATGAATGACTGTGAGTGTAGTGAATATTTTTCCCCAGTTTCATAACTTTCCTGCTGACCGGGTCGGCTGCAACCGCCACGTGGCCGTTCGTGTTCAGATCAACACCGATCCATCGGGGTGACATGATTGTGGCTGGATGAACTTCGATCACCTTCTCATCTTTTGTTAATTCAACTGCTGTCCGAAATGCCCGGGTAAAACAAGTTCTGGTGTGGTTCCTCCTTCCCAGATAATCAATAATCGACTGATTGGGAATATATCTTGTGGTCAGAAAACGGCCGGATTAAGAAAATGGATGATTAATCATGATATTTTACCGGCCGATGAAGGAAATCAGGCGATAACAATATAGGCGACCAGCGACAGCAGGAATGCCAGGAGAAGCATCGCAAGGGACAGCGGGGCCACAAACACAAGCATGGCGTTTACCGTGCTGGCGAGTTGTGAGATGCGGTTGGAGCCAAAGACGACGATGTGCTCGCAGTGGGCGGTGTTCCCCGCAACCTCAGAGGGCGCAAGATCATCCAGTGCCGTCTGGACCGCCTGCATCACGTGGGGCAGAAATTCGGGAGCCCCGACATGCATCCCCACCGGATTTTTTCCCGTGATCGTATTCACGACGTGGGAGTCGGTCGTCATCACTTCGGCATGATCAACGACCTTCCGGACCTCATCCAGCAGTATTTCCCGCATCCCCTCAGCCATATTATTCCCATCGATCAGGATATAGGCTGTGCGCTGACGGTCGGCCTCGACAACAAGGACCTGCACACCCAGGTCCCCGAACCCCTGGACCCTGCTGAAGGGCAGCGTATGGTGACTCACACCGATCCTGAACGGATAAAGTGGTGTAGTGCGGCACCGGTCCATCGCCTCCATCGACGCCTTCTGGTACTCGGTTGCGGTGAGCGTTGCCAGGAGTACGGGGAAGAGAGATCGGTCATACAGTTGTGTGCATCCACCACGGCAACATGAGGGAACCAGCGGTGTCCCTCGGCCATAATGGTCATCCCGATGGAAAAATCAAGGTCTTCGGTCCGCTGCGGGGAACGGGTGGTCACGAGGAGGACCGAGTCACCGAACCGCTGGAAGAGGACCTGTACGGAGCCAAAGGTGAGGCGTCCCGATCTCCCGGCGACACCCGAATAGGTTATATTCTGAAGTGATTTCTGAAGTGCATCGATTACCTTGTCAATTTCAGTCTCGGAAACGAGGTTGAAGTCATGGGTGGCGCACCCATGGGCGACCAGAGTCTCGTCTTCAAAGTCTGTCATGCAGCACCTTGGGAAGGTTGCCCCCGCCGATCTCCCCCATGGGACCGGGATGCAGGTTGGGGACCGTAAAAATTATCGGTTGTGCGTTCGTCCGGCGGAAAAAAAGCTCACCTGGGGGACAAATATCTCCTCGCCTATCTCACGGAAGAAATTCTCCATCCCTTTGGAGGAGCCGTCGGTCATATGGGCGATGAACGCATTGATGAACGCCAGCCCGCGTATCTGGAAGGCACGCCGGAGAGGACGTTCGATCATCCAGATAAGTATGGCAAACCCGAGGCCGAAGACGACATGCAGGACGAGTGCAAGGATCCCAAATGATGGCGAGAAGAGGAGCATACCGGCCAGGATACCGACGCTGCTCTGGGTAAACGCCGGGACCAGCATCCGGGGTACACGGTAATCGGCAATCGCGACCAGCACAAACAATCGAAGGCCAAAGACAAAACCCAGAGAGATCGCATAGAAGAGCGGGATGAGCTTCACCGAAGACGCGAGTGCGACAAAGGTGATGATAACGCCAAAGACCGTGCAGGAAAGAGCAAGAAGAGCCGACCGGTTCCAGGTCATCGTCTTACCGTTATATTCGATGATCGGTTTGGTCAGGAGGAGTGCAGCAATCGACGGGATGGTAAACGCAAGGGTACCCGAAAACGGGAGTGCTGAAAAGGGCAGGATAACCCATGCCCGGACCCCTGCCCCGTCGATGAGCAGTCCCAGGATGATGATCAGGAACAATGAGCGTTTCCACGAGGGAGCAGTGAAGATAAAACGGGTGAGCTGACCGAGTTTGACGTCACCGTCCTGGGTCATCAGGCAAAACCCCCGAGGACCATTTCATGACGGCCGGGGGATGACCGGATCTCCTGGGTCGTATACATGATCGGGCGGGAATAAAACGGGGCGTTGAGAGTAAGGGTCTCATATTCCCCGCCTTCCCCGGCAAGGTTGATTCGGTGGGTCGCGGCAACACGCTTCAGTTTCGTAATGAGGGCATCATCGAAACGGGCACCGAGAAAATGTTCGTCCAGCCCTTCGGCTGCCGTGACAATGATCATTGCATCCATCCGGGCCGCCACTTCCCGGAGCAGCATCTCCGTATCCATATGCCATAGTGGGGTAAAGAGCGAAATCCCGAGCCGGTTGGTGATTGCCTTTACCCGATCAGCCTGGTACCGGGATGCAACTGCCCCCGCAGTCACCCCTTCCACATCGAGGGATGCAAGTCCCGCCTCAAGGTCGGCGAGTTCCTCCTCCTTACGCCCATGGGTGGGGATCTCCACGTACTTCATACCGGCAACCTTTGCAATGACCACTACAGCGTCGAGATTTGCGGAATGGAACATATAGGAGTCACGGTTTTTTGGGCGGGCAGTGACCAGGTACCTGACATCTTTTCCGCTGTCGATCGCCTTCTGGATGGAGAGGATGGAATCCTTTCCCCCGGAGGTGAGCGCTGCCCAGCTCATGGTTAATCCTTTCCTGCGCCGGGTAATTCGATCGTACCGAAGTGCTGCTGGTACCGGACCCTCATCGCGTTCCAGCCAGCAAGGTGGGTCTGGCATCCTGCATGCTCCACGACGAACGATGCGGTGACCGTGCCGATCTTGCAGCAGGTCAGTGGCGGATAACCCCGTACATAGGCGGAGAGGAACCCGGCCCGGTACGCGTCTCCTGCCCCGGTAGGATCCATCAGGGTAACTGGTACGACCGGTATGAAGTGCTCAGCGCCTTTCGAATACAGGGTGCTCCCATCACCACTCATGGTAAATATCGCGGTTCCGACCTGCCGGACAATGGCATCCCGCGTCATGCCCAGCGTCTGGCACATCCGCTGCACCTCGTGCTGGTTGGCAAACAGGATATCGGTATTGGCAAGGATCGTCCCGAGCTGTTCTTTGGTGTACCAGAAAACGTCTTGCCCGGGATCGAACGAGGTGAACTCGCTTCTCTCTGCAATCCGGCAATTGAACTCGGGATCGGCCGTTGCCATGTGAACGAACGGGAGATGGGGAGCCTCTGAAGTGGCAAATGCTTTTGATGCACCCCATTCAAAGAAGGTCATCTGGTCGCCGGTGTCGTCCGTGAACATGAACGCGGTCGGGGTATTCGCCGCGGGTACTACAAAGAACTGCTGGTGGATCCCGATCTTTTTCATCCAGCGGTCGTACTCCCCCTCTGCAAAATCGCCGCCGGTACAGGAAATGAGGGTCACCTGTTCTCCGAGAATGGCAATTCCTGCGGCGATATTTGCTGCACCCCCGCCGAAATAGATATGGCGGTCGGAGATATGCGTCGAGCAGTTCCTGGCCGGGAGATGAGGAACCCGTGAGATGTGGTCCAGTGCGGTGTGCCCGACGACATGGATCATATCGCCTTCACATCCAGCAGCTTTAGCGGTATGTCCTTCAGTGCCTTGCCGATCACGGATTTTGCAATCCGCTCCGCATGTTCGGGGGATTCGGCCCGGAAGACTTTCATCTCAAGGACAAGGCCGACAAGGGCAGTGTCTGCAACGACAATAGCGCTGGAAAGCGACTCTTCACAGAAGGGACAGGTTAGAAAACCCGCCTCGACCTCGACATATTTTGCTGCAGGATTGAGCCGCTTTCCCGCTTCGCTGATCGCGATCCCGATCGCATCGTCAAGGGATTTGACATCGCGTACGATCCATGCAGATTCAAGGGTAACTTCATAATCAGGCATCGTCTCTCCTCCTTACCATATGTCCCGGTGGACATGCTCCCCGGGAGCCATTCGGCCGGTGAGCACCGCCGGTGGATGTCCCTTACCCACTGCAAGCAATGCGATCGGGCGGATATGCTGGGGGAGATCAAGAATTTCCCGCACCTCGTCATCATCGAACGCGCCGGTCCAGCATGTCTGCAGTTTTTGTGCATGGGCACCAAGCATCATGTACGTGCAGGCAATTACCGCATCCTCAAGCCCGTAGAGGATACCCCGTTCACTGTAACGTGACATTGAGCGGACATAGTTAGCGCAGACGACAAAGACAGCCGCAGCCTGCTCCACATGCACCTGATCGAATGCGGCCTGCGAGAGGGCAACCCTGACCTCTTCATCGGTAACGACAATTACGTCCCACGATTCAAGGTTGCCTGCGCTCGGTGCGGTGGCCGAACAGGTCAGGATATATTCAATCTCTTCTTCGGACAGCGGGTCACGTTCGTAGGAACGAACCGAAGAGCGGCTTTTGAGAAAATGAAAGAAATCAGATGAGTCCATTTTTCTCAAGTACCTGCCATGCTTCCTGGGCGGGAGTCGTGGATGCGCTGATCGCCATGGCGATCTTTGCAGACGCCGCTTCCGGCTCGTTGCTCTCGGTCAGGGAGATCGCTTCGTTGAGAAGATCGATCGCCTTTCTGAATTCCGATTGACCCGTGCTTGATGCGGCAAACTGGAGTTCACTCCTCACCTGTTCCATAAGCAGCAGGAGCATTCGTCTCCCTCCGGCACGTTCATTCTCGGAAAACCCGGTCAGCGCGAGGCATAACTGGGAAGATATGATGAGCTCGGACTTTGCCCGTTCACCAAACTGGTAACTCTTCACCGCGGTCGCAAGATCCATACTTACCATAGCAGCTGCCAATAAAAGAAAATTAGCATCAGGTAAAAATCCAGGATGCAAAAAAATCAGAGGGGTCGGGTGAAACCCCGTACTGTCACGGGAACAGAAATAACCCGGTTTATCGTGCGGACTTGGCTTTTGTCCCCATTGCGGAGACCTTTGCCCTGCGCATGCGCCTGCGGATGAGCGGGCTTGCAGTGGACTCGTTCAGGCCGGATCCGCCGGACCGATCGCCGCCGCGTCTCCCCCCGCGCTTCCCTCCACGTCCTCCGCCGCCCCGGCCCTTTGCCTCTTCATCCATCGCGTTCACTTTCTTGATGTTGACGCCGGCCTTGAACCGCTGGTTCGGGCCCGGTGTCTTGAGCTCGCCTTCACTCTTCGGGACTAGACGGATCTGTCCCTTGACGCCTTTTACCTGTGCCCAGACTGTAGTACCTGTTTTACCCATAATGAAACTCCTTATCTAATTCTGCTGCCCCACTCATAAATGTTCGCGCCCCGGACTTCGCGAATGCATCGCCGTCAGGGAAATCAGTGTTTTTTTCCGGCGAGTGCAGTGTCAATTTCTATCCTCAGGAGTTCGCTGACGATCTTCCCGTCTACCGACCCCCGTACCTCGGTCATGACCAGCCCCATGAGAGGACCGAGTGCGGCTCTTCCCTTCTGCTCAACAAACTCCGAGCGGTCAGCGATGATCCGGTGGATGAGGGATTCCAGTTCCTGACGGGAGACTACCGGGGCGAGTTTCCGGATGACCCCGTCGAAAGAATCACCGGCCGCAAGCCCACGGAAGAGATCGGGAATGGCCTCCTTTGCCGCTCTCCCCCTCTCCACGGCATGCCATGTGGCAAGATAATCCTTGTCTTCTATCTTCTCGATGGCAACACCGTCCCGCCGGAGTTCCGTGCAGGTGGATAGGATTGTGAACGCCGCAAGTTTAGGTTTGATCCCCTCTGCCAGCGCGCGTTCGAACAGGGGGAGTTTTTCTGATAATGCCAGCTGCATGGCATAGTTCCGGTCGATTGCGTACTCTTGGGCAAAGCGCTGTGCTTTTGCGGTCAGCAGCTCGGGAACTGGTGTGGAATTCCAGCGTTCATCACCGATGATCACCGGGAGGACGTCAGTTTCAGGATACATCCGTGCTGCACCCGGGAGCGGGCGCATGTAGACGGAGTCTGCCGGTTTCCAGCATCTTCCGGGTCTCTTCCGGGACCGGTTTTTCGGAGAGTGCCTGCCGTGCCCGGCCGATGACCTGGTGAAGGGCACATTTTGCCTGCGTCTCGCTCGCCGCTGCGAGGATTACGACGCAGTCATGGTCGCATGCATCCATACGGGCCCGCACCTTTAAAACCTCATCAGCAGTGACACCATACGCCGGAAGCTCATCAGTGTGGAAGATCCCCCCGACCCCGCATTTTTTTGCATAATCTGACAATTCACTCCCGAGGCGGCGGTCGGGTTGTATCTCGGCTCCCACCAGTCCTCCAAAACCTTCGAGGCGCAGGGCATAGATCCGCTTTGCCTTTTTGAGGACGGTGGACTTTGTCGACGTGAAGAGATCGGTGATGTCCTGTGCATTATCATGGACCGTGGCTTTTTTCAGGATAAGTTTTTCCCGGAAGGCAAGGAGATTTTCCTGCCGCTGCACCTCACGCCTGACCACCTCGGCGATCATGTCCAGTTCCTGGACACCCTTGATCTCCACGCGGGAACCGCCCCGGATCGAGATATTCACATCCTGACGGATCGTGCCGATACCCCGTTTCACCTTCCCAGTCGAACGCAGCACCATGCCGATATACTCGGCGATCTGCTGCACCTCCTCCGGGGTATGCATGCAGGGCGAGGTGGTGATCTCGATGAGTGGGATACCCAGACGGTCGAGGGAAAAAATATCGTCTTTAACCCGCTGTGCTGCCTCTTCCTCAAGGCAGATCGTCTCGATCTCCCCCCCGTTCGGGAGTGTCCCGTTCAGAGCAACGAGGGCCGTGCGCTGGAACCCGCTGGTATTTGATCCGTCGATGACGAGCTTGCGCATAATATGCACCTGTCTGACCGGGGTCATACCGAACATCCGCGCGATGGTGAGGCAGACTGAGAGTGCCTCGTCATTCAGGGGTGTCGGCGGCTCCTCGTCGTTCTCGACAAGACATGTCGTATCATAGGTATAATACTGGAATTTCCGGTCGCGTTTCATCTCTTCCTGCGCAGCCCGGTCGATCTCTCCCATCTCGCTCTCCGTCACCCGGAGATACCGGAAGAATTCGCTGGAATGTTCCGCACTGTCACGGAGGATGGTCAGACAGTGGCAGAAGAGTTTCTCTCCGGTATTCGAGCTGCTGGTGGATCTCGATGCCCGCGGTGAGACCGATCGCGTTATAGTCCATGGGTGCTCCTCCGGTTGCTCTCTCCTTTGAGATCGGTCTGCATCAGGCAGGCCGCCTTTTCCGGATCCCGCTCATTGCCCAGTACCCACATCATCTTCACCATCGCCACTTCGGGAAGCATATCCCCGCCCTCGATTACCCCCGCCGCAAGCAGGTCGCGCCCGGTATCGTAGACCCGGTCACAGACCCTGCCCTGCATGCACTGGGTAGTCATCACGACCATAGTCCCACCATCAATCAGGCGGTGCAGGGATGGAATGAGGGAAGTACTCACGTGCCCGAGCCCGGTTCCTGCAAGTACGAGTCCCTTGTAGCCCTCATATGCTCCCAACAGGTCGGGTGACATCCCGGGATAAAACTGGAGAATCCCGCAGTGCTCTTCGAGGTTGTCATGGATACCGGGTTTCCGCTTTCCCCGCCGGACCGCGTGATCTTCCAGGGTTACCTCACCGGATGGATACGCGACAGAACCGAGGGGATCTATCCCCATGCTCCGGAACGCGTCACGACGCGATGAGTGCATCTTGCGCACCCGGGTACCACGGTGAATCGAGCAATAATCATCACAGGTCGTGGCATGCATAACGACGGCGACCTCCCCGAGATCGCTGGTTGCCGCCCTTGCTGCACACACGGCATTCATAGCATTGTCGCTCGACGGGCGGTCGGCCGATCGCTGTGAGCCGACAAAGACGATCGGGACTGGGGAGTCGATCATGAAACTGATCGCCGCCGCACTGTATGCCATCGTGTCGGTCCCGTGGGTGATAATAACCCCGGCAGTACACCGCTGGATCTCCTCGTAGACTGCACGGGCGAGTTCCTGCCATATCGCCGGTGTCATGTTCTCAGACAGGATGGTAGCGAGCGGGATGGTCCGGTAATGGGCAACTTTTGCCAGTTCCGGAATCGCGGTGAGAATATCCGCGGCATCGAACTGGCTGGTGACCGATCCGGTGCGGTAATCTATCCTGCTGGCGATGGTCCCCCCCGTTGACACGATAGAAAGAGCGGCAAGATCGCCCTTCTGCGGAACCTTGGGCTTCTTTGCCGGAATTTCCGCGGGATGCCCGGAGAATGCACACGCCGCCGGATCCACCCCGATATTGTAGCCCGAATCCAGTTTTACTACGGCCATCCCGTCCCGATCGGTGATATAGATTCCTTTTCGTATCCTTCCTCCGTACGTGCATGTAACGAGGTCACCGGAGGTCAGCTGCTGGCTTATGCTACCAGCCTCCGGGCCTTTGCGATGAGTTTTTCTTTTGCGGTCGAGAGTTTCAGGAGGCGTTGGTCGAGGTATGTGGAATCGAGGTCGAGGTGTTTCTTGCTATCTTCAAGGGCTATCCTGACCGCAAAGGGTGCCGGCCCCCCGGTTGCCCTGCGGACCGCCACGGAATACTGGACATCGAGGGCCTCATCAATAGCCTTCTGGGTGAGTCCTTTTCCGACCAGCGATATTCCGCCTGCTTCCAGTGCCGCTTCCTCGAGGGTGAAAAGCGAGAGATCTCCTTTCTGCACCGCCCTCCCGATAATGGTGTGAGCGGTACGGAAGGGAAGACCGTAAGTCCTGACCAGTGTGTCGGCCAGTTCGGTTGCGGTGGAGAACCCTTTTCCTGCTTCCTCGTTCATCCGCCCGGTATCGAAGGTTGCACTCGAGAGCATATCGATCAGGAGTCGGAGACTCTCCTTTGCATCGCGCATCCCGCGCCAGAGATTGGGGGTAAGCTCCTGGAGGTCGCGATTGTAACTCATCGGAAGTCCCTTGACGGTTACCAGCGCGCCGGCAAAGGCCCCGAACACCGATCCTGACTTTGCCCTCATGATCTCTGCGGTGTCGGGGTTCTTCTTCTGCGGCATGATGGACGAGGTTGAACAGAAGGCGTCGTCGAGAGCGACAAACTTTACAAACGATGTGCTCCAGATGACCAGTTCCTCGCAAAGCCGGCTGGTGTTCACCATGAGGATAGAGAGGTCGGCCAAGGTCTCCAGCGCAAAATCGCGGGTGGCCACCGCGTCCATCGTGTTCATGACAAGCCCGTCGAACCCCAGAAGGCCGGCGGTATATTCACGGTTGATGGGGTAACCGGTGGATGCAAATGCCGCTGCACCGAGCGGGGACAGGTTAACCCGGACATAGGCATCCCGAAGCCGGTCGAAGTCCCGGGAGAATGCCTGTTCATAGGCGAGAAGGTGATGGGCGAGCGTCGTCGGCTGGGCATGCTGCAGGTGGGTAAACCCCGGCATCACGGTCTCGATGTGGAGCCCGGCAAGGGCGACGAGCACTTCACGGACTTTGAGGAGCGCCGACATCTGCTTGAGGAGATCTTCCCGCAGCCTGATGCGGATGCAGGTTACGACTTCGTCGTTGCGTGAGCGCCCAATATGCATGCGCCCGCCAACTTCTGCCCCGAGCGATTCGACAAGGAGTGATTCGATGCCCGCATGGACATCCTCGAACCGATCATCGAACACTTCCTCGGGAATTCCTTCGTCAAGGAGCTCGAAGCAGGGCAGAAAGGAGCTGCTTGGCGATTTCGGGGTCGATGATCTTCTGCTTTTCCAGCATCAGCACGTGGGCGATGTCGACAAGAATATCTGCGTCAGCAATACAGCGGTCTGAACGCATCGATGAGAGGAAGTGCATCATCTCCCCGGTCCTCTCACCCGGGAGACGACCCCGCCTTACCACATCTGTTCGCATCCGTTCCTCCTCCGGTTAATCTTCGTACACTTATTGGCAGTACATTGATTAAATCCACGCCTTCCGCGCTGCGAGTTCGATTGCCCGCTGGACGGATTCGCGGGGGATGATCGTTGCGACCGGTATGCGGACGAGCTGCTCGACAACGCTCGAGAGGATCGGGGCAACGACGATGGCTACTGCACCCTCCCTTTCGGCCCGGACCGCCGCCACGATCGCGTCCTCCATCGTATGGACAGGGTATTCGCGTACCCGGACACGCTTTGCATCGACCTCAGCGGTTTTTTCTTCAATGGTATCGAGGACCGACCGGGCGACGATCAGCCCGATGAACTCCCCCTCAGTGGTACGGTACAGAAGGCGCAGGGCGCGGATGATCGCCCGTAATGTGGACAAGTTGGGGGACCGCTTTCCATGCATTATCTTGTAAAGCGAGGCTCTGGGCAATGCCGCTCTTTTCGGATAATTCCCGGATACTGATACGGAGATCGTGATGGAGGAGGTCGTTGAGGGTCGTGACAAATTCCTCATCCGAGGCGAGTGCCGCGCGCGTGAGCCGGTCAATTGGATCCATTTGTACCATATAATTGATACAATAAGGTTAATTTACAATTAAATTTTTCGTATTGTCCACATAATGATAAAAAAATGACTAAACTGCACCTGTTGAAATGGCTATTTTGTTGGACAATTATTCTCAATAATTTGCCCAATGGTGTAAACAATTAGGATAATATTGGACAAAAATATACATAAAATGTCCTTATAGCGAAATATTAATTATCGCCAGAACAACGTTCCCCTATGAAAACCCTGAAGATTCCGGCGATTGTGCTCTTCGCCATTGCCCTGTTGCTGATAACTGCCGGTTGCACGCAGCCCGCGGGAACACCCCCCGTGACTTCCACGCCGGCAACCACGGCCGGCACCGAGATCGATGTCCTGTACTCCGGGTTTGGCACCATGCCGACCCTCATGGCGTCCAAACAGATTGATGCGTATATCGCGTGGCAGCCTTATGTTGAGGTCGCCCCCATGGCCGGGTTCGGAAAAGTCCTTTCCTACTCCGGCGAATTACCCCCGGATTCGAAATGGAAAGATCATCCCTGCTGCGTATTCGTGACGGTCACCAGCATGGAAAAGGAAAATCCCGAACTGGTCAACGCGATGACCGCCCTGATGATGCTCTCGACCGATTACATCAACACTCACCAGGATGAGTCAGGGACGATCGTTGCGGACTGGCTCGCCGGGAAGAGCAACTTCACGTACGGCGATATCTCGGTCTCTTCCGAGCAGGCAATGACCAAAGCAATTTATACGGTAAATTTCACGAACACTCCCACGGATGCCTGGCAGAACGGTATTCTCCAGTTCATGTATGCGCAGCGTGACCTTGGGGTGCTCAACGGCAGCCTGAAGACGGCCAGTGATGCGGATGCAAAGTCGATCCTGTTCGACACCACCCCGTACGAGAACGCGAAGCAGATGATCCAGAACAAACATATTATTACCCCGCCCAAGGCGACCAAGCAGCTGGGATTCGGGTATCTCCTCTCCGACCACGATACGATGCTCTTCGTGGCCGTGAAGAAGTGGCAGTACTTCAACGATACCTATGGGATTGCACTCAAACCACGGGACCCCACGCAAAACCGTCCCGAGATCGCTGACCTGATCGTGAACGGCCAGCCGGTCGCCGAGGTAAAGCTGATCTCGGCGGAGTTCGGCGGACCGCTGATGCAGCTGGCGGCGACCAATGCGATCCAGTTCTCGATTGTCGGGAACCCCCCGGTTATCGCCACCGTTGACAAGGGTAACCCGGTCAAGATCGTCATGGCATCCAATCTTGAAGGCTCCGGCGTGGTTGTGTCTGCGGACTCCCCGGCACATGACTGGCCGAGTTTCTTTGCATGGGCAAAACAGCGATCCGATGCGGGAAAACCCCTGAGATTTGCCGACCCGGGTAAAGGATCCATCCAGGATATCCTCCTCAAATACTCCATGAAAGAGAGTAATTTATCAGTGAAAGAAGTCAATTCATAAACCGATGAAAAAACCCCTTTATTTTTTTCTTCCGGTTCTCATCCTTATCTTGTGGGAAGTAGCCGCCACGGTCATCAATAATTCATTCATCCTTCCCCGGCTCGAATCGATAGTTGCAGTCCTGATAGACCCGTTTGCGACAACCTATATGATGGGGACGGGAAGTTTACTCGATAACGCACAGGCAAGTGTAATCCGCATTACTCTTGGTTTTCTGCTCGCTGCGGTTATCGCAATTCCTTTGGGCATCGGCATGGGACGGTCGGATGGTGTCCATGAATTTTTTGATTCCACGATACAGGTACTCCGCCCGATCCCTCCGCTTGCCTGGGTGCCCCTCGCGCTTGCCTGGTTCAAAATCGGTATCATCTCGATTGTATTTATCATATTTATCGGGGCATTCTTCCCGATCCTGCTCAACACGATCGACGGGGTCAGGGGGATCAAGAAGACCTGGGCGGAGGTCGCGATAAACCTTGGCGCCCGGGAACGCCAGCTGATGGCAAAGGTGGTCCTTCCCGGCGCCGCACCGACAATATGGACCGGGCTTCGCGTAGGGTTCGGCGTCGCCTGGATGTGCGTGATCGCCGCAGAATGGCTCCCCGGCACGACCCAGGGACTGGGGTACCTGATCCTGTACGCCTACAACTTCGGGCAGATCAACGTGGTGGTTGCGGGAATGGTGGCGATCGGGATCATTGGGATCACCTTCGACATCCTCTTCCGGGGCGTTGAGAAGAGATATTTCGGGTGGAGATCTCTCGAGCGATGAATGAGTGAATAGCATGAATCTTACCATCAGGAACGTCTCAAAGACCTTCACTTCGGAGAAAGGCGAGAAGGTTGAATCCCTGTCCTCCATCAACCTCGATATTGAAAACCAGGAGTTCATATGCCTGCTCGGGCCTTCCGGCTGCGGCAAGACCACCCTGCTCCGGATCATCGCCGGCCTGGACAAGGCAAGCACCGGGACAGTCGAGCTCGGGGGGACGCTGATAGACCGGCCCAACCCGCAGCTCGCCATGATCTTCCAGGAGTATTCCCTGTACCCCTGGAGAACAATCGCCGCCAATATTGGTTTCGGGCTTGAGATCAGGAAGGTATCCTCAGAGGAACGTCATGCGATCGTGAAAAAATACGTTGATATTGTCGGCCTCAGGGGATTCGAGAACAGCTACCCGTATGAGCTCTCGGGGGGAATGCGCCAGCGGGTCGCTGTGGCCCGTGCCCTTGCCGTCGAACCCTCGATCCTTCTCATGGATGAGCCCTTTGGCGCTCTGGATGCCCAGACACGGAACCTGTTGCAGCATGAGCTTCTCAATATCTGGGAAAAGACCAAAAAAACGATCGTCTTTGTTACTCACAGCGTTGATGAGGCGGTCTTTATGGCAGACAGGATCGTGGTCCTGACCCCGCGTCCTGGAAGGATCTGTGAAGTTATACCAGTCGATAGTCCCCGCCCCCGGGACCGTACCAGCGTGGAGTTTGCCAAGGTGCGGCGTTATGTCCTTGATCTCATCAACCAGCCCAAATGTGCTCTCCAGTAAGGTTTAATACGCCGCATCTCCATTTTATAAAAGCAGTTTATGAAGCGTACCGGCATGAATATCTGATACTATCTTGATATTAACGCCCGCTTTTAGCATTATTCCACAGGAGTAGAACGCGATGGTCAGAAAACCGGCAAAGATGTACAGGAACATTTCCAAGAAAGCCTATACGCGACGCGAATATATGGGCGGTGTTCCGGGGAGCAAGATTGTGCAGTTCGAGATGGGAAACCTGTCTCAGGAATTCCCGACCGAAGTCGACCTGGTTGTCGAAGAGTCGTGCCAGATCCGGCACAGCGCACTCGAGGCTGCACGTATAACCGTCAACCGCCGGCTGATGAAGGAGGTCGGGCGGTCTAACTTCCATTTCAAGGTACGGGTCTTCCCGCACCACGTCCTGCGTGAGAACAAGCAGGCGACCGGTGCCGGCGCTGACCGTGTCTCGGAAGGTATGCGTCTTGCATTCGGCAAGGCGGTCGGTACCGCTGCACGGGTCGATGCAAACCAGAAGATCCTGACCGTCTACTCTACCCCGCAGTACCTGGAAAAGATTAAGGACGCCCTGAAACATGGCGGTCACAAAATCCCGACGCCTTCCCACCTGAAAGTGAGCGAGATCAAGGTCAGCGGCAGGATCGTCGCAGCCCCCAAGCTTGTCGGTGAGAGGGTTGTGGAAGCCCCGAAGGTTGAGGAAGTTGCGGAAGAACCCGTGAAGGCAGAGGCACCGGCAAAGGGCGGCAAGGCAGGAGCAACCGGCAAGGGCGCAGCCGCCGCAGCAGCAAAGGGTACAGCAGCACCGGTGAAGGGAGCAGAACCCGCCAAGGCCGAAGAGAAGAAGGGTGCAGCTCACGGCCCGTCCCATGGTAAGGGTGGAAAGGACAAGAAGTAATTTTTCCGTTCTTTTTTTTTTAAATACCACACATTTTCACGGTGAACACGGTAAAAAATCACCATTAAACTGTCAAAACAGTCAGCTGTTAATTTTCAATAAAACATTGCAGATCAGAACGTGCCTTTTTTTATTCGATAGCCGTGAAATCAGGATTCAACATAGGATTCTGAACAAATATAGAAAATTCTTTATAATTCAATCAGCAAGGTTACAACATTCCTGTAACAGAAGGGATGAGGTGAATTCAGTCATGGAGAGAAAGAATATTGTTTTTATTTTAGCAGCTTTGATCATGGCGGGTGTACCGTTTGCGGGATGTGCTACCCAGAACCCTGCCCCGGTAACGCCAACCCCGGTTCCACCGGTGACAACTGAAACAACAGCTGTACCGATGACGACCGTAATAACAGCCGTACCAACTACAACCATAACAACCGTCGCACCGACGGTCGTAACAACAGTTGCACCGATAACAACCATAACAACTGTCGCACCCACGACCCAGGCCGGCATGAAGAACATCGTTGAAACACTCGCAGCCGATGGCCGGTTCACCACCCTGGTCACTGCACTGAAAGCGGCGCAGCTGGATGGCAACCTGAGTGGTCCCGGTCCCTTCACGGTCTTTGCCCCCACCGATGCAGCTTTCAAGAAACTCCCGGCAGGAACGGTCGATTCCCTTCTAAAGGACCCCCAGGGGTATTATCTGAAGAAGATGCTGCTCTACCATGTAGTGAACAGGCAATTGATGGCCGCGGATATCATGAGAGTTGCATCAATAAATACAATCCAGGGGGAATCCATCCTGATCGGCAGTTCAAACGGCGTAATTACTATTAATGGTGGTACAAAAGTTATTACCCCCGATATCGTGTGCAACAATGGGGTGATTCAGGCCATCGATGGCGTCCTGGCCCCGTAAGCATAGTTAACCAGTAATCCGGATCCCGAGGTTATGTCATATCATTGGGATCCAGAATTGATCCAACTTTTTTTCACGTGGTGAATCCCCTGGGAAAAAACCAGTTTTCGGTAACGTATTCTATTGAGTGGACGTCATTTTTTTTGAATAATTTACCTTTTAGGGTGAGTTAAATAAAAAATAAATCGGGTTTGTAATTTTTTTTCAATAGTTAAAATGGGATTTTTAGGGACTTCTTCGGTGAGAATCTGTGCAGACGGGAACAATCCCTTTTTTCGGAATTATCCGACGGATTTTCACTCATGGTAATCCCATCACTCGTAATGATCCCCCTGTTTTCCCGCCAGCATCTGCCATTTGCCGGTATTTACGGCGATAGTGTTGCCCGGGTACAAGAACCTTATTGTGAACATGCGGCCAAACAGACAAACCATGCTGACGTATCTTCAGGTCATCGCCGGTATATGGATTATCTTCCTCGCGTTCATCTATATCCCATCACTCCTTTTCAGAACCACGGTTGAGCGCATATCGTTCCGGTATCGTCCGGAGATCGATCGTCATCGCCATAATTGTCATGATCCTTTTCATCGTCATAACAAGGTACAATTCCGATACCCTTATTCTCCGCATAATCCCCGATTCCCCGCTCGCCGGGATAACCGGGATCGTTCTTACCATTGCCGGGCTCGGGTTTTCCGCATGGGCGCGGCTTCACCTCGGCAGGTACTGGAGTAGCATGGTGATGGTCCGGGTCGGTCACCGGATCGTTAAAACGGGGCCCTACCGGATCGTGCGAAACCCGATGTATACCGGAATTCTCGTCGCATTTCTCGGTGCTGCTCTTGCTATCGGCGAACTGGTAGCATTCGTCTGTACTCGGTATCGGTATCGTCTCCATCTGGGTCAAGATAAAAGCCGAAGAAGAGATCCTCCTTGAAAAATTCGGGGAGGAATATCTGCAGTACAAACGGGATGTCAGGGCTGCGATAATCCCCTGGATTGTCTGAAGAATATCTTCAGGTTCGGGGGCGAGCGGGAAATATGCCCATTTTTCTCCGTGAATTTTTGAAACTTTTTTTTAAATACCACACCTTTGATGGTGATTAAATAAAAAATTGGAGTGAATCTTCAATGGATTATTTTGATAACGTAAACCGACTTACGTTTTGTATGAGATGAACGATAAAAAAAATTTTAAAACATGTCGCAGTAACGTTTATTGGCCTTATTCTGGTTGCTCTTGGCCTTTTATGGTTTACAGGGAATAGCAATTCTTTGTCTCTGTCCCGTGGTGTGTTTCGCGGATTGCGAATGCATTACCGGTGGATCATCGTTCCGGGAAGGAGCCGGAGCGATTAAGCTGATTATTGGAATCGCCATCGTTTGCTTAAGTTTGAAACGTTTATGGGGCAACTATTTTCACCCTAAGATAAAATCAACATATTGAGGACTATTATTCCGGATAAGAATGGATTAACAGCACTTACTATTCCAGTATCCTGGAAAGTATCAAAAGGTCAAATATTTTAACCATTTTTTTATAACAACACATAATCCGTTGTGGAAAAAGTAAAAAAAATGAGCGAGGCAGCTTTCAGGGAAGTCACTTGAGCTTTTTCTCGAGCTTCTTGAGCTTCTTCTTGGCCTCCTGGCTGCCCGCAGCCGCCTGCTTCGAGAGCTCTTCTGCCTTGGCCTTCTTCACCTGGTTCAGTTTCACCATCTGTTTCTTACTCGTTGGCATATAGTCACCTCGCTACGCCTTTGGCTGATTCTCATTAGCTTTTTCCTTCTTAAGAATACCCCTGTATCTGCCGTCGTCCTGAATTACTCAGGGTTGCGACCCTTGCAATCGCCGGGTACTCCTATGAACCACGGGAGTTCTGACGAGCCCGAATGCCGGGCCGGCACTCTCCGGTACCGTGGGACCTGTTCTGTCGCGCAGACAGGTTTTCATCTTTTAAAACAGGAATCGAACCATGAGAACAGGATGCTGCTTGGGGGCATCCGAACCCAAATTTAAATTTTTTTTTTTGAATTATTAACAATAAATGGTGTGTTATTTTTTTTAAAGAAAAAAATATATCAGGTCGTTTGATCCCATACCAGCTCTTTAACACCGATGGTCGAATTCCTGCAACCCGTTCCTTCTTTCATTATTTGCTTCATCAGAGATTTGTGAAACGTGACGCAATGTATATATTCATTGTTGACACGACCATCTGGCTAATCAAGCCTGGGATTCGAAGCTTGTTCATAGTGGGGAGAATACGACATGCCAACAATGGAGAAAAAAAGCCTTAATCAGCCGGAAGAATCGAATATGCCCGAGAAGTTGAAAATGGAGGCCATTACCATCAGGGATCTTACGATTCGCCGGGTCACATGCGAACCTGGGTGGCAGTGGTCAAAGCACTTAAAACAGATCCAGAAGACCGAAAGCTGCCAGAGAGACCATCTCCTGTATCTCATTTCGGGCAGACTGCGGGTCCGTATGAATGACGGGACAGAAGAGGAATTTGGACCCGGTGATGTAGGCTCGATTCCTCCCGGACATGACGGCTGGACCATCGGAGACGAACCCGTAGTCTGGATTGAGATCCCGCACTAGCATGAATATATTTCCTCTGTTTAGTATCCGGTTTCCTGCGGGGTCTCTATCCCGGAAAGATGGGGTATAAAAAAAGAATGATATTGGATATAAAATAATTTTTTTAAGGAATTTCTTTAAGCGTCTTCCTGATTTCCGACTGGAGATCCATGGGCAGGGCCAGGCAACTGAGGATGCTTGGAAGAACCTCTTTCATTGTTTCCCTGCCTCTTTTTGTAGAAGTAAACTCACAGATTCCCTTCTTACCCTCGGGTGAGGAGAGATAATCCTGGATCATCTTTTGTCCCGGCGGTGATGCAAGGTACGAGGTGATCATTGATTTCATGGGATCGATTCCTGCCAAACGGTGCCTCCTGAATTTCTCAGGTACGTTAACCGGCATTGAGTATAAAGGAAAGGGAAGGGTCCTAAGGAAATGCTTCTTGCAGTACTAAACTAACACACCATGAGGAACAGTTTATGTACCTTCCAGAAACCAATAAAATCCTCCGGTTAGCCTGAATATCCCTGTATTGCTTTCTTTTTCCTTAATTTTTTTTATTTTATAATAAATGCCCATATCCTCTTGCGAGTCATGCTGGTATGTCAAAGGGGCCCCGGCGACAACCAGGAACTTGAGAACATGAACAAAACGAGAGTGAAGAGGAATGAAGCATGAACGAACGATCTGAAAACAAAGTTGAGAACCTGGAGCCAGCCCCGACAGGATCCAGCGATCAGAAAACCGGGCAGAATTCCCCGGAACCTGGAAATGACCGTACATCGATACCACGAAAACCGCCCCGCTCCTTGTGGAGCGGGTGACATCCCTGAGAGGAAGGGGTATTGCTGCCCCTAAGGATCCAAAGAGGACATTCCGTCGCCAGACCCAGGCGGACATCTATAATAAAGGTGCCGAGGTCCCGTACGTGAAACTGGAGACAGCTGCCTGCGACCTAGTCTGTTCCTTGATGGAGCGGCAGGACCGGATGAATGAAGAGATCTTCTGCAAGCTCAATGATCTCGCATTCTGGGTCGGGGATCTCGAAGAGGATCATCCGGCTCCAGGGAACACTACCGGAGACACTCCATGACCCGGGGGCGAAGGCCGGTCAATGCAATCGATGAAGCAGTTGAAAATTGCCGCCCGGCGCGGGAGCGTGGAGCAGGTAACCGGTAAACGTGCCTGTGCATTCGATTTCATCATCATCGGGCCGGACCGGACCATATTTGTGAAAGTGAAGCGTTCTCGGGCACCGTTCACGTATGCATGGGAGGTCATGAACCGCTACCAGCGCGAGATCACAAGCCTTCACCAAGTGCCCCTGACAAACGGGACCGTCAGGGAATTCTGGGTCCGCTCTCCCGACGGGACATGGCAGTTCTTCCTGGTAAAGAATGATTCCGTGCGGGAGATCCGGGCTGATGGCGTGGAGATCCTGCCTGAATCCCTTCCCGTAATGCCGGTGGACCCGTCCGGCACTCCTGCTGAAGGTACAGATGACCCCCTATCTCCGTCGGAGAATGGGAATAAACCCTCTTTTTAGCGCCTTCCGGGAGAGTATCCCGGAAGGGTCAATCCGTGCCTTCTATGGGCTCCGTTTACTCCTTTTTGAGATGTTTTTTGTGATATATCTGCAAAAAACCGTACACTTTCACATACTTTTTCAGGATACGCGATTTACGTGAGATTTAAGGCAAACGGGGTAATATCCTTGGATTTATAAAACCCTAATAGACCCTATTGGGGGGCGGAAAAGAGGGTGCCGAGGGGTCCAGCACGGTCGCGGGGAACAGAAGGGCTCTAACGGGTGTTACTTTGGGTGCTCCCCGAAGCGGGTAATTTGACCTCGGAGATTTAGCCAAAAAGTTGGAAGAGCGATACTTTGTAGTTCATGGGGATAGACACCAGAAAATGACTCCCGTACTCGCGTTCTGTTGGGAAGAAAAAGGTGGGTGGAGAAAGATCACGTTTGTGAAATTACATAACGTGGAACACGTAACGGAGAAGCCCAACAATAATAAAACAGATCGCTATCAGGATTCCTATCCCGCCAAATAAATAGTAAAAATCAATTATTCCGCCGCTGGGTACCGGAATATTCAAATCTCTTCCTGGTGTTTGAGTCTCTCCTTCCCCCGAATCTTTAGGTTCAGCTTTACCTGATGCCCTGGATTTTTTTGCCATACTTTTTTTCACCGTTGTATGCTGTATGAAGCCGATTCTACAAAGCATTTACCCATCAGGTATGATCACCGCACCTTGCGCAATGTCGAGCGGGATTTACATGGCGGGGAAAAATCAGGCTGAAACGTTACGACAGGTACCTTCCCGGACGTATACTATTGTCTCACATCTCTCTGTATGTTCGCCTCCAGCCTACGGATTGTAGCCCGTATCAAATATGATGAATGATGACCAGCAGAAGGGTCGGGAGTGCCACGCAGAGAATTTCCGAGATGGGAAGACCGGGTTCTCTGCCTTGGGGTTCTTTCCCGATCTCTATATTATCCTGTCATTCGTTAGTATACATGAATGAAACCTCCGGACGATACCTCAATCCACGCCTCGCTCGCCGATGCCACCTTCCGGGCATACCGGGAAGCCGTCATCCGCCTCCCGCCGGATGTGCTGAAGGTCATAAGGAGAGCGGCTGAAGCAGAGTCCAGCCCCGTGGCCCTGGGGGAGTTTGCCAATATCCTGAAAAATATCGAGGTGGCCGACCAGCTCGGGGTGCCCCTCTGCCAGGATACGGGCATCCCCGTCGTCTACCTCACCCTCCCTCCCGATGTTCCCCTCACGCAATCCCTGTATGATGCCGTTGCCACGGGGGTCCGGCGGGCAACACAGGAGATCCCTCTCCGTCCCAATGTCGTGGACCCCCTGACCCGGCACAACACGAAGGACAATACCGGTGCCGGGATCCCGGCCATTCATGTCAGACCCGGGGATACCTTCACCGTCACCGTCCTTCCCAAGGGTGCGGGTGCCGAGAACAGTTCCCGCACAGCAATGCTCCTTCCCTCGCACGTCTACGGCATCGAAGGGTTCGTTGTCGAGACGATGCTCTATGCGGAAGGAAAGCCCTGTCCGCCGGTCTTCCTCGGGGTTGGTATAGGGGGCACTTTTGACCTTGCTGCTGCGCTTGCCAAGGAGGCGCTCCTCCTGCCGGTCGATACCATGACAGAATTCGAGAAGCAGATCTGCGCCTCGGTCAACAAGCTCGGGATCGGGCCGATGGGGCTCGGCGGGGACTTCACGGCGCTGGCGGTCAAGGTGAAGACGGCCGGCTGCCATACCGCATCGCTCCCGGTCGCCGTCAATGTCCAGTGCTGGGCGAACCGTCACGCAACGATGGAGGTGAAGCAGTGAGCACACAGCCGGTCCAGCTCCACACGCCGCTCGGTGACGAGGTTCTTGCCCTTCATGCCGGGGATCCTGTCGAACTCTCGGGCATCGTATATACCGCACGGGACGAGGCACATCTGCGGATGCAGGAGAAGGGGATACCGTTCGACCCAAAGGGTGCGGTCATCTACCACTGCGGCCCGGTCATCGGCGATAATAAGGTCATCGCCGCCGGACCAACGACATCCGCCCGGATGAACGAGCTCTCCGGGTTTCTCATCGATAAAGGAGTGAGGGGGCTCATCGGGAAGGGGGGTATGGGTGCCACGGTACGGGAGCAGCTCCGGGGGAAGGGGGTCTTCTTTGCCTTCACCGGGGGGTGTGCCGCCCTTGCCTCATCGCATATGGCCCTGAAGGGAGTTTTTTTCGAAGACCTTGGGATGGCCGAAGCGGTCTGGGTGATCGAACTCGACCGGCTCCCGCTGGTGGTCGGGATCGATGCCCACGGGAACGATATTTTCGAGGCAGCCCGGAACCGTGCCGGGGCCGCCTTCAGGTTGTACGCCGGCAGGATCTGCGCCGGCAGGCAGTGATCCAAAGAAGAGGTTTTTTTGTACCGGCCACCGAATATATATTACGAACAGGACTGCCGATCCATGAAACTCGCCATCGACGAGACCCGCTGCAAAGGGTGCAATCTCTGTACAAAAGTCTGCCCGTATAAGATTTTTAAGGAAGGCAAAAAACTCAACCGCAGGGGGGTTGCCATTCCGGAGCTGGACCGTCCTGAGCGCTGCGCCAACTGCCGGCTTCGGAACCTCTATGGGCGCACCCTCTGTGGTGTCTGCCAGCTCACCTGCCCGGACCAGGCAATCCACTGGATCGCCGAGGAACCGTACGAACCCCACAAGGTGGCGATTGAATATTGACACGGACTGAATTCTGGCAGGGCAACACGGCCTGTGCGGAAGGAGCGCTTGCCGCCGGCTGTAATTTCTTTGGCGGTTACCCGATCACTCCTTCGACCGAGATTGCCGAACACATGGCCGCAAAGCTCCCCAAAAGGGGCGGGGTCTTCATCCAGATGGAGGATGAGATCGCCTCGATGGCCTCGATCATCGGTGCTTCCTGGACCGGCGCCCGGGTGATGACCGCCACCAGCGGGCCCGGTTTTTCACTGATGATGGAGAACATCGGGTATGCCGCGATGACCGAGACCCCCTGCGTTGTCGTCAACGTCCAGCGGGGCGGACCCTCCACCGGACAGCCGACTATGTCGGCACAGGGCGACATGATGCAGGCACGGTTCGGCTCGCATGGTGATTACGCGATCATCGCACTGTGCCCCGCAAACGTCCAGGAGATGTATGAGCTGACTGTGAAGGCCTTCAACCTCGCTGACCAGTACCGCGTCCCGGTCTTCCTGATGGCCGATGAGACCATCGGGCATATGCGGGAGAAGATCCTCATCCCTGACAAGGTTGGGCGGGTCGGGCGAAAGCCTCTCGTGCCAGGGACGCTGCCGTTCAAAGCGGATGCCGATCTGATACCCGGGTTCGGGCAGTTCGGCACAGGCCAGCATGTCCATGTCACCGGCCTCACCCATGATGAGCGGGGGTACCCATGTGCGACCAACCCGAAGGTTCATGCCAACCTTGTGCAGCGTCTGGTGGACAAGATCGAGAATGCCCGCGACGAGATGGCAGACTACGAGATCATAAATCCGGCCGCATCATCGGTCTTCATCGCGTACGGGGCCCCGGTCCGGACCGTCCAGCAGGTGATGCATGACAACCGGGACAAGGATATCGGGTTCCTCCGGATTCGTACGGTGTGGCCGTTTGCTGAAAAGGCACTCGCCGGGTTCAAAAACGTCCGCCACTTTTTTGTCCCGGAGATGAACCTCGGCCAGATCGCCCGCGAGATCGAGCGGCACGTGAAGGTGCCGGTCATCAGCATTCCCAAGCTGGGCGGCGAGCTCCACACGCCGGCGGAACTCATCGCCGCTTTGGAGGCACACGGATGAGTTTTGAGGACTGGTACCGGCAGGACCGGCTCCCCCACATCTACTGTGCGGGCTGCGGGAACGGGACGGTCATCAACTGCACGCTCGCCGCCGTCGACCAGATGGGCTGGAAGAAGGAGGAGACGGTCTTTGTCTCCGGAATCGGCTGTTCATCGCGTGCCCCCGGGTATATCCTCACCGACTCGCTCCATACCACCCACGGGCGGGCCCTTGCGTTTGCGACAGGCGTCAAGCTGGCAAATCCCGCGCTGAACGTGGTGGTCTTTACGGGTGACGGGGACCTCGCTGCCATCGGCGGCAACCATTTTATTCATGCCTGCCGCCGTAACATCGACCTCACGGTGGTCTGCATGAATAACCAGATCTACGGGATGACCGGCGGTCAGGGGAGCCCGACAACGCCGCTGGGGTGTCTCTCCACAACGACACCTTACGGTTGTGCAGAAACGCCGTTTGATCTCTGCGAACTCGCGACCGCCGCAGGCGCCAACTACGTCTCCCGCTGGACCTCCTACCATGTCAAGGAACTGGAGAAGGCGGTGAAGGTCGGCCTGGAGACGCCGGGCTTCTCGTTCATCGAGGCGCTCGTCCAGTGCCCCACGGCATTCGGGCGGCGCAACAAATTCCGGCAGGTCGCCGATCATGTCGAATTCCTGCGTTCGCACTCGCTTCTGAGTGTGAAACGCGATCGGATGCTCGAGAAAGGGGAGAAGATCCCTGAGGATATGGTCGTAGTCGGGGAACTCACCCGCAGGAACCGGCCGGCACTGGGAGTGAAGAGGCCATGAGGCACGAGGTCAGGTTCTCGGGATTCGGCGGGCAGGGGATCATCCTCTCGGCAGTCATTATCGGGCGGGCGGCCGTAATGTACGACAACAAGTATGCCGTCCAGACGCAGGTCTACGGGCCGGAAGCCCGGGGCGGGGCCTCGATGAGTGCCGTCATCATCGACGACGACCCCATCTTGTACCCCAAAGTCTCCACCCCCGGTATCTACGTAATTATGTCGCAGGAAGGCTTCGAGAAGTACGGTGCGGATGCACCGGCTGATGCAGTGATGCTTGTCGACTCCACGCTCGTTTACTCCCGCCCGAAATGCCGCTGTATCGAGATACTGGCGACCCGGCAGGCAAAGCAGGTACTGGGAAAAGACATCGTTGCAAACATCGTCATGCTCGGGGCACTCGTGGCCGCGACGCATGTGGTAACCGATGCGGCACTCGAGAAGGCCATCCTCGACTCAGTACCCAAAGGGTACGGAAACCCTTAACCTGAAGGCGATGAAGATGGGGATTGAGCTTGCGGGAGCCGTCCCTGGAGGGCAAAAGGCATGAAGCTACGCGAATACGAGGCAAAGAATGTCCTGCAATCGGCCGGGATCCCTGTCCCGGCAGGATTCCTGATCCGATCGCCCGACGAACTTATCCCCCATCTTGATGCACTGGGGGATGCGTTCGTCCTGAAGGCCCAGGTGGATGTCGGTGGCAGGGGAAAGGCCGGCGGTATCCTGATGGCCGGCAAAACAGATGGCACAAAGCTGGCACAGGAACTTTTCAACAAGGAGATCAAGGGCCTGCCCGTGAAGGAGATCCTTGCCGAGCAAAAGCTCGACATCCAGCACGAGTATTACCTCTCTATCACCGTCGACCGCTCAAGCAGACAGCCGCTTATCCTCTTTACCGAGGCAGGCGGGGTCGATATAGAGATCACCGCAAAGGAGAACCCTGAAGCGATCCGAAAGGTGATCGCAAACCCGCTGATGCGGGATATCCCGCCGTTCATGCTCCGCGAACTCATCGGTACAGCCCCCAAAGAGATCGGGCCGGTCATCAACAGGCTTTACCGCGTATTCCTGGAAAAAGACGCCCTGCTCGCTGAGATCAACCCGCTCGCCACCACTCCCGATGGGATTTTCGCAGCGGATGCAAAACTGATTGTTGACGATAACGCCCTCGGAAGGCAGGGATTCACCGTTAACCGCGATCTTACCGACCGGGAACGCGCAGCGGAGAAGTATGGTTTTTCCTACGTCGAACTGGACGGCACGATCGGGGTGATCGGGAACGGGGCCGGGCTCACGATGTCCACTCTCGATCTCATCGGGTTCTATGGTGGCAGGGCAGCAAACTTCCTTGATGTCGGCGGCGGTGCCGAGAGCGAGCGGGTGATGCATGCGGTCCGGCTGGTCGGCAGCGTCCCCTCGGTAAAAGTGATCGTCGTCAATCTCCTGGGCGGCATTACCAAATGCGATGAAGTTGCAAAAGGGATCATCGCCGCAGCCATCCCCCAGAAGGTCATCGTCCGCCTCGCCGGCACCAACGAAGCAGAAGGCAGAGCGATGCTTTCGGCAAAAGGCTACGAGATGCTGGATACCATGGACCTTGTGGTCAGGAAAGCCGTGGAGGTGGCCACATGATCTACGGGGATAAGAAGACCGGTGTCCTCGTGCAGGGAGCCACTGGAAAACAGGGCGAGTTCCACATCGGGCTGATGAATGCCTACGCCCGGGAGGTCGGCGGCCGCGGTGTCGTGGCCGGTGTGACGCCCGGCAAGGGGGGTAAGGAAGTCCACGGGGTTCCAGTCTACAATACCGTCAAAGAAGCGATGCGGGACCACGACATTGCGGCCGCAGTAATCTTTGTGCCGGCAGCGGCCGCTGCCGATGCTATTATGGAGGAGGCGCATGCCGGAATCCGGACCATCGTCGCGATCACCGAGCACATCCCGGTGCATGATACGATGAAGGCGATTGCCTATGCACGGATGGAAGGATGCAGCGTCATCGGCCCTAACTGCCCCGGTCTCCTCTCGCCCGGGGAGGTGAAAATGGGGATCATGCCGTCGGGATTATTTTTACGCGGCAATGTCGGTGTGATATCCCGGAGCGGGACGCTTACCTACGAAGTCGTGGACGAGCTCACCCGGGCCGGCATCGGGCAGAGCACCGTTGTGGGGATTGGCGGCGATCCGGTGATCGGCCAGACGTTTGTCGATGTACTGCAGCTGTTCGGGAACGACCCGCAGACCAAAGCCGTAGTGCTCATCGGTGAGGTGGGAGGGAACCTTGAGGAGGAAGGGGCAAAATATACCGATATCCCGATCGTCTCTTATATCGCCGGCATTTCAGCCCCTCCCGACAAACGCATGGGCCATGCCGGTGCGATTGTCGAGGGTGGTGAAGGCGATGCCCGTTCCAAGATCGCCCGGCTCAGGAAGCTGGGCGTACCCGTGGCATCCCGTCCTTCCGAGATCCCGGAGATGGTCCGGGATTTGTTTGAGGGTCGCTGCTGACGGGAAGAATAGATCCGGGAAAAATCCTATCCCTCTTCACCCAGGTTACAAACCAAAGATGCTTTGGGGGTGTCCCCCTCTCTCCCCAGAGGGGGAGGAAGACCAAGGGGAGCGTCCCCTTGAGCCCCGCTTTATTTTCGTTTTCAACGGGATTCTTGTCAATATCATCTTAGGGTTATTGTATTGTGGGGGATGCCCGAGCGGCGGGGGTGGAGGCAATGATTGCCGCAGCCCCCAAGAGCGTCAGGACCTTTTTCCTTTTCAAATTTGAACGAAACTATCAAGGAGACCTTAGGGATTCAAGGAATGTAACAATATATCTGTTCATTCACCGCAGCTTCCGCTTCCCCTTTACAACAGAAGTGAATGTGATCCTGATTACGATTCTTTATCGTTTCCGCGGGACAATCGATTTAGAACCTATGTCAGCCACCCAGTACTTTCCTGTCCCCCCGGAACTGTTTGCGCTCGCCATTGAAACCGTCAGCAGGCGTGTTTCGCGGCTGCCCTTCCTGAGAAGTGGGGTTATGGTGACGGGGGAACTGCTCGGCGTCGCCATGGAATGCCTCAACGCCGAATTCAACAAGACCCTTGCACTCCGGACACCGCCTTATGCTGCCCAAAAGCCCGAAGACGGGCTCGACCATTGTATCGAAGAGCGTCTCCGGCTGCTGGGAAAGACCGTGACTCCGGTGATTGTGGATGTGATGTGCAGCGCCAATATTGCGGAGACAACAGAAATCATGGACCGGGTCGCTCATCGCCCCCGGAAAGCCGTCCGGCTGCTCCCCCCGTGGACATGGCACGCTGCTTCCGGCATGTCACCCGCGGTCAGGTTCCCCGGATCCGGCGATGAGGATGAATCTCCCCTGTCATGGATGAGCATGTGCCCGGTCTGCCGCACGGGGATATTGAACCGGGTGGTCGGAAAACAGACTCTTCGGCCTTCCCCATACGGATTTCTATATCGAGTGCACTCACTGCGGTTCAAAGTTTATTCCTGTCGGCTCACAGTTCCGGCTGGTATCCATCGCCAACGTCCGCGACCCGCTCTGGAGAAAATACCTGGATCAGACCTTTTCTCCGGAGACCTGGTCTGCCCTCGCGCGGGGGACTGCTCCGGGAGGAAAACCGATCCCACACCAAGGGGTAAAATTGCCTGCCAGCCCGTCGCCAAAACTACCGGTAGGGGGGCTCAGGCAGCTGAAGGACGGCTCCCTGGTGATGCCGTACGGGGAAAAGACCCTCTATTTCAAACCGGTGAAACTGGATTTTTCCGGGCCGGTCCGTGAGGATTACTTCGCACGGGTGCAAAAACCACTCGAGGAGCTATTGAAAAATCCCGCATTCAGCCACCTGCTCTCACCTGTACAAGCCCGGTACTCCCCGTGTCTGACCCTGAAAACAGGGCTTTTTTTACACCAGCTCAAGGAACGCAGGGATCCCTTTTACCGCGAATTCCTCAATATCCATGGCGATGAAAAGTATGGCACGTTCCGGCTCGGGGATGCAAAAGAAGGGGGCAAAAAAGGGGTGTTGATCGTTGTCGTCAACCGGGCCCTCTTCGCGGTGATCAACTGCCCGGACACGATCCGGGGCACCATCAACGACACGCTCGGGCGGATTTCACCGGAGGACTGTCTCCTCGGCGGGGACAGCACCCGCTGTCGCATCAATGCACTTCTCTGCACCAACAAAAAAGATGCGGGAATCTTCTTCCAGACCAGTGGCGATGAAGAAGAGCGGGTACGCATCACGGAAACCCTGAAAGGCTTCATCTCCGTCTGACGCGCAGCATACTGCTCACCAGAATCTGATCGACCGACCAGAGAATTTTTCATATCGCGTGAGAACATTATACTTAGTTACTCTGGATACTGGAAGGGAGATCACGAATGAAATGCCCCCATTGCGGAATGAATATACGGGATAATATCGCTGAATGCGGCTATTGCGGCGGAAAAATTGTTCAGGAATCCGAGAAATCGACCATGGGAGCGGGCAGACCGAATATCTCCGGCGTTACTGCGGGCCAGAAAGGGGCAGAGGCAAAAACGATAAAACCGGGGGATGAAGAGGCGGAGACGGGTGAGGAAGAAGGGGGGGGACTTTCTGTATACCTGCAGAAGGGGGAACACGTCCTTATCGGCTCCCTTAACATCACGGTGAAAAAATTCTTTTTCCACGCTTACCTGACCGACCGGCGCATCTTTTTGATCGATACCCAGGAAAAGAAGGTCAAGGTTACCGCCAAGGATATCCCGCGGGATTCGATTGTCGGCAGCATCGTCGAATTTTCGGAGAATTCCGATCCTGTGCTCGTGCTCTCCATTCGTTCACCGGATGACGAGATCAAGACCATGAAGCTGGTCTTTGTGCAGAATGGTACGGAACGGGCTGACGAGATTGATGAATGGATCGCCCTTCTCCACGAGGAGAACAAACCGCAAAAATCCCTGGCGCCCCATGAAGACGAACGCCCGTTTCGTAAGGAAGCGCCTGTTCCCGATGAGCCGGAAAAACCGGAAGAAAAACAGGAACTGAAACCCCGGAAGAGTGCCGGCGAAGGACCATGAGAAGCAACCACCGATCAAGCGGCATTTTGCTGTACATGCAGAGCAGGAGCAGGCCCCCCCCATCCAGGAACCTGCCCGCCCTCAGCGGCGTGCCCAGGTCAGGGAAGTGCCGGAACAGGAACCTGATAGCATAACAACCCCCGTACCAGCTGCGGACAGCCAGACCGTCCGCAGGCGTGAAGTACAGTCGGCCATGAAGGTCGCGATGAAGAGTGCGATGCAGCCCCTCAGGCATTCTTCCCTGCAGAGTGCCCGCAGACCCGTGATAGAACCGGTCTCCCAATCCCAGCCGGAACCAGAACCCGAAGAGATAAAAGCAGCCCCGCGGCGTTCCGTGGTTCATGAAAGAACTGCGGAAGCCCCAGTTCATGAGGAAGGTGCCGATATTCCCCAGTTCTGCCACAACTGCGGAAAAAAACTCCCCGTGGCAGCCAACTTCTGTCCCAATTGCGGGACAAAACTGAGCCAGCACCGTACTCTCCCCCCGGCCCGTGCACCGGGGACGCCGGTGGAAAAAAGAGTATCACATCACCCGGCTCCGGTTCATGAAAAGAGGGCGGCCTCCCAGAAAGAGGAGATCGATGAGGAAGAAAAAGAGGACGAGACCCCGGTACCGGTAAAACCCCCGGCCCGGAAGCTGCCCAGGGGGAGCGAGATGACGATCCTCCACAAATTCCTGCGCCGGTAGGACCACTGGTTCCTTTTTTATCAGCAATTGGTTTTCAGTCGATTCCTTTCAGAATCTCCCAGGATGATGTAATACGATCCCGCCGGGAAAATATTTTTTCCGGAGTATCGCTCACCATTCTCCCCGGAGTTTCATAAAGCCGGTTCTCTTCAGGAGATCCCTTTGCTCATTGCATAAACAATGAAAGAAACGAGATCGTAAATTACTCCCAATCATAAAAAAACCAAAAACTATTGTCTTTCAGAAATTGTTATATGAATCCCAGTCCTTTTTATTAGTACTCAGTATTACGAGGAAATCAATGAAGAGAAACATCCAGATTGAAGCATTGGCCCAGATCCCTCTGGAAAAACAGCGGATCGAAGTCGTCGAACGCAAGTGCATCGGTCACCCTGACAGTATCGCCGATGGTGTAGCTGAGGCGATCAGCAGGGCGCTGTGCAGGGAATATCTCGAAGAGTTTGGGGTTGTCCTCCACCACAATACCGACCAAGGTGAGATCGTGGCCGGGGAGTCTGACCCGAAGTTCGGCGGTGGGAAGGTCATCCGGCCTATCTTCATCCTTATCGACGGCCGTGCGACAAAACGGTTCAACGATGTATCCATCCCGACTGATACCATTGCCGTAGAGGCGACGCGGAATTATCTCCGCTCCAACTTTACGACCCTGAATCTGGAACGCGATGTCATTATGGACTGCCGGCTGGGGACCGGTTCGACCGATCTCCGCGATGTCTTCAAGCCCCACAACGGGAGGATCCCACGGGCAAACGACACGTCCTTCGGGGTTGGCCACGCCCCGTTTTCCGATATCGAGACCATCGTCAAAAATGTCAGCGATTTTATCGATGACAAACTGCGGCCGGAACATCCCGTTATAGGCCAGGATATCAAGATCATGGGGCTGCGTGACGGGGACACCATTACCTTGACTGTTGCCTGTGCGATTGTCGATAAATATTGTGCTGATATCCGCCAGTATGCCGAGTATATGGAGTTCCTCAAAGAACAGATCGGGAAAGTGGCAAGGAAGAGTACGAAACGCAAGGTTATTGTCCACCTCAATACCGGCGATGACATCAAGAACGGGTCCATCTACCTGACGGTCACCGGCACATCGGCGGAGATGGGCGATGACGGTTCCGTCGGGCGCGGCAACCGCTGCAACGGTCTGATCACGCCCAACCGCCCGATGAGCATGGAAGCAACGAGCGGAAAGAACCCCATCAACCATATCGGCAAGATCTATAACCTGCTCTCGACGCAGATGGCAACCGACTGTGTAGCGAAGGTGGAGGGGATCGAGGAAATGTATATACGGCTCCTTTCCCAGATCGGGCAACCTATCGACCAGCCGCTGGTGGCGAGCGTGCAGGTCCTGCCGACCGCGGGCACGAAGATGGGGAAGATCCAGGGTGAAATCGATGGGATCATCGATCACTGGCTCGAGAACGTAACCGATATTACCGAGAAAGTCATCCGTGGTGAACTCAAAACGTTCTGAAGACCCATGGCACAACAAACAACATCAGGCCGCAAGAAAAACAATCCATCTCCTTTTTCACCGATTGTCAGGCTTGCGATTCCCAATAAGGGGCGGATTGCAGCACCGATTATGGACCTTGTGGAGAAGAGCGGTCTCCACTTCCCGGAGATCGGGGAGCGGCGACTCATCACGAAAACCCTCGATCCACACGTGGAGATCCTGTTTGCCCGCCCGGTCGATATTCCCGAGTATGTTGCAACCGGTGCAGCGGACCTCGGGATCACCGGCCACGATATGGTGACCGAACGCGAGTCCGATGTCGAAGAGCTCTTGATCTCCAGACCGGGAAGGCAAAACTCGTTCTTGCTGTGCACGAGGATTCAGCAATAACATCGGTAAAACAGCTGGCCGGGCTGAAGGTTGCCACCGAATTCCCGGTCATCGCGAGGGCATATTTCGCACGACATAAGGTTAAGGTACAGATCGTTCTGGTCGGGGGTGCCTGTGAGGCGACCCCGCACCTGGGCATCGCCGATGCCATCGTTGACCTCTCGAGTTCGGGGACGACGCTGAAGACTAACCGCCTTCGTGTGGTTGACGAGGTGCTGGAAACCTCTACGTTCCTGATCGCGAACAGGGAATCACTCCGGACAAAAAAAGAGAAGATTGATGAGATACACCTCGCGCTCGAGAGTGTCATCCGGGCCAGAGGACAATGTTACCTGATGATGAACGTGAAACGGTCCTCCCTCGACGCGGTAAAAAAGGTCCTGCCGGGGCTCTCCGGCCCGACGGTCATGGATGTCGCCTCAACCGAAAACCTCGTCGCGGTCCACGCGGTCGTGAACGAGGAACGGGTCTACTCTCTTATCAACTCCCTCAAACGTGCCGGTGCAAAGGATATTCTCGTTATGGCCATCCAACGAATGATCCGCTGAGGTTTATGCGCATCTTTCCTGCCGTTGATATCCTGGGAGGGCGGTGCGTCCAGCTGGTGCAGGGGAAACGGGAGAGTGCAATGGCATTCGGGGACCCGCTCTCCTGTGCGACCCGCTGGCTCGACCAGGGAGCCGATGCTCTCCACGTGGTGAACCTTGACGGGGCATTCGGAAATGCCGCGAAGAATGTAGGGCTCATCACCGAACTGATTAAAAAAACCGGTGTCGAGATCGAGCTGGGCGGGGGTATACGGTCGATAGAAGATGCAGTTCTCTGGCTGGAAACCGGCGTCACGCGGGTCATCATAGCAACGCTCGCTACTGAAAAGCCGGAGAGCATACGAGAGCTTGCCGATAAGTACGGGAGTGAACGCGTTATGGCGGGAGTCGATGCGAAGGGAGGGCAGATCGCTGTCCATGGCTGGCAGGAGACCGCGGGCGACTACCTCGCATGGGCCCGGCGCTTCGAGGAACAGGGCGCCGGCTCCCTCCTCTACACAAACGTCGATGTGGAAGGGCTGCAGAAAGGAGTCCGGTTCGAACCGGTCAGGAAGTTGATCGGGGAGGTCCATATTCCCATCGTGGTCGCCGGCGGCGTGTCGACACCGTCGGATGTCGCCGGCCTGAGGGATGCAGGGGCGTTCGGGGCAGTCCTGGGTTCTGCCCTCTACAGCGGGAAGATCACCCTGAAAGATGCATGGGAGGCAAGTCAATGAGAAATGTAACGGTAAAACGGGAGACAAAAGAGACAAGTATCTCGATCACGGTGAACCCGGATGGCAGTGGGAAGGTTTCGGCTGACAGCGGTGTTCCGTTCTTTGACCACATGCTGAACGCGATGGCACGGCACGGGGGTTTCGACCTCGCATGCACCGCCAGGGGCGACCTCGGGGTTGATTGTCACCACACGATCGAAGATATCGGCATCGTGCTCGGAGACGCCCTGAAGGGAGTGATAGGCGACGGGAAAGGGATAGAGCGGTTCGCCCATGCCATTATTCCTATGGACGAGTCAATTGCAACCGTAGCACTCGACTGCGGTGGCAGGGGATATCTCGTCTACACCGGGACCTTCGGCAACAAGACGATCGGGACGATTCCTGCGGATATCTTTGAGCATTTCTTCTACAGCCTGTGCACCCGGGCCGGCATCACGGCGCATATCATGTTCTCCGGGAAAAACGACCACCATCAGTGTGAGGCCATGTTTAAGGCATTCGGGATTGCGCTTGGTGAAGCATTGTCGATGAGTAAGGACACTAGGATGATACGGAGTACGAAAGGGAAGTTTTAGGTTTTTTTAATGCTCTATAAAATCTTATTATTGACTATTTCGGTTCACATTTCAGGAGATATGAGGGTGACCTCCTCTCTCCTCCTGGGGAGAGGTAGCCCAAGGGGAGCATCCTGTGACCCCATTCCGCCATCCTCCAGTTTCATTGAAAATTGCCTGTAAGACAAACGGACTATCACGTTTGTAAACAGCAGAAGGATCAGCTTCTAAAAAGGATTCTGCCCCGCCGTGTCTTGGAGAGGCCCCGAGACGGGGGACACTCGTAAAATATTTGATAGCCAGCAATAAAAAAATGAAAATTGATCAATAAGATGTGAAAAATGATAGATTCTCTGAACCCATTGTAATGAACGCGGACTCTCCCGATCGGTTCACCTCCACCGCGGATCAATAACTAAATTCTTTAGAATATCTCCCGCCTCACCGTGACCTCGTTAGATCCTGTGGTGATGTACACTTATTAACTCATAGGAAAATCCAGCTGGCAAAGAAATTTACGTACTAATGAAGGACACATTATCAAAAATATTCGAGAAAAAAAATCATCAAACTACACATTTTTTCCACAGGCGTATCTCACAGAAAAATATTCACTAAAATTGAACTTCAGTGAGGTATCGCAGAAAAAGAGAGTTGAACTCAGGGCTTTGAAGCCAGGTCAACGTCTTCTTTCTTGATCGTCTTTCTTCCTGCGTGCTCGGCAAGTTTGTTAGCTTCCTTGGTGAGCTGGGCGATGTACTTCTCTGCCTTGACAACCAGGGCTTCGGCTGCATCGCTGCCGACTCTTTCGGCTCCGTTCTTCTTTGCAATCCTTACAACTGCGGCGATTGGTAAATCTGCCATTTTTTCAACCTCAAAAGGAAAGTCTATTGGTATATATAAATACTTTTTGGGAAAATACCTCATTTTACACAGCATTGGATTATTGGAAGGCATCCTGTTAAGCAAGTGGAAAACGGAGCGCAAAATGTCGCAGAATAATTTTTTTCACGTTTAAATCGCTCTATATCAAAAACAAGCCGTTTATAAAGCGTTTAAATTATTCCAACAAAGATGCTGCGAGCAATAGCGCATTGGCATAATTTGGTGAGGCGCGCGAAGTATCCACGAAAATTCTGCTGATATTTACTACGGGCGCGCCATGCCCGTGCCCCCCTCCCAGAAAGGTGAGTGTCCGGAAGACCAGGTTACCCGAGATGCCATCCGGTGCAATGATCAACCCACAGGTCTCCACGGCATCCTCAATCAGGATTTCGCAGTGTTCGGCATCGCCGAGCCGGGCGACCAACTCAGCCTCGGCCATACTGGCATCCACCTGGGGATGCCGGCCGACATCGCCATGCCGTCCACCGGAGAGGATGCCGACTTTTTCGGAGAGGCCGAATTTTTGTGCAATCTCCCGCCCTTTTTTTATCAGCTCAAGTTTTTCCGGAACGGTCCAGCCTTCGTCAACTCCGACCGGCGTGAGGAGGAATTTTTTTCCGTACACGGTCTCGAGGAGGGCGATCCGTTCCAAGTGGTCGACCCCTTCTGCTTTCTTCAGCGCCTTCAGCGTGGAATTGGCCGGGAGAGTCCCCCTGACCGCCGCATCGATCCTGCCTGCCATGAGATCATCTATGAGTGCCTGTTCAGGACAAGGGTGTTCAACAATCTCGACGGAGTTTCGAGCGGTATTTTTGTCAGCAATTCCCGGCCCGCAGTAACAGATTATAGTAAAATTTCCGCTCACACTGGAGATGTTGTCGATGACCTTCTTGGCATCCCCGGCAATCCCGATCCCGATACGTCTTACCTTTGCAGGCATGCAACGTCCTCGTCAGAAAGGTGCATGATCCCGTTGTCGATAAAATCAAAGACCTGCGACTCCTGTCCGTCATACGTTATGCGCAGTTCCCGCGTGCTGTTGACCGCCCCGATATCCGCTGCGGTCATGCCGACTGCGGCAAAAAGGTGGACCAGTTCCGCTACATGCTCCCTCTTCGCGGTGAGGATGAACCCCATGCCGGGGTACATCCGGACCCATTGCTCGAATGTCATATTGTTCTTCGCCAGGTTAGGTTTCGGGATCAGCCCGAGCTCGATCTCCGCTCCCTTTCCGCTGACCTCCAGGAGCATTCCCAGTGTCCCTATCAGGCCGGGGTTGCTGATATCCTTGCCCGCGGTGACAAGGTGACGTTTCCCGATCTCTTCCATGAGCCCGATCTGGGATCTGACTTCTGCTGCAGATTTCATGGTCACTGAGTCCCAGTTCAGGGCACAGGAAGGATGGACACGGCCCGAGAGGTCAATTGCCGCGACCACACGGTCCCCTTCAACGGCAGTATGGCTGTAGATGATCGAGTCGAGCCGTGCGGAACCCAGGATCGAAACATCGATGACACTGTAGGGTGCGTCCGGGTGAAGGTGTCCCCCGACGATCGGTACCCCGAACTGTGCAGAGGCATCGTGCATCCCTTTCACGACCTGTTCCTGTATTGTGGTCTTTGCGATGGAGAAGATATCGACCATCGCGATCGGGTGACCGCCCATTGCAGCGATATCATGGATATTGACCAGCACTGAGCAGTATCCAGCCCAGTACCGGTCAGCTTCCATGAGCCTGCTCCAGATGCCGTCAGCCGCAAGGAGAAGGGCTTCATCGTTATGCTCGATCACCGCGGCATCCTCGCCGAATGAGGCAATAACATGGGGAGCGTCGATCTTCAGTGCCCGGACCATCTCGCCGATAGAATGTTTCCGCCTGACTCCCTCATATTCCCTGACTACGTGTGCTATCGTCTCTGTGGAGCAGCTGTGGACCAACGGTATCACCTTGAGAAATGGATGTATGGATCTTACGTGTATCCTAGTTTCATTTCATCAGAGATAATTTATTTGATATACAGCCAACGTGTTGGTATGGACTGGGCAGAGAAGTACCGGCCCGCACGGCTCGAGGATATCGTCGGGAACGTGACTGCCCTGCGGCAGATGGCGGCGTGGGCACAGGCCTGGACCAGTAAATCCAAACCGCTACTCATCTACGGGAAGCCCGGTATCGGCAAAACGTCCAGCGCGTACGCACTTGCGAACGATATGAAGTGGGACGTTATCGAGCTCAATGCCAGCGACCAGAGGACTGCGGCGGTCATCGAGCGCATCGCCGGAGCCGGTTCAACCACGGCAAGCCTCACGGGGTCGTCACGGAAGCTTATAGTCCTCGACGAGGCGGACAACCTGCAGGGGTCTTCGGACCGGGGCGGTGCAAAGGCAATCATCGAAGTGATACGGAAAGCGCAGCAGCCGGTGATCCTGATCGCAAACGACCTCTATGGTCTCTCACCCGACATACGGTACCGCTGCGAACCGGTCCAGTTCCGGGCGATTCCTGCCCGCTCGATCGGACCCCGGCTCAGGTATCTCTGTGCCGCAGAAAAACTCGAGCTGCAGTGAGGGTGCCATACAGGCGATCGCGGAGAGTGCCGGGGGCGATATACGGTCGGCGGTCAACATGCTCTACGCCGCGGCAATCGGCAGGGAACGGCTCGAAGATGCACAGGTGCACACGTCCCAGAAAGATGAACGGGTTTCGATCTTTTCGCTGATTACCGCCATCTTCCATAAGATGCCGGATGAAGAGCTGATGCGGCTCTCATACGATGTTGACGATTCCCCCGAGACGATAGAGCAGTGGGTGGAAGGCAACATCTGCCTGCTCCCCTCGCTTCCTGCCCTTGCAAAGGGCTACCACTCCCTCTCGCGGGCGGACGAGTACCTGGGGTACACCTACCGCCGCCAGTACTATTCCCTCTGGCGGTACGCCACTGCTCTCATGTTGCTCGGTGTGGCGGACGCTGCGGAAGGAAAGGGCATTCACGCGAGAATCATGCCTCCGGAACGGTGGCAGAAGATGTCGGCGGCAAAGAAGCAGAAGGCGATCCGGCTGATCACCCTTGCCAAGTTTGCCGGTCCTATGCACGTCCCGCAGACCACCCTCCGTGAGCATTACCTGGACATCATCTCCCTGCTGGTGGAGCATGATCCGGCCTCGTACGCAGCTGAACTGATGCTGGATGCCGATCAGCTAAACTTCTTCCTTCATGACAAAGCCCGTTCGCAGGAGATCATAAAAGTCCTGCTCCAGGAAGAAAAGGAGAAGGCGCAGGGAAAAGAGCACCAGAAAAAACCCGTAAAAGAAAAGGCCCGGAAACCCGATCGGCCGGCTCCGGAAGTACCTGCCCCGAAAGAACCTCCGGAACCTCCGGAGTCAGTAGAACCAGCGGAGAAGAAGCAGCCTTCCCGCTCCCAGTCAACCCTGTTTGACGGGTTCTGATGCGGCAACATACCGGTGCAGAAGTACACCGCAGTCGATCCTCTCGCCCCCGTTTTCGTAGAGTTCAAAACCCAGGTGATAGACGAGGAGATCGCTGTTGATCGCCCGGGCAATGGCGAGCAGGGGCGGAACCATCTCGATGGCAGGGCGGATCGCGTAGATGACATCCGCACCTTCATAGACGCAGAGTTCCGGCGAAAAGACGTCATCGATCGAAAAAGAGAGCCATGCAGGAACCCCCATGTCCGTGATATCGGTACAGCGAATCGGCACACCGGCATCATGCACGATCTGCGCCGCAGTCGTGTTCCTACCGACCCCGACCTCAACGGCACTGCGGTAGTGTTCTGATACGAACTCCCCTATACACCTCTCAATATGTTTATAGGCGCCCATTCCAACAGAATATAGCGATGCATATCCATATTTTTTGGGATTCCCTCTCCCCGCCCGGGCTCCAGGTGCCGGTCACCCGCACGATCTCTGCTATCATGGGTGTTCCGGCAACGGTTTCGGAGAACCAAGTGCGTATCATGGGATATGTGAACGAGCGCCGGCAGATCGACGCCCAGGTGCTGCTGGAGAGTGTCCTTGTTTATAAGCACCGACATTCCCTGCAGGAACCTGTCCTGTTGGTGGTGCACCAGGACCTCTTTAGGAACGGCAACAGCTTTGTCTTCGGGCTGGCCCGCGAGGCAGCCGGGGCTGCGGTCGTCTCCACAGCCCGCCTTGAGAATGAGTATTACGGGAGAGAGGGGAATGACGACGATCTCATGGACCGTATAATAAAAGAAGGCGCCCATGAAGTCGCGCACCTTTTTGGTCTTGGCCACTGCAGTAACCCGGAGTGCATCATGTTCAAACCTGACACCCTCGATGAACTGGACCGTAAGAAAAAGATGTTCTGTCCGGGCTGCGAGGAGCAGCTCGCTGCCTGTCTCGAACCGGGATGAAGGGATGGAGGATCGACCCGGGAATGTTCTTCAGGTATGGGGCCAGGAAAGAAATACTTCGGAGAAGATGACGTTCAGGCGCGTACTGGTTTCAACCGATTTCTCGCGGTATGCGGACAGAACCCTTGAGTGTATCGGGGAGATCCCCGGCATGGAAGAGATCCTTCTCATCCATGTGCTTAGCAGATCCCCGGTTCCTGAAAATTCTTCTGTTTTGACCCGATCGCATACCCTGCTAGAAGAACAGGCAGAGCACATGCTTGCGGAAAGAGGGCGTTATCTCGAGGTAATGACCGGAGTTTCAGTTAAGACCATTCTTGCAGATGGGACCGGGGGAGATATTCCCGGTACCATCATTAAAACTGCAAATAACGAAAACTGTTCCCTTATTGTAATGGGTTCACGGGGAAAAGGCCTGTTTCGCGGCCTGTTTCCCGGGAGTGTATCTGAAGGGGTAATTGCACGGGCAGGGATCAATGTGTTTATCATGCATTTCCGGGGTATTGAGGGAGATGATCACGCCCCCCTGGAAAAGTTCTGTATCAATGTATTCTCTCATATCCTGTGCCCGGTCGACTTCTCGCGGCCCGCAGAAAAAACCCTTGACTATATAAAAAATCTGGGTTTCATCAGGAAAGTCACCGTTCTGCATGTTGTTCCATCACATGGTTCAACAGACAAAAACATGCCGTACCAGGATCCGGCCAGCCAGCTCAGATTAATTACTGCAGACCTTGAACAGTATGGTATCAAAGCAGCACCGATGATAACAAACGGAAATCCGGTCACGGAAATCTGTCGTGTGGCGGAAGAACAGGATGTCTCTCTTATCATGATTGCCCGGTACGGGAGATCGGATTATGCAAAAAATATCCCGTTGGGGCAAGTCGCTGCAGGTGTTGCCGCGAAAGCCCGGCGACCCCTGTTTATCCTCAGCCCGCATATCAGCCTCACCGTCAGCGCACGAGAGCTAAAAAAAGATGAGTCTGCGCTGGCAGAAGAGGTCTGGCTGACGTACCACCAGCAGAAAGCGGACCCGGATACTGACCGTATCTTCGGAGTATTTGTTGAAGGAGCGCTCGCTGCAGTCGCCCGGTGCCGGCGGCACCCGGACGGGCTTGAGGTAGACGGGGTATACGTACCGGACGATTTCCGGGACCGCGGGTATGCACGAAAAGCCGTCCATGCGCTTGTCGACGCGTGCGGCGACGAACCGCTGTACATGCATTCGACCCTGTCTCTCGCCGGGTTCTACCGTTCTTTTGGGTTCCGGCCGATCAATGAAAATGAATTACCCCGGAGTATCAAGGAACGGTTTAACTTTGCCGGGGGCAACCTGGAAGGCGCCAACGTTGTACCTATGGAACGGCAGGCCAGGGGCAGGCTGTCCTGACCAGTACGGGAGACGGATGACCGTAAACGAGAGGTTATCCCCGGCACAACGTCAGGAATCCACGGGTGCCCTTTCGAGCACAAAACGGATATTCTCGTACCCGAGATAGTCTCCTGCCGTATATAATCCGGTACCAGCTCGATCTCTTATGACACGCTGCCGGGCAATCTTCGATCCGATCTTTGCAGAACACAACCATCCCGGACATCCGGAGAACAACGCCCGGCTAGCAGAGGTATCTTCCTGGATCCCCAAAGATGTCTCCCGGCTCGCGTTCCGCCCTGCATTATGTGAGGACGTTGAACGCGTCCATGACCCCTCGTATCTTACCTGGCTTCAGCGGAGGTGTGCAGCAACTGCAACGGTCAGCTGGCTGGATCCGGACACCTATATCACCCGTCGCTCATATGATGTTGCCCTGCATGCGGCCGGCGCGTCGATTGCCGCGGTTGAACAGTCGATTAACGGTGAACACTGTTTTGCTCTGGTGCGCCCGCCGGGGCATCATGCCGAATATGACCGCGCCCTGGGATTTTGCCTGATCAACAACGTGGCAGTCGCAGCCAGAAAGGCCCTGGTGCAGGCAGGTCGTATTGCAATCATCGACTGGGACGTCCATCACGGGAATGGCACGCAGAACAGCTTTTACGGGACGGACCGGGTCCTCTACTGTTCAGTGCACCAGGAGCATATGTTCCCCTATTCCGGAACCATCCAGGAGTCCGGTGCCGGGAACGGCAAAGGATATACCGTGAACGCCCCCCTGCCGCCAGGATCGGCGATTGCTGAATACTATCACGTGTTCTCTGAAATTTTTGTCCCGTCGATCGAGAGGTTCCTGCCTGATGTCCTGATCGTCTCGGCCGGTCAGGATATCCTCTTTGACGACCCACTGGGTTCCATGAGAATATTCCCTGAGGACTTCGAGTCTTTGACCCGGATGCTGGTCCAGGCCTCAGGCATGCCCCTGGCACTGGTGCTGGAAGGCGGGTATGGTCCGTCCCTTGGTGCGGCGGTCCGGCATATATTCACCGCACTTACCTCAGATGGCGAAGTGCAGGTATCTGCCCTGCCCTCCGAACAGGCACAGAGAGTCGTGAGATACCTGAAGACCGAACACCATCTTCCCTGAACATTTTACGGTGAAGGAACGATCCGGATCTCCATCTGGCTTATCTTCTCGTAGGTCTTCTTCAGCTGGATAATCGGCCAGAGCTCATAGAGGAGAACGGTTATCGGTTCCCACATGGAGGCCCAGCCGATAATCAGGAGAGCATCGGCAAGGAGCTGTGCAAGAAAGTGATTGTCCAGTTGGCTGACAAGCGACCGGGAGAGCAGGGCAATAGTGAGAAATGTAAGCCCGATAAGGAGACTGCCTCTGCCGTGCCGGAACCGCATACGGAATTTTCGGTCGGTAACCAGCATCCGGTATTCAAAATGGTTATGGATTGCCTGTGGAATCTTCTGCGCCCGCTCCGTTGAGGCGATGTCCGGGGGAAGATAAATGATGATCTTGAACGGAGTTTTCCGGGGAAAGTCCTTCACGGTATCGACGATATAGTGTTCCGCCGCAGAATCGAGCTCCTTTTCGTGGAAGGGGGCAGGATCGAACGAGTTGAAGAGCTGGAGAACGGAAGAGAGTGTGATCTCGATGAGGATCTTTCCGTCTTCTTTCCGATACAGAGACTCAATATCCACCATGCGTTTCTCTGATTTATAGTAGAACGGCAAAGTCGATAAACATGCCTTCGGACCTTGTGCTTCCTGCCCCGGAAATAACGAGGGCCCGGACCTGAAACCTTTTTTTCCCGGATGTTATGAGTGGCTCATCCGCTCCTTGATCTCTTCAAGGGCCTTGCCGATAATCTCCTGTGCCCACTCATTTTCCATGCGATACAGGCGCTGAAGAGGGCGGAGTGCCCGCGGATCCCCGATCCGGCCCAATGCCCAGGCGGCTTTCAGTCTCACGCGGGCATCGTCATCCCAGAGCGTATCAATGAGCGGGTCGACGGCAGCAGGGTCCACCATCCTTCCCAGCGACTCTGCCGCCTTCCAGCGTGAATCCTCGTTATCGTCGTTCAGAAGCTGGATGAAATGTGCCAGTCGCTCGTTCTGGCCGGGAGATATGTCCTGGGATATCTGGTCCGGGACTTCATTATTTACCGGTTCACCACCGGAGTCCGATACTCCGGATACCGGGTCCTGCGGGGGATCCTGTTCATCCATAGTATCCTGGTGACAAGATTATTCTCCCGTTATAAAAAAATGCGGGATTATTCTTTGTCCCTGACGTACAGGATCCCGTGCGGTTCTTTGTAATCGGCTTTGATCACGATGGTGTTTGATATCCGGTTAAATACCCGCAGTTTGGAACCGGGCATGGCGAACCATCCGATCAGGCAGTCCAGGGGAAGCAGGAAGGCTTTTCCCAGGCTCTCGAGCGCAGCAGCAGCATAATCGATCCTGGTACCGTCGCGGTTGACCACTTTTAAGTTCATAACCATCTTCCCGATGGACTGGCCTCGGAAACCTTCCATGACCGTCCAGTAGGCAAAGAAGAAGATGGATTCAAAACCCAGTGCAACCGGGTCCCAGTGCATATAATCCCAGAGAAGCGGTAAGTTCCAGAACGGCTCAAAGATCCCCCTGACGATGTTTAAAAAAAGGATGACGAGAATGAAATCGATGAGCCATGCCCAGAACCGCGAACTCCACCGGGCAAGATAGATGGTCTTCTCCGGGACCGGCCTGATTGAAACCGGCTCCGGTTCAATGTTTTCTTCAGACATTGTGAAAAATTATTGGCACCGTACATGCATGAAGGTTCCCTCTCCCCGGTTCGGCTGGTTAAAACACCCCGTTCTCTCATAGCTGTCTCAAGCCTTCGGACCCAGCGGTGCAGATCTTCTTTTGAACAATGAGGAGGGAGGCAATTTACCTGTACGTAATGATGAACGAGCCTGCCTGGTCGGGGCCCCCCGACGGATTAATGGCTGAAAATTCCTGAGTAATCTCCCCTCTTCCCGCCGTGTCCCGGAGATGCGATTTGCAGGATGTGGATACCCATCAAAGAACTAGGGAGAATTGGAGGACGTGTCAACAAGGCGGGGTTACCGAGGGGAAAAAGTGTTGATAAATTTGTCAGTCGCACCGGAGTTTCCCGGCTTTCCCGATATTTTCGAGGTCATGTTCATCGATCATGATCGTGACCAGTTCGGGATCGACACCGAGTGTTTTTACCAGGGTTCCGGTAAACTCTTCGACAATCCTGCGTTTCTGGTCGCGGGAAAATCCCTTTCGCATCCTTATGGTTACTACGGGCATAGTTTATTTATCATTATTGAGGAATATGAGGGGAATAAGTTTTTGGCATGCAGTAAAACGCGAGGTATTTCCTGTCCTCCCGTACAATGTTCGGGAAAAGGCCTTTTTTTGATAAAGGAACCGGATCACTCTGGCAGGGTGGGTAAAAATCCTGCCGGTTTTTTTAGCCAGAATAATCAGCTCTTCTCATCATAATCGCGGAAATATCCTCTCTCGGCACGAAGCCGGAGATATCTCCGGTACACGTCTTCAGTATCACCGGTGACCGGGCTGATCTCCTCCCATTGTCCCCTCTTCAACGATTTTCGTGTCAGTTTCATGGGCAGCTCCTGCAGTTTGCATATTCACCTTATGTCAATGCCTTCTCCTCCAGAACGAAAAACATTGGCGAGGCATCGGGGCAAGGCGATGAAGGTAGCGCCCCAAACCACAAGGCGCATACCGGAAGACCTTCCCCTGATTACCTTCAAATCTGCAAACGACGAAAATAGAATTACGTCCGAAAAACGGTGGGAACCTTCCAATACGGAAGATCTTGATGGTATTATCTATACCCTGGTCCAGCAGTTCATTGCCTGGCGCAAAGAGAGTCATGACATCGACATTCGCCTGGATGCAATCCTTCGTTCGCGATAACGACGTCCAGGAAAAATTCTGGGGTAAAACTCCACCACAATTTTTCTGACGTCCCCCTCCCCTGCTCTACTTTCATGCCCCAAAATATATCTCTTTAAGTGCCGGCACCGAAGTATAGCACACATCAGTATGAAGAATATCATTATCAAAGGTGCACGGCAGCACAATTTAAAAAATATCAGTGTTGAGATCCCCCGCGACCAGCTCGTGGTAATCACCGGGGTCTCCGGCTCCGGTAAATCGACCCTCGCATTCGATACGGTCTACGCGGAAGGCCAGCGACGCTACGTCGAGTCACTTTCCACCTATGCCCGCCAGTTTCTCGGGCTCATGCACAAACCGGACGTGGACAGCATTGAGGGGCTCTCCCCGGCCATTTCCATCGAGCAGAAAACAACCTCCAAAAACCCTCGCAGCACTGTCGGAACTACCACCGAGATCTACGATTATCTCCGTCTCCTCTTCGCCCGGATCGGGATGCCCTACTGTCCGGACCACAATATCCCGATCGCCTCCCAGACTCCTGACCGGATCGCCGACCAGATCACCGCAGAACACCCCGGTATGGTCACGATCCTCTCCCCCGTCGTCCGCCAGAAGAAAGGCACGTACCAGCAGCTCCTTCGCGACCTGGACAAAGAGGGCTATGCAAGGGTGCGGGTGAATAAAAAAATTATACGTACCGATGAGGAGATCAATCTCGACCGGTATAAAAAACAGGATATCGAGATCGTTATCGACCGGCTGGACTCGGCCGACCGGACACGCCTTACCGAAGCGGTGGAGAACGCGCTGAAGAAGTCCGAGGGTCTCATTCTCGTCGTCGATGAGGCAGAAAAAGAATCAACTTACTCGTCGCTCATGGCCTGCCCGGTCTGTGGGCTCGCCTTTGAGGAGCTCCAGCCGAGAATGTTTTCGTTCAACAGCCCGTTTGGCGCCTGCGAAGAGTGTCATGGTCTTGGTGTGAAGATGGAGTTTGACCCGGACCTGATCATCCCCGATCGGAACCGCTGCATCGCGGACGGCGCCGTCGCCCCGTACCGCAACCCGATGGATGGTTTCCGGGGCCAGTATCTCGCGACGGTCGCAAAGCACTTTGGTTTTGACGTGCTCACGCCGATCAAAGACCTTTCCGAAGAGCAGTACAACGCCCTGATGTTCGGCTCATCTCAACGGATGCAGTTTTCGATGAGCATGAAGAACGGGGATGCCTATTGGTCGCATACTGGTGAATGGGAAGGTCTGCTCCCCCAGACCGCCCGCCTGTATGCCCAGACCCAGTCCGATTATCGCAAGCGGGAACTCGAAGGGTACATGCGGGTCTTTGACTGCCCGGCCTGCAATGGGCGGCGGCTCAAGGATAAGGTGCTTGCCGTCAGGATCAACGGGAAATCCATCATCGATGTGACGGATCTTTCGGTCAGCGATTCCGTCGCCTTCTTTGCCCATCTCACGTTAACCGACCGGGAAGTGGAAATCGCCCGGCAGATCATCAAAGAGATCCGCTCGCGCCTGGAATTTTTGGAAAAAGTCGGCCTTGGCTACCTGACACTCTCAAGGAACGCTGGGACGCTCTCTGGTGGAGAGGCGCAGAGGATCCGGCTTGCCACCCAGATCGGGTCGAACCTTATGGGGGTGCTCTACGTGCTGGACGAACCGTCGATCGGCCTCCACCAGCGGGACAACCGCAAACTGATAGGTACGCTGCGGACGCTCCGCGACCTTGGCAACACGCTGATTGTCGTGGAGCATGATGAAGACATGATCCGTTCGGCAGACCATGTGATCGATATGGGGCCGGGTGCCGGGCTCCACGGCGGCTCAGTGGTAGCGGAAGGGACACCAGCCCAGATCGAGAAGAACAAAAAATCCATCACCGGCCAGTACCTCATCGGCGCAAAACAGATCGAGATCCCCGGGAAACGGCGGGTTTCAAAGAAGTATATCACGGTGAAAGGCTGCCGGGAGAATAACCTCAAAAATATCACCGCAAAGTTTCCTATCGGAGTGCTCACGGTCATCACCGGAGTCTCCGGAAGCGGGAAATCCACGCTCGTCTACGAAACCCTCTATAAGGGCATGATGCAGATTCTTCACCAGTCGCGGGATCAGGCAGGCAGGCATGACGCCATCACCTTTGACGCGGAGATTGACAAGGTGATCGTAATCGACCAGTCCCCGATCGGCAAGACCCCGAGGTCCAACCCGGCGACGTATACCAAGGTCTTTGACGAGATACGGGCGGTTTTTGCCCAGGCCAAGGAGGCAAAAATGCGGGGCTATAAGCAGGGCAGGTTCTCGTTCAATATCCGGGGCGGCAGATGCGAAGCCTGTGAAGGTGACGGGCTGATCCGGATCGAGATGAACTTCCTGCCGGATGTTTATATCGAATGCGAGGAGTGCAGGGGGACCCGCTACAACCGCGAGACCCTCGAGGTGAAATACAAGGGCAAATCGATTGCCGACGTGCTGGATATGAGTGTCGAGGAAGCGATGAAACTTTTCGAGAATATCCCGTCGATCAGGAATAAGCTCGAGACCCTGTCCCGGGTCGGCCTCGATTACATCAAGCTCGGGCAGAGTTCAACCACGCTCTCGGGTGGGGAGGCCCAGCGGATCAAGCTCACGCGGGAGCTTGCCAAGCGTGCTACCGGAAAGACCCTGTACCTGCTGGATGAGCCGACCACCGGCCTTCATTTCGACGATACGAAGAAGCTGATCAAGGTGCTCGACGATCTGGTCGCTAAGGGCAATACCGTTATCGTGATCGAACATAACCTCGACGTCATCAAATCGGCAGATTACCTCATCGATATCGGTCCGGACGGGGGTGATGCCGGTGGTGAAATTGTCGCGACCGGGACCCCGGAGAAGGTCGCGGGTGCAACGAAGAGCTATACCGGGCAGTTCTTAAAACCGATACTCGGGAAGGCATAATTTTTTTCAGGCATCCCGCGTCAAAAAAGATCAACTTACCTTTTCCAGGGATGCAAAGGTTGCCATTTTTTTGTATATATCTAAATGGGACTATGAGGGCGACCCCCTCTATCCCCCAGAGGGGGAGGCAACCCAAGGGGAGATCCCCTTGACCCTCCCCTTCGCTTCACCCGAGAGAAACTCGTCAATGACCTTGTGAGAGGTTTTTACCGTTCGAAGGATGCCCTCAATGTGGATCCATAACTAAGACTGTCAGAATAACGTAATGCTCCGCCGTTCCTCAGGGAGTCCCTGAGGCGGGGAACTCTCGTACATATGATACATTTACGTTAAACCGCAGTTGATTACCGGGCAGTTCTTAAAACCGATACTTGGGAAAGGTATAATTTTTACCGCATGTCCCGCAAGAAAAAGATCAACCTCTCTTTTCCCGCACATATTTTAATCCGGGCTCTATCCGGATTGCCTGGTCATAGCGTGCATCCGCTTCCTCATGCTGGCCCAGCTTTTCGAGGCATGAGCCCATTTCAAAGAGTGCTTTTGAATAACCGGGAGCGATCACCAATGCCTGCCTGAGGTATTTCACGGCACTTTCCGTCTTCCCCAGTATGTTCATCTCCATCGCCTTCTTGTAGAGGTACTGCGCCTCTATTGGTACTCCTTTCTCATACGGATAATTCCATCCCATCCGGCACCCCCGGTATATGAACGTCAGCCAGAAAAAAGGACAAAATATCTGAGTAATTTTATAAATATTAATAGATTTGCACTAAGACCGTTCCAGGAACCCGGGCACGATGCGGGTAAACCCAATAAGATTCTGATGGCCGGGATCCCGAACCCGTCACCGGTCGGAGACGAACGCGACGCGCCAATCCGTGCGGTCGGCCCGATCCCTCCCGCATCAGTTTTCGTTACCTCATTCCCATCTCTTATGTTCCATAACTCCGATACCTTTTTACAACGATGATCGATCTTGCTGAGCTCCCTGACGATCCCGGCTGTTACCTTTTTTCCGATGAAGCGGGTGAGATTATCTATATTGGAAAGGCAAAAAATCTCAAAAAAAGGGTGACGAGTTATTTTCAGAAGACCGACCATGACCCAAAGACCACGAACCTGATCGCACGGATCGCGTCGGTGAGTATGATGGTGACGAACACCGAGACCGAGGCATTGTTGCTCGAGAATAACCTCATCAAAAAACATCTGCCAAGATACAACATCGATCTCAAGGACGCAAAACGGTTTGCCTATATCGAGTCTGACTAAAGAACCGTTCCCCCGGATCGGTTTTGCCCGGAGGACGAGCACCTCCGAGGCGGTCTATTTCGGGCCGTTTGTTTCCGCGGCGGACCGCGATGCCCTGCTCAGGGTGATAAAACGTGTCTTCCGTCTTCGCTCCTGCAGGAAACTCCCTAAGCGGGCCTGTCTCCGGTACCACATGAAGTCGTGCAGCGCTCCCTGTATCGGGGTGATCAGCATGGAGGACTATCGCCTTCAGGTTGACCGGGCATCGGCTTTGCTGAAGGGAAAAGGCGGGGAACTGCTCGCTTCGCTGCGATCGGAGATGGCAGGGTATTCGGCTCATCAGGACTATGAACGGGCACTTCTCCTCCGCAACCAGATCGGCGCGGTAGAACACCTTTCCGAACGCCAGCATGTCGAACGCCCGAAGGAGACGGACCAGGACGTCATCGCCTATACGGTAGCGGACAATACAGTATTCCTGATGGTATTTTCCGTGGAGAAAGGACTACTTTCCGGCAAGCAGGAGTATTCCTTTGACTACCGCGAGGACTTCTTCGAGGAGTTTCTCGTGCAGTACTATGCGGATCGTGCACCGCCCGCGGAACTGATCCTTCCCCATGAGGTCGGTGAGGCCATGTCAGGCTATCTTGCAGAGAAGAAGGGCAAAAACGTTCAGGTGACGGTGCCAAAGATCGGCGAGAAGAAGAAGTTGCTCGAACTGGTCGGGAAGAACATCGAACAAGCGTTCCTGAAAAACGAGCTGAAGGTCAGGGACCTCCAGGCGAACCTCGACCTCCCCGATCTGCCGGAGGTGATAGAGTGTTTCGATATTTCGCACCTATCGGGAACCTCCATGGTCGGATCGATGGTGCAGTTCAGCGGCGGGGTTCCGGACAAGAGAAACTACCGGAGGTTTAAGATCAAGACGATCGAGGGCATCGATGATGTGGCCTCGATAGCGGAGATCGTGAAACGCCGTTATTACCGGCTCCTTGAAGAGCATACAGATCTTCCTGACCTGATCATCATTGACGGCGGGAAGGGGCAGCTTGCCGCGGCCCGCGACGTGCTGCAGGGTCTTGACCTTGATATTCCTGTGATCGCGATTGCCAAGCGTCAGGAAGAGGTTTATGTGCCCGGGGAGGTGCTTCCGCGCCGGCTCGATCCGAAAGGGATGGCGCTGCGGTATATCCAGGAGATCCGGGATGAAGCCCACCGCTTTGCCATCGCCTACCATAAACTGCTGAGGAGTAAGAAGATGGTTGGAAAGTCAACCCGGTTGCGATAAAATTCAAACCTTCCGCTCACCGTATGAGAGATCATCGTACCCATCTGTCGCAGGGACACCGGGTCGAGGCAGCGACTGCATATATCGGAAAGAATAGTAAGGTAGCACATTGCCTCCTATCTGAATTGTATGTTCTTCATAATTCGGTCATAGTGTTTTTTTTATGTTTTCCGGGGAGTTCCCTTGAAAGTATGAAGGTTACCTGCCTCAGGGCCTCTCCGAGGCACGGCAGGGCAGGAGGTTCAGTGTATGTTATAGACTGATTCGCTGCAAGGGCGCTCACCGGGCGGCGGCGTTTATCGCAATTTTGGGGCTGGGGTCTCAACCCCCATAATTACCCATGATTGATGCGATTTTAGGGGAAATCCTCTGTCGTCAATGTATTTTTCCGGTGAAGACACCATGATGGGAACCTTTTCTTATCCGGAGAGGGAGAAACCCACGAAGAACCTGCTCCTTACTCCCCTCCCCATTCTCCCGCAAAAATCACCAGTTCATCTCAGAGGATGAAATGAGCCCCTTTTTTCCCATCCCGGTAACGGTCAGTCCCAGGGTTCTCGGGAGCATCCCTGCCCAAAAAATTATCATCTCCCGTCACGATATACGGAAACATGACCATGAATCATGCCGGTTTACTCGTTCTCCTGCTTATGATGGCAGGACTTGTCATGGTAAGCGGGTGTACCTCGGGCACCCCTCCCGTCACCGTTTCCCCCACTCCGACTCACCCGCTCCCTACGACGATAGCGACGGTTATCACAACGCCTCCCGAGTCTCAGGTATGCACTACTGACGATGACTGCGTGCCTCGCGAATGCTGTCATCCGACGAGCTGCATCAATAAGGCAAATAAGGGGGTCTGTACCCTGCTGTGCACGGCAGTCTGCCAGGGACCGATCGACTGTGGTGCCGGCAGTTGCGGGTGCGTGAACGGAAGGTGCAGCGTGGTCTCCTCCGGTTCATCACTCACGCCGACAAACTACATGATGCCGTAATCACGCTCCCGTGATATCTTTATAAGCGATGAACATAACGACTGTACATGGCATTATCAGCATGGATTACCCCTCCGGTAATTATGACCGCCGGGGTAATCCTGTTCAGTTGCCTTATCAGCACGGCAACAGTCGGGTTCCTGATTATGAAAGGGAAGACAAACATTCCATTCAGCTGGCATGTTAATCTCGCGCGGCTGACCATTGCGGTTGCTCTTGTCCATGCTTCGCTTGCCATGATATGGTTTTTTCAATGGTAGGAAAAAAAGTTCAGGATTTATGGGAAGGTTCTGTATATGAAAAAAATTGTTGCAGTAACAGTGCTGGTGATCGTCTTTGTATTCTTCGCCGGGTGCCTCAGCAGCCCGGTCGTTCGCGAAAATGTTCAGGGGACACTTCATTCCCATTATGAATATTCCGTGGGATGGTCACCGGGACAGGGATGTTATGAACGGGTGACCGGCTACGTGTATAATGCCGGCAATACCTCGTTTGATGCCGTGCAGCTGAACCTCAACCTGGTGAACACCGGCACCGGTACGATCCGTGACTCGAAGGCCATCTTCATCGGGCCGATGGGAACCGGTGAGACCCGGACGTACCAAACGACCCTTGACGGGGAATGCACTCAGGAGTACCGGGTGGATTTCGCGTTTGTAAAATGATATCAGGAATCGCCCAGTAAAACGCGGAGAATTTGCCCGAAAAATCCCCCGGAGATAATTTCCATGAAGGACAAGAACCAGAAAAGATCCCCGATTGCATTCCTCACATGCCTGATTATTCTCGCCACACTCCTCGTGTTGGCAGGATGCTCGGCCCCCCCGGTTTCCAATACCACCTCTCCCGTCCCGGCAACCTGTTCAGTCGATACCGGGGTCTGCCCGGTGATTATCCCTGCATCGGTCAGGATTGACGCCACCCCTTCCCGGTACTCACCGATTATGTCCTCGACCCCCGGGATCCGGCTTACCCCGAATGTCAGCGGATTTAACCCGGCGGGCGCAGAGTTTACATGGAACACGAGCTACGGGCATTTCCTGTCTTGGGGACCACCTGATTATACCATCAGCAGCCTCGCGCAACCCGTCGTCAACCACGGGGAGACTATCTACTGGTCGTTCACCGATCCCGCACCGCCGGCCCCCGACCAGGTTATCATCTCGGTTACTGCACGGAATACATCGTCTGGACAAGTCATTGGAAGTTCCAAGATGACCCTGGGCTGGGAAGGGAATTTTACCGTTGTCACGCAGAATAACCGGTGATCCCGGACCCTCTTCGTAAAAACCCTTTTTTTTATCGGGATAGAAAAAGCGGTAACAGGACTGTTTTTGCCGTTATGGTTACTTTTAACAGGATCGTCCGTTCCAATACATCTCCATGGCACTCAAAGAGAATATCCTTGACGTGGTGGGAGGCCCTCACCCGGCCGCCGTGGCTACCCTTGACGGTGGCCTGCCCGCGGTACGATTTATGGTTCTTAACGGATTTCCGGATATGACCTTTGTCGGGGCAACCATGAAAAGTTCCAAGAAAGTCGAACAGCTTAAAAAAAATCCCAACACCGCCCTCTCGATCTGGTCGGGCAAAGAGTTCTCTGATCCTTACGTCGAGATCAGGGCAAAAGCAGAAATTCACGAAGATCTGGCAACGAAAAAGAAATACTGGAACCCGATGTTTGAACAGTATTTCAAGACCGTGGATAATCCGGATTTTGTTGTACTAAAATTTACTGCCGCGGAAATCGTTTATCATGGTAAAAACATGATGACCGTGGATATCTGGAAGAGATGATTTCCCTCCTTTTTCTTATCCTTTCTGATTGTTTGTTCCCGCTTGTTTTTCGACATAGATCGCATCCCCTCTGATTAATACCGGGTAGGTTACGAGCGGTCGTGGCGGTCGCTGGTTCATTGCAGCGACCAGTACCCTGCCGGCGAGATCCGTCCATCGCAGGACATGCCCGTCAGAGATGTCAAACTGTGAATGGTGCACCGGGCAGGTCAGGATCGTCCCGGCGAGGATACCCTCTGAAAGATCCCCGCCGAGATGAGGACAATAGGCGTCCGTACAGTAGAAACGGTCCCCGACCCGGGCGAGCAGGAGATCCAGCCCTCCGGCATGGATCTTTTTCATGGTGCCGCTATTCAGGTCAGTTACTGTCGCGACCCGGATAAATTCACTCATCTTGTCATCCCCGGAACGCATTTCCCGGTGGTACTGTGGATCTGGCATACTTATATAAAAAAGAAGGTTTACCGGGCTGGGAGAAAAGCCGGGCTTTCAGCCTGAACTACAACGCTGATTAATGGAGAGACTGCGCCTGTCCCCCCCAAATCATCCCTGTGCATGGCGATGAAGTGCATTTACCCTTTCCAGAAGTATCGCTTGAAGGAGGGTTGGCAAAGCGGCAGTGGCTGAGCAAAAAGGTTCAGAGCCCCGGACAACATCATGTTTCAGTGAACTGTTTTACGTGCTGCTGCTATCCCGTGGAGATTCAGTTATGAACAAGGGTCATAGTATCTCTGACCGCTGGTGTTTTAACCATGGATCGATTATAGTCTTTTTAGCATTAATTATTGAACAGGCGCCTAGCATGAGGATGGCAGTACAACTATGGTAAACCTGAAAAGAATTCCGCGACACCTTATGATCATCGCCGGATGTGCAGGTGTCCTGCTGTGGTGCTTGATGCCGGCGACCGCAGCCGTGTGCGACGGACCGCCCAACAGCCAGTCCTTCATCCTGTTCACCGGTGGATGCGACCGTTCCCCCCAGACGCTGCCATGTACGCAGGGCTTCATCTTCCCGGCGCTTCCCTCGCCAGGTGGCGATTTCCCGACCCAGGTCCTATCTGGATTTCGGTGACGGTTCACCACCCTACTACGGCCTGGTGGACGGGGTAACCCACCTCTATACATCCCCGGGACAATATACCCTTAAGTATATGGCAGGCACGCAATGTGACCTGTGGCGCCAGGGAATCCACGTGCTGAATGTCCCGGCCCCGGTGAATTATACGCCGGTGATCTCAACCTGTGAACCCGCACACCCGGTTGCAGGGTTCAGCGGGACCCCGGCCTCCGGTTTTGCTCCTCTTACGGTCAGGTTCACCAGTACATCAAGTGGTGCGGATACCTGGGCATGGAGGTTTGGTGATGGCGGGACGTCGCCGGCGGAGAATCCCTCCCACACCTATATAACGCCGGGAACATATTCTGTTTCCCTGGCAGCCCGTGATTCATGCACGGGAACGGTCACCGAAGCGGATAAGCTCGGTTTTGTCACGGTCACCGCCACGGCAGGGACACTTTCCATCTCCTCAACCCCCCCGGGTGCAATCGTATTTATTGACAATGTCGTCAAGGGTGTTACCCCCGTGACGCTGACGGATACGGCCGCCGGCAGCCATACACTCCTGCTTACAAAGACGGGTTACGAAGACTATGCCCGGAGTTTCATGACAGAACCCTCAAGTCCTGCCACAATCGGCGCGACACTTGCCCGGAGCATCGCACTACCGACGACCCAGCCATCTCCCGTGTATGGTTCGATAGCCGTAACCTCGATACCGCCGGGGGCGACGCTTATCCTCGACGGCCGTCAGAGGGGTGCAACACCCGATATTATTTCCGGCGTACTGCCAGGCAACCATGACGTCATCCTCTCCCTACGGGGATTCGACGACTGGAGCCAGGTTGTATCGGTCGGATCCGGGCAGACCGCGGCGGTCAATGCAGCCTTGGTTGTGAACGGGGAGACTCCTGCTGGCACCGGCTCGCTCGCATTGACCTCCGATCCCCCGGGTGCCGAGATTTATATTGATGACGGCTTCAGAGGGGTGAGCCCGGTAACCATCTCCGGACTCTCCGCAGGGAATCATACCCTATCGATAAAACTGCCAGGATATGCGGATACCATAACTAACATCACCATAACTGCGGGGCAGGCCGCGAGATTTCCCGCGGTATTACAGAAAGTTCATACGCTCTCCACCATGGATATCCTCCTGGCAGCCGGCGCCGTAGTGATGATCGTCATAATTGCTGTGATGGTCATGCTTCGCAAGGATACAAAAAAGTGAGAGAACGTACCTCAACGGTACGGGTGTACTACAAAAACGGGAAAAACCCGCAAGAGGGGGGGATAATTACCCAGGTTCCTGGAGCCCCAGGGTATTTTCCCCATGATGATGGCATGAATGAGGTCCCCCGTATCAGGGCCTCTCCGGGCACGGCGGAGAAGGAAGTTTTTTGAGAATTTTATCTTCCACTGATCTGCCACGGGGGTCTGGTCCGGGGCGGCGGCGTTTATATGAGTGGGATTGAAAGACAATCTCTTAATTTATCCGTGTTATCTTGCGTTCCGTGCATCCAGCATCACTTTATTGTGACACAAGGGGAACAGACTTTGACCGGTTTGCGTATCCGCTGGAGGCTGGCGACCCTGCAACCAAAGTATTCCCATGCATGGTTGCAGTGATGACTGATCGCAAAGCAGCTGGAGAGCTCCATGTATGATTACTGGAGATCTATGAATCTGGACATAGGTTGAGCGAAGCGTGAAAGTGTGTAGGAATCCCGATTCACGCCGTATTCCATGGGTGTCCAGAAAGAGGGAAGATCGGGGGTATACGGTTATTGCTGGAATTCAGGGTTGATTCCCTCTCACCCGGCCCGCAAACACCTTATACAGAAATGTGTGGCTCCGGGGATGGCTCCTGTTATTACCCGACCATTACCGGTATGATAACGATCAGCGTACCTTCGCTCGCCGCCTCGATCCCGGGTGACATATCCTTTTCCGGGAGACGGTAATCGTTCGTGAAAATCTCCCCCACAAACCCGGAACACTTCAAAATAGTGCCCCAGTCTTTGCCACCGGCAGGATGGTTACTCTTTCCACAACCGTCATCGGTATCCTCATGCCGGGTAGTTTCCGCTGAAGGGCAAGGAAGCAGAGGAATAGGTTGGTTTGTAACCGGTTTCCTGCCTTTTTTGAGCCTGGGGGAGAAGTTGATAAATAATAGCATCGTATTAGAAAATACCATACATGACGCGTCGCAGGTTCCTGATATCGGATAGTCTGGATATTGTAGCAATCATTGCTTTTATCGTCGTATTCTTCCTTTTTTTACTGTTTATCCTTCACTATTTATGGAACTGGTTTTAATGAGGCGTGAAGGCGGTAAGTCCGGTTACTGGGGTTCAATAACCATAAATTCTCATAAAGAATATTCCTGTTCATCCAGAGAGATATACTATGGCAGAGTTCGAGAAACCCTTGTGCGATAACAATCATGAGCGGGTACCGATGATCCGTGTCTGGACCGATGGGCATGGCAATTCGGTGTACCAATGCCCGACGTGCGGAAGAAAAATGCAGGTCAGGGATGACGGCCGCTGATCGTCTTCGTCCCCGGTGACATTTCGCTATCTTCGCATTTCGGTCAGTATTCAGGATAACAATAAAAAACGATTACGATTCCAGCTATGCCCCAGACCTGCCGGAAAAACAACGGATCTTTTTCGAATTACCGCATCTTTTGGATCAGCTTCGGGGTGACTAACCACTGGAGGTCACCGGATGGCCGGTTTTTGAAGGAATAATTCCCGATCTTTGCCAGACCTCCTTTGGCGAGGACGATCGAACCTGTCCCATCGCCCGAGATAATGGTACTGATGAGCATGGACAATGCCGGTTCGTGCCCGACGATGAGTACCTGGGCATCATTTCCCTGCTGTGAAGCGTTGTAGCAGATCGAATCGGGGTCACCACCGGGAGCGAGTTCGTCCCAGACCGCGAGCCGGTCTTCCTGGCCAAGCACGGAAGCAACGATCGTGGCCGTCTGCCGGGAACGTTCCAGGGGGCTTGTGGCAATAATATCAAACCGGAATTTTTTCCCTTTCATCCACTTCGCCACTTGGGAAATTCCGTCCTTTCCCTCCCGGGTAAGGGTTCGTCCAGCATCATCAGGTCCGCCGGTAGCCTTCCCTGCCTTGCCATGCCGAAGAATGAAGAGATCCATACAGAGGAAACCCGTTCAAAGGATATGAGGATTTTCATCGGGTCATGCCCGAGGACCCGGTATTCACCGTTTTTCCCGTGATACTGGAGAGATCGAGTCTGGATGGATTTTCAGGGCCGAAAAAATCTCTCCCCGGGAGAAATCCTGGAAATATTTTTCTTTTTAAAGATGCAGTGAGGGCGACCCCCCCTCTCTCTCCCCAGCGCGGGAGGCAACCAAGGGGAGCACCCCCTTGACCCCCCCGCTTTATTTTCCGGTTTTCATAAGAGAATTTTTGCCTGCCTCGGCTATCCCACTTCGGAGATGCCCCCACGGCGTTGGTAGAGGGAACAATTGCGGTAGCCCCCAAAACGTGTCAGAACAATTTCCCGTGATTTTTCCCAGGTCAAATTTTCTTAGTATTATGCCCTGTTCACCCGGAGACATCAGAAAAACCCAAGGGATCATCTGGCCAATAACGGTAAGTTCGATCGGGGATTATAACGGGGTAAGAATGTTATCTGCAATGATGGTGGGCGGGGCGACCCTTCGTACTGTCAGTGAACGGCCTTCAGGTGGCTTTATATCGATCGTGATCACCTGCCTTGGAACAAGGGGTGCGGTGGGGTTAATCCGGATGATGAAACGCTCCGTGTTATCGAGCCTGTTGTTGGGGCTGCCAACCTGGTTCTCCACCCGGATGATGCCCCAGAAACCTCTCGGCGGATCGCCATAGTAACCGTCAACCGGATGGAGGGTTTCTGTCCGGATGGCATCTGCATACACGATATCAATTTTTTCCATGTCAACGGAGTCATGAACGTCAGCAAGCCCGACCGCAAAAGTGATATTGTCGATGGTGCCGCCTGGTATGCCCAGCCCCGTCACATCGCCGAATATCTGCAGGACCTGGCCCGGCAGCACGGTGTCGCCGGGGATCGGCAGAGTACTCATCGTCGGTGGCAGACCTCCCGGAGAGCTATCGGTACAGCCGGCTGCAAGACCAGCGAGGATGAGGACAAAAGTCAGGAATACACCATACCATGCTGCCATTACGTAACTCTTCCGGATTGTAGTAGAAACAGTGAGTCCGGTGACTAGAAAAACAATTTGGTGAAGAGGCATTTTTCTTACGTCGATCATCGGATAACAAATCCCGGGTGTCATGACCCTGAAGCTTCAGATTTCGGCGTCTGCCTGAGGTTTCAGAACCGGGCATCATTTTTGGCGTTTTCATCACCCATGTCTTTTTATCGGTAAGAATTTGATTTTTATCCGGATACGAAACAACCCGGAGGCACTCATATGCCAGATGAAAAAATTGGACAGTCAGCACCTAAAGAGATGAAACCAATGTTTGGAAACTGGACTATTGCAGCAATTATGGGCATTCTTGTCATTATCATCCTGATCTTGGCAGCCAATGCGCTGGGCTCCCCGACCGGAAAGACGACGGTGGTCTCTCCTGCGGTCTGCAGCGACAAAGTGATCGCCTATATCAATACCAATCTCGTCAGCACTGCTGAGACGGCAACCCCGATTAACATTACCGACAACAATGATATCTACAGGATCTGGAGCCGCTACCAGGGACGCGACCTGTCGATATATGCAACCCGGGACTGCACTCTCCTCTTCACGACCGCATTCAATATGAATGCTGCTGCTGCCACACCGGTGCCGACCCAGCCGCCGAAGAAATCCGTACGCCCGGTCGCCGACCTCTACGTGATGGCGTTCTGCCCCTATGGTACGCAGGCCGAGACCGTGATGAGACCGGTTGTCGACCTCATCGGGACAAAAGCGGACATCAGTGTCAGGTATATAACGACGGTGAATGGGAATGCTGCCGATGATGTAGATTCGCTCCACGGCCCTGCTGAAGCGAAAGAAGATCTCCGGCAGCTCTGCATTTTGCGGTCCTACCCGGCAAAGTACTGGGATTATCTCGCGGGCTTCAATGAGCAGTGCTACCCGGTATGGCAGAATGCCCCCCTCCAGGATTCCTGCCGGAAAAATGTTACAGCCTCACTGGGCATCGCGCTCCCCGCGATTGACACCTGCGCAACCAGCGCCGACAATATTGCGCTCCTGAGGCTGGATGAAGTAGCGGCTGAGTCAAATGGAGCGACCGCTTCCCCGACTCTGCTCGTCAACGGGGTAACCTATACCGGTGCCCGCACTCCGGAAGGATATAAGCAGGCGATCTGCAATAGTTTCGACACCGCGCCGGCGGAATGCAACACAACTCTCTCATCAGCATCTGCTGCAGCCGCCGGCGGGTGCCAGTAACCGGCTCTTTTTTTTATGGGATCAGTATGTTTTGTGTCACCGTTCGCGAAGCGAAACATTCTACAACAGTATTTTCGGATACTGGACTTCCTAACAAGTTATGATGTCCTATCCTTACATGAATATGAAAAAATGAGGGACATTGGTGTTTGTGACGCTGGTAAAATTTTTTGAAGGTCAATTTCAAGGTTAATTTTAAAAATATGAGGGTGACCGCCCTCTCTCCCGCAGAGGGGGAAGCAGCCCAAGGTGAGCATCCCTTTGACCCTCCTCCCGATTTTTCCCGTTTTCCCGGAAAATTTCCTGTCGATTCTTCAGATCTATCAAATTTTCAGAGATGGTCCCCAGATGGATCGGGGACTCCAAAAACACCTGCCCGCCCGCCGTGCCCCGGAGAGGGCCTGAAGCGGGGAACTCTCATAAAAATGGAGGATTTGCTCACTGAATCTTGATAAATGATCCTTGTTATTGCGAAAATTCCCTACACAATTTTCTCCGTCGCCCCTCGATTCAAAAAAAAATTGATCTTTGCCGTAATTATTCCAGAAAATCCCGACGGCGAATTACTGATTCGTGCAGGTGCTAACGTTTAAACATATCCAGCAGCCCCTTGTTCGGGAGGTGTTTCTTCTTCGGTCCTTTTGGAGGTTCGCGAACTTCTGTTGGATAAAAGCCCCGTCGCGGGGAATCCTTTATTTTCAACTCTTCGGCAACAAGCGGGAGATGGGCATACCTTTTTGACCGGTCAGTATCAGCGGTACTATCGTCGGCCAGCAGTGGGAGGTTGGCGTACTTCTTCTGGACCTGGAGGTCCGGTTGCACCATCTGCAAACCATTGGGAGGATCAGGGGGGTGGTCTGCCGGCATTTCTGCGCCGCGACGGGTGATCGGCTCCGGGGAACGCCGTTTCTTGGTGATAATAACCGATCCCGGCGCCTTCTCCCGGGTCTTTACGGCTGCAGGCCGTGAGAACGGCGCCCCGCAGCGATTACAGAAAAGCGTCTGGTCGTCCACCGCAGGTGTACCACAAGCGGCACAGAGAGATGCAGAGGGTTCGGACCCGGGAGATATCTTCTCGCCGCAGCGGTTGCAAAATGCGGCATGTTCATCGGGGACAACGGACCCGCAGGAGATGCAGACCGGGTACAGGTCTTCCGGCTCCGGGGCATATTTCAGGCCGCATCGGGTGCAGAAGGCCGACTGTTCATCGGGAGCAGGTGTGCCGCAGACCCGGCAGACCGGCAGGGCAGCCTCCGGTTCATCCCTAACATACCCCCCGCAGAGATTGCAAAAAAGTGACTGGCTGTCGACGGCAGGAGCCCCGCATTGTTCACATTTTTTTACCATGTTAACCTCATAAGAAGGTATTATGAGAGGTTGTATAAACACTGCGGTTGTCCGTTCCCTCCCGGGTTTGGAAGGCCATCCCCTACACGAGTTATTTTGATAGTTTGCAGTATAATCAGTACGCATGACGTGTGTTCACCGGATAGAAGTTCACTATAAGATCGATCCCCGGCTGGCGACCCGGACCGACCGGATACGAACGCTCGGTTTCCCGGTCGACAAATTACATCAGATCGATGTCTATACACTGGTCACCACTTCCCGGGATTTTACTCCTGAGGAGCTCTCGCAGATAGGTGGCCAGCTCATCAATCCCGTGGTCCAGGAATACACGATAGACCGGCCGACGATCTCTGTCTTTGACTATGCAATAGAGATCGGATTCCTCCCGGGCGTTACCGATAATGTCGGCATGACCGCCCGTCAGACGATCGAGGATTATTTTTCGATGAAGTTTTGCGAGGGAGAAGCGGTCTACACCTCCCACCTTTTCCTTGTGTGCGGGAACTTGACTCCCTCCACGCTGCAGAAGCTCGCATCAACAATGGCAAATCCGCTCGTGAACCGGGTGATCATCAGGACCCGTCCTGAGTATGGGGTGAAGGGCATGGAACCCGTTGTACCTTCAGTATGCCTTCATGAACTACCGACGGCCGAAACTGTGGACCTTGACCTGGACGACCGGGAACTCGCCCTTCTCGGGAAGGAAGGGATCATCGATCGTCTGACCGGCCAGCGGCGGGGGCCGCTTGCCCTCGACCTTGCCCAGCTCAACGTGATCCGCGACTATTTCCATATAAACGGCAGGAAACCGACTGACGTGGAGATCGAGTCGCTTGCCCAGACCTGGAGTGAGCACTGCAAACACACCATCTTTGCCTCGGCGATGGATGACGATGTCCCTGAAGGGCTCTATAAGACCTATATCCAGGCTGCCACCAATACCATCCGCAAAGATAAAGGAGACAAGGATATCTGCGTGACCGTGTTTACCGACAACTCTGGTTCCATCATCTTTGATGACCAGTACCTGGTGACCCATAAGGTCGAGACCCACAACTCACCGTCTGCCCTTGACCCGTTTGGCGGAGCGCTGACCGGGATTGTCGGCGTCAACCGTGATACGATCGGGTTCGGGCTCGGGGCAAAACCCTGCATCAATGTCTATGGCTACTGCGTCGGGGATCCGGATACCGACCCGGCGTTATTCCGGGGAAAGGATCAGGTCAACCCGGTCCTTTCGCCCCGCCGGGTCCTCGATGGTGTGGTACTGGGGGTGGGGGTTGGCGGCAACTGCTCCGGTATCCCCACGCCGCAGGGGTGGTGCTGGTTTGACAGTCGCTACAGCGGAAAGCCGCTCGTGTTTGCCGGCACGGTCGGCGTGATGCCCCGTGATCACGACAGCAGGAAACTCTACGAGAAACAGGCGCTGCCCGGCGACCTCGTGGTTATGGCAGGAGGCCGCGTGGGCAAGGACGGGATCCATGGTGCTACTTTCTCTTCAGAAGCTCTCGATCCCCAGAGCCCGGTGACGGCGGTCCAGATCGGTGATCCGATCACCCAGAAGAAGCTCTCGGATGTTATCGTCAAGGAGGCACGGGACCTTGGGTTGTACCACAGCATTACCGATAACGGGGCGGGCGGGATTTCCTGTTCGGTTGCCGAGATGGCAAAGGAGTGCAACGGCTGTCACGTATACCTCGACCGGGTACCCCTGAAGTATCCCGGCATGGCTCCCTGGGAGATCTGGATCTCTGAGTCGCAGGAGCGGATGACGTTAGCCGTCCCGCCGGAGAAACTCGATGCATTCATGGATCTGATGAAGAGGCGTGAGGTCGAGGCAACGGTGATCGGAACTTTCACGGACTCCGGCCGGTGCGTGGTCGAGAGCCGTGGCCGCGTAGTAATGGACCTCGGGCTGGCCTTCCTCCATGAGGGTCTGCCAAAAAAACATTTGAGGACCACGTACACGAAAAGGGTGTATCCTGAACCCTGTATCCCGTGCCCGGAGAGCCTCGACGCAACATTCCTTGCGATGCTGCGGAGGAAGAACCTCTGCTCCAAAGAGTTCATCTCCATCCAGTATGACCATACGGTCCAGGGAGGGCATATTCTCGGTCCCGTACAGGGTGCGGGCCGGGTTCAGGGAGATGCAACACTGACCCGGGTCGTGCACGGCTCGTCCAGGGGTGTCGGGTTGTCGCAGGGCCTCTTCCCCTCCTACTCGGAGATCGATCCCTTCCTGATGGCAGCTGCCGGGATCGATACGGCGATCCGGGGCCTGATCGGAATGGGGGTCCCGCTCGATACCATCGCGATCCTCGATAATTTTTGCTGGTGCTCGTCTGACGAACCCGAACGGCTCGGGCAGCTGAAACAGGCAGCGCGGGGATGTTATGAGGTAGCCACGGCGTTCGGCACACCGTTTATCTCGGGCAAGGACAGTATGTTCAACGATTTCTCCGGGTACGACGCAGAAAACAACCGGGTGAAGATCTCAGTGCCCCCGACTCTCCTCATCTCCTCCATCGGGATTCACCCGGATGTTGCAAAGGCTGTATCACTGGATGCCAAGATCGCCGGCGACCTGGTCTACGTCATTGGGGAGACCCGCGAAGAGCTGGGTGGGTCGGAGTATTTCTCTCATCTTGGATGTGTCGGGAATACGGTCCCGGGACTGGATGCTGCTGTCCTGCGGGAACGCTACCGGCGGCTGACAGACGCCATCTCGCATGAACTTGTAGCATCGGCCTGCCCGGTCGCCCACGGCGGTCTCGGGACCGCCCTTGCCAAAGTCGCGATCGCGGGACAGATAGGCATGGATCTTACGATTCCTGCAGGCATGCGTCCGGATTATTACCTCTTCGCCGAATCGCTCGGCAGGTTTGTCATTACGATAGCGCCGGACAACAAGCGCGCGTTTGAGCGGATAGTCGGCCCTGATGCGATACTGCTCGGAAGGGTTGCAGGCAGGAAACTGCGGATCACCTCTGATACACTCCTGATGGATTGTGCGGTGGAGGAACTCGAGATTGCCTACAAGGCGCCCTTCCGGGGGTACTGATATGGCCCTCACACGCAGGATCCGGAAAAAGATATCGCCGGACGTGGCGAGCTCCCGGGAAACGATCCCGGAGAAAGCCATGATCATGAGCGGCTTTGGGATAAACTCCGAGATGGAGACGCAAGAAGTGTTCGCCCGGTCCGGGATGGCGTCGGATATCGTCCATATTAACGACCTGATTGCGGGACGGAACCGGCTCACGGACTACCGGTTGCTGGTCTTCCCCGGAGGCTTTTCCTACGGTGATGACACCGGGGCCGGCAACGCCTATGCAAACCGGGTGCGCAATAACCTGTGGGAAGATCTCATGGCGTTCCTTGATGGTGACAACCTCGTGCTCGGGATCTGCAACGGGTTCCAGATCCTGGTAAATCTCGGGCTCGTCCCGGCGTTCGATAAGCAGTACAACCGGGAGATCGCGTTGATGCCCAACTGGAGTGGCAGGCTGGAATGCAGGTTTGTTACCCTGAAACCTGCGGCAGACAACCTCTGGACCCGGAATATCAGGCAGATATACTGCCCGGTCGCCCATGGCGAGGGAAATTTTTACTGCTCAAAAGAGACCCTGCAGCGCCTGAAACGGCAGAATATGATCACCTTTACGTACTGCTATGAGGACCTGCGACCGGCCGGGGGAGAGTATCCCTTCAACCCAAACGGCTCTCTTGAAGATGTCGCCGGCATCACATCTGCGGATGGCAAGGTGCTCGGGCTGATGCCGCACCCGGAGCGGGCGATGGAGCTGGTCAACCTCTATGACTGGCCCCTCCGGAAGGAACGGATGAAACGCCACGGGTTGGCAGTACTGGCAGAATCGCCAAACATGCAGTTCTTCCGGAATGTGGTGGATTATTTCCGGTAATATCGCCACTATTTTGCCGATGCTGAAAGAGCCTGAAGAGGATCATCCCGGAAATTGCCGGTCGACGGGAATGGAGTCTTGGGGTTGACAACCTTCCGGCCCTTTCTACCAACCCTTTTTTATAGCACCCGCCAATTATTCCCGGGAGGAATTCCTGATGACCATACGTATTGCATAATTTTCCGGGAAAGGGCACACCGAGAAGGTCGCAATAACCCTCGCCCGACTGCTGGATGCCGAATTGGTGAGGATCGAACCGCTCCGGGAATCCGGCATGCCGGCCAAGCTGCTGAAGACTCTTTTTTTTATGAGATCGGCGATCAAACCGTGCCCCACCGACCTTAACGGGATCGATGGGCTGGTCATTGCAACACCGGTCTGGGCGGCCAAGGTCCCGCTTTACGTAAACGAGTATCTTGCTGAAGTAAGCGGATGTGGGGGAAAACCCTTCCACGTGCTCGCAGAGATGGGCGGGAGAGGATCGGAAGGGACGATTGCGGCCGTAAGAAAAGAACTGGAGAAGAAAGGGATGCGATTTGTCTCGTCAGCGACCACGGTCGAACGGGATGTTGACAATGGCGCATTCATGGCAACGGTGGAAGCCTTCGCAGCTGGCATTCATCAGTAAGTAACGGGTGGAAGGAGATTATCCTCAAGGGTTTTATCCGGCCCGGGCCCTTTCCAGTCCGGTAGTATGAAATCCTTGACTTCGTGGAACGGACAACCTCCGGTAAGAGTATCATTTCAGGAGTAGTTTTTTCAGCCCGGGGAGATTACGGCCTTGCCCGGCATCCGGAAAACCCCATCCAGCTCGCCTCTTAACAAGGAACGGAGCCCTCTCTGCGAATATACTGGCTGACCGTTGACGTGATGGGAGCTGATCACCTGTTTATTCCTCACGATAAACCGATCCACGGGGTGACAGGATCCCGGAACGACGACTTCCGGCAGGAACGATCCGGGATACTGAAAGCGGATACCGGTGCAACAAGCCCTTTCTTCGACACTCCTTCATGAAAAAATTATACGGGGCCGCCAGGGAATGTCCTGCCCCCTTTTTTCGCAGGGATGATCTGGTGGGGAACCGGAAGGGATTGCCCTGAGACGGCTTTATGGGTGGCCAGAGGTAAAATACATCGAAGTATTTCACGGAAAAATGAATTGTTCCGGCTCTGAAAAAAAATTATATATCTCCTGAACCGAAAAGTCAGAATGCGATATTCGAATCGAGACAGACTGTCGATACGGATTAAGGAGGTCTGAATGCCGGGTACTTTTGCACACATGCTCATTTTTGAAGATGTCCTAGCAGAACTTGAAAAAGAAACTGAATGCGAGGAATTGGTAAAACTTTTAAAAGAGAACAAAAACTATGGAACACTGGGGTCTGTTGGCCCGGACCTGCCTACCTTTGAAAGTATCACCGGCACCCTCTATTCCCAGCTGACTTCAGCAACGGACCAGCCATTCCACCTGGAGAAATGGTCCGGGCAGATGCATTCCAAGGATCCAAATGTATTCCCCCTGAAAATGATTGAAATCGCCTGGAAAGAAAACGATTTCAACGCCCCCGGTTGGGATGACATTTCCAGGAGACAATGGGCATTTATTATTGGTTTTCTCACTCACATTGCGGCCGATCAATCCATTCATCCTTTTATAAACTCAATTGCAGGTCAAATCTACCGGAGCAGAGAGAGTCGCATAAAACACGGGGAATGCGAGGCATACCAGGATGTCGTGCTCTATACGAGAAAGAAGGGAAAGAGGATTAAAGACGAAAAATTGAAAAACTGGATTGATGTGTCCGTTCGATCAAAAAGGACAGACCCCTTCTTCAGCGTATTCATCCAGAAAGCGTTTATCGAAGCACATAGTGTTTGCCCGTCATACTGGGAAATTAAAAACTGGTTTTTGGGTCTGTCAACGGTTTTCATTATCTTTGGCCTCTATGGACGTTATATCGATGCAGATAATGATTTCCGGAATAAAAATGAGAGCTCCCCGAAATATCAGGAATTCTGGTTAAAAAATGATAAAAGCAGGGATAAATCATACATGGATTATTACCATGATGCGGTTGAATTAGCCTGCATTTATGCCAGGACCGCAAATCAGTTATATAAAATGAAGCGTGCCAAATTCGAGGATCCTCAGAGACGTATGTTCCTGGAGATCGTGAAAAATGCAGATTTAACCAACCCTCTGGATACCAATATTTTAGAAGATGCAGGAAAAGCGTATTCGAAGCATTTTGGATAACCGGGATCTGGTGGTATTGCACCGCACCACTGGTAAGGATCGGGATGAAAATCCGATATTTTAACGAATCGGAGGGGAAGAATTAGCGGTACTTGTCTGTATCCGTGTGACAAAGACGGATTGCTTCTGATTTCCCGGGATGATCTTCTTTGGAGCCACACCGGGAAATCTGTCTCCCTGAAAGCCATGAAAAATTAATTAATTGTTCTTAGGGAGAAACACCCCGGGATGACAGCCTGTTCATAGCCGGGATTTCCTCCTCACAAAATTGACGTGGAAGCGCGGGAGGACCCGCGATGTTGAGGTCTTCCGGAGTCCGGATTTTTTTACGTATCCTTTTCTTACCGGATTATCCCCCTCACCCCGCCACGGGCGTTGCTGGTGTCTCCGTGATACCGCGGGATGATATGGACATGGCAATGCATGACTCCCTGGCCGGCAACCCTGCCGATGTTAAAACCGACATTGTAGCCATCCGGTGAATATTTTTCATCAATGATTTTTTTGGCGGCGTCAAGTACTTCAAAAAGCGATCGTTTCTCTTCCGGCGTGGTGTCAAAACAGTCCGGGACATGGCGGAACGGGATGACCAGCATATGTCCTTTTGAGGCCGGGAACCGGTCCCAGCGTGTATACCAGAGTTCATTCTTTGCTTTTATGACCTTCGGGTCCGGCGAACAGAAAGGACAGGGGGGTGTATCCGGCATGCAGATCCTCTGCCCGGCCAAAGACATAAATTCCCCGATGTTTCCCTTCACCCGTTCCCCTGCCTGGATCCTCTCACCTGACCCGGGACAGCGGGTATACCGACGCAAGATTATCGATGTCGTTGAGAATATACGCGAATGCGAGCCAGAACCATGCTCCCCACTTGGTGGAGAGTGCCTGTTGTATCCTTCGATTGCACTTCGGGAGTTCTCCGGTGTCCTGCCGTCGTACAGCTCACTCATGATCACCACACTCCAGGCATCGATCGGCGGGGTGGACTGGCCGAAGATGATAGCGGCGGAATACTTTCCGATGGCGGGGATGGCGGTGAGGGCCTTTATCGCCTCGTCTTCCGGGATCGTTGCCAGCTGCCTCAGAGAGATGGGATGGGAGGTGAGGTACCGCGCCGCTTTCACAAGCCTCTCGGCCCGGTAGCCGAGCATCGCCTCCTTCCGGAGTTCGGCTGGGCCGAGGATGGCGATCTCTTCTGCCCGGGGCCAGAGAACCACCTCCTTCCCGTCAAACGAGATCTTCATGCCAAAAGTGTTCGAGGACCCTGTCCATCATCTGTTCGCTCCGCCCAATCGGCGCCATCTGGAGAAGGATCGCGAGGATCACACCGCCAAAAACATCATCCAGGAGGCCGATCCGCATACCGGGATGGTCGGTAATGGCTTTCTTCAGGACCGGATCATGCTCGGCGAACCGGTGGAATCTGTCGAGGTCTTCGTCCGCCCCCAGGCCGGATAAGACCATATTCCTGATATCCCCGGTCTCTTTTTTCGTGAGCGGTGATTGGGTGAAAGCCCGGACTGAGACCCGGTTTTTCTTCGCATGCATCACGAGCCCGACCGGGACATCTCCTGTCCTGACACCGGTCCAGAGCGTGGAATTCTCAAAGATTTCCTTGGGGGTTGACCAGGCGCAGCCGGCCGGCTTTGTGACGGTCAGCACAAAGTCGAACGGCTCAGGAACCCCGAACAGGAATTCCTGTTCGTGACGGAGGTGCATGATTGTGTGGTTATTGCGGTGAGGGTAATAAGGGTGAGGAACAGGAAAGCCCGTTCTACTGACAGGATCCGGATCAGGGAATTGCTGATCATGGGAAGGAATTACAATCGGCAGGATTATGCGTGCGAGAGGGGAGGATGAGGTTTGCGGTCCTGCCGATTTCCCTGATCCCTTGTGGGGCGGAAAGTATTGAGAGACCGGGATGGTGACGATTTCTTTGATCCATCTGTCGCGATACTGTCCTCCGACTGCAGATCTGGTTGTCCCGTACAGACTCTCTTTATACCGGAACGCTGCATGGATAGTTTTGTGAATTTTTCATGAAGATCAAATCTATCCCCAACGGGCCCAATGCGGTCGAGACCGATGAACCTCTCACCTGCTTGGTCAGCGGTACTGAAAAAGACCTCAAGGCGCCAGTCTATCTTTGCCGTTGCGGCCAGTCAAAGAACAAGCCATTTTGTGATGGCTCGCATGTTGCGGTAAAGTTCGAAGCCCCGGCAGCCGAGATAACCGTGAAGAAGTGAAGAACATGACCGGGGGCGGGGGAACACAGAAAACCCTGATCCTGCATTAAACCCGGGTTTTTCCGGGCACTCTGCCAGTTCTGCCGTTCGGCACGGGGAAAAGATATAAAGATTTCCTGATATTAAGATTCGTGTTTCATTTTTTATAACATCCGGTGATGTATAAATAGAGAGCCATGGTATTAGCCAGCATGACATCCAGCGATGATCTACGAGTCAAGGCCCACAAGGTTGTTGACGATGCCCGGGTAAAGGCAAACGCCGTGGTCGATGATGCGAAGACCGCTGTTCACAACGCCACGACCAAGAAAACCACGGTTCAGAACGTGGTCGATGATGCAAAAATTAAAGCCCATGAAATCAGTTCAGATGCAAAAATTAAAGCCCATAAGGTGATGGAAGAAGCAAAAAAGAAGTAGACATGCCCGTGCTGGTGACCCAGAGGATGACTGGAAATTCCGGTTGACGGGGGGATAATAGGATTTTCCCCCGGTAATTTTAATCCCGGCAGGCCGGTATACCGGTTATTAGTGCGGGACAGGCATCTTGATATAATGGTCGTATTGACCGAAATTCAATGCAGATGAAACGAATGTAACTAAAAATAACAGATAAAGGAGGAGAGATTAATGGATCTGATTTGGCTCGCCGTCGTATTTCTGGTACTGGCACTGGTATTCTATATTTTAGGTGCCCGTGGGATCGCCGGTTTTTCGATGGAAATTGCAAAAATCCTCGTGATAATCTTTATCATAATTGCGATTATTACCTTCGTGTTTGGTCGGCTTTAGAGACCTGAGCTGGGGTGGGAGAAAGAGGAATAACCCTTTTTTATTGAGCGGGGGGAATTCAGGACAGGATGGTGTTACCGTAGCAATGTATTTCACTTGAAAGCCAGGTCAGTGCAGGATCGCGTGATGGCGATACCTGAAAGGAACATTTTCTTCTAGGCGAATGTACGGCAAAAAATCCCCAGCAGTGAACATCCGTTAAGGGAACAAATTCCGGATTCTTTCTCTTAGGAATTGCAGGAACATGAGCCGGGTCATTTCCAGACGTCTGTCAGGGCCGAAAAACATGGGTAAGCGTCCGGCAATCATCCTTGGTATACCTTCCTGAATTATCGGTCGGATCAAAAATCCGGGCTGCATTCTACCCTTTCCGGAAAAATAACGATCATGGAAACTGATACTATGAAAAAAGAATCCTTAAAACCGGTAATTACCGGAACGAGAACCGGGTCTGTTATCCGGTTCACCTGTCATGGCTGCCGTGCGGAGAATGCGATTATCTGCAGAATGCCAAAGGATTTCTACCGGGAAACGCGGGACGCCACCTGTGCACGATGCAAGAATCGTTCAACAGTCCTGACACCTGGCGCAAATTATTATCCGGCCAGATAACCGCGAACGACCCTTTCCTGAATAATGGATCTGTGCCTGACAGTCCCGAAATAATCTTTTCATCCCGGCGTCATTTATCCTGGCCACACTTTTTTTAGCTTCGATATCGCGATAATTTATTTCCCCGACCTCCTCATAAGAGTTCAATCGTTAATCCCAGGAAGGAACTCTATTCAAACCGGCAACCTTCTGGTACCTTGATCTTTCTCGGAGCAGGTTCCGGTACGGGTCCATATACTCCCCTTTGTGTCACCAGATGAAGGTATTAGGGCAGGGACAACAGATGCATACGTATGCCAACGTTCATGTATCATGCACAACCGTTCATGTACAGTTCACACCCGTTCATGGGCCCGGTCCTGATGTTCGGGTTCTGGTTAATCCAGTTGATCATCGGGTATCTCATCTTCCGGGATGCAAAAGACCAGAAAATGGCCGCTCCCCTCTGGACAATTCTTGCGATTGTACCGGTCTTCGGTTATCTCGCCGCGGTCCTCTATCTCATCATCCGTGAGCTCCAGCAGCCGAAAGGAACGGGAAAGCTCCCGCTCGACATGTTGAAAGAGAGATTTGCGAAGGGGGAGATAACCCAGGAAGAGTTCGAACAGGATAAATCTGCACTCCGGATGTAAGGAAACCCTTTTTTTTAGCAGACAATTTTTCCCGCCGGAGGGAGATGAAAATTTTTAATTCTCTCACCCTTTTGTCGATAGGATTGGGCTATGCTTCTTTCTTCGCGGGATCCGGCGGCGCATTTTCGAAAACATTGAGCCATCTCCTGTTTCTCTTATCCCGGCTCCATTCAGTCCCCCGTCAGGACCGGATAAGGACCAGGACAGAATATTAAGGCACTATACCGAAGCGTGATGAAGCACCGGATATCGATTATTATCGGTATCGCCACACCGGAAGGTTCCGGAGTAAAGAACCCGGAAATTGCTCCTGGCTTTGCAGGGAAACTTTTATCATAACCCCTCTTCACACGATGTTTATGAAAATTTTCAATAATCTCCTGCTTCTCCTGTTTTCCCGGAACGTTATGAACCATACCGGTTCTCCTTCTGGTGCAGGAAGGCGCAATCCAGCCATGTTACAAAAACTGGGTCAATAATGAAACGAACCACAGAACCATTCCTGCTTATCCTGGTTATCCTCACCCTGATTCTGTCAGGAGGATGCACAACCGGCTCTCCGGAAACCGATACTTTTCGACATGAGGGAACTATGCCCCCGATACGGTTAACCGATTATTCCGTTCCGGCCCCGGTATCGGTCTATATCACCTACCCGGATTTTGATGGAGGCGTAGATGCGGGAAATGTTACGGTCACCGTACTGGTAGGGAATTTTTCTGTCGTCAACCGGATCGGTGACCAGAATAAACCGGGGGAAGGTCATATTGTCTATTTTAAAGATGTTACCCCCCCGACAAGCGGATCATCGGTGATAACGAAGCCGGGAACGTTTCAGGTCTCCGCATTGACCTGGTGTACCTGGAATAATGTTTCACCGGATACGCATACGTTCTCCGTCGAACTGGTGAACAATGACAATACGCCCCTGGTCCCTCCGGTTATTGATGCAGTTGATGTAACAGCAGTACTCAGGTCGGGGAACCCGCCATAATAAGGTCTCAATAAACCCCCCCGGGTCTTTGGATCGGCCGTGCTCCCCATGTACTTCAGAACATGATTTCGACTCTCTTTGAACGCCGTGCAGAGGAATCAGGATATTCCCGGATAACAGCAGAAATCGTTGATGAAGTGTGAAGGAGGCTTATAGCGGTTATCGGTATCCTTTTCGGGACAGTGACTGCTCAGACCCCATGGCGATTCGTCCTGAAATCCCTGGTTTCGATGTTCCTGGTGGCAATTGCATTTGTGGTAACTCAGGGAGGGGAAAAAGACCAGGTGCAATCCCGGCTCATGATGACCATGAAGGACCCTTATCGCAGGGTAGCCGGCATCGCAAAAGAAACCACTCTACCCCCTGTGCTGGGCTGCTTACTTCATTGCGATGGAACAGGTTGTTGAAACGATGAAGGCCTGGGGATGGGTGTAGCTTTTTTAAAAAAATTACCGGGGTTAAATTCTCCGGTTTGCCCGTATTCATTCACAGACCGGAACCAGTTTTTCCTTCAGTTTCTCCTCAATACTGAGGTCCAGCATCTCTGCGACGTTATGTGCCATCCCTTTCACCTTCTGGATGACGAGAGGATCATTTTTTAAAAATTCCGTGTCCGTGATCGTATTGAACTGAGCCCCGTGTGTGCGGTAGGAGACGCCGAACGGAGCCAGAATATACCCCATCTGCTGGAAATACAGGAAAATATCCATCGCGGTCTTTGTCGCCCCGTCTTCATGCCCGGCGACCGTTATACCGACAATCTTGCCGTCGGTCAGCCCCGGTTTTTTTAACAGGTAGAGGTTCTGGATACAGTTCAACCGGTCGAGAAAATCCTTGAGCCGTGCCGACATATTATTCCAGTTTATCGGTGATCCGACAATAACTGCCTTTGAGGCGATGATCATCTCATGGAAGGCAGGCATATCATCGAGCTGGTTCCGGCAGGGGAATTTACACGCATTATCCCGCAGGGTATAGCAGCACCAGCAATGGTGAATAGCAAATTCATTGAGATTGTAGCGCCGGTAGTCTGATGCCCCTTTCTTTGAGTACCTCTTCGACCAGGTCTATCATGTATCCGGTATTATTTGCCCGGTGACTGCTCCCGTTGATAAGGAGAGCATCAAACCTGTTCCCGTCATACCTGAGTTTCTTTTTTTCCGAAATCCTGTCAAATTCCCTCCCGGTGCTGGCACACTGTGGGCATTCATCCGGCGCGTTCTCCCCCCGGAATATGAAACCGCAGACACGACATTGCCAGTTGTTACCGGATGGAACGCTGATCGGTTTCGGTTCCCCGGGTGCAGTAATAGGCATGCTGGAATCCCTCCTCATCGAGAACCGGGCATCCCGGACAGAGACACCCGTTTTCTTCCGTTATACAGACGCTTTTTCCCTGTTCTGCAAGACAAAAAGCGATTTCTTCTGTGCAGTCCACAAAACTCGGACACAGTTTACACATACAGAGCCCGGTTGCTTTTTTCCTCTCCATTGTGGTTCCTTCTCTACTTTTGGAGCATGCAGCCCCGTGCACGTACTATAGTGTTCCCCATAATCGCAAAAAAAATAAAAGATTCAGATATCAATTAAAATCTCACCATTCTCAACGGCGACGGTATACGTAGGTTCCGGTCTTGTCGCCGGACCTCTCACCACTTGACCGGTCCTGACATTGAACATTGATCCATGGCAGGGGCACCGGATCGTTTCACCGTCAATCTTGCCGCCGGATAATCTGCATCCCATATGCGTGCACTTGTTGCCGATGGCGGTGAAATTTTTGCCCATGTTTACGAGCAGGATTTCCTTCCCGTCTGCCACTATTCCTTTAACCGGCTCAAATTCCATGTCTTTTACGAGGCCGATCTTTTTGACCGTCATCAGTTCCTCATCTTAAAATTTTGTGGGGAATTGTTTCACTATACCATCCGATAATGCATCAGACATTTTCATGATATGTGCGTATACTGCATCATAAGCCTGCACGTCTGCGGTATAATTCTTCGTGTAGCGTGCCACCAGTTCTGCCTTTGTCGTGGAGAGGTGCATGGACATAAGATCCTGGAGTGCCGGGAGCGGCCAGTTGGGATTCGCACCCGCGAGGAATGCTGCAATATCATCTGCATTCTTGGCCCACAGGGCTTCGTCTCTTGACTGGGCTGTAGTGTTTTTGGCCTTCACGTCATTGATAATGGCAACAGCGGTGTAAATGTGTGTTCTCAGGAGTTCGGTCAGTTGTGCCCCGGCTGCATCCCCGTAATACGGCTTGATGGCATTCCCAATATCCACCTGGTTCTGCAGGAGGCGGATGGCTGCGGCATCGGCAGCGGAAGAGTTGTTCAGCGATTCGATGATATACAGGCGTGTCCAGACCGTGTGATCCGTCCAGAGCTCCCGCATGCCGTTATCCAGGTCGATCTCTTTCTGGCTGTAGATTTTGGGACCGGCAAATTTCTCCGGATACTGTGTAATGATACCACCCGAAATCGTATCCGACATCTTCAGGATGTGGGTGTATACCGCATCCCACGCCTGAACGTCTGCAGGGTAATCCTTCGAGTAGCGTGCCACAAGTTCTGCTTTTGTTGTGGAGAGGTGCATGTGCATGAGATCCTTTGCATCCTGTGTCCGCCAGTCTGGATTGGCAGCTGAAAGGAATGCTGCAATATCGTCAGCGTTCTGCGTCCAGTTTGCCTCATCCGCGGCCTGCGCCGTGACATTACCAGCCTTGACGTCATTGATGATCGCGACCGCGGTCAGAATGTGTCGTTTCAGAAGAGCAGTCAGTTGTGTTCCGGCTGCATCACCATAATAGGGTTTGATGGCATTCCCGATATCCTCCTGGTTTTTCAGGAGACGTGTCGCCGCCGCACCGGCTCCCGGTGAATCGTTCAGTGATTCGATAATATACATGCGGGTCCACACGGCATGGTCTGTCCAGAGTACCCGCCACTGCATCATGGCATCCGCCTCGGCCTGGGAGTACATTTTTGGAGAAGCTGTCGGCTGCACGGTCATCGTAGGTGTCGGTGTCGGGGTTGGTGTCGGCTGCTGGCTTACGCACCCGCTCAACAATATCATCATTGCAAGGGATAACCCAAGAAAAACTATCCATTTTTTGTCCAAATCAATCTCCTCCTTTAAAGAGAATAGATAAAGATATCGGTTACCTATGAAAAAGATAATTTTTTATTTCATTTTTTGAATCGAAAATTGAAAGATGCAGATCCTTCTCAAAAATTCAAAAAAATTTATGAAACATCAAAACATTTCCGGATTGTCAAGGGTATTTGATCCATGAAAGAGAAGAAAGATGCAAGGAATGAATATTCCCTTCCTGGTTTTAATATTTGAAATCCGGGGAAAGAATTATCTCACCCAACTGGATATCTGACACTACCTGTGAAGGTGATTCTGATGAAAAAAACAACTGTTTTTATCCTGTGTTTTGCTGTAATTTCGGTACTTCTTGTTGCCGGATGCACGCAGACGCCGATATCGCAACCAACGCCTCAGCCGACAGCAGTACCGACCACTCAAACGACCGACACCGTAAAAGCTGCCGATACCAGCTTGGGAACAATAATCATGGACGCTCAGGGAAAAACCCTGTACTACTTCGCGAATGATGTTGCTGCAAGTAGTGCAAGCATATGTAACGGACAGTGTGCAGCTCTCTGGCCCCCGTTCTCAGCCTCCAGCATTCAGGTATCATCACCGCTGGATCCAGCTGACTTCGGGTCTATTACCCGCTCAGATGGCTCTGCGCAGACTACCTATTATGGCTGGCCACTTTATTATTACTCCGGGGATAAAAATCCGGGTGATATGAATGGCGAGGATTTCCTTAAGGTCTGGTTTGTGATCAAGCCTGATGAAAGTGTTCTGATCTCACATACGACAAAACTCGGTTCTTACCTCACCGATACGTCAGGAAAGTCACTGTATTATTTCACGAAGGATACCCCGGGACAAAGCGCCTGTACCGGAACATGCATTGCGACATGGCCACCCTTCAGTGCCGACCCGGTGACCGCTCCCTCCATCCTGAATGTCGGAAGTTTCAGTTCCGTATCCCGTCCAGACGGTATGAAACAGACCGCCTTCATGGGAAGACCGCTCTATTACTATTCCGGTGACAAAAAGCCCGGTGACACGAACGGGCAGGGTTTCATTAACCTCTGGTATGTTGCGAATGTCACCGGCAGTGTGCCGGCAGTTACCCCTGTCCCGACGACAGTGCACACGACGGTTCCAACGACAACCCAGACCCCGAGCCTCGCAACCGGAAGCAGCGGTGGCGGAGGGTACTAGATATTTTTCTTTTTTTTATCCGGACAAGAATTGTTTCTCGTGGGATGAATGAAAGATCTCTGATCACACAGCGTTTTACACAAGGATCCTGATCCTTTAATAAGGATATCGTTGATCGATCCGGCAGGCAGGGTCTGACATATCATGCAAAGTGACGGATTGCAGGCGATCTTTTTTGGTCTGTGTTAAGTCAACGTGTCCGGATCCTTTACACAGAGCTTTGAGGCCACCTGTCTCTTGGGTATGCGAAATGCCATGGGACCGGGGGGAACGGATGCAAAAAGGATCGGTGGTCGTATGCCTCCTGTAGTCATTACGACCGTTCATCCAGCATCTTCCTGACCCACTCCTGCTTCTCCGAGGGCGTGAGTAGTACAGGTACCGGGTAATTTTCTTCAAAAACTGATGCCATGCGCTCGTACAGTACACCAAGGCCGATCCGGGCGTCGCTGGAATAATTCCATTCCCGTGCCTTTGCATACGCAGCATTATAGTCCCCTGTATCCTTTTCATCCCAGTCAAAGACACGGGCATCGTAATAGCTGCTCATATCATTGTATGTTGCGCAGATCTGGAGGATATCAATAACAGAGAACCCCTTGTGGACAAGCGCTGCATGCATGAGCCGTTTGAGCTGATCGCGCCGGTGAGAGTAAGCCCGGGCGATGAAACTCGCCCCGGAACTCAGCAGCAGTTCAAGAGGGTTGAACGGGTATCCTTCACCCCGCCGGGTGTCGAACGTCCCGGGAACCCGTACGGGGATGTGGGCGTATACTGCCCGGTCGTCAGTCCATAGACCCGGTTATCGTACACGAGTACGGTGATGTCGAGATTTCGCTTTGCCCCGAAGATGAGGTGGTCAAGTCCCTCGGCATAGGTGTCTCCATCCCCGGTAAGACAGATGACTTTGAGATCCGGGTTAGCCAGCCGGATCCCCGTGGCGACAGGAATCGTCCGTCCATGGAGGGAGTAAAACCCGTTCAGGTTCATGAAATCAAAGGTCTTGCCATGCTGGCCAATCCCGGCGACAATGACGATGTTTTCCCGGCTCGTCCCTTCCATTTCCATCGCCAGGAGCACCTCCTTGAGTGCATGCTGGATGGCAAAATTACCGCATCCCGGGCACCAGGTATTCTTTGCCGTACTGATAAGTTCATTGCCGGTCATAGGATCACCTTGTTCAGTGCCGTTTCCAGTTCATCAACCATAAACGGCCTGCCGTCATATTTCAGGATTTTTCCGGTGGGCCGGTACCCGAACCTGCTCACGAGCGTCGCCAGCTGTCCCGATTCATTGGTCTCGACCGCATAGAACCGTTCCACGCCATCCATCGCACGGGCAAACACGGTTTCCGCAAACGGCCAGAGCACGACCGGCTGGATCAACCGCAGGCCTTTCTTCTTCGCCAGTTCTTCGCAAACCCCTTTTGTGGATCCCCAGCAGAGCAAAGCTGTTGGAGAATCCGTAACTCCCCCGACATTGATCGGATTCATCCCTTCGATCTCCCGGGCGAGCCCGTCCATCTTTTTCATCCGCTTATCTGCCATTTCTTTGGTTACACGGGGATCTTCTGTCGTTATCCCGTCCGGATCATGGACATGGCTGTTGACCCGGATAACCTCACCTCTGGCGGGTGGGAACCGCAGGGGAGAGATCCCGGAATTTGCGGGTGCATATCGGAGATAAGGATGGACTTTTGGGTCTGCCATGACCGGCATGGCATTATACCGTTCCCTGTCCGGTTCCACGCTGTAGAGGCCTTCGCAGATGAGCCGGTCTGAGAGGATAATGGCGGGAATCTGGTACTTCCAGGCAAGGTCCAGTGCGGTCCCTGACCAGAACCTGGCTTCACCGGCGTCGCCCGGTGCAATGATCAGGCGGGGAAACTCTCCCTGCCCGGCATGCAGGGCGAAGTGAAGGTCTGACTGGGCAGAATACGTCGCAAGACCGGTACTTGGCCCGGTCCGCTGGCCAAGAACAATCAGGACCGGGAGTTCAGCAATACCCGAAAGACCCAGCGCCTCGGTCATCAGGCAGAACCCCCCGCCGGAGGTACCGATCGCCGCCCGGAGTCCTGCATAGGAACACCCCAGAGCCATCAGGATCACCGCAATCTCGCTTTCCGGCTGAATAACCCTGACATGGAGATCATCTGCGTAGGCCGCAAGGAAATGAAGAATATTTGAGGTGGGAGACATAGGATAACTGAAATATATCCCAAGATCCGCCTCGATCAGCCCGATACTTATCGCCTCGTTGCCGGTAACCACCGGGAGGACGGGTTTTCCGGTCAGGGGAACCTGGTGCCGGTCCTCAGAACTATCATATGCCTTCCGGGCAATACGGAGGTTTTTTTCCGTTTCTTTTGGCATCGACTTCTTCAGGACTGACGTGGAAGTGTCCCAGTTGAGTCCCGCTGCCCTGATAAAAGCCCCGATTATGGCAGAATTTCCCATTACGGGCGGTGCCTCTTCCGCATCCAGAATATTCTTTACCGGAATTCCGATACCTTCGGCCTGTTTTACCGTGCCGGTATCGTATATGATAACCCCCTGCTCCCCCAGACGGTGCCGGTGAAGATTTATGGTCTCCTGGTTGAGGGCAAGGATGTAATCCACCTGGTCCCTCACAGCACCAATGCTCTCGTCCGCTGCCCGTATGATCGCAAAATTATGCCCTCCTTTGATCAGCGACGGGTAATCGAAAGTACATGTACCCGGTACCCGGCCTGTGCAAGGAGGCGGGCAACGATCTGGCCGGCACTTGAAATTCCATCTCCTGCCCGCCCACCGATCAATACCGATACTTCTCTTTCTGCCATACGTTCCCACCAGACACTGGTGAAAAATACAATTCCTGTTATTGGATAAAATGCTATGTCTGAAAAACCAGAAAAACAACCATGCAATCTGACCCGATGCGTACTGTTATCTTCTTTGTGGATGACACGACACATAATGGAGGAAACAGGTTATGGATCGACCGGAAGTTCACCAGCATGATGTGATCATTATCGGGGGCGGGTTGACCGGGCTGCGTGCTGCCCTGCAGATATCTGGATCCGGCTATTCCTGTGCCCTCCTTTCGAAGGTGCACCCTCTTCGATCTCACTCGGTCGCTGCTCAGGGCGGCATGAATGCATCTCTGGGAAATGTCCCCGGTAGCGGGGGCGCCACTGACAGCTGGGAACGGCATGCCTATGATACCATCAGGGGATCGGATTATCTTGCAGACCAGGATGCCGTCGTGCGCATGTGCAAAGAGGCGGCAGGAACGGTAATCGGGCTGGAGCACCTGGGAATGGTCTGGTCCCGGCTGGAGAATGGTAAGATCGCCCAGCGCCCCTTCGGAGGGGCGGGATTCCCCCGGACCTGCTATGCAGCGGACAGGACGGGCCATAATATCCTCCATACTCTCTACGAACAGGTGATCGATAAAAAAATACCCGTATATGAAGAATTTTTTGTCACCTCGCTGGTAAGTGCTTCCGGACGCTGCACGGGATGCACCGCTCTTGAAATCATGACCGGAAAGGTCCACGGTTTCAGTGCTCGGGCAACTCTCATGGCTACCGGTGGTTTCGGGAGAATCTTTTCCCGGTCTACAAACGCGATCATCAACACCGGTGATGGTCAGGCCCTTGCTCTCCAGGCGGGAGCGCGTCTTAAGGATATGGAGTTTGTCCAGTTCCACCCGACTTCCCTGAAAGGGACCAGTATTCTTATTTCCGAAGCAGCCCGTGGGGAGGGGGGCATCCTGATCAACAAAAATGGCGAGCGGTTCATGGCCCGGTATGCACCCCGGTCGCTGGATCTTGCACCGCGGGATGTGGTAGCACGTGCAATCGAGCTGGAGATTGCCGCTGGAAGGGGTTTTGACGGGGGCTACGTGCACCTCGATCTCCGCCATCTCGGGAAGGAGCGTATCCGTGAGCGTCTGCCGGGTATCCGTTTGATTTCAAGGGATTTTGCGGGTCTGGATCCCATCGATGAACCGATCCCGGTCCAGCCGGCCCAGCATTATTCAATGGGAGGGATCGACGGGGGAATTAAAGGGCAGTCAGCGCTCCCCGGGCTGTACGCGGCCGGTGAGTGTGCCTGTGTCAGTGTCCACGGGGCAAACCGGCTGGGGGGAAACTCGCTCCTTGAAACGGTGGTATTCGGGCGGCTGGTGGCAGAATCGATCGTCCGGGATATACAAACAGAACCCGTTCCGGATTCCGGGCCGGTCCTTATGGCTATGCGGGAAACAGAAGAGAAGATCAATGGCATTCTCGGACGGAGCGGAGGAGAACGGCTTTTCCCTGTTATTGACTCCCTGAAAGAGACAATGTATGCAAAATTTGGTATTTTCCGGGAAGGGAACCTGATGACAACAGGACTTGATGAGATCCAAAAAATCCGGGAGAGGTTGGGAAATATCTCAATCTCCGATAAGGATCGGGCGGCAAACCAGGCTCTTATACGATATCTTGAGCTTGAATTTATGGTTCCCGTCGCAGAAGCAGTAGCACGGGGGGCGATAAACCGGAGAGAGAGCCGGGGTTCGCACACCCGGACGGACTATCCGGCCCGGGATGACGATCACTTCCTGACCCATTCGGTTGCCAGCCAGCGGAACGGGGAGATTTCAATCACGTATGCCCCGGTTACTCCCGGCATGTTCCGTCCGGAGGAGCGGGTATACTGATGAACCTGAAGGTGTTCCGTTTCCACCCGGGTTGGGAAAAGCCGCGGTACGATACGTTTGCGATCGATCCCGCGCCGGGCAAGACCGTCCTCAGCGCGCTGTTCGAGGCGCAGTCCCGGTATGACGATACCCTTGCATTCCGTTATTCCTGCCGCGGGGCGGTCTGCGGAACCTGTGCGATGCTGATCAACCGGGTGCCCCGGCTCGCGTGCCGGACTCAGCTGGGTGCCGTGTTTACCGGCACCCGGATCTCCCCCTCTCCCATTACGTCCTCCCGGCCCTCACGGAACCCTGGGATAAAAAAGAGGAGATCCTTCTGGAGCCGCTTCCGAATCTGCCGGTGATCAAGGATCTCATCGTTGATCTGGGAACATTTTTTGCGAATTACCGGGCGGTCGGACCGGTATTCAGGCCCGGGGATGAGGACCCGGAGGAGGAACGGCTCATGTCGCAGGCGTCGGTCCGCGAGCTTGAGGAATATACCACCTGTATCCTCTGTGGCGCCTGCTTTGCGGCGTGCCCGGTCAATGGGAAGAATCCCCGGTACCTCGGGCCAGCGGCCCTTGCAAAACTCTACCGGTTCCGGATCGACCCGCGGGAAAGGCAGGGCGCTAGCCGGCTGGGAGTGCTGATCAACCGGATGGGTGGTGGGCCTGTGAGTTCCATACGAACTGCCGCAGGGTCTGCCCGAAAGATGTACCGCCGGATAAAGCCATCGGCCATGCTCGACAGGAACTGATGAAGATAAAAAAAGACCGGGAGACGGGAGATATACCATGATGCGACAGGAACGTGACCCTCTTGGCGTCCGGGATGTGCCGTCAGATGCCTATTACGGCATCCAGACCGTGAGAGCGATGGAGAATTTTCCGGTAAGCGGATTACGGGAACCCCCGGAACTGATCGCTGCGTATGCGGTTATCAAAAAAGCGGCGGCGATGACCAATATGAAGCTCGGTGTCCTTGATCTGCAGCGGGGAAGGGCGATCGTGTCTGCGGCAGATGAGGTCATTGCCGGAAAATTTGCCGATCAGTTCCCGGTCGACATCTACCAGGCAGGCGCAGGGACTTCATGCAATATGAACGTGAACGAGGTGATCGCAAACCGGGCACTGGAGACCCTCGGAAGATCCCGGGGGGATTATACCTTCCTGAGTCCGAACGATCAGGTGAACCAGGCCCAGTCGACCAATGACACATTTCCGACCGCCTCGCATATCGCAATAATCTATGGTGCACGGCGCCTCGATACCGTGCTTGCAGAGCTCGCCGGGTCGTTGCAGAACAAGGGCGTCGAATTTGCTCTGCTCCCTAAAACGGGGAGGACCCACCTGATGGACGCGATCCCTGTCATGCTTGGTGACGAATTCTCTGCCTATGGCACCGCCATAGTCCGGGCTGCAGAGCGGATCCGGGAACGAAGGGATGACCTGCTGGAGGTGGCAATTGGCGGGACTGCAACGGGAAACGGTGCGAATACTCCACCAGGTTACCAGGAAACGGTGTTCGACACCCTCCGATCGCTTACCGGTCTTGACCTTATCCCCGCGAGAAACAGTTTCGAGGCGCTGCAGAGCCTGTCGCTGATGGGAGCATTTTCGGGCTCCCTGAAGGAACTATCCCTTGAACTGATCAGGATTGCAAATGATCTCCGGCTCATGGGTTCCGGCCCGGTAACAGGTCTGGACGAGATCTCCCTTCCTCCTGTTCAACCCGGATCATCGATCATGCCCGGGAAGGTCAATCCGGTCATGGCCGAATGTGCGGATATGATCGCCTTCCAGATCATCGGTAATGATACCGCTGTGTCCATGGCTGTGCAGGCCGGCCAGCTCGAACTCAACGTGATGGCGCCGGTGATAGTCCATAATATTCTCCAGTCGCTCTCGCTGCTCACCCATTATCTTCCGGTCTTTACCCAGCAGTGCGTTGATGGTATAGAAGCACAGGAAGACCGGCTTGCCATGCATGCAGGTACAAACCCGGTTCTTGCAACCCTTCTCACCCCAAAGATCGGGTACCTGAGAGCAGCAGAGATAGCCCGTGAAGCCCGGATAAACCATAAGGCAATACGGGATCTTGCCATTGAGAAGGGGATACTATCCCCGGAGGAAGCCGATGCATTGTTTGACCTGAAAACGATAGCCGGGAACCGGAACAGGCTGACCAGGAAGTGAGAAGTAACCGGGCAGAAGCGTTTTGTATGATACCGGTAGTATCACCTCTTGTTCCGCCGGTCGTTCCCGGGGCGGCGCAAACGATCAATGATCCGCCTGAGATTGCCGGGTAGCCCGCCCGGTTGTCTCCGGAAGAAATCCTCCGGGGCTCATCATGTCCGGTGTATCCTCATTAATGTATCCCGTTGTTCTAAGGGAATCCAGTGTGTCGTTCATAAACGAAACTGCAAAAAACCCTGCCCGGGAGAAGGGGACATTACCGTAATTGTCCTTAATAAAACGTCATTAGTCCGGTATGACCCCACTATCAGGATTCTCTGCAACCGCGGGGGGTTTTTCAGGCTCCTTGTTTTACAGTGTCAGCCGGAAGATTTATTGTCGGCAGAGGTAGAACAAAAACCCTCTGACCGTGCTATGGGGATGGTATGTTTCCCGGATCGGTTACCAGCTGGCCGCTGCCACGGGTTGTTTCAGGGTCCTGATAACGACGAGGCAAAGAAGCGAGATCCCAAAAAAGATCATAAAACTCAGCCGGAAGCCCTGCATGAACACCGGGAAAAGAGGTGCAGTAATGTGTGCATTTCCCAGAAAAGCGGCAAATATTATTCCTGCGATCGCGACACTGATGGTCATTCCCAAAAGACGCATGGTTTCGATCATCCCCGACACAAGACCAAACATCTCCTTTGGCACTGAACTGACCGTTGTCCTCACTACCGGGGACTGGCAGAAGGCAATCCCGGCACCAACGAGGGAAAGTGCGAGGATCACCAGATACAGGGAAGACCCGGCATCGAGAAACGCGTAGATGAACAGCCCGGCTGAGGAGAGGATTCCCCCGGCACCTATAACGATAACCGGAGCGAGCCGATCGGAAAGCCTCCCGGCAAAGGGTGAAAGGAGTACCATAAAAATAACCGTGGTCAGCAGGATCAGTCCCGCTGCCCGCGGGTCAAGGTTCCTGATGTCCTGAAGGTACAGGCTGGAAAGAAAGATCACGGCGAAGTTAGAGGCGTTGAAGAGGATGACAATAAGATTGGTGGTGATGAACAACCGGTTTTTTCCCAGCACTGATATATCGACCAGGGGGGTATTCACCCGGTATTCCCTGGCCAGAAACAGGATGAGACCGACGGTCCCGGATAGGAGGATGAGGATACCGCTCAGCTGGGGAAGCATCGAGAACCCGAACATGATAAAAAATATAGTCAGCCCGTAGACGATCATGCCGGGGACATCAAGATGCCGCGTTCTCACCAGCTCGCATTCTCCCCGGATTCTCGTAAATATAAGCCAGATCACCAGGATCTCAACCGGAATAGTGAGGAAAAAAATCGTTCTCCATCCGGCATAAAAAGTAAGGAAGCCTCCCAGGAGGAACCCGAGCAAAAAACCGCCGGACATCGCACCGACATTGATCCCGATAGCTTTACCCCTTTTCGATTCGGGAAAGACAAGGCTCAGGAGGGCAATGGAAGTACCAAAGATCATTCCTGCACCAATGCCGGTAATACATCGTGCGAATGTGAGAAACCGGATATCCGGGGCCGTGATACAGAGAAACGCCGAGATGAAATACACGATAATTCCAAGCGTAAATACTTTTTTCACACCGAATGTATCAGCAATTTTTCCAAACGGGACTAAAAAAACAGCGGCTGCGACAAAAAAAATATTCGTAAGCAGGCTCAAGCCCTGTACATCGGCTGAAAACTCGTGGCCGATGGCCGGAAGGGCTACGATTACGGCTGAAACCATGAAAGGCGCCAGTGATGAGCCCAATGCTGAAGCGAGGAGGACGTTTCTCTTTGCCCGTTCAGATGCCATAGGTATCTGGATTCTTCTCGAAATAGTATTTATGTCTTTTCTTACCCGGGATTGAAGTTGTTCTTCAGCCAAAATCCGTTTTTAACTGGAGAAATGGAATTCCGGCGACTGGGAGAACCAGACAGGGTGATGAAGGTCACGCAGAGCATTTATCAATCACCAGGGTTATTATGGGAGTTTGGTGACGCAAATCTCATTCCTTGTTCTGGTCAGCGTGTGCAGTTGTTTTGGTACTCACCGGCGCATCGGCAGGAGTTAACTCCTCTCAAAGCCCGGCAACTCCCCCGGGAGCGACCACCCAGGTTCCCGCGACGGGATCACCATCAGTCCTGATCAAAACTTCACCTTTACGCCGGATATGCTTACCATCGGTAACGGAACAATGGTTACATGGACAAACCAGGACGTCACCACCCACCAGATCGGTTCTGACGCGGGTTCGTCAGCCTCGTTCTCCTCGGATCCGCTCCCCAACGGGACGTCGTACCAGTTCACGTTTACCGCTCCGGGCACATACGCTTACCATTGCTTAATTCATCCCTCCATGAAAGGCACCATCGTCGTGCAGTCATAACCCGATCTTTTTTTTACAAAAAGAAATGTCTCCCGGTAGAAAACTGCACAAGAGAATATGCCGGTCATTGGCCGCATTTTTTGGAGATCGCCACGGGACGGGCTGACGACCCGGTTGTTAAAAAGCGCCGGGAACTCCCTGGAGAGGAACTGTTATGTACCCGGAGAAGCCTTCCAACAAAAATTGATGGCCTTAAAATTTTCGTCCCAGATCAATCGGAGAGCCGCAGCGTTCATCCCCCATGATATAAATCCTTCATGGATCTGAATACCTATCCTTCATTGTTCACACGCGAATACTATGCCCAGAGAAAATTTCCCGGAACCTTGTATTGAAAAAATGAGAATGGAACAATAATAACCGGCAAATCGTGAAAAATTTACGGAAAATTCCCTTCCTGTATAACCTTCATCGTCAGATTAATTTTGGCATAATCACCGGTAAATTCAAACGAATAATTACCCGGTTTCCGCAATACGAGTTGTTTTGGAGACTGGAATGAATACGTTCTGCCAAAACCATCCTCGGTGACAAGTTGTCCGGTATCCTTATCTCTGACGATAAGCATGAACCAGGAATCTTCGTACGGGCGGTTTACTACAAGATTTTCTTCATGCAGTGTGGACAGCTCCTTATATTCAATATATTTTATGTCCATGGTATCTGCCGGTGTAAAATCATAATCAATGACAAGCGGCGGGTCCAGGAGGGAAAAGGAGACGACAGGCATGTTCTGCGATACATTCTGGTCGGTCAGAGCATAGATGGTGACATACCCGGTCTCGTACCTCTGGGGGATTTCCGGTTGAATCATAATATGACTCTCTATATCCGGGGCATCTTTTGGTTCAACGGTCACGTATGATGAAACTGATTTTATAACAGGCCGGGTTCCCTGGTCCGATACTACCACATTAGTATCCCGCAGAGCCGTCCCCTGGTTGACAAGAGGTACGATGGCTGGCACCAGATTTGCCACCGGATCGGGTGGATCGGGATCAGCGGAAGACGCGTAAACAGGAAATGTGGGTTCCGGAGAAGGGGATAAAACCGAAAATGAGGGATCTGGTGAGGAGGAGACGGACTCTCCGGTGCCGGTCCATACAGCGCGGAAGCGATAGACATCAGCATCGTCGTATTGATAATAAGAATTAAAAAAATAACCCCGATAACGAGATTATTTATTTCTTCATCCATATGATAAGATAAATGGTGGTTCTCATAAAAAATATTCGTATGATAACAGATTTTGAATCAAAATCCGGAATATCGAAAAAAAAGATTAGGTATATAAAATCCTTTTTTTGGGATAACTGAACATTTTTTTCCTGCTTCATCCCCGGTGATTGTTTAAGGATTCTGATCTTCAGGGCAGGCAGGGTTTACCGGTGTCAATATGCAATCGTTTATCAGGAAGAAAAGAATGTAATAAAAATATGCCACCAAGACGCGAACCACATCCTACACCCCATGATCACCAGTCCCATATCGAATCACCGGCAAGCCTTGACAAGGACCGACACCGGGAGGAGGACAAACATCACCCCCTGGATCACCTCCATCCTCATCCCGAACACCATCCGCAAAAAAAGGCGGTGCTTCCTCCCCGCCATAATCCTCACACCCCGCCACCCGGGCAGGTGCTGGATACGGATCATGGAAATCACCAGGACCGCCCCCGGCCTGCAAAGATCGTTATGAAGGAAGGAAAGGCGGGAGCAAAAAACCGGAAAAAATAATTACGTTTTCCCTCTTCCCGACCGGGATATCTTTTTTTATCTCCGGGAATGAACAAACCAGGCATTCCCGGAGCAGGAGATCTCATGCTGCGGGAAGAAGGTGATACTCCCGTGGGACCTCGAGTTATACAATCCCTTGCAAAGACGCTGCCGGACGACGGGGCGTCATCTCCGGCCATACCTGGCAGGGAAAGCGGGGAGGAAACGCCTGCATTTACGGCAGGTCGCAGGATGCCGGTCGTCTTTATAGGGCATGGATCCCCGGAGAATGCACTGGAAAATAATCCGTTCAGCACTGCATGGCAACATCTGTCAGCGATGATCCCGAAACCTTCCCTTATCCTCAGCATTTCAGCACACTGGGTAATTCAGGAAGGAACTGCGGTCACGGCAACCAGTCACCCACGGACAATCCATGACTTCTTTGGTTTTCCTGATGAGCTCTACCGGATCGAATATCCTGCACCGGGATCTCCGGAATGGGCAAAAGTCGTGCAAAACCTCGTCAGCAGCACCAGCATCGGTCTCGATTACAACCGGGGGCTTGACCATGGAACCTGGTCAGTCTGCCGGCACATGTATCCGGAGGCTGATATTCCGGTGATTCAACTCAGCCTGAATTACAACCAGCCGCTATCTCTCCTCTTCAGGACAGGTGAAGAACTTCGGCCGCTGAGAGACCGTGGTGTCCTGATCCTTGGCAGCGGGAACCTTGTCCATAATCTAATGATGATGAGCATGCGTGCGAAACCCTATCCATGGGCGCTTGAGTTCGACGAGATCGTAAAAAATAACGTTGCCACCAGGGACTATGATTCGCTCATACGTTATACAAAATACCCGGTCTCCTCGCTGGCCCATCCCACCAGCGAGCATTTCCTCCCTCTTATCGGCGCCATCGGAGCCGCCGGAGATGACCCCCCAAGGTTCTTCAACGAGACGATATTTGCCGGGTCGGTGTCGATGCGGTGCATAGTATTTGGCATGGATAGCGGCAGGCAGGAATGAGAACCTGCCGGGTGTGGTTCATCCCGGATAACTGCAACGGATTCTTCATCCTTGCACCCGGGAAAAGCCGTGAACATAACATCGCGTCGGGATCCGTTCACCTTATGACTCCAGTAATCTGCGAAGATCCTGCAGGGGAAGGGTGTTTATGATATGCTCTGCCCCCAGCCACCCCCGTCGCGCTGTTGCAACCCCGAACTCCATGGAACTCAGATTATCACGGGACCGGGCATCCGAACCGAGCGCAAACCGAAGTCCATACTCCCGCGCCTTCATGCAGATTATGTCAGGGAGATCCAGGCGGTTCGGGAACGCGTTGATTTCGAGAACTACCTGGTGGTCTGCGGCGGCCCTGAAAAACGCATTAAAATCGATATCTGCCGGTTCCCGCTGCTGGATAATTCTTCCGGTCGGATGGCTTATGATGTCCAGGTATTCGTTCTGCAGAGCATCAAGCATGCGCTGTGACATCTCGTTTTTCGGCATATCCAGGCCGGAATGAACCCCCGCCACCACGACATCAAGATCCTTCAGGACCGCATCGTTGACATCCAGCGTCCCGTCATCACCGATACTGCATTCTATCCCCGGGAGTACCTCGAACCCTTCCCGGGACCGGTTGACCTGTTCTATCTCCTTCTCCTGCCCGGTGATCTGTTTGTCAGTCAGCCCCCGGGTAAACTGCGGACTCTTCGCATGGTCGCAGACTGCCATATATTCGTATCCGAGTTGTTTTGCTGCATCTGCCATCTCTTCAACGGTATGTTTCCCGTCACCCCATGAAGTATGGACATGGAGATCTCCCCGCACTGCAGTATAGGGAATAATCCGGGGCAGATTCCCCTTCTGCGCCGCTTCAATCTCACCACGGTCCTCCCTCAGTTCCGGCTCGATGAACGGCAGGCCCAGCATCCGGTAGACTTCGTCCTCGCTCTTACCGGCAATTCTCTCTCCGGTCGAAAGGTCAGAGAGCCCGTATTCGTTCAGCTTCCAGTTCCGGTCAAGAGCCAGTCGGCGGAGTGAAATATTATGGTCCTTTGACCCGGTAAAATACTGGAGGGCAGCCCCATACTGGTCTTCCTTCACCACCCTCAGGTCTACCTGCAGGCCGGTGGCCAGAACGACTGACTCCGGGTCGTGCCACGGACCGTGACACGGTCCACCGAGGAGAACGAGCAGAACTCCGCCATTACCTTTCCGGGCTCGGGAGATGTTGCCAGGATATCGACATCTCCTATCGTCTCCTTTTTTCTTCGAAGAGACCCGGCAAGGCTGATCTGCTTTACCACGGGAAGCGTGGCAAGGTGCTGGACAATTACCTGGGCAACAGGAAGGACATCGCCGAGTAAAAAACGCCCGCCCCTGCTTTTCGCACCGGTACTGCGCAAAATGTTCTTCTCGCTCAGCTCGCCAAAGCCGGGCAGATCGCGGATCCGCCCTGCCTTTGCTGCTTCCTCAAGTTCTGCCCGGTTGGTGATACCTAACTCACGGTTCAGGATAATGGCTTTTTTTGGCCCGATACCCTCCAGTTCCGCCAGGTCACGTACCCCTGCCGGCATCTCCCGGCGCAGGTCTTCGAGGTAATCGAGGCGGCCGGTCTCGATAATTTCCCGGATCTTTGCTGCAAGGTGCGCGCCGACACCGGGGATCTCCTCGAGTTTTTCCTGTTTGCTGATATTGGCGATATCCTCCGGCAGGGTCTCGATCGCGTGAGCAGCCTTTGCGTAAGCCTGGGGTTTGAACTTCTCACCCTTGATCCTCAGGAGATCAGCGATCTCATAAAACAAGGTGGCGACCCGCGAATTATTTACCGGGGGAGGGGTGTCCATAGGTGCTTTCTCTCCAGGATCATGCGGTACCCGTTCATCAATGTCCGGTGTAAAGGGATCCCATGGGGCTTGGGGTCCTGATGCCGGCGGGAGGAACTTTTTCCCTCATTCCGGGCCCGGTACCGTGGCTCTTTTCGGTTTACCTGACTGCGGGAAGGAATTTAGGCCAGATTCTCGTTACCTTCCCGGATAAAATGAGATCACGGTAACCGATATTTGTAGTTTATGATCAGGGTACCGGTGATCAACTTCGTATCCGGTGAGGTTCGGAAGGAGATTTTCAACGACGGCTGTCCTGTTCTTTGATCTCAGATCTGATCGCGATCTCCCGGGAGGTTTTGCCGGCAGCTCTTTCCTTCGCACCCGGACAGGTCATTTTATCATCCTCAGATAACCTCTATTTTTTAACGGGTTATTTTTCGGGAAAACGAGGCAGAGCAGGAGCATCATGACAGAGAAATCAATTCTGATAGTTGAGGATGAAGGACTTATTGCGCTCCATCTCATGGAGATCCTGGCGAATGCGGGCTACGAAGTCAGGGAACCGGTTCCCTGCGGCGAGGACGCTCTCCGGCACGTCGAGCGGATTCCCCGCCCGGATCTTATCCTGATGGATATAACGCTTGATGGACAACTTGATGGCATCGAGACTGCGACCCGTATCCGTAACCAGTATGATATTCCGGTCATTTTCTTAACCGCACATTCCAATGATACCATCATAGCCCGGGCAAAAGATGCATCGCCATGCGGTTACATCCTCAAACCCGTGATTGAAAAGGATCTTCTGGTACATGTTGAAAAAGCCCTGAACCAGAAAAAGCAACAATGAGATCAGGCCCCTGTTTCAAGAAGGGGATCGTGACGGTGTGGAATTCCAGAAGGTATCGGCACCTTCTAGGTTTCTGAAGCATTGACCGCCGCGCAGACCCGACGGGTTTTCCGGGGATCGAAACCCTGTTCTTCCCGTTCTTTTGCACGATCCGGAACCTGAAATCTTCGGGGAAGATAAATCAAACAATGCCGGGACAGGAGATCTCCCGGAAGAGCGACCTGTTGTTACGGATACGAGGGGACTTTCCCGGGTTCCCCGGCAGGTTATTCCGCTGCAGCTCTGCATTTTTCAGCGTATCCGGTCAGGAAATTACCAGGAATCCCCGGGGTGCAAGACTGGTGGCAAGCATCACCATGTTGATCTCCCGGTGCCCGGTCCAGGTATCAGCCTCCTGGTTCGTATCATGCGTCCAGAACTCTTCGATGGTGTTCCTGAACGGTCTCAATCCGGTAAGGGTTTGGACCTGTCGTTGCAGGTTATCCGACTTCCCGAACAGATCCGGGTTCTCCCGGATCCATACCTTCAGCAACTCTGCTCCTGAGAGGCCGATCGAAAGACCGAGTTCACGAAAGGCAAGACGATATCCGGCCGGAATTTCAGGGTATTGCCCCGTTTGAAATAATCAACCCCTCTCAGGCCCGCGTCAAGGAGGGATTCGAGAAGGTTGCCATAAGGGGAGCCCCTCTTTATCGTCAGTTGCACGATCCTCATCGCATCGGATAAAAGTCCCCCAATACCCAGGGGATCATCGGTTGAAAGACTCATCTCCCGGCAGATACCGGCCATATCCGCACTAGCTGCGGTCAGGCCGGATTGCGGTGGTTGTCCGAAATCCTGCATTGCAGCGAGGTGCAGCTCATGGTACGTGACAAAACCATCAAGGGGGTCGTGCTGACCCATGGAAGAAACCAACGGGCGGGTAAGATCCGTGCTCATCTTCCAGAACATCCGCTTTCTTCCGCCGGATCGGGTACATACGTGAATCCGGCATGAGCCGTTTGTGCCAGTTCGATTGCCCACGTGAGATATTTCACCTCACCGGTAAGCCTGCTTACCTGGTGAAGAGCATGCATCCATTTTGTCAGGTAATGATAGTACTGTCCGTCCTGGTCCCATTCGCGGCGTTCATCATACGGCTCGGCCGGGCCCCGTTCCTTATGGGGTTTACCAATCCGTAGCCCCCCTGAGGTTGGATGCAGTTCCCCTTCCGGTCCCGGAAGTCCGCTTATCCAACCGGTACGGAAGTCATCTTCGCGGTACCGCCCGAGTGTATGATGCACCTGTCCGACCAGGCTCAGGGCCATCTCCCGGTATGCGTTATCACCGGTCTGCCGGTACAATTCAATAAAATTGCAAACGGCAAATGCATCTGTCCAGAGGTAGCGATGCGGGTGAATACCTTCCGGTTCCAGGCCGGTCAGCCGGGCAAAGGCCAGCATGATCTTTCCGGCACGTTCTGCAGTCACTGTCTGGTTCATTACTTCTCCTCATAGGAAGCGGAGAGGATAAAAATATCGGACTGAGAACATTCCTTTTCGGAATTGTTTCAGAAAATGTTTCAAAAACTGTTTTTTAGGCAATTGGCTATAAATTACCTGTCCAAAACATAGCATGGTGATTTCCATTTCCGCTATGAAGAGTTCAGAAATCAGTAAAACCTTCGGTTTCAACCAGCCGTATGCGTTTCCCATGAACGTTATCCAGAAACCATCCGGCACTGGTATTGCCCGGTACGCCGGTTACCCGGATAATGCAGACTGTGATCTGGAAAGAAATTGCAATAACCTGGGGATTAAGGTCAGCTCCGAAGAACTGAATGAACTGAAGATCTTCCAGGAATTTTTATCGCGGCATATAAAACCTAACGCAATCTGCGATGTGCAGTGCATGCTGCTCTGGGCAGAATGGATTAGGTTTTACAAGAAACAGACAAGGAAGATTCCGGATTTAATACTCGAAAAAGAATTCCGTAATTTAATCATGAACCGGTTTGATCTCCCGGTAACAGAAGATGGTTTTCGCGGGTATATCTATCCGGGGATAAAATACGTCCCATAATACACATTGTCTGATACCTGCAGGGGGTTTTATATTTTCCCTCTGCGTTTTCTCCCCGGGGATTATCCGGCGGAGATTTTTTTAAGACAGTCCCGTCAGGTCGTTATCTCCGGGGCTTTTTCATGCCCGTGTGCTTCCCGGGCACAGGTCATATCTGCCGCCCATCACGGATAACCGATGCGGCTCACCCATTAACGAGCGGAGATGCTGCGCGGAAAAAAGTGATCCCCGGTTTACCGATCGTCGTTCCCGCAGGACAGCGAAAAAAGACTATTTAATCACGCCGGGATCAATAGCCCACCGGGTGTGGTAATCGGGTTCCCGCAGGACCATATCGGTATCGGACTTTTTTACCATGAAGTAAACGTCGAGCATCGCTCCTCTGGATAATGGTGAAAAACCCGTATCGGGAACGACAACGTAGTCCCGCGCAGACTTCTGTCGAATTCGGATAGATCAGGCCAGACCGGGCACCGGTACCTCCATGGGATATCCCGATTCCCCCGTACGTGTTGCCATTACTATCCGTCAGCCTGCTGAACCAGACCAACCGGACAGACTCCGTCCCGGTATTTTTTACGGCAACATAGATCGTTATGGTCTGTTTACCGGGTTCGGCCGGAGTATCAATCTCGATACTATCGATCGACGCGGTGAACGGATTTTCCGTTGTTCCCAATGTCACGGTTGCATTCATGGGTAAAACGGGATTTGACACCGCCGTAACTGAGGGAACCTGCGATGGCGTCGTACCCGTCAGCGTTGGCCGGGGTGTACCGGCACCAGAAGGAATTGTCATGCAACCGGCGACAAACAAGAAAACGATTACGCACCCGATCAGGAGAATTTTCTTCATAACCTCACCCTATCTGGTAAAATAAAATGTGTAATTATGTTAAAATATTTTTCATTAAATTTTTGATGGTCAAGATGCCCGGGAAAACCACCGGAAAAACTCACTGTTCAGCGCGCCTGACCTCACGTCCCCGCATCCAGGAAAGGACGGCAGCAACCCCCATGATGCCAATGGATGCCCAGAGCGAGGCGTCGATGCCGTGCAGGAACGATTCTGAAACGCCGCCGACAAGGTTCGTCGTCCCAATGAAAACCTCGAATGCAACGGACCGGGGAATCGACGCCGAAGCAACAGTGATAGCTACGACAAAACTTCCCAGGATGCCAATATTCTGCACCGTCCGCAGGACACCGGAGATGCCGCCATAGGACCCGGGGGGAGCGTTTGCCATGACAGCACTGTTATTTGACGGGAAGAACATCGCTGAACCGATACCCGAGATACCGGACGCGGCCAGCACCACCCAGAGGGGAGTATCGAGTCGCAGGGTGAGGTAGCCAAGCGTTGCAATGATCAGCATAACGGCGCCGGAGGTCGCAAGAAGACGTGCCCCGTACCGGTCGGAGAGCCTGCCCATGAACGGGGAAAGGAGGCTTCCCACCACGTAGCCGGGAGTCAGGAGGAGCGCTGCGTCGAGGGGTGAGAGGCCGCGAATCCCCTGGAGGTACATCGTAATAAGGAACACGACCGACAGGTAGCCAAGGCTTAAGAAAAAGGATGCCATGATGGAATATTTCATGATCCGGTTTCTGAAGGCGGTAAAGTCTATCATGGGGTTGGGAGTCCTGAATTCCCAGGCGAGAAACAGGACACTGGCCACAATCCCGGAAAGGAATGTGAGGATATTTGAACCGGCGGTACCCTGACTGGCAAAATCAACTCCCGCGTACGAGATGAGGGTGAGAGCAGCCCCCAGCAGTACCATACCCGGCGTATCAAGGTGTGCCTTGACCCTGACCGAATCCTTCACGTACCGTATCCCGAGCATGGTCGCAATGATTCCGATCGGCACGTTGATGAAGAAGATATATTCCCACCCGATATAGGTCGTAATAATCCCGCCGAGGACTATGCCAAGCATCGCCCCGCTTGTCCAGCCAAGGGAGATATACCCGAATGCCGTGCCACGGGCGTTGGGGGGGAATTCATCGGCGATGATAGCCCCGCTGTTTGCCTGCATGAGTGCCCCGCCGAATGCCTGTATGCCCCGGGAGAGGATCAACCAGTAGATCGACGGGGACAAGCCGCAAAAGAGTGAACCTGCGGTAAACACGCCAAAACCGGTGTTGAACATACGGCTCCTCCCGTATATATCACCCAGTCGTCCGAGCTGGGTAGTGCATACCGCAACGACGAGGAGATAGATGAGGATCATCCAGAGGGTGGTCAGAAGGTCGGAATGGAGGTGTTCCGAGATGGTTGGAAAGGCAAGGATAACGATGGTGGAATCAACTGAACCCATGAGTGTCCCGAGCATGAGAATGCCTATGATGATCTTTTGCCTGGTATCCATCCGATCACATCACCACGAGATTCTGACTATTACCATCACCTGCAGGGAAAGGACGGGAAAATTTTCTCTCGGATCGATAATAAAGATCGTGATTGAGGAGCCCCCGTGCCAAAACGGACAGGGAGCCCTATCAGGGTTTACACCGATCCCGATTCGCGATTGACGACAAAGGAATGGAAGGCTTATGGACGAACCGGGTCACCATCCGCTATTTTTTAAACCCGGAATCCATAAGCAGTATCATTAAGCAGGCACCGGAGAGATTTATCTGCAACCGCTCACCGGTACTTATAAGGAACGGGTACCATGACAACTATTTTTGTTGATGAAGATCTCTGCACCCGCTGCGGGATCTGTTCTACGGTATGTCCGGTTTCGATTGTGGAACCGGCAAGAGAGTCCTGCCTGCCCCGCGTCCAGGACACAAAAGCCGGGATGTGCATCCGGTGCGGGCACTGCGAGGTCTCCTGTCCATCGCAGGCGCTCCTGTTGAACTTTCTTCCCGACGGCAAAGTTCAAAGCCCGGACGGTGCCGGTAAAATCTCCCCGGAGGATCTTGGCGCTTACCTTAAAAGGCGCCGGTCGGTACGGCATTTCACGAAAGACCCTGTTGCAAAGGAGACGATCGAAGATCTCCTCGATATTGCGAGGTATGCAGCATCCGGGGGAAATGGGCAGCCGGTGCAGTGGCTGGTCGTGCATGAACCCGAAGAAGTTCACCGGCTCGCCGGGCTGACCATCGACTGGATGAAGACTCTCCGGAACTGCGGTCATCCGATGAGCGGGTATGTCCCATCCCTCATCGCCGGATGGGAGCATGGTTATGACCCGGTATGCCGGGGCGCACCCCACCTGCTCATTGCCCATATCCCCGAAGACAACCCGGTCGCGTCGATCGATGCCATCATTGCCCTGACACATGCCGATATTGCGGCTCCGGCCTTTGGCATCGGAACATGCTGGGCCGGTTTCCTCTCGATGGCTGCCGCTGCATACGAGCCCCTGAAGGAAGCATTCGCATTACCTCCGGGCCGGAAATGTGCTTACACCATGATGTTTGGCTACCCGCAGTACAAAACCTACGGGATTCCCCGCCGGAAACCCGTGGAGATCCTGTGGCGATAGGTAGTTGGGAGATACTGTCATTATAGAACACTAATAATCTGGCAATTGCGTTCACAATAAAATAAGATACCAATAAAAATCATAGCATCAGGAGGGTCCCCGCTTCAGGGCTCTCCGGGGCACGGCGGTGCAGTGATTTTTTTCAGGTGCGGATCCGCAGCGGGGGAGCGACCTATTCGGGAATGGGTTGCATCCCATATGAGGATTTTGATGAACTAAGTCCTCACCCATCCCTGAATAGGGCGATTTTCGCGAGGAGTGGGCAACCTTTTTTTATGTATCCATGTTTCTCCTGGACCTGAAGAACGTGAAAATCAGGAGCGGGGGACACTCCCCGTTTTTTCTTATTCCCCGGGAAAGGTCGGACCAAAAAAAGAGGCACTTTTTCGGTTCAGAACTTGATTTTCCTGAACAGGAATGCGCCAAGGACGGTCATGACCAGGGCAAAACCCCCGATAACCACGAAACAGACGAGGGGGTTGACCTGCGAGACCCCGGTCAGGCCAAACCGGATCCCTTCGACACCATAGGTCAGGGGATCAAAAAGGGTAACCGGTCCCATCCATGACGGCAATGAGCTGATGGGGAACAGTGCACCGGAAAGCCCGAATATCGGAAAGACCACGAAGTTCATGATAAGCTGGAAACCGGTCATATCCTCCATCCGTGATGCGATGGCAATACCAAAGGCAGTGAACGATATGCCGATCAGTGCCATGAACATGAACGCAATGAGAAACCCGGTCAGGCTCTGAATATGGAGCCCGATGAACACGGAAAGGACGAGGATCATGAATCCCTGGAGGACTGCCGTCGTTGCCCCGCCGAGGGTCTGGCCCAGCATGATCTCCAGCCGCGAGACCGGTGCTACCAGCGTCTCTTTCAAAAATCCGAACTGCTTGTCCCAGATGATCTGGATCCCGGAGAAGACGGATGTGAAGAGAACACTCATTGCGACCATGCCCGGGATCAGGAATACAATGTAATTACCGCCGAGCCCGGGTAACTGCACGACAGAGTTCAGGCCAAACCCCAAGAAGAGCAGGAAGAAGAGGGGCATACTGATACTGCCGATGATCCGGCTCTTTGACCGTATGTAGCGTTTCATATTCCGGAGCCAGATGGTATAGACGATATCCATGGTTAATGCCTCACCATCCTCTGGTACATGCGCATGTTCGTCTTATGGTCCGCTTCTTCCTCCCGGATGGTCTTTCCGGTAAAGGAGAGAAACACGTCTTCGAGCGTAGGTTTGTGTATGGCGATGGATTCGATCGGGACCTGTTTTGAGTTGAGCAGCGTCACGATAGCGCTGATATGCTCTTCGGCATTCTGCAGGCTGATGTTTACCTCGTCATTATGTTTCTCTACACGGGTGATCCAGGGCTCTGTCAGGGCAGCAACAATGGCCGCCGGATCAGAAGATTTGATGGTCACGACATCCCCCCCGATCCCGTCCTTGAGGTTCTTCGGGGTATCGAGGGCGATGATCTTTCCGTGATCGATGATAGCGATCCGGTTGCATAACCGGTCCGCCTCATCCATGTAATGCGTGGTGAGGATGATCGTGATCCCTTTCTCCTTTGCGAGGGTTGCGATGTACTGCCAGAGGTGATTGCGGGTCTGGGGATCAAGCCCGAGTGTCGGCTCGTCGAGAAAGAGGACCGAAGGATGGTGGAGAAGACCGCGTGCGATTTCGAGGCGCCGCCGCATCCCCCCTGAAAATGTTTTTACGATGTCATCTTTCCGGTCTTCAGAGCTCAACGAGTTTGAGGAGCTCGGTGATCCTCTGCTTCCTTGTTTCCGTGGGAATACGGTACAGACGCCCGTGAAAGTCCATGTTCTCCCACGCCGTCAGTTCTTCATCAAGGCTCTGGTCCTGGAAGACAATACCGATGGATTTCCTTACCCCGTCTTCGTCCTGTTCAATATCGATGCCATTGATGGTCGCCGATCCTGAAGTGGGTTTGAGCATGGTCGAGAGCATGGAGAGGGTCGTTGTCTTCCCGGCACCATTGGGGCCGAGCAGCCCGAATATCTCCCCGTGATCGATATCAAAGGATATATTGTCCACGGCGACCAGGTCGTTAAATCGCCGGGTTAAATTCTGAATATGTATTGCGACAGCCATATGATCGATCCTTCCCCGTATCGTCGGGTATTCTTCCGGTAGCTTTGATGCCTGTTGTGTTAATACACTTCTGATAGTGACACGGGATTCATGAATTGCAGTCGGGTGAACTTCAAAATCGGGTTTGAAGGCAGTATAAGTGATTTTGGGTGATTCTGGAATATCCCTCAGAAATCAGATATAAACGAAGTTGACCAATAGTTACCGCCATGGTGGGTCTTGCTCCCTACCGGGAAGTATTCTCCGGAATGAATGAGCCCGCTGGAGAGGTCATACAGATCGGTCATAAGGGATTGGACAGGTCAGCGTCCAGGCGGTCCCCGTCATGTTTCCATTCTGAGTTTCCCTGTCGGAAAAGTTGTCGGATAAAAACCGCAGCAACTGCACCTATACATTGGAGTGGCAAAAAAAGTGCACGAAGAGAGGTATGAAGATAAATATAGGATTATTTTTTGATGGCTTTTTTGATCTTAACCATAAGGTCGGGCGGAACAGGATCAATTTTATGAACGCTTTTTGCATGTTCAGCGATCTTTTTGATCAGCTCGGCCTCAGTCGGTGCAGTCGTCTGGAATTTACAGTCCATCCCGATATCTTTGCAGGCAAATGAAGGCATCGTGTTTCACCAGGAGGCTCATTTTATCCCTGATTATTTATAATTTTACCTGAAAAACAAAATCTGCAATTCGAATTGCCCGTCCGGATGAAACGAGGAGATATTCCTCATCCCGCGAAGATGCGCCCGATTGCCCGAATATTTAAAAAGTTAAAGTGGCCTTATTCCTTTAAACCCTCGGTTCTACTTCCGCTTTTTTTTAACCATTTTTCCCAGCTCGAACCCCGCCATGCAGGCCAGGGCAAAACCAGCAATAACGAGAAGCGTTACGGCGGAAATATGCGTAATGCCGAAACGCTGCCCGACAGATGGAACTCCTAACAGGAATGCAAGGAATACTGAGGCTCCTGCTGCCCACAGGACCATGACCCGGTTTGAAAACAACCCGATCCGGTAGAGGGGATCGTGTGCCGAACGTGAGAAGAATGCAAGAAGGATATGCCCGATCATCCACGAGGAGAACGCTGCGGTCTGTGCAGCCACCAGCGGGATACCCAGGTATACAGCCGCCCGGTAGGGAACAAACACCGCAAGCCAGAGGGCAGTCCCGCCCAGGGCAATACCCGTCAGCATGGAGGTATTGAGGAATGGAATCCGCGGATCATGCGGTGGGCGCCGATCAAGAGAAGGTTCGGGGGGTTCTGCAACAAACGAAGCGGAAGCCCCGAGATCCATAAAGAGTTCGAGAAGGATAATCTGGATAGGGGAGAAGGGAAACGGGATACCAGCCGCAAGCGATGCGGCGAAGACTGCAATCAGGGCGACTTTCACCGAGAGATAATATTTGACACCCTTGGAGAGATTGTCGAATATGCGCCTGCCTTCAAAGATGCCTTTGCCGATGGTGATGAAATTGTCATCGGCAATGACAATATCGGCAGCTTCTTTTGCCGCATCGGTACCCTTGATTCCCATTGCGATCCCGATGTCTGCCCCTTTCAGTGCAAGTGAATCGTTCACCCCGTCCCCGGTAACCGCCACGACCTCTCCTTTTTCCTGGAGGGTTTTGACGATCCGGTACTTATGCTGCGGAGTGGCCCGGGCAAATACGGATACGCTGTCCAGTGCGGTCCGGAGATCGGGATCGTTGAGCGCATCAAGATCTTTTCCTTCAAGGACGCGGGTATCAGGAATCCCTACCTCACCGGCAATAGCGGCGGCTGTCTGGGGATGGTCCCCCGTCACCATGATGATCCTGATGCCGGCACGCCGGGCCCGTTCTATCGTTTCCCTGACACCGGGACGGGGGGGTCTTCAATCGCGATAAGCCCATCGAGGATAAGGTCCCGTTCAGGTGCCGGGAATGGATTATCCCGTTCTGCAGGTGTGACTGCCCGGTGCGCTACCGCAATCACCCGCTGTCCCCGTGCAGTCTCCCGTGCAAGCGCTGCCATCGCCTGGCTTGTATCACCGGATACTCCGGCAAGCACTTCTTCGGGGGCACCAATCACAGAGAGGACAAGGATCCCGTTTTGATCCCTGATAACAGCCCGGGTCTTTTTTCCCGTTTCGAACGAATGTTCCCTTATGATCCGTCCTGAATCGGCAGAGATGTGTTGATTATCGGCAGCAGTGATGATTGCGCGATCGGTTATGGAATCGGACAGATCGGTCATCGCAGAACGGGCAGAACGCAGGACACGGGAGGAGTCGCCTTCGGGAAATATCATGCCGACCCTCATTGAACTCTCGGTCAGCGTGCCGGTCTTATCGGTGACAATCACGGTCGCATTTCCCAGCGTCTCGGCTGCTTTTAATTTCTTGACAAGGAAATTTTGTTTCGAGAGCATATACGCGCCGAGCCCCAGGTTCATCGTGATGATGATCGGGAGTTCTTCCGGGATAGTGGCAAATGCAAGGGCAAGGCCGGTGAGGAACATCTGGCGGAGCGGCTGCCCCTGCAAAAATCCGATAAGGGGAATACTGATCGAGAAGAACAGGGCGACAAAGACCAGGGTTTTTACCAGCGCTTTCATCGCGAGCTGGAGCGGGGTCTTTGGCTGCCGGATCTCCTGGGCCTGTGCAGCGAGTCTGCCCAATCCGCGTCGCCCCGCCGGTAAGTGCTGCTTCCATCATGCCTTCACCTGCGATTACGAGGGTGCCTGCGGATACCTCGTCGCCCGGCCCCTTCTCCCGGGGGAATGATTCACCGGTCAGAGAAGATTCGTCCACCTGGAGGCTGACGGCTGAAACCACCTTCCCGTCTGCTGCCACCCGGGTCCCGGAGACAAAGACCAGGAGATCCCCCGGAACCACCTCTTCTGTCGCCACCTCCCGGATCGTGCTGTCCCTCACGACCCTCGTTTTTGGTTCAGCAAGCCGGGCGAGTGATGAGATGGCTTTTTTTGCCCGGTACTCATTGGCGATCTCGACAATGACAAGCGTTGCGATAATGGCGTACAGGGTAAGAGCATCGCTGAGGTTTCCCAGGATGGTATAAAACACGCCGACGGCGAGGAGCAGGAGGATCATGGGTTCTGTGATCTCTTCCCTGGCGATACCGAGGAACGTGATCTCACGCCGGGAAGTTATCCGGTTTTTGCCGAACTTTCTGAGCTGTTCACGTGCCTCTGGTTCGGTCAGTCCCTTATGATCGCGGGCCGGGGCGTCAGGATCCATGGATCTGTATTGTCAGGGATCGTAATTGAGAATTTCCGTATCTCCTGCCCGGGAAAGAACACCTGACCGGAAAACAAACCGGAACCGGGAGAAAAAATGTTTTTTCGGGATGATTGGTACTGAACACCGATCGCAAATTCCCTGAACTGGCGCAGGTCATCCTGAAAAAGTCAGAAATGGTCTGATTCAATGGTGCCCGGCCCGGTTCCCGTTATTTCAGATTTTGTAATTGCCCAAAGAAATAATAAGCATTGAGATTTTTAAAGGATACCAACAACGAACGGAAGATTGTCATGAAATATCTGTTGTCCTTATCGTGTTTAATTCTCGCACTGGGGGTAATTTTTATGCCTGTGGTTGTTATTGGAGCGTCAGCACAGGTTACCCCGGATAACCCTGTGATCAATGCCACCAGCTCCGGGGCAAATTCCGCGAAGGTCGCTGTTTCTCCCACCCGGGCACCCCCGCATCAATCCGGAGAGGTGGAGATGCCGATCACGCACCCCATGCAACCACCCCGGCATGAGACAACCGTTCAACCAACTTTTTCACCCCCGGTAAGAACGCCGGAGACGACCCGGGCTACGCCAACTCCCACCATTCCCCGGACCACCCCCCCGACCCCTCCAATGACAGTACCCGGTAACCCCGACGTTAACTTTCACGACGGTCCCGGTTACCCAGACCGTATCCCCGACAACAATCACGGTAACCCCGACGGCGACAATTCCCGTGGTTACGGTCACGGTGCTGGTGTTCCCATCAGGTCCGGTCTATTTACCGACGTATTACTATCCCCCGGGATACTCGTATCCGATAACCTCCTATTATCCTTCAGGTGCAATCACCGTTACTTCCAACCCGTCGTCGGCAATGGTCATCCTTGATGGGTATAATACCGGGACAACTCCCTACATATTTACCGGCCTGACACCGGGGTACCATACCGTCGAAGTTGATTATTCCGGGTATGAAGCCTATATCACCAATGTCTATGTCGATAATGGTGCGAGCATGGAGGTCGATGCGAACCTTGTTTCACTGGTGAACTATGGCTCAATGTTTATCGATTCGACACCCCGGGGTGCGGATGTGTATGTTGACGGAAATTACGAGGGAACTTCCCCGGTCACCGTCAGTTCACTGTCAGAGGGAGCCCACCAGGTCGAACTCCATCTTGCCGGGTATGAGGTCATGACAACCACGGAAAACGTTGTGGCCGGCCAGGGAACCAATGTTGATCTGGCTATGAGTTCCTATTCGACATCATCCGGTACGGTTCGATAGATATTACCTCAAATCTGCCGGGAGCGCTGGTCTATCTTGACGGGATTTACAAAGGATCCACGACCTCCGGGAATACGTTTAATGTCATCTCCGTCAGTCCCGGATCCCACACGATACTTCTCCATAACCCGGGATATACGGATTTCACGCAAACGGTTGAGGTAACCAGCGGGCAGATCTCATCCGTCAACGCGGTATTTTCGCAGCCAACGGTTGTCCCGCAGAGTACGGCCGTCTCATCCGGGGGGGCAGGTTCTATCGTGGCGACCTCGACACCCGCCGGCGGACAGGTATATCTTGACAGCCAGTTCCGGGGTATTGCCCCGGTCACGATCTATAATGTCGCCCCGGGAACACATATCATCAACATGAAGCTCCCCGGGTATAGCGACTGGTCGACGTCGGTAAATGTTCCGGGAGGCCAGGTAACCCAGGTCCCCGCGGTGTTCCAGGCGGGTAGCGGTACCATTCCTGTTCAGACCCGTGCGGTACTTTCCCCCTTTGCAATCATCGGTGCATTGGCAATTTGTACGATTGCCGTGTCATTAAGGCCCCGAAAATAATTCCGGATTAATGGCTGATATTGACCCCTTTTTCAGACACCATTCAGTTTTCCTGCAGGGTCATGGAAGAACTACAGTTCTTTGTCCTGTCCTTTTGAAAAATAACCCAAAATGGAGTCTGTTTTATAGACAGCGTAAATTTTCCAATCCCTTTTCAAAAACCAAATCGTCTGACGGGAGTTTTTTTTGCATTGTTGTGAATTCGGAAATTCTAAAAAACCGGCGAAGAGATCTCCGCTGGGACCCACGGGGGTGGAGTTCCCCTGACATACCACGATGATAAACGGTGAATACGACTAAAGGGTCTGTTTTGATACGGGACCGGGTTCAGGCAATAATCCGGTTTTATCGGTGTCAATTTCGCGGAAAAGTGGTTGACAGGGGGCAGATTTCTGCCAAAAAAGGTGTAAGGAAAAGAAACCGTTCCGTCTTGTTTAAAAAATAATATTTTTTAATGCAGCGGCGGGGGCGTGAAACTAAAATAACTTCCATTATAGTCGAAAAATCTCACATCATATCCGAATCGATGTATGATTCCCGAATGTTCATCATCAGTAATTTTTATTGTATAAAGCAGGTTACCATTTTCATCTATTGCATAAGTTTGTGTATTGTCCCGAATTACAGGTGCCAGTTTCGGAAACATTTCAAAATCCTTATCGGATAGAGAAATAATATTTGCTCCAAAATTTCCCAGATGAACACCATTATCATTCAATTCTTCTAAATGAATGGTATAACTCTGTTCATCCTCTATGTTGCTCCAGAACCATAAGCCGATAAAAACGATTAACATAATCTGCACAATGACTACGGCATCCCAGATATTTTTTCTAGGTTCCGAAGAAGTCATGTCGTGAATTATATTATGAATAGATAGTTAATCCTTGGTTTTATTGAGAATTATTCATAGACGCAAAACCTTATTTTTCTTAACTATTCCACAGTCAGGGTGAATTATTAAAAAAAGAATTTTCTTCCTTACGGCTGACTCCGTTCTTTTGCGAGTTTTTCCATGTCCTTGCCTGACCTCTCAAGATCTGCAAGCGTCATCGCGGGTGTGCAGCTGACGGATGCTTCCCAGTCAAGCCAGAGGGGCTCCATCATTGCCACCATTTTGTCTTCGCTGGGCAGGTTCACGACCGCGATCATGGTCCGCTGACCATCCCTGACCGTGAAGTACACGGCCTCTGGTTTTACGGCCTCGAGGTATTTTTTTATCTTCACGGGCAGGGTTCCGTCAACTACGCTGCAGTTGCCGGTCTTGGCCGGGATCCAGGCTTCAATAATGCATCTCAAAAGACTCACTCCTTCCCTTCCCACCCCCATAAGGTTAGGTCAGGGATGGAGGAACATGCGCAGGGGGATACATAAACTCTCCCGTTTCTTACAGATTTTGAAACCAGCCAGCCCACTACCTTCCTGAGGCCGCTGTCTGCCGAAAAGGAACACACACCAAGGTTTGTTGCACCCGGTCCGGGGATCCAAGTGGTAAGAAGTCGATTTTTTTTGTTTTTTGAAAGATGGGCATATGTATAAATACCTCAGAAGAGAGCACATTCGACAGGGTATAAGGTATATCCATGACTGATCGCCTGTTCCGGTATTACAAAGAAGACTTCGGGAAGATTCCTGTCAGGGTGATCCACATGAATCTTATCTTTGATGTCTTCGATGACCATACAAAAGTTACCTCTGATTTAGATGCCGAATCCCGTGAACACCTCCTTTCCGGGCTGGCACTGAATGCAAAAAATCTAGAAATTATGAGCGTGGACTGTCCCGGCCATGGCATGTCCTGCGAATACGATCCCCAGAAAAACGTGCTGAAGATACAATTTGATACACCGGTTCCCCCGTTGACGCGGTTCACGGTACACACGGAGACCATCTGCCGACCGACAAAAAATCTTCTCGAAGGTCTCTATTATGACGAGACCCCCCCGGGTGCTCCGCCCCAGCAGATCACCCAGTGCCAGCAGTGGGGGTTCCAGCGGTTGGTTCCCTGTATCGACGATATGACCGCAAAGTGCACCTACACCACCACGATCATCGCCGACGCACGGTATACCAGCCTGATAAGCAACGGGAACGTGGCTGTTCCACGCTCGCCTGCAGGTGAAGGCCGGGTAAAAATTACCTACGAGAACACGACCACCCCCATGGCCCCGTACCTGTTCTTTCTCGGGTGCGGGACGTATGCAACCTTCAGCCGGGAATGTGAGTATGCGGACGGGCGGAGATGCTCGCTGGAGTTGCTGGTTCCCCCGGCGTCAGATCCGGAAATGGCCGGGCGTGCCCTTGATATACTCCATGATGCCGTTCTCTGGGTGCATCTCTTTACCGGCGCGGACCGGTATGGCAAACCAGAGATCCGGAACCAGCTCTACCGGTTGATGACCCGACTGAACCGGATCAAAATAACTGACCCGGGCAGCCTGCAGATGCAGGCAATCCGTTCAGAACTCAGCACCCTCATCGGCCAGATCGTCCCCGGCTACGCGTATACGGGAACAACGTATCGGGAGATCGCCATGCAGAACTCGGATTACGGGGGAATGGAAAATGTCGGCAACACAACGATTACGGCAAACCGCATTATGCCGTATCCCGCCATGACCGACACTGCGTATGAATACCTGAGCGGCGTGAAGGCCCACGAATTTTACCATAATCTCAATGGATCTGAAGTGACCGGCTGGTCGCCTTTTGAGATCTGGCTCAACGAGGCGGTTACGGTCCATGTTGAGGACCAGTACCATGCCTTCCATTTTGGTGAAGACTATACCCGGCTGGAGACCGTCCTCTCGTTACTCGCGCCGGGCAGCGGGACCTTTGAACTTGACAGCGGGGCTGCATCGCTCCCGATAGAACCCGACGGGTTTAATGATCCCAACGATCTTATCACCGATATCACCTACAGGAAAGCCCCGGAATTTGTGAGAATGATCGAGACGCTCATGGGAAGGGAGGCGTTTGTGAAAGGGCTGGACCTGTACCACCGCAGGTACCGCCATGGGAACGCGACCCGTGACCAGTGGGTACAGGCAATGGAGGAGGTTTCCGGACAACATTTTTTCCCCATGGCGGAAGGGTGGCTCAAACAGACCGGTTTTCCCACGCTTTCGGTACAGGCGGCCTATAGCAGCGAACGCGGGATAATGACCCTCAACCTCCGTCAGTCCGGAGACGACCCGAAGAAGCGCTGGATCTTCCCGGTGAGGATTGCGCTGGTATCTGCATCGGGAAGCGACATCATCGAGCTGCTTCACCGGATCGATAAAGAGGAAGAAACCCTTGAGCTCGCATCTTCCGAACGACCCGCATTCCTGTCGATAAACCGGGGATATTCATTCTACGGGAAAGTCTTGTACGATGCGTCCCGGGCTGAACTCTGTCTCCAGGCAGAGCGGGATCAGGACCTTGTCAACCGGTACATTGCGTTTATGACGCTCATTGACCGCGAAAAAATGAGGATGCTGGAAGATCCGGATGCCCGTCCTGATACGGAATGTCTTGATCTCTATTTCCGGCTCCTTTCGGACCATGACCTCATGATGAGAGCCGGAGGGCAGTTTTTAACCATATTTGAATCTGCCCCGGGCAAAAAGTATGCCCATCGCTACCAGGAACTCTATGATGTCCGCGAGAAGGTATTCCATGCAATCGCTGTACGGTTTGAAACCGGCCTGCTCGATCTCTATGGCTCCGGGAAGGCAGACACTCCGGCGGATATGCCCGGAGAACGGGCCCGTGCGATAAAAGATCGGCAGGTGAGAAATACGGCTCTTGCGGTCCTCTCGCGGCTGGATACCCCGGATATCCACCAGCTCATAAGGGACCAGTTCGACCATGCTTCCTGCGCCACTGACCGGCTGGTCGCATTCAGCCTGTACATGGACAGTTCGGCTGCCGACCGGTCCAGCGTGCTCACATCGTTTGAGCAGGAGTCAGGGAAAAATCCCGTCAGCTGGGAAAATTTTCTTGCGGTTATCGCCGGGAACAGCAGCCCGGAGGCGCTGGACCTCATCACCCGGGTCGAGCAGTCCCCAGCTTTCCGGATCGAGCAGGCGAATGACCAGCGGGCTCTCTATGGCAGGTTTGCCCTGAACCGGAAAAAATCTCTCCAGACCGAAGAGGGACGGGACTTCCTGCAAAAGACCCTCCGGACGTTAGCGCCGGTCAATGAGCACAGCACCGTGTCGATGATGAGGGTATTTGGCGCCCTCGATCTGATGGAAGAAGCGGACCAGACCCCGCTCGTCGGCATTCTGGCAGGGCTTCTTGAGGTGCTTGACCCGGAAAAAACACCCGTTGTCTATAACACCGTACGCCGGCTGCTCGCTGCATCTCCGCTGGCGGTCAGGAACTATGAACAAAAACAGGGGAATATGACGAGGTTCCGGCTATGAACGTACTGGATTTCATAACCCGGAACGGCCCCGCAGATGACTCCCGTCTGGCTGAAAAGATTTTTTTCTGATGACGGAAATTCTTAAAAATATATTGGAGAATAAGGGATGATCAATGCATTACCGTTAAAGGATTACCGGGCAGTTTACCGGCCCGAACAGGTTGAGTGTGCTACTACCGAGGACGAGAAACCGACCGAGGAGATCATCGGGCAGGAACGGGCACAGAAGGCCCTCGCCTTCGGCCTTGAGATCCGGGAGCGGGGATTCAATATCTATGTTGCCGGCATGCCCGGCACGGGGCGGAGAACTGCCGTTAAGAAATTTCTTGACGGACTGGCAAAGACCAAACCACAGGCAGATGACTGGGTCTATGTGAACAACTTTGCCAACCCGTACGAGCCCCTGGCCATCCGGCTTCCCCCGGGAATGAGCAGCCAGCTGAAAAGGGATATGGCCTCCTTTGTCGAGGAGACAAGGAGAGCCCTGCCACGGGCGTTCGAGAGCGATGACTACGCAACGAAACGTGAGGAAGCGCTCGGGAAACTTGACAAGGAACGGGAGGCGGTCGTAGGGGAGGTGAACGAGAGCGCTGCAAAACAGGGCTTTACGATCCAGATGGGTCCTACCGGTCTCATGATTATTCCGGTTATCGATGGCAAACCGCTCACGCAGGAGGAGTTTGAGGCGCTCCCCAAGGAGACACAGGCAGGAATAATCCAGAAAAGGGAAGCCCTTGATACTGACCTGCGGAGCGGGTTCCGGAAGGTGAGGGAGCTCGATGCAAAGGGTATGGAGGTGGTCACGAAGCTGAACAGCGAGATTGCGCTCTATGCCATCGGCCACCTCCTCGCCGGCCTTAAAGAAAAATACGGAAAAATGCCGGAAGTGCTTTCGTATATCGACAGCGTCCAGAAAGACATCCTGGACAACCTCGGGACATTCCTTGGATCACCCCCTCAGCAGCAGCCTCCCCAGCAGGAGCAGGTCCCGCCCCAGTTCCAGCAGTGGCTCACGAAGGACCTTGCGTTCAGGAAATATGAGATTAATATCGTAGTGGACAATGGAAGTCTTCCGGGCGCCCCGGTTATGTATGAAGAGACGCCCAGTTACCAGAACCTCCTCGGGAGAGCTGAAAGGGAGGTCCAGTTCGGCGTTGTAACGACTGACTTCATGATGATCCGACCGGGTTCGGTCCACAAAGCGAACGGCGGGTACCTGGTCATCCCGGTGCTGGACCTGTTCCGGTATCCCCTTGCCTGGGAGGGGCTTAAATCTGCAATCAAAACAGAGAAGGTCAGGATTGAGGAGCCGGGGGAGCAGGCAGGGTTCATCGCGACACGGGGTCTCAAACCGCAACCAATCCCGCTGAACGTGAAAGTTATCCTTATCGGTACGCCCGATATCAACCAGATCCTGCACGAAGGCGATCCCGACTATCCGGATCTCTTCAAGGTGAGGGCGGATTTCGATACGGTCATGGACCGCAATGAAGACACGACAAAGAAATACGCGGCGTTCATCTGCACGCTCTGCAAAAAGTTCAATTTACAGCACCTGGATAATACCGCGGTGGCAAAAGTCGTGGAATTCGGGTCACGGGTTGCGGAAGACCAGAAGAAGCTGTCAACAAGATTTTCCGGTGTCGCCGACCTGATACGGGAAGCAAACTTTTACGCGGTACAGGAGAAGGCCCCGTTCATTACCGTGAAGCATATCGAAAAGGCGGTCGGGGAAAAGATATACCGTTCCAACCTGATCCAGCAGAAGATACAGGAATTTATCGAACGGGGCGTATTCCTGATAGATACCGGCGGGAGCAGGGTCGGGCAGATCAACGGGCTTTCGGTCATGGAGATGGGCGATTTCGCTTTCGGCAGGCCGTCCCGTGTTACCGCCAGTGTTGCGGTGGGGCGCGATGGGATCGTCGACATAGAACGTCAGGCGGATCTGGGTGGTCCTACTCACACGAAAGGCGTCCTCATTCTTGGCGGTTACCTGGCAAACAAGTATGCCCAGGACAAACCCCTCTCACTCACCGCAAAACTTGTCTTCGAGCAGAGTTACGGGGGAGTGGATGGCGATAGTGCCTCGAGCACGGAATTATATGCGATCCTTTCGGCGCTCTCGGGTCTTCCCATAAAGCAGTCCATTGCAGTCACCGGATCGGTAAACCAGCGGGGAGATGTGCAGGCGATAGGGGGGGTGAATGAGAAGCTCGAAGGGTTCTTTGAAATATGCAAGGCCAAAGGCCTTACCGGAGAGCAGGGTGCCATGATCCCGGCAAGTAATGTCCAGAACCTCATGCTCAAGGAGGAGATCCTCGAAGCCGCACAGGCAGGAAAGTTTTCCATCTACCCGGCATCCACCATCGACGAAGGTATTGAATTCCTCACCGGTGTGCCGGCAGGGGAACGACAGGCCGACGGATCCTACCCGGCAGGGACAGTCAATTACCTGGTCAACAGGCGACTGGAGGAGATGGCCGAAACGGTAAGGAAATTCCAGGTCACTTCACGATAATTTTTCAGTTCCGGAGAAATGGGTAAAAAAGAACTTATGTCCGAATTTAACGGGAAAAATACCAATCTTTTTTTTAAAAAATCTGAGGGCATCTGGTAACAGGAGAGCGATCTGCCGCTTACCTTCGGGCAATGATGAGGTAATGATAAGGTCCTGCATTCTGCACGGAATCTACGTGGAAGCCGGCTGCTCCCATCATGTTCCGGGCCTTGTCGATCGAGAACCGTTTTTCCCAAGGCGGCCCGAATGGCATGGGCCGGTCTTTCCAGTCAAGATCCACCAGTCGCCCTTCAGGGTGAAGCATCTTTCCCGCGTTTACCAGTACCTGTTGCCGGATCGTGGAAATCATGAAGGTCTATGCCGAAAAAAACGACATCAGCACATCCTTCGCAGGACACCGTCGCTTCCGACTCCTTCACTTCAGTAAAAAGGTTGTCCAGCCCTTCTTTGGCGGCCCGCTCCCGGAGGCGTCCTATAGCCCCGGCATCGATATCATTTGCATATACTCTCCCCGAACTGCCAACCCTCCGTGCCGCGGGCAGGGCAAAATACCCGTCACCGCATCCCATATCGACAAAAACCATTCCCGGCATTATTCCGATCAAAGAGAGGATCTCTTCGGGATCCTGCCATTGTCGTCGTTCCGGATCATCCGGACTGAATTGTCGTCTGTTCATACATCAGCCTGCATTTTCTGTGTAGAGTCGGAGAACAGGAATAAATAATGATTGGATGAACAATTGTATCACGAGGGGTGTTGTGGGGCGGGTACTGGTTTGACAAACCTTTTCGATCAGCCTGGTCTTCTGCAGGTGCAGGGTGGGGGCAATTTTTTGCAGCGCGCCATCAACGGGCATCGCGGGAAAAATAAGCGTTTTCCTCAGATCCGGAGCCGGGAAATTACTATCCTGTTGTTGTTACCGGATCCGTCGGGATGAAGGCGTCATTCCTCCAGGGAATATGCCGGTGCCGTGTTGGATATTTTCAGGGCGCCCAGCGTAATACCCCTGATGAGGCGGGCCAGTTCGTGGTCCGGGTGCAGCCTGAGAACCGCTTCAAAGCACCCGAGTGCCTCTTCGTACTTTTTTAATCCGGCATATGCTACACCTTTGTTGTTCAGGGCATCGGCATTATCCGGTTGTATGTTAAGAGCCTGATCATAACACGCGATGGCCTCATCGTAGCGTTTGAGATTGGAAAGATTTATTCCTTTATCGTACGACGCATCGGCGTTACCCGGGTTAATCCGGAGGACCGCATCGAAACATCCGATGGCATCTTCATCTTCTCCTGTGTCGGTAAGGGCGGCTCCTTTACTCATGAGTGCCGGCTCATGTTCAGGACTGATCCGGATGACTTCGTCAAAACAGGCAACTGCTCCATCCTCCCGGCGCAGCCTGGCAAGGGTACATCCCCTGTTGTACCATGCCTCCACCTGATCCGGATTAATCCTGAGAACCTGATCGTAACAGAGGACTGCTTCTTCGTTCTTTCCCAGGACTGCAAGGGCGACACCCTTATTGAACCACGCATCTTCATGATCCGGATCAATCCTGGTTACCTGATCGTAACAGGGGATCGCCTCTTCGGTCTTTCCCAGGACCACAAGGGCAATGCTTTTGTTGAACCATGTATCAGCGCTATCGGGGTCTATTCGCAGAGCTGAATCAAAATACCCGATCGCCTCTTCATATCTCCTCAGATTGGCGAGGGCACTGCCCGTGTTGATGTGGGAGAGGGTATGGTCCGGATCAATCCGGAGAACGTGAGTATAGCAGCGAATGGCCTCTTCATATTTCTTTAAAGAGGCGCAGGCAACCCCCCTGTTATTCAGGGCATTTGTCGTATCCGGACAAATCCTCAGGACCTCGTCGTAGCACCCAATCGCCTCTTCATACCTTCCAAGACGGGCAAGAGTTACCCCCTTGTTGTACCATGCATCGGTATTATCCGGGTTGTTCCCGATCACCTCGTCAAAACAGGCGATGGCTTCCCCGAACTTTCCCAGGTTGGTAAGGGCTCCTCCCTTATTGGTCAGAACGAGATCGTGCCCCGGGTCAATCTCCAGCGCCCGGTCAAAGTATATGACCGCCTCTTCCCCCTTTTTTAACGCAGCATAGGCTACTCCCCTGTTGTTCAGGGCGTCGATATTCCCCGGATTAAGGACGAGAACCTGATCGTACCGCATGACCGCCTCCTCGAACCGTCCTGCAGCGGCAGCTTCAATCCCTTTGGTAATCAGGATGCCCTCAGTATCCAGCCCTCTCCCGGGACCCTCATTGCCCTGGGCCGCCTTCTCATCCGGATCCAGACCGGCACCAGCCGCCTGTTTACTGCCCGTGACATCAGAAGAGGCCTGTACTCCCTCCATAAGCCTCTCCCCTGGAAAGGATCGGGCGTCTTCCTGATCAGGACCCGCCCTGATCGATTCTTCGCCGGTCAGCGTCTCCTGAGACCCGGGTTCCCCGGGATCTTCCTCATACAGGGATGCTATTCTCTCTCCCTGTTCCGGAGTTCCCGTTCCCTCAGCACCCGGCCAGTTCGCCGCAACCGGTTCTTCGCCGACATCATCCTCGTAAAAGGATGCAGGCTCTTCATGTTCGGGCCCGGTAATGCCAGACCCGCTCATGATCAGCGCCTTCGCGGGGACCGGCTCTCCTGTACTATCCTCTTCAAAAAGGGATCCGGCATCCGGCTGATCGGGACCCGCCCTGATAGTCTCTTCACCGGCAACTGCCGGGGGAGCTCCTGGTTCCCGGGGTTCTTCCTCATACAGGGATACGCATTCTTCATCCTGCTCCGGACTTCCCGTTTCTTCCCAACCCGGATTGTTTGCGGCCACCGGTTCTTCGCTGATCTCCTGCCTGGGGCGGGCCATTGTCTCTTCCTGCCCCGGGCCGGCGGCAGTTTCTTCCGGATTCACGAAGGATACCGGTCCGGATTCCCCGGTCTCCTCTTCGTAGAGGGATTCGTCTTCATCCTGATCCTGACCGGCCCCGTCAACCTCACCGATCATTGCACCGTCACTATCCGGACTGATCCTGAGGACCGCATCAAAGCAGGCGACTGCTTTGTCATGCCGTTTCAGTTTCGCCAGGGAGTGACCTTTGTTCAGCAGAACCGAGACATGTGCGGGATGGATATCCAGGGAACGGTTATAACTCATCACTGCTTCTTCATACTCTCCCCGGGCGGCAAGGGCAACTCCCCGGTTATTCCAGACCACGGCATTATCCGGCTCGATACTCAGGTCCTTATCGAAATAGAGAAGAGATTCTTCATACCTCCCAAGACCGGCCAACACAACTCCCCTTTCATTCAGCTCGTCAGCACCATCCGGTTTGATCATAAGGTCCTGATCATACCCTGCCATGGCGTCGTTATACTTTTTTGAAGCAGGATATACAGAACCGGTGTCGTTTACCATGTCAGCAATACCGGGGTCCATCGCAAGGACCTGATCAAGACAGGCAACTGCATCCTCACGCTTTCCGGTCCGGGCAAGTGCACGTCCTTTATCGTAGAGAACCTCGAAGTTATCCGGATTAACCCGCCGGACTTCATCAAAAAAAGCGACCGCTTCGTCGTTCTTCCCCAGGGCCGCACAGGCGATACCCTTCCTGTATAACACATCGGCACTATCCGGTCTGACCAGGAGAATCTCATCGTAACATGCTATTGCTGTTTCATAGTCACCCCGTGCGGCAAGGGCAACTCCTTTATTGTATAATGCACCTGCATTCCCCGGATTTATCCCGAGAACTTCATCAAAGCAGGTGACTGCTTCGTCGTGCCGGTCCAGGTTTTCCAGGGCACGACCCTTGTTCACCAGGGCAACGACGTTCGCCGGATGGATCTCCAGCGACCGGTTATAATCCGATACCGCCTCCTCATACTTCCCCAGCGCAGCCAGAGCAACCCCTTTATTGTACAGGGCATCTGCGTTGTCCGGACTTTTGAGGAGGACTGCATCAAAGCAGGCGATCGCTTCGTCATACCTTCCCAGACGGACAAGTGTGCGTCCCTTGTTCACCAGTACCGGGACATTTTCTGGATCGATTGCAAGAGAATGATCATACGAAACTATCGCCTCTTCGTATTTTTCACCAGCAGCCAGTGCGACACCAAGGTTATTCAGGGCGTCGATATTATCCGGACTGATTACCAGAGAACGGCGGTAGCAGGAGATCGCGTCTTCATATCTCTTCATATCGCCAAGAACGGTACCCTTGTTATTCAGTGTCCCGGCGCTATCCGGGTGAACCCGGAGGACCTGATCAAAACAGGCGACCGCCTCACCATACCTCTTAAGTTTTGCCAGGGCACGTCCTTTGTTGTGCTGGGCGGTGAGATATCCCGGCTGCACCGGGAGGACCTGATCGAAACAGGCGATCGCCTCTTCATACCTCCCCAGGTGAGCGCAGGCAATACCCCTGGTGTTCAGGGCATCGGCATTGCCAGGCTGGATCATGAGTACGTTATCATAGCATCGAATGGCATCGTCGTACCTGCCAAGGCTGGCGGACGAGACCCCCTTATCGTACAGTGCGTCTGCATTCCGGGGGTTGATAATGAGTACTTTATCAAAATAAATGAGTGCAGACTCATATTTTTTCAGACTGGCAAGGGTTCCTCCCTTATTCAGCAGGACGCGTTCATTCGTTGCATCGATCTTCAGTGCCCGGTCAAAACAGGTGATCGCTTCATCAAACTTTTCCTGTGCGGCAAAGGCAACACCTTTGTTGTTCAGGGCATCGGTGTTGCCGGGATTGGCTTTAAGGGAGCGATCGTAATATGCTATAGCCTCTTCATATTTTTCCAGCGCAGCCAGGGAGACACCTTTATTATATAACGCCTCAGCATCCTCCGGGTTGTCTTTGAGGACTTCTTCAAAACAGGCAATAGCTTCATAAAACATGTTCAATCTGGCAAGATCAATTCCCTTGTCAAACCAGGTGCTCGCATTCATGAAAAGAGGCTCTCCCGATCCCGTCTTAATTTCAATAGACCGTTATGACCACATAATACTGCTGATTAAGTCGTCCTGGTCCTCAGGAATTACGACAAGAGGAGGGTTCTGAGGAGTGACACGGTACCGCGTAGGCCAGCACCCCGGAGAGGCATGAAGCGAATGAACTCCTGTAAATATTCACTTTTTCGTAAATCCGGATGCGAACCTCCGGTTCATGGTCGTGCTCTCACGTCAAAAAACCAGGGAACACCTCTTAAAAAAAATTGTCTCAATAATCAGGTACATTCTGCTGGAACTGACCTTCCGCAATTATTTCCCGGGTATGGTCCAGGAGACCGGTAAGATACTCCTTTACCCACGATTCGTTTTCATATTCCTCGAACGGGCGGTAGGATCCCTGCACGGCAGAATTCTCTTTGTCAAAACGCAGCAGCCCGATGGGAGAGCCGCCGTTTTTTACTAATTTGTTCAGGTCTTCAAGAGGATGGCTGCTCGAACTGAAGGCAAATTTTGTCTCCTGCGGGAAACCGACAACGATTGCGACCAGCCAGGCATTTTTTGCCTCGTTTTCCATCTCTTTCACCAGATCGGCAGTTTTTCTCATTTTCTACTCATTAGGGGATTGCAATTCATCACATAAATAATTCGTCAAAAAAATATGACACGCCGGGGGTGCGTGCGGAACAATATTTCAGGACGGACTCTGGGGTCAATACCGGCATGGTTCATGGATTGCCCTGCCCCTGGACCCGCGGTTGATTATTTCACCGGAATTGCCGCAGGAATAGGGCTCTCCGATCCTCATGGGATCATCGGGAGAACGACATCTTCAAGGCGCAATGCAACGGGAAGTGGAAAACGCCGATCATTGCAACTGTCATCGAATAATTTCTCACTACCGCCCGTATCATCCCCCGTGGATCGATGCACGAGCCAGAAGCAGGGATCGGCCACGGAGGAAACGGTACACGTCCAGGACCTGATCAGGAGAAGGAGAGCAAGGGTGATGACAAGGGCGGTAAAAGAGATCCATCAGACAGTATTCCTTCCCGTTGGTAAAAAATTCACCTGGAATCCCCCGTCCGGATAAGGATCCAAAAAAGGTTAACCGGTCCTCCGGACAAGAACGAGCAGAACGAGCGACAGGAGTGCAGCGAGGCCTTCAAACCCCGGGGTTTTCGCATTCCCGGAGAGCCCGGTCGTATATTCGGCTGTCTGCCCGGCAGTGATCATGATGGTCGTCGTGAGATCCTGGAAACCATTCATTTTCAGGATTATCGCGTGGGTTCCTGACGACAAACCGGGGATCGTTGCAGGCGTTATGCCTTTGAGGGCGCCGTCTACAAACACCTGTGCGCCGGCAGGTGACGTGGTAACCTCAAGCGAACCGTATCCCACGGCAGGAGTTCCCTCAGGCAGGGTCCCGCTGCCGGTTGGCCGGGCAGGTGTCGTTGCTGTTGTTGTCGGCGTGGGTGTTGGTACAAGGGCGCCGGTAACCGTCCGGGCATCACCCATGACCACAACCGTTTGTGAATAATCCCGGTACCCGTCCCGTTTGATCAGGAGCAGATGATTCCCGTTGGGAATTGCATTGATGACGACCGGGGTCAGCCCTTTGTAGGCATTGTCGATATACACGTTGGCACCCGAAGGTGCAGAATCAACTGAGAGCGTGCCGAATGCAGGTGTAGGTGTCGGCGTAGGCAGCCCGATTAAATGGTCGATTGCAATCACGGAATAGGGCAGCGCGTATCCACGGGCATCCAGTTCCTGTATCCTGACCAGGGTTTTATTTGCTCCGGGGACCGAACCTGCAGGGACCTGTCCTGCAAGCGACACCGTCACGATCACTTCATCACGGTTCTGGTATGCCAGCTCAAAGCCGTTGATGGTCAGAATTCGTCCTCCCACAACAGGACGGATATTTTTTACGCCATTGACCGATATGGCGTATATCCATACCGGATCCGACAGTTCGGTAACACACTGTAGATCATCATAGGAAGGAAAAGCAACGCCCGAAGCGGCATATACCGTATACGAGATGTTGACCGAATCACCGGGATTTATGGTCCCGGACGGGCTGACGGACAGGGAAGATACGGTAAACGCTGTAACTCCCTGGACGAGGACGACCAGCAGACACACAAGAACCATAGAGGAAACATTTCGCACCTGTACCACCGGATTCAGTCTGGATCTCTGCAGGTATATTACTATCCTGATCTCCCGGAACAAAGAAGATGATCGTATGGAAATGGTGAAGTGATCACCGGAATGAATAAAAAAGGGTGTACCTCACGCTTTGCGCCCAATGCTTCGATGCAATTTCCATTACCGGATACCTCTTAGAAAAACGGAATTCATGGGAGGAAAATATTCATATAACAGAAACGGTCAAGAGAGGTAATCGATGCCAACGGACACGAAGGATCACATCGCGGGACTCTATATCCTCCTTGCAAACTTCCCCCTCGAAGAATACCTGTCTTCAGAAAATTTCGCAATCTTTTGCCGGGAACAGGAGCTTGGCGATACCTGGAAAGAACACCTGGATACTTCCCGGGACCGCCCGGATTTATACGGGAACGATAGTACAAAAAATGCTTTTATCCTGTTCTTCCACCACCTGCTCCAGACACGATCGTCTGAATTCCTGGGGATACTGACCGGGTTTTTACGGGATTTTCGAACATGGAATGCTTCTCCGTTGCCCTGCGCTGCCATAAAAGAAGAGTGCATAGGGCTGGGTTTTCCTGAACCATCCGTTGAAGGCGAATTTTTAAAAGCCCGGAACCGGATATAACATGGAGAGAAACCATCATCTGCGCCGCGCCGGCAAAAAAACTCCTGCACTATTATGAGTGACGTTCTCATCCTGGCAGCATTTTTTTTGTTCTGCTGCTTCTTTCTTGCAGGGCGGCAGAGAAAGTTCGCGGCGATAGGCGGGTGGACACTCATCGTACTAAATCTTTTATCCGAAGTCCCGGCGTATCTTGATGCTGACAATTTTCTCTACCCGGTGCTGGCGCTCCTGTCGATACCCTTCCTGGCGATCACGGTCAGGTCGCTCCTCCGTGACGATCCGGTTGCCATCCGGCTTTCACACGCTGCCGCGATCGCAACGATCATTTACGTACCGTTTGGCTTCATCCCCGGGTTGCGGGACCTGCTTATCCAGGCGGTCGTTAACCAGGCGTTCTGGATCATCAAGGCCCTCGGCCACCACCCGCAGATGCCGGCATGGAACGTCATCGCAGAGAACGGGTTTGCCAACCAGATCGTCCTGGGATGCACGGGCATCACCGCGATCTCGATGATGCTTGGCGCCGTGGCAGGAGTCCCGAACCTGACGTGCAGGCAGGGGATATCCGCATTCCTCATCATCGTGCCGCTGATTTACCTGCTCAACCTGCTGCGTGTCGCCATCGTTTTCATCGCGGTATCAGAGGCATGGTTCCGGTTTCTCCCGGACATTTCCCCGGACAAAGGGCTCGGGGCCACCGACTTCTTCTGGGCGCACAACGTCTTTGCCGAGGCGCTCGCGATCATGGCGCTCCTCGCAATGATTATAGGATTATCCCGGTTGATCCCGGGTTTTGCGGTCTTTGCACGGGAACTGGTGGATCTGTATACCGGCAGTATAACGGCATTTTTCAGAAAGGGACCGGCCTGAATGAATGTCAGGAGGTGTATAATTCCGGCGTGGCCTGATTTTTTTCTGCGGGATAACGTGGCACAGCAAACCCCTTTCCCTCCAGGAGACCGGGAAGACCCGACGGGCATTCCCCGGATCTGCCCCCCCCTCCTTTTATAACGATGAGATCAATTGCTGGAAGCCGCTTCATTCGTAGCAAGAGCGGTAAGGGCGACTCCCTTATTGTAGAGTGCGTCGGCATTATCCGGATTTTGGGTGAGGACGGCGTCAAAACAAGCAAGCGCCTCGGTATATTTCCGTAGTCTGGCAAGAGCCCGGCCCTTGTTCACCATCACGAGGAGATCTTCCGGATTGAACCTGAGCGATTGTTCGTAGCAGAGAATTGCATCTTCATACCTGGCCATGGCCACCAGGGCAACGCCTTTGTTGTTCAGGGCGTCCGGATTATCCGGGTTGAACTTCAGGGCTTCGTCATAACAGGCGATTGATTCATCATATTTCTTCAGTTCATCGAGAGCCACACCTTTATTATTCAGGGAATCGGCGTTATGGGGGCTGAGTGCGAGGACCCTGTCGTAACATGCAATGGCTTCATCATATTTTCCCTGCCTGGCCAGGGCGTGTCCTTTGTTATGCAGGGCACGCAGGTATGCCGGATTTACCTCAAGGACCCGGTCAAAGCAGGTGACTGCTTCTTCAAACGTGTCAAGGGCGGCGAGTGCGACTCCCAGGTTGTTCAGGGCATCCACATTCGCGGGATGCAAGGTCAGGACACGGCGATAACAAACCGATGCCTCGGCGTACCTCCCGAGATTGGCAAGAGTGACACCTTTATTAAACAGCACATCGGCATTATCCCCGTGGATGGCCAGGACCTTGTCAAAATAGATGATCGCCTCTTCGTATTTTTTCAGCTTCGCAAGTGCCCCGCCCTTGTTGATCAGGACAAGTTCATGGTTGGGGTTCATCGCGAGGACTTTGTCAAAATACGTAATTGCCTTCTCATATTTTTTCAGGGCAGCGTACGCGACTCCGAGATTATTCAGTGCATCAGGGTTATAGGGGTTGATCTTGAGCGACTGCGTGTAGTAAATGGCAGCCTCTTCGTAGAGTTCCAGGCCCATGAGTGCGACACCCTTGTTGTACAATGCATCGGTATTTTTTGGGTTGAATTTGAGGATCTCGTCAAAACAGCCAATGGCATCATCAAATTTTCCCAGGTTGGCAAGTGCTACACCTTTGTTGAATAATTCCTCGGTAAACATTACAAGATTTTTCCCCCTTCGTGTCCCCGGACTTTTCTGAACTCCCCTACTACAAAATAATTCTTCCGGTATATAAATAATGAGCCCTGATCCGGGAGAAACAAGGGAAAAAAATACAGTTCCCCGATTTTTCGGGTATCCGGGAACACTATGGAAAGGAATTTCCCTCGCACCCGATGAGACGGGAGGGGATTACCCCTCGGTCGGGATGACAGGTACAAACGGATTGTTATCGTGAGGGGTAACTATCGTAAACGTACCTTCACGCACGGGAGGATTCCGTCTGAAAAACGGTTTGGCAACAGAAACGAATTCATCTTTTTTCAACCGGGTTCTGGAATCTGTAATTATTCCGGGAACCCCTGGTCGATCCGGCCGATTGATCATACTTTTATACCCCTTCCCTTCCACTGGAGCGGGCGTATATAAAGACTCCATTGTTTCAGGACGGCTTTATATGTGCTTTTTAAAACACCCGGTTCCGGCCCGGATCGCGCACCGGGAAGCGGACACGAACTAGTGGCATCTCCTCTCCATGTCGCTATTTGGAAAAAGATTCAGGTGACTCCGGAATCAGAATCTGCTGGATATCCGTGTTTTCTCCAGAGGAAAAAAAGGGGTCCGGGGTCCAGATCTGTTTGAAACGGTGCCCGCAGGACGTTTCGGGTCCTTTCCGCGAAGGGATCCGATAACGTCTCATCCCTAAAAAGTTGAAAGCCCGGGCCGGTTATCCTATCTCGGTGCCAGGTATAGAGTCGGCCTCTTTCCCGGTGAAATAGCGGAACGACGATACAACCCGGGTGAATTCGCTCAGCTCCTCAGGGTTGTCCCCCTTTGTGGTAAAGAAGAGTATACTGGCGTACCCCAGCTCGTTTGCACTACTCTTCCGTACTACATAGGAGACATTTGTCGTACCGGCCAGCGATGACTCGAACCGATCATAGGTGATGCCATGGATGACGACGGTGGTCTCCTCCGGGGTAGGGATCCAGGTCCGCCGGATCTCGTTCCGGTACCCCTGGTCTTCGCTGCGGGAGACGGTATAGGTCAGGATATAAAACCGGTTATTATCGAGCAGGTCGGTCCGGTAGAGAAGACCTTCCACTCCCGCGGGCATCGGCATCTGGCGGGTTGAGACCGACCAGTCTTCCGGAGCATAAAATGCGAACCGGAGAGGGGTGTCCTTATACGGGATAGTGGGCAGGAGTGCCCGGTCTATTGTCGCTACCGGAGAAGGGCTGCTGCCGGGCGTGCCATTCCCGCCCGGGGTCGCCGGGCCGGTCTGGTTATCCGGTGCCGCCGGGGCAGGTCCCGTGCCGGTCTGGGTACACCCCATGGCACCAGCCAGGACAAGGGTGAAAAGAATGAGGACGGGATAATATTTCATCTCAGAACGTTTCGGGTGACAGGCACAATAGGTTTGTGCTCGTGCGGGCTCAGAACCGATTGAGACCTGGTGCATGAACAGTCTGGTAAGGATAGGAGAGTGAGATATGTATCACCGGTTCCTTGCGCCGGACCCGGGACTGTTCCTTTGCAATTCCTGCGGGGAGGAGGTGGCAGAAGGACCGTACCGGTGATAAGGTCCGGCTGCAGGCTCTCATGTGTTCATTATTCGCGCAGGAGGAACTCTTTCTGCCCTATACCGGCCTGTTCGAGAACGGAAAGAAAGGTGCCGGCAGCAAACTCCCGGTGACTGGGGACCGTGATGAGCCGTCGTTTCTCCTCGTTCCAGAGATGAATATGGCTGATACTTTTTTTTACCGGGCTGTAGCCGAACAGGACAAGCTTCCTGATCACGTCATGAGATGACAGAGGGGGAGGTCCCGACATTATTATCAACCTCGATATCAAGACAAGTCAGCTTGTGTCCGGGCGGGTTCATTTCGACGAGAAGCCGGTAATGGTCACCGACGCCTTTTTTTAAGTTCTGGATCGCCTCCTTCTCCGTCAGGCCCTGGTCGGCAATTTTAGTCAGGAGATCGCGTGCAATGAAAAACCTCCCTTCCCGGTAAATTTCCACAAGAATTTTCATGGTCAGGTTGGATCTCTTCCCTCCCTCCTCATAATTATTTCTGAAAGATGCGGGGATCTCCGGTATCCTCTCGACAGTACACTACCAGAAAAAGGGAAGATCCGATCAAGGGTGTCCGGATTTTCTTGGCTGGATCGGAAGTCTTCCTTACTAATTGCCTGATCCTATCGTTAATAAAATCTGGCACGGCACCGGCGCATTGCACCAAAATATTACCGGTATGGACAAAATTTATCATCTTACAATATAAGTATCACTATCTGCCGCCTTATCATCACGGTGCATATTCTATGAACGCTGCCGCTCTTTTTCCCCTCGTCATGGTGTGTATCCTGGCAACGGGCTGTGTAATGGAAACCAATGAACGCAACATCACGGGAAATGTATCCCTCATGCCCACTCCTGCACCCGGCCTGCCGGTCAATGCAACAACGGCTCCTCTTCCCAGCCTGGCGGAGCTGAAGGGAACGCTTACCGTATCCGTTGGAGGCTGGCGGGGTGAATTCCCGGTATCGGTAGATACCATGGGGGTCGGGGTCGTATCAACGGACAACCCCCTGGTCCTCAAAATAGGTGAAGGAAACCATACCGTCGAGATCTGCTGCGGTATGCGATGTGAACAGGCGAATGTCGATATCCGGTTCGGGAAACAGCGGACCGTTGACTTTTCGGAGCAGTTACAACGGGATCTGGGTTTCATCGAACCAACCGTGCGAATAGCCGGATATCGCCCGGACGGCGAACAGATGTTTATTGATGTGGAATTCATCAATCCCACGCAGAAGCCACTCGCTGTTTCTGCCGATGTCAGCAGCGGATATTCCTATATTGAGAGCAGGACGTATAACCGGATAACTTCTATCGTGCAAAGTCACCCGTCTGCGACCGTCAGTGCGTGCGATCGGGTAACCCGGACCCTGAATTTCAGGTTGGGGAGCGGCTATGGCTATGTGTATGATAATACTCCGACCATAACCAATGTCTCGTCTGTGTGATCCGGAAATGCACCCTTTCGTGCCATACCTGCCTGGATAGGCATGATACCTGACCGGTGGTGAACCATCATCGGTCGGAGAACCCGGGGTGCCCGGTCTTCCCTTCCCGATATCTCCTGTTGCCACCCCCCTTATTTACTGAGATGACCGCCCGATGCAGGCGACATACACCAGCCCGGATCCCGTCAATGAATGAACGCAGCGAAAAGGCACGTAAAAATTCCCTGTCTCTCCCGTGCTCTTCAGCCGGTTTTATTCCTGCCGGATTGGTACTATACGATATTTTTATTCTTACCTGAGCACAGTAGTCAGTATCAAGAGGGAAATGGTATGGATTTGCTCACCATTATTGCAATAATTCTCATCCTGGTAATTATCCTTACGCTCATAGCCTTCAGCATCAGAATTGTCCGGCAATGGGAACGGGTTGTCGTGCTGTTCCTCGGAAGATTTGTAGGGATACGGGGACCCGGGCTGGTCATCATCATCCCGTTCCTCAACACCATTCCGTATATTGTTGATATGCGGGTGATCACGACCTCGTTCAACGCTGAACAGACCCTCACCAAAGATACGGTGCCGGTCAATGTCGATGCTGTGCTTTTCTGGCAGGTGATCGACGTAACAAAAGCCACGCTCGAAGTACAGATGTACAAGGATTCGGGTCCTGCTCGCTGCCCAGACGGCGCTCCGGGACGTGATCGGCAAGACCGTGCTGGCCGATATGCTCGCCGGAAGAGAGATCATTGACAGTGAACTCCAGAAAATAATCCAGCACCGGATTGATGGCTGGGGAATCAAAGTCCTGTCGGTTGAGATTCGGGATGTGGTGATCCCGGTGGATCTCCAGAACGCCATGTCCATGCAGGCACAGGCAGAACGGGAACGCCAGGCACGGGTGATACTCGGTGATTCCGAGCGGCAGATTGCAAAGAGTTTCGAGGACGCTGCAAAGACCTATGCAGGCAACCCTACAGCACTCCACCTGAGGGGAATGAATATGCTCTACGAGGGGCTCAAGACAAATAATTCCGTCCTGATTCTCGTGCCCTCGTCCGTTCTCAATACCATGAACCTGGGAGATACGACCGGTATCATCGCGCTGGCACAGAACTTAAAGAAGCAAAAAGAAGAGAACCAGGACAACCCGCAGGATACCATAACCCGGTAATATCCCCGTCGGGTGAACAACCCGGACCTGCTGCCATCCCGCGGGTTCCCCTGATCACCCGGTCGGTTCAACGGGTTAACCCGGGACGATTGACTATTTTATATCAGTGAACTCCCTCGTAATGGTAAGAATTGGATGTATGGGGCCCTTCTTAAGAAGCAGGGAGACCCGGACACAAAGATACAACGGAAATCTTCATCTCCTTTATGCACAGCCCCCCATACATCCAGTTCCCCTTTTTTTCCTTCCTCCTCCCCCGGGGGAGGAACAGATAGGTAATTACGCTGGTAATCCTGCCGGTGAGTTTCTCCTTTTTGCCCCTGCATGTCCAGGAAGATACGACCAGAAGGGATTTTCTCCGGCGAACAAGAATGAAGGTCGGGGTCTGCGGGTTACAATGACAAAGGCGCGGAGCGGGAATTTATAAAAAAATCAGGAGGGGGCAGATCCCGTGATCGCACCCCAGTTTTTCCGGACTGCATAGAGGATCGCCCCGAATCCAAGGCTGAAACTGATCACAAACGTGAGGATATTGATGATCGGGATCATGAGGAGAACAGCGAGCACCAGAAATCCGATGGTATAGAGTTGCCATTCCTTTCCGTTCCATTTCAGGTACCCGCAGATTACCCGCCCCAGACCGGATGCAACAAAGAGGTTGGCAAGCATGAGGCCGATGAAGACCATGGCCCCGAGAACCAGTGCGAGGGGGAGGAGGACCACGGTGATGGCAAGAAGGACGAATGCTATCATGGCGATTATTATTGCGGCAAAACCAACCACACCCTTGAGAAGGATGCTGGTGCGAACCTCCTGCTCAACCTGCAGGAACCGTGCCGGCATGATCCTGATGATGAGCAGTCCGAGTATGAACCAACCAAGAGACAGCAGGACTGCCACGACAGAGAGCAACCATACTGCCGACTTGCCTGCTCCCTGACCGGGTTTTACCTCGTATTTCCCGGTTTTTCCGGTGTTTTCAACCGACTGGCTCTGGACCGACAAGGTACCCAGAACCGTCCCGGCATTCCTTACCGACCCGGCGCTGATCATGGCATCTTTTCCGATGGTAGCCGATTTCCGTACGGTTACGCTGCCACCCTGGAGTACCACATTTGACGTGACATTACCTGAAAGATCGATACTTCCCCCGACAGCGACAACCTTGCCACCCACATCGCCGTTGATGGTAATCGTTCCCCCCGCAACAATCACGTCTCCTCTGACCGGTGCGTTGATGGTAATGGTACCCCCGGCCGCTGTAATGCTCTGGACCGGAGCATTCACCTCGATTATACTCCCCGTCACAAACACGTCATCATTGACAGGCTCAATGATGTTTACCTGGTTCCCTGAATAGGTGACCAGTGCAGATACCCCTGCGGGGATCGCCAGGAGAACAAGAACTACGAGAATCAGGATCTTCTTCACGAATCTCACCGGAGTGTAAGTTATTTGAGGCTGATATTAAATGTGTTGTCCGGAGAAGAATTCCGGCTTCGGGTTTCGGCGTGACCCCAGGCCCTTTCTCTGGATGATGAGAAGGGACCGAAAAGCGGGTCATAACAACCCATTTATCTGCCGGCGCTCCCATCTCACTTCTGTGGGGAATATGAAAGTCGGATCACTGGAGTTCAAAACGGTAACGGTTGAGAAGCCCGACGATGTGAATTTCATCCTCGGACAGGCGCATTTCATCAAGACGGTCGAGGATATTTATGAGGCGGTCTCGGGGTCGGTCCCGCATGCGAAGTTCGGGCTGGCATTCTGCGAGTCCTCAGGCGATTGTTTGATCCGTATTGAGGGCAACGACGAGGAGTTACAGGCAATGGCGCGGGACAATGCCCTTGCGATCGGTGCAGGGCACTCATTCATTCTCTTCTTACGCGACTGTTTCCCCATCAATGTCCTGAACGCGGTGAAGAACCTCCAGGAGGTCTGCTCGATCTATTGTGCGACAGCAAACCCTGCGGAGGTAATCATCGCCGAATCGGCTCAGGGGCGGGGGATCCTTGGCGTGATCGACGGCGTAACCCCAAAGGGCGTTGAAGGTCCTGACGGCGTCGCCTGGCGGAGGGGTCTGCTCAGGAAGTTCGGGTACAAGAGGGGGTAATCACATTCACGTGGTACAGGCACGGAGCGGGGTTGAGGTGAGCATAATAATTTTTGAACCCGATTGTTACATAATTCCCTCCGGATTACCTGCTCATACGGGAGTATCTCCAGGTCAGGATCATCCATGAGCCTGGTCATGGCGTTCATCGGTGCCCGTGGCGCGGTCATGGGCGGCGATACCCGGGAGATCCTTACAAGCGGGGACAGGGTCGCAACAGAAACTCTTGAACACGAGCTCTATGGTGGACCGATACGTACCGATGAAGCCTTACACCTACGGGCCGGAGAACTCGGTATATCCCTGACCATCCGCGACGATAAAAGAAAAGTCGCCCCCCGTGACGGGATCCTTGTCGGGGAGGTAAGCGAGACCGCGGCCGGACTCACCCGGAAAAGACGACTTTACGCAACGACAGGGGAGTACGCTCTGGCAGAGATAGTATCCGGTGCCATCCGGTTGACCGGAAGCGGGAAAGCCGCCAATTTCGTTGTCCTGGGAAACCCGGTAACCCGGGAGATCGCGTATTCCTGCATCCGGGAGTACGGGAAAAACTGCACCTTTCACGATGCCATCAGGATCATCATGCTTTCCATGGAACGTTCATCGGAGGCGTCTGCCTCCGTGAGCAGTGCATACGACCTGATACAGACCCCGGTAAAGGTCGGTCTTTCTGAGGTGATCGAACGGGACCGCAGGGAGAGTAAATAAGAGAAGATATCCTCCATCACGCCACCCGTTTCCCCCGGAGTATCACGGCCAGCACCAGTCCGGCAATAAATCCACCGATATGTGCCATGTACGCAACACCGCCGCTGTCGGTTGAAACCACGATAGATCCAATGCCGTTGAAGAACTGCAGGACGATCCAGAACCCGATCACGACCAGTGCGGGCACCTGGACTACGCCATATCCGAGCAGGACCGTGACCCTCCGTTTCGGGAATAACAGGATGTATGCCCCGAGGACGCCGGCAATTGCTCCTGATGCTCCCAGGTTTGGCACGCTCGAGCCGATGCTGAATGCCAGCTGGGCAAACGTTGCCGCAATCCCGCAGATCAGGTAGAATACCAGATACGGGAAGTGCCCGAACCGGTCTTCCACGTTATCCCCGAAGATCCACAGGTACAGCATATTGCCCCCGATGTGGACCCACCCGGCATGCATGAACATCGATGTAAAGATGGTCAGGAAATCCCCCCCGGGATTTGCCAGGAAGCGGCTCGGGACAAACGCCCACGTCCCGATAAATGCATCGCCGCCGATTACTTCTACCAGAAAAAAGAGCAGGTTGAGCGCGATCAGGGCGTACGTGATATACGGGACCAGCCGTCTTCCGCTGTTGTCATCCCCGATGGGAAACATAAGGAGTACCCTGAACCTGATGGTACCGTGGTATATTTATATACTTTCGTTTCCGGGCAGGAATGGACAACCCGCGAAAAGTCGACGACGGTCCCTGGTCCCGGGCAGGCAGGGAAATGAGCAGCGAAGCGTCGCTTTCCCGCAGATGAGATCGATCAATGGGGGAAAGAACGTTGCGGGAGAGCTTCCGGCCCGGGGAAATTTATATATCGACTCATCGTGAGAGTAGTGACGGAACATGAGTAACGCAATGAAGGTGCACAGGCGATGAAACGAAAGATCATCACTATCAGTGAGGAGAAGTGCACGGGGTGCGGTCAATGCATTCCGGATTGTCCTGAGGGGGCATTGCAGCTGATCGACGGGAAGGCACGGCTGGTGAGCGATCTTTTCTGTGACGGGCTCGGGGCATGCATCGGGACCTGCCCGGAGGGGGCGATCAGGGTTATCGAGCGTGAGGCCGGGGTGTACGATGAGCCTGCGGTAATGGAAAATATTTCCCGGCAGGGGAAAGGGGTCATCAGGGCGCACCTGGAACACCTGCTGGGCCACGGGCAGCGGGACCTGTATAACCAGGCGATCGAGTATTTGATCGAACAGAATATCATGATTCCCGACCATGACAATTCGGTCTGCCGGGCCCGCCCTGCGTCTTCCCCGGGGAATCCCTTCACCGGGTGCCCGGGGGCAGGAGAACAGCGCATTGCCCGGCCTCATCCTGCTGCCGGGGCCAGGGAAGATGCGACATCAACGGGGTCGGAACTGCGGCAATGGCCGGTCCAGCTGAGGCTCCAGAACCCGGCTGCCCGGTACTTTGACGACGCGGACCTTCTCATCTCCGCAGACTGTGTCCCGTTTGCCAGCGCGGACTTTCACAAGGATTTCCTGCGGAACAGGATCGTGATCATCTTCTGCCCGAAACTGGACCATGACCTGGAAGAATATACCGCAAAACTTACCGATATCCTCTCCCGCCATACTATCCGGTCGATCACGGTCCTTCACATGGAAGTGCCGTGCTGCAGCGGGGTAAGTTACGTCGTGGGAAAAGCCCTGGAGGCATCGGGTAAAAAGATCCCGGTTACCGACCGGACAATCACCGTTCAGGGAAATATACGGCCGGATTGATCGTATGATTCCCTGCAGCCCCGGCACCCCGCCACCAGGAATCTGATTCCCGTGTCGTGCACGCCCCGGGAAGCAGTTCCCGTTTTCCCACCGACAACGACATGGACCTGAACGGTCAGACAGATCGGGAAAAATGCCGGAGGATGAGGGGATGGAAATTAAAACTATTATAGGGATGGACACATAATGACCGTGAAATACTGGATCATCGTTGCATCAAAGGACCATGTCATGCGGGGCATCCCGCTCGGGATTGCGCAGGCAGGGCATGGAAAACGTTCCGGGATTGCACGAATGCACAAGGGCGACAAGGTGATCTATTATTCGCCGAAGGTCAGTTTTGAAGGCGATGAAGCCCTCCATGCATTCACCGCGATTGGCGAGATCGCCGATGAAGAAGTATTCCAGGTCGCAGAATCCCCGGATTTCAAACCATTCCGGAGAAAAGTGCACTATTCAAAGACCGGTGACGTCGGCATAGTTCCGCTGATCCCGGATCTGACTTTTATCAGGAATAAACGATCGTGGGGATTCGCGTTCAGGACCGGCCTCCTCGAAATAGGAAAAGAAGACTTTGATCGGATTTCCGCACGCTTCCCCGGCGACATATAAAAAAAAGAATCACACCCCGCGATCCCCGGTCCGTACCCTGTGCTGCCGTATTCTCTGTCATGACAGCGAATGACCCTGAACGAAATCAATATAAGCATCATGCGGGAATATGCAGATAATTCAGGAGGAAGAAGATTGAAAGCTCTCCACATCTTTGCAGGTCTGCTTGTTGTTTCAGTTCTCGCAAATATCATCGCAATCGCGGTCTTCATCCCTTCCCAGCAGGGCATGATATCCCAGCTTGTCGACAGGACAAACACCCTTGACATGGAAAATATGCAGCTGCATACGCAACTGGACCAGGAGAACATTACCCTGCAGAGTTACGCATCCCAGCTCAGTTTTTACCGGGTAACCCCGGCAGGGCCCATTACCGGTACCCGGGTCCTGCATCGTATATCACCGGTTTTGCATCCATCCAGGCACCTGCGGTGACCCAGCAGGTCGTGCAGCAGAATAACAACGGGTTCATCACCCAGAGTCTCGTCCAGAACGGCTCGATGATGAACATCTCCGTTGAGATCCGCCCGGGAGAGGGGAGAGTTCTTGTCCAGACCACACCACTGATGGGTATTGTATTCCAGGACGCGGCGAACACGGCGGTATATGTTGCCCGGAATAAGACCGGTGCCGATCTGTCCGGCAGTGATGTGATCTTTTCCATTGCGGCAGAAAACCAGGTATCGTCCGTTGACGGTCCGAGCGCCGGGGCGCTTATGACGCTGGTCACGATCGCGGCCCTGAAAAACCAGGCCATTGACTCGTCCATCACGCTTACCGGAACCATCGATAAAGACGGGCATGTCGGTGCAATTGGCGGCGTGATCGAGAAGGCAACCGCTGCAAAAGCAAGCGGGAAGACGATGCTCCTTCTTCCAAAGGAGAACAGCATAATCGTCCAGTATACGCGGAAGGCAACCAATTACGGCGGTTTTACCCTCATCCAGCGGGTACCGGAGCAGATCGCTGTCCAGGACTATATCACGAAGAATATCGGGATTGATGTCACCTTTGTCGACAACATCGATGATGTGCTTGCTGCGGCGTTGAAATGATCCGGGATGAAGGCAGGCAAACTCTTTTTCCCGCGGTGATTATGCTCCCCAACGTTTTTCTCCTGCCTGAAGATTCTTGGGGTAACTACCCGTGGTTTCCCTGCCGGGGTGCCCGGATCCTTACCTCCGGCTGATGGGCAGCCGGGATCATTGCAAATTGCATCGTCCCACGAACCAGATCCGGCGCCTGAGGCGGGGAATTCCCGTAAAATATTCTGGTTTTTGGTATAATTCAGGTGAAGCCAGTTTCGTGAAAGCCTGAAAAAAAGTATTTTTATCGGACACATTCACCATAAATTCCTATGCCCTGCCAAAGCTCCGGGCGATGAACCAGATCCCGAGGAGGATCAGGAACCCGGCACCGATGTAGGGCCAGAAATTCTGGGGTGCCCAGACGACACTGATACCAAGGATAATGAAGAATATCCCGAGGAGCGCCGTCATCCAGCGGGACCGCTGATGCATGACGGGTGTGGCGGTATCACTGGCAGTATGTTCAACAGGTTTCAGGAACGCCGAACCGATGAACCCGAGCCCGAGGCCGATCATCAGGCCCGGCACGGGATACCCGACGAGGAGGCCGGTACCCAGGCCGATGAGCAACCCGGCGGGGACCAGCAGACCTCTCTGGTGACGGGGGTGATACACTCTTCCTTCTTCTGTTGTCATAGGCCGCTGGTTGCATCTCACGGGCAATAAAGGTATGGGATTTTTTTTCGGAAACCCACGGGTCTGTCACTATCCACGGGGGAGACGGGAATAAAAGATGGTAAGGAGTGGCTGCGGTCGATACCCAGGATCCTTTAGTTCCTGGAGACTATCGGGAAAGCAGGAGATGGTATTTTTATTTCTGGTATTACGCGATTCGTCTCTGGCCTTTTCCCAACGGGGTGTTGCCAGGCAGGTGCGGATAATACAAAAATCCGTCTCAGAATACCGGGATTTTTTCCATCTCCTGCGGATCAGGGAAATCAAGGAAAACGGTCTTTTGCCTTCCTGCCTGCATTGACAAACGATGCAGATATCCGCGAGGTTATTACCGTTCCTGCCGCCATGGGATCGCAGCTATCCCCGGGTGAGGGTCCGGGCAACCGGTGTACCGGGTCAAAAGGGATGATTAAATACCATCGTTCACCCAACTATCTGTGAATAGTATCCGACCTGATTTATATGATGGGGAACATGACGGGCAAAAAACCGCAGGACTACCGGAAATGGTTCGAATTGTTATCCCGGACGGTCGAAGAACTCAATAATTTTCCTCCCGAAGGCGATCTCTACATATTTATTGCGGGAGTCCTCAAACAGATTGCGCCGGAGGGTTCTGTCATCCTTATCAATTCGTTTGATCCCGGTACAAAGACCGTTGTCGTGCATACGGTTGACGGGCTCGGGTCGCGACAGGCTGATGTCGAAGCAATTCTGTGCCGCCCCCTGAAAGGGCTTGCATTACCGGTCCCCGACCAGGTACTCCCTGACATGCTCACCGGCGAATGCAATGAGATACCGGATAAATTAACCGAACTCTCCTTTGGGTTGCTTCCACATGATACCTGCAAAAAAATTGAGGGGATGCCTTTTTTTGGAAAGGTGTACTGCGCCGGAATCAGCTGGCAGGGAAAACTCAAAGGTACTGCCATAGTTATCCTCCCCCCCGGGACCGAACTTGAAAACCATGACCTGATAACCTTCTTTATCCGCCAGGTAGCCGGTTTTTTAAGCCGGAGAGATGCCGAGGCGGCACTGAAAGTGAGCGAGGAGAAATTTTCCGCGGCGTTTCATTCCAGTGCTGCCCTGATGGCCATCTCGACAAAACCGGAGGGAAAATTCATTGACGTAAATGAGACATTTTTGGAGGCACTGGGGTACTCCCGGGACGACGTTATCGGGAAACACGTGAGTGACCTGGATATTTATAAGCACCCGGAGGATCGGCTGCATGCCCTTCGCCTGCTCGAAGAGAGGGGGCAGGTAAGAAACCTCGAGGTCCCGGTTTTTACCAAAAACGGCTCCATCCAGTACGGCCTGTTCTCCATGGACAATATCATGGTGTGTGAGAGTCCCTGCCTTCTGACCACGATGGTGGATATTACCGTCCAGAAAATGCTAGAAAAGGAGATGGAGTTTCATGAACAGGAAGTCATGGGATTCTCCCAATCGCTCGACACTGCTATCAGGAAACTCAACCTTCTTTCGAGCATCACCCGGCACGACATCAACAATCAGCTGACGGTACTGATGGGATATCTTGAGATTCTTGAAATGAAACAGCCTGACCATACCTTTGATGAGTATTTCAGGAAGGCCACAACCGCCGCACAGCGCATCTCGTCCATGATCCAGTTTACCAAAACCTACGAAAGCATTGGTGTAATAGCTCCCGTCTGGCAGGATATCCGTTCCCTCGCAGAGAGTGCGGCAAAGGAGGCCCCTCTCGGTCGGATCACTCTCAATAACAACCTTCCTGCAGGTGCTGAAGTCTTGGCTGACCCCCTTATCGTGAAAGTATTTTATAACCTGATGGATAATGCGGTCCGGTACGGTGGAAAGATCACGTATATCCAGCTCTCTGTCGATGGCAAGCACGATGAGCCGGTCATCGTGTGCGAGGATGATGGGAACGGTATCCCTGCAGAAGAAAAGGAGAAGATCTTCGAACGCGGGTACGGAAAGAATACCGGCCTGGGTCTCTTCCTTACGCGGGAAATCCTGAACATCACCGGCGTCACTATCCGCGAAACAGGCGAACCGGGGAACGGGGCACGTTTTGAGATTACGGTGCCAAAGGAAGCATTCCGGGTTGGAGGAGCGCCCTAGTCTGTAGAGGCATCGTCCGGGACATAACGCTTTTCGATCAATCCGGGCCTACCGGAAATGCAGGCCCCTCCTGGGAAGGGACCCATCCAAAATTCCCTGCAGGAATTTTCTTCAGCCGGTTTTCTGGCGATATCCGCGGTCCTCACATCTTTGACTGGTCCTTTGGCTTTGTCGTGCCCCGGACACCAGCCTTTTTCGCACCAAGACCGAGCATCGGGTCCCGTTTCTTCTGCCGGGGCTCTCCCGACGGCTCCTCTGCCGGCGTTTTATCGAGGAAACATTCAACCGGGTCCTGCCCGCCGGCACAGGTTCGGTCCTTAAACTCCCCGCACTCCCCGCAGGCCGGTACCTGGCTCGGCAGCAGCGTGGGGAAGTGGTTCTTCCATAAGGTAGCATCGATCTTTCCCGTTTCAAGGAAACGCTGGATATGCCGTGCCGTATATTTCATACTGCAGGTATAGGTGGTGAGGGGATTTATGAGATTCGGATGGGGATGGGGTTTTATCCCTGGCGGAAAATAGAGTTCCCGTCCTCATCATTTCGGATCCCGGTGTTCATTGCCGTCCGGACTCTTTGTTGTATACGGAGCGATTTTTATATGTCCGGTCCCTGTGCCTCACGATGTGCCCTGATTGCCGCAATAAAGGCGGGACCATATTTTTCCAGCTTGTGGTCTCCCACTCCTCCGATGGTCCTGAAACTCCCGCGGTCTTCAGGCTGTACCCGGGCCATCTCCCGGAGGCTGGTATCATGAAATATGACGTACGGCGGAACATTTCCCTGGTCTGCAAGGGATTTCCGGAGCTGCTTTAACTGTAAAAATAAATCCTCATCGAACGGTATCGCATCGTCACATCTTCGGGCAGGTGGGACTGGCTTTAATAATTCCCGTTCCGGGACGGACAGCATGACCCGGTCCTGCCCGTTCAGCAGGGGGATACTCCTCGGGGAGAGGCAGACGACCGGATATTTGTCACCTTCCCGTGACAGGTAGTCCTGCCGGATCAGTTCATGTATCCAGATCCTGAACTGCTGTTTTGAGTACCGGCATCCGGCATTGTAGGAAGAGAGCCTGTCGAGCTGATAACTCCGGATCCTGGTACTCTTTGCGCCGGTAAGAACATCGGTGATAAGTTCAGTCCCGAAATGCGAAGGCAACTGCCGGACACATTCTATGATCGTCCTGGCTGTCTCTGAACTGTCGACCTGTTCTTTTGGATTGTCGCAGTTATCACATGACCCGCAGTTCTTTTCCGGGTACTCCTCGCCAAAATAGCCGAGGAGGTATCTTCTCCGGCAGGATGTGGACTCGCAGTAATCGGTCATATCCTGCAGCTTCCGGATCGCCAGGGGGTTATGCCGCTCATCGGAAGCATCACTTTCCAGGAGAGAGCGGACCCGGTTCACGTCACTCCGGCTGAAGAACAGGAGGCATTCCCCCGGCAGGCCATCCCGCCCGGCGCGACCGGTCTCCTGGTAGTAGGATTCGATGCTCTTGGGGATGTCGTAGTGAATGACATACCTGATGTCGGGTTTGTCGATACCCATGCCAAATGCGACCGTCGCGCAGATGATGTTCACGTTGTCATGGATAAAATCGTCCTGGACCTTCTCCCGGACCGGTTTTGAGAGACCGGCATGATAGGCAAGGGCGTTATACCCCCGCCTGCGGAGATCTTCAGCCAGCTCTTCTGTCTCTTTCTTGCTCAGGCAGTATACGATGCCGGAATCATGCCGGTGCTGACCGACATAGCCGGCCAGGGTCACCCGGGAATTTTTCTTCGGGATGACCCGGTACTCGAGATTCCGCCGGTTGAAGCTGCCGATATATTCATGGGCGCCCGCGAGCCCCAGCTGTTGCCGGATATCGTTGCGTACCTGGGGGATAGCAGTCGCGGTTAACGCGATGAGGGGAATGGTGGGGAACTGTTTCTTCAGGACGGCCAGCTGGCGATATTCCGGCCGGAAGTCATGGCCCCACTCCGATATACAGTGCGCTTCATCGATGGCAACAAGGCGGACGTCGGCGGCTGCAAGGGAGTCCAGGAAACGGGGCTGAAGGCACCGTTCCGGGGAAACAAAAAGGAGCCGGAGGTTGTTGTTCTTCAGCCCGGATTCGATGGCCGCCCGCTCCCGGTACTGGAGGGAGCTGTTGTAGGCAGCGGCGGGAATACCCCGTGTGGTAAGATCATCAACCTGATCTTTCATCAGGGAGATCAACGGGGAGATCACCAGGGTCAGGCCGCCGAGAGAGAGCGCGGGCAGCTGGTAACAGAGTGATTTACCCCCGCCCGTTGCCATGACCGCGAGAACATCGTTTCCTTCGAGTACCGATGCGATGATCTCCCTCTGGTGGGGTAAAAACGAGCGATAGCCCCAGTATTTTTTTAACAGCTCATCGATTGAATCCATGCATACTTCCGGCGATACAATGGTAGTATAATGAGAACTATGGCATGAATCCCTACAAGAACCCTTGGGATGGAGGGTGGATGTGTCAGCAGCCGGTTTTACGGGGATTCTGTGGGAGGGGGTGGCAGAGGGGAGCGGGAGAAACACCTGAACTTTTCGGGAATCAACGCCTGAAATCAGCCGTCACTACCCGGTAACTGCACGAGAGTGCTTGTCCGGTGTGGCTGCTTCCGATAGCGCAAACACCGGGAAGGCTGACGGGCTCAACCTACAGGAGACCCTTCTCAACCGCCATTTTTTTGATATTCCTGATGAGATTGGGACTGTTTTCCATGCGGTGCCACTCCTCGTTGCTCATCCCCATAAAAAAGCCGCATGACGAACATTTAATCCAGGCTTCATAATGATCGGGGAACTCCGCACGAAGGGTTGATTTTCCGCATTGCGGACAGGTAAGGGTCACCTGGTTGATCGACCTTGTAACCTCGCTTTCCCGATCGTGGGGTTCGATCTTTCCCTCACCCGGAACAGGCCCGGGGGCAATGGTTTTTGAACCGGCTGATTCATGATGGGGTGCCACGCTGCCGTCTCCACGGGCAATTCTCTCCTTCACTTTTAATTTGTCAGTCATGGTAGTTTTCAACTCCTTTTCCGGGTATTTTTTTAACCTGTTGTGCAGGACAAAAATTTACCCTCTTTTTGCTCTCTGAGATGGTCTCCATAGAGCGTGCAAGTATATCCTTCTAACCGGTTGGTGCAAAATCTGCATCATTATCCTTTCCGCGAAAAACTCCCCGTTCGATGGAATAAAACCAGAAAATCCGGCCCCGGTGACGAACTGAGGAATTCAGCAGAGCCGGATTTTGAGACGCCGGGGGTATTTGTGAAAACCAGTTTTGCGGGGAGATTTTGATGGGGGGGCTGTGGCTGGGGAGTATGCGCCGATACAATCTATCCGTGTTACAGGATACGAGTAAAAAAATCGTCCCGATTACTCCGGGGCACAGGGCCGGGCATGAACGTTTGGGGGGAAATATTTATCATACCGTACTCAAGTTCACTATTGACCCTTCTTTATGTTCAGCAACGTACGATTCCTGAAACGATCAATTGATACCAGCCATAATCCGGGAGAAGGAGACGGAATAGACAATAAAGAGCCGCAATTCAAAAAAACCTCTGATAATGATGAATGTTACCGGGAAATTAACGGGCAACCGTCCCGGCAAATCCCGGGTGATAATGAATTCACGCGGTTGCTTGCCCAGGGGGAATCAGAGAGCCTTGAGATCATGTCTCCCGGAGCAGGGAGATCCGATCAGCCGGTTCCGGATAACGATAAAACCCTGTCTCCTGAACAGATCACACGGGGAGAAAATGCACCTGAGTTCGTCCTGGCGAAAATAATTGCTGGTTTTTTAAACACCAGCGGGGGAAATCTCATAATGGTCTTCCCCGAAAACAAGGAAGATCCGGTTGAAGGTGACGGAAAAGGAATTGAACATGATTATCCTTATGTCAACGATAACCTGACAGACGGGTATCGGAAAATGATAACTGATGCAGTTCAAAAATATTTTGATACTGATTTTTTCACCGTGCAGAGCATGTTCCTGTCGATTGAATGCAAAAAAATTCGTGGGAAGACGGTGTGCCGGATAACAATAAAAAAATCGGACCGTCCCCTTTTTTTAACCTCCGGGACCGAAGATGTATTTTTTGTCCGGACCGGAGCACAGACACGTGAAATAAGAAAGATTAACGACCTCTACGGTTACATTTCCCGCCATTTTCAACGACAGGGATTCTCTGGTGTTCCATGAGAGGTAAATAATCGTCTGCTGCCGACCTTACTTTCAATGCTCCTATCTGAAGGTTTATGGATTCAGCACAGTATTACAAAAATACCGGACCCGGAGGCATCGCTCTCTCTTCCGGTCTGTCACCTTCATGACGCAAAAAGGTAACTAAAAAACGCCGGGGGAGTCACATCTCCCAGCTTACGATTTCTTCGGCGGGATTGCCAGGAGGTCTTCGTGGTCCTGTGTTTCCTTCTTCTTCTTTGACATTCCGATGAAAACTACCACAAACCCGGTGATCATCACCACTCCCAGCAGCATGGCAGTGGCAGCGGTTTTTGGCAGTACAAAGGAGAGTACCAGGAATACCGGGAGCAGTCCGATTGCAATTACCTTCAGTTGTGTCTCATTCACCTGCATTTCTGATCTCTCCCCCTTATCTCACCGGGTTTCTCCATAATTCGTTCGTCGCAGAACTTCATAGGTGTTTCGGGAGAAGATCAGGAACACCCTGGCATATATGGCTGCCTGGTGTGGGTGTAACGAAGGTGTTTTAATGGGTATAGTCACATTCTAGCGACTAATTTTATGAAGAGATATAACATATTTTCCTCAAAAATCGCTCTTGGGGGCTTCAGCACATCGTGCTTCCGCCCCCGCCGCCAGGGCATCCCCCAAATGTGATAGCCCCTCGGAAGGTTGATGAAAATACCTCGAACGTGGGGGTCAGGGGGGGTGCTCCCCTTGGGTTGCCTCCCCCTTTGGGGAGAGAGGGGGTCACCCTCATATCTACCGCAGAGATTAACCTGGAGAGGAAAAAAGGATTTCACCAAAGCATAAAAAATTGAACTTTTTTCCCGTCAGTTCCGGAAGCATGTTTTATGCGATTTTTCTCTCGTTATCACTGATCAATTTTGGTGGTTGAAATGTGACTATACCCTTTTAATATATTTATCCCGGTGTTATGCACCGTCCGGCAATCCCCATAACCTTTAAATAATCATGTACTGAACCCATCACAAAACGAGGTCGTATGCCATGTCATCCAGACTTATGGAGTACTTCAACAAATCACCGAGGATCGGAACGCTCAGCACTGCCGATAAGGTGGGGAACGTCGATTCCGGCGTTTTCGGTTCGCCCCGTATGACCGATGAGAGGACCGTCGTCATGGGGTTAGGAAAGAACAGGACTCTGGCCAATCTCCAGCAGAACCCATATGCCGTATTCCTGATCATGGAGCCGTCAGCAGACTTCATGGACTGGAAGGGGATCCGGGTCTACCTGAAGGTACAGAACATCGCGACAATCGGTCCGGTGCTCGATACTTTCAGGGCCCGGATGGCGAAGGTCGCCGGGGAAGAGGCGGCAGAGATGATCTCTGCTGCGGTAAGCTTCTCGGTCACTGAAGTCCGGCCGCTCGTCGACACAGGGCAGGGTTGGGAGAAGTCGGTTTAGGTCTCCTCAATCCGCTCCATCAATCAGCCCCGTAAAATGGCAACCTCTTCCCCGCTCAGTGACAACAGAAAATAATAAGGATCCAAACCGGGAATCCTAAAAAACAGGGTAACCGGCTCTCTCTTGTATTACCAACTCCTGCGACGCATTCCTGAAAAATTTGTTGTCACCTGAGGGTGAGGAGTTTTGCATTAACGGACACGATGACCGTGCTCGCACTCATGAGGACTGCCCCTGCGGCCGGAGAGAGCAGGATACCGTACCCGAACAGGACACCCGCGGCAAGCGGGATGGCGAATGCATTATAGCCCGTCGCCCAAATGAGGTTCTGGAACATCTTGGCATACGTCTTCTTCGAAAGCCCGATGATATCTGCTACGTCCCGGGGATCATTCCGGACCAGGACAATATCGGCGCTTTCAACCGCAACATCCGTACCGGCACCGATTGCGATTCCGACATCTGCCTGGACAAGTGCCGGCGCATCGTTAATCCCGTCACCGACCATAGCAACGATAAAACGTTTCTGGACATCTTTTATTTTGTCCGCCTTTTCATGAGGCAGTACCCCGGCAAAATATTCGTCAAGTCCTGTCTCTTCTGCAACCCACTGTGCCACATATCGATTGTCGCCAGTAAGCATCATGCACCGGATGCCCATGGATTTCAGCCGGATAACCGCCTCTTTTGACTCCTTCCTGATGATATCGGCGAGTGCAAGGACTCCCACCGGCTTCTCATTTTCGAGCAGGAAGACAACGGTCTTACCCTGGCGGGTGATCGTTTCGATGCGGGGATCATCAAGTCCGATATGGTTTTCTGCCAGATATCCCGGGCTGACGACCTTCAGGTTCCGCCCGGCTATGCCAGCCTCAATACCCTTTCCGGGAATAGCATGGAAATTTTCGAGCGACAAGAGTTCGAGATGCCGTTCCGCTGCGCTTTTTACGATGCCCCGTGCAATAGGATGCCCGGAGTTGGTTTCCAGCGAAGCTGCCAGCTTCAGCACCTCGGACTCAGTCAACATGCCAAGAGGAAGAATGTCTGTTACACCGAATTTTCCTTCGGTCAGTGTGCCGGTCTTGTCAAAGACGATCGCCTGAAGATCTTTTGCACGTTCGAATGCCTGCCGGTCCCTGATGAGCAGCCCGGATTTTGCCGCAATGGCGGTCGATACCGCGACTACAAGCGGGACGGCAAGTCCAAGTGCATGGGGGCAGGCGATTACCATTACGGTAGCGGCCCGCTCGATGGAAAACCCGAGCCCCTGACCGAGCACCAGCCATGCAATAAAGGTGATTGCCCCGACACTCAGGGCGATAATGACCAGAATGAGTGCAGCCCGGTTGGCGAGATCCTGTGTCCGGGATTTACTTTCCTGAGCCTGGTGAACGAGCGTGATCACCTGGTTCAGGTACGTCTCCTTCCCGGTCTTTTTCACTTCGGCAATAACCGATCCCTCACCGTTTATTGCGCCACCAATAACCGAATCGCCCGGATGCTTCGAGACCGGTATTGATTCTCCGGTCAGCATTGCCTCGTTCATGCTGCTCGCACCTTCGGTGATAACCCCGTCAACCGGTACCTTCTCACCGGGTTTGATGAGGACACGGTCTCCGGGTTGCAGGTCCTCGACCTTAACCGTAATAATATCCTTTTCTTTGAGCAGGTGTGCGTCCTGCGGCATGATCTTTACCAGCTCTTCCAGGGCACGGGACGCGCCGAGAACTGATTTCATCTCGATCCAGTGGCCAAGGAGCATGATATCGATCAGGGTCGCCAGCTCCCAGAAGAAACCCTCGCCCTCCAGGCCGAATACAACCGCAGTACTGTAAAAATATGCGACGCTGATCGCCACCGCGATGAGGGTCATCATGCCCGGCTGATGCGTCTTCATCTCGCGGAAAAATCCTTTGAGGAATGGATACCCGCCGTAAAAATAAACGATGGTGGCAAGTGCCAGGAGGACGTACATTGAACCGGGGAAATCGAACCGGAAACCGATGAACATCCGGATGGTCTCTGACAGGAACAGGATGGGAATCGTAATAACGGTTGAAATAATAAACCGTTTTTTGAAGTCTTCAGGATCGTGTATATGGGTCCCGGGTCCCATCGTGTGCGTTCCGGATTTCCCTCCCTGATTCATTGCTCCGGGCGGACTGCTGCCATGGGGAACTGTTCTTTTTGACGCTTCTTTTGCGGGAGTATGGTCCATATTCACAGGATCCATTGAAGGTGCACCTCTTACTGATTCAGGATTATTATTCTCGCTGCTGATAAACCGAGGATTGTCTGAACGATATAGAACGGAATAATGGTATATCCGACCACCATGTGGGCAAACCGGATCCTGGTCCTTTCCCGGACGAGCAGACTTGGGACCAACTGAACGACAGCAAGCGTGATGAGTGCGAGCCCCACGAGGCCATGGAGAGAAATGAGGAGCGGTTCGCCATGCTCCAGCATGGTCAGCAACCCGAGAATGAACGTCACGATCACGATAAGGCTGAAACAGATGCTGGCCATCCGGTGATACCGGAACAGGTGGTGAATACGAATGGTCCTGCTTCGTCCTTTATGAGCGGCGCCGGTCAGGATGACCACGCACATGAGGACCAGCCCGACGATGCTCGTCACTGCGTGGCCAATCCATCGGGATTCGGTCCAAAAAGTAAGTGCAACGCTTATTACGGCAGCAAGGAGTGCAATGGTCAGCAGAATAATCGGGAGGACCGGTGCCTTTGTTTCCTGATGTACTGGTTGAGCCGGAATGAAATCTCCTCCTATTAGTCTACTGAACTACACGGGCGAGATATTCATATTTGTTTGGGTATAGTCCTCTTTCAACCACCAAACTTGATCAGTGATAACGAGAGAAAAGTCGCATAAAATATGATTCCGGAACTGACGGGAAAAAAGTTCAATTTTTTATGCTTTGCAGAAATTCTTTTTTCCTGTCACCAGGTTAATCTCTGCGGTAGCTATGATGGTAACCCCCTCTCTCCCCCAAAGGGGGAGGCAACCCAAGGGGAGCACCCCCTTTACCCCCACTATCGAGGTATTTTCATCAACCTTCTGAGGGGCTATCGCATTTTTGGGGATGCCCTAGCGGCGGGGGCGGAAGCACGACGTGCTGGAGCCCCCAAGAGCGATTTTTGAGGAAAATGTGTTATATCTCATCATAAAATTAGTCGCTAGAATGTGACTATACCCTTTGTTTCGTTCGAAAATCCGCGCATCGGCTATTTATGTGTCCGGTTTCCCTGACATCCACCGGGAAATGCAGTCTTTCTCTCCTCAACCCGTGAGTACACTTTTTCAGCGCCGGACTTATTGGAAGAAGTCTCATGGATCGGTCCTCCTCTATGGGAGCTGCCTTGAATGGGCCAGAGAACAGGATCCTCATTAATTGTTGGACTTACTTTATTGGAACAGGCTGCCGTTTTCCCCTCCTGAGGGACGCTGCAATCCCGATGATACAGAGTACCGTAAAGAGGATGAACGCATAGTGCAGGCTGGTAACAAACTGCGGGTAGTACTCCGTGGTGATCTCGACCCGCCCGATCAGGAGGGCAAAGAGCATCATCGCAACCCCCATCGAAAGCATCTGGCCCAGGAGCCGCATGGTCCCGTTCATGCCGGATGCAACGCCGTAATACCGTTTTTCCACCGAACTCATGATCGCGTTGGTGTTCGGTGAGGAGAACATCCCGAGGCCGGCACCGAGAACGACCAGGCAGACGAGCAGGTACCACAGCGGGGTCGATTCGACCAGGAAGACCAGCAGGAAAAGGCCCAAAGCGCTGAACGCCATTCCTGCCGATGCTACGATCTGGGGATCAATCCGGTCAGAAAGCCGTCCGGCAATGGGTGAGACAAGCGCCATCACCGCCGGCTGGACAATCAGGATCAGCCCGGCCTGTTCCGGCGAGAAATCTTTGGTATACTGGAGGTCGAGGCTCAAAAGAAACGTCACGGCAAATGTGGCACTGTAGCTGATCAGTGCGGCAAGATTTGAGAAGGCGAAGACCCGGTTATGCGTCAGGAGGCGCATGTCGAGCACCGGGTGGGGAATTCGCGTCTGGTACAGGACAAAAAGGATGCCGATGACCCCTCCTGCAGCGATAAGGACGATGCCCGCAAGGGCCGGGACAAGGGAAAACCCGTACATCACACAAATCAGGGCACCTGCATAGATGACCGAACCGTTGAGATCGAATTGTTCGCCATCGCACTCCGCCCATTCACCCTCCAGTTTCCAGAAGATGAGCAGGCAGGCGATAATCCCGATGGGGACGTTGACAAAGAAGATACTTCGCCAGCCCAGGGTCCCGGTCAGTACACCCCCTAAAAACGGCCCGACCGTGAGGCCGAAGTATACGGCGGTGATGTAGATCCCGAGAGCCTTTCCCCGCTCTCCCGGGGGAAATACCGAGGTAAGAATGGCGACACTCGTCCCGAAGATCATGGCCCCGCCGAATCCCTGGAGGATCCGGACGGCAATGAGCATGCCGGTGGAAGGGACCACCGTCATAACAAGAGATGCGAGAGAGAAGATTGCGATACCGTACAGGAAGATCCGCTTTCTTCCGTAAATGTCGGCAATCTTACCGATGGGTACTAAAAAGAGGGCCGCGGCAAGGAGGTACGCGGTCGCAATCCACGAGAGCGCGATCGCATCCATGTGGAATTCCGCTCCCATCGCCGGGCAGGGCGATATTGACCGCTGAACCGTCAAAGGGGGTAATAAACCCGGGCAAGGATCGCAATGAGCAGCACGATACGTTTGCCGGCCGGGCTGACGGGTTTTGGGGGTATGTGGCAGATGGCCGGTACCTCTGCGGGGGTTTCACGCGCCGGGTAGGGAGACTCCATGGGGATCACATGAGGAGGTTTTCGTCCTCCAGGTATCATTTCGGTCAACAAAGTATTTGAAACTATAAAAAACCGGCCATCGGGATAAAACCAACGAATTCCTTAATCCCCGTTTAAACCACGAACAGCCGGGGTGCCGTCCCGGGGGCGGACTGCCAGGTTCTCCCTGAAATTCCAGAAATTTTCCCCGGTCACTCCATCCGCCCCATCCTGACGTACCCGTCGTACATCTGGCAGTGAATGGCATTTCGTAAGAATTGCAGAAATGATACAGCGCTTTTTGAAATCTCCAGGATCGTGGGCAGGGGATCCTGGTCCCATCGGATGAGTACCCGGGTTTTCCTCCATGATTCTTTGATCTGTGCAGACTGCTGCCGGGGGACCGTTCTTTTTGACTCTTCCTGTGCCGGGTTAGTATTCATGTTCACCGGAGCCATCGGAAGTACACTCCCGGTGGATCTTCTGTTATATAAATTATTCAGGCTGGATCGGAACCAGGATTCACCTGAACATCCGTGAAGTACGTGGGATTATTAGTTTTTTTATTTTTTGGTTTTTGAAACAACTTTTGAAAAATGACCACAGGTATTAATAAAATCAATGCATCAGGGTGTATGCCTCAGGAAGACAATACCGGAGTGCAGCGGGGATTACGATCCATTCCCGGGTTTACGCAGCCAGTGACCCGGAAACGATACAGAGATCGCAATCGTCGGGCTGAAATGGGAACACAGGAAATATCTGCCCCGAACCGGTAAGACTGCAGATCTCAACGGCACATGTTCTGTGGCCGAAAAAGATAATGGTTCAGGGTGCCGGTGAAGATTTACCCTGTATCCGGCGATACCCGGGCAATTCAACGGGAACCATCCGGTAGGATCCGTGAATCATCAAGACGCCGGGTTTTCGGGCCGATGCACCCTCAGTGGAGTTCTTCCGGGGGTAACCTTCTACGCCCTTTTTATTATTTTACTACAATGACCGGCAGGGAAGGTTTCAAGAGTTTGCGCGTCCCCCGTGCCGTCATTGGTGAGGTTAGCTTCATGCACGTCCTTCCCGGACGTACCGACCCATACCGGATGATCTCGTCCCCCGCGGCGAAACCCGTTTAACGTTTTTCCCCGCAGGAGGCTGACGTGTCCGCCGGCCCGCCACAGCACGAACCTGTCTCTCCGCCACAGCCGCATTCACCGCTGTCCATATCCTTTCCCTTCAATGCGGCGCTGATCATCGCCCAGGCGCATCCGACACCGCTTTGCACCGTGATTGCCTGGACCGGGCAGTTGAGGGCGCACGCCCCGCACTCCATGCAGGCTGCCGGGCAGGGCGAGCTCCGCCTGCTCCTGCCCTTCTGCAAAGACGCCGTGGGGGCAGACCTGGGTGCAGCGCCGGCAGTTGATGCAGCGTTCGGGGTAATACCGGAGCGTGTTTTCCGCATACGAGTCAGGCATCAGAGTACCCCCATGAGCCTGCCGGCGCCGAGGGCGATAGCGGAGATCACCCCGGCGCCGGCCATGACGACCATGACCGGTACATACCGGAAGATTTCCTTTTTTACCCCGGTCCGTGAGGTGAATGTGGTCGAACCGGTGAAATTGAGTGCAAGGTACGCCGTGACCGCCGGGATAATGAGGAGCGGCGGGATCGCGGCCAGCACCGCGGCCCAGCCGTGAAGGGCCGGAGCAGAGTAAAAGAGCCATGCAAAGGGGAGGGCTACAATGAAGCCGAGGATGAACCCTTTCGTGGAGAAGTCCCGGGTCGGGATGACCGGCAGGAACGCGGGAAAGAGCACGGTGCCGGCGAGGACGGCACTGATGGCCGCCAGCGCACTCACCGGGCCGGCGAGCAGGGACAGCGCGACCGCAACCACCGTCGCAGGCAGGGCAATCGCGACCACTTCCATGGGCGCGAGGATAAGCCGGTCCCGGAGCGGGAACTCAACCCTCCGCATCGCCGGCGTAGCCTGCCGGTTCTTCAGGTACTCCGGGAGGTCCCGGGCCCGGACCGGGCCGAACTCCACGGTGAAACCGGACTGCCGGAGCACCTCCGGCCAGGACACCCCGGGAGCCCCGAGCTGGGGTACGATGACCTTCCGGTGATGTACGATACCATCGAGTGCCGTGAGCCGGATTCGCCGGACAAGTTCTTCGGTACCGAAGGTCCCCTTTCCGGCCGCACACCAGACGTTGATCCCCCGGGTGTCGAGAACGAGGAGGTAACCGTCGGTTCCCTTCAGGGAAGAACGGAGTGCATCGAAGCTCAGCGTGTAGTTCGCGGTGGCAAAGACGGGACTGTCAGGGCCGGGGTTACCGAGCCGGTACAATCCGGGAGGAACGATATGGCCCATACGGTTCACCCCCCAACGGGCGAGGAAATGATCGAGCCGGTTGGCAACGGTAATGGTGCTGTCCGCAGCCCGGGGCGGTTCTGCCGGTGCCAGGGGCAGGGTACAGCCGCAGGACGGCACCTGGGATGTGCATCGGCATGAACCGGTGGTTCTGGATTCGTCCATGATTCCGGTCTCCCCTACTCCTTCCCGTTCAGGAGCGGGCCGAGGATCCCTTTCACCATCCCGCTCAGGGAATCTGCCTTCATCAGGGCCAGGCAGCAGATCCTCCCCTCCCGCTCCCAGCTCGATCAGGGCGAGCTTGTCACCGGTCCGGATACCTGCCTTTTCCCGGACATCCTTGGGGAGGACCATCTGCCCCCGGTCATCCACGCTCAGCACCGCTTCCACCTGGCAGCCGGAACCCGGCGTACACCCGCAGGGGGACCCGGGAGGGGATCCGGTCTCTTTCGCACTCTTCTTTCCTGTCATGGCAGGACCATGGTGGGATGACCGACTATTTATATTTTTCAGAAAAAACAGAAAATTCTGAAAATTGAGATAATAGGGGAATTCTGATAGTCTGAATGTTCAGCCGGGGGATTGTGTGCCCCGGAGCGTTCCGGGAATGCCGGCCTCCGTGCTGGCCGGGAAATATCCGGCTGGTCACCGGGGGGGTTTTGCCGGGGACCCGGGTTATGGACCGGTATTCTGTTTTGTCCTCAGGTACCGCGCGAACGCCTTTTTAACTATCTCCGAGAAGGTGGGATAGGGATATATGGTCCCGGCGATCTGCTTCACCGTGATATGGTCCTGCATAGCGAAGGTGAGGTTCTGTATGTATTCTCCGGAACCGTTCCGAGTGCATGGGCACCGACAATGGTGTCATCCCCGGTAAGGATAATTTTAAGAAAAGCCTTTGTCGAATTATCCGTCCTTAAACGACCGAAAACGGTATCAAGGTGGAGGACATGGACATCCCCGAATTTCTCCCGCGCTTCTTCTTCCGTGAAACCAACATGGGCAAGTTCTGGATCGGTAAAGATGACCCAGGGCATGACTCCCCCGGAGATGGTCATCTTCTCGCTTTTTACGATATTATTTACCGCAATGCTGGCATAATAGGATGCCGCCTGCGTGAAAAGATATTTTCCGATGACATCGCCGCACGCGTAAATATTAGAGGTGGTTGTCATCAGCTCGTCATTGACGAGGATTCCTTCTTTTCCGCATTCAACACCGGCATTTTCAAGAAGAAGGTCTTCGATGTTCGGCTTCCTGCCGGTGGCTACCACGACCGCGTCCACCACCAGGTCCTTTTCCGACCCGTTTCGTATGTAGCGGGCGATGATACGGGAATCCTCCCGGGTAAATCCCCGTATGGTGGTATTATCAAGGAATTGCACGCCGTCATCCTGGAGGATTTTCTTCATCTCTTCGGCCATCCCTGCATCTTCTTTCTGGAGTATCCTGTCCGATCGCATGGCAATAGTTACTTCAGAGCCCAGCCTCCGGAGTGCCTGTCCCAGTTCGATCCCGATCGGGCCGGCACCAAGGATGAGGGTCCTTCCCGGGAGGGTTGTCTGCTCCCAGAAATTTTTATTGGTAAGGTACGGGATATCCGGTAATCCTTCGATGGGGGGAACCAGGGCAGAAGAGCCGGTACAGATGATAAAATACTTCGAAAACAGTTCAATGCCATTCACGGACAGGACATTTTTTGATACAAAATGATTTTTTCCGATATATACATCAATGCCCAGTTTTTGGTAGGCCTCCGCGTTCTCATAGAGGGTAATGGCCTCTATCACGCTCCGTACATGGCCCATCACCTTTCCCAGGTCCGGCGTTCCGGCGCGGCACACCGGGAGTCCATACTGTCCGGCATTCTGCATGGTGTTATAGAGGTTCGCCGAATGGAGGAAGGTCTTGCTCGGGATACATCCTGAATGGAGACACTCTCCGCCAACCAGGCCTTGTTCGATCAACGCGGTCCTGGCACCTGATCGGTTAGCCGCCGAAGCGGCAACAAGGCCGGCCGAACCTGCACCGATGACACAGATATCATACTCCTTCATACTATGTTCCTGCTGGCTGATGATCCCCCCGGCCCGGAATAACGATCCCATTCCTTTGCCGGGAATTGCAATGTTCTCTTCATGGTACCACCCACGTTTTTCGGAAGTTGAGGTTGAATGTTCGCCATCACCATGATGCGGCGTATGCCGCCTCGTGGCTGTTACGGCGTTTGGGCCGGCCTTTCCTGGTGGATTGTCAGCCAGGGTGTCTTTCAATTCCTCTTCTCTCAGGGCGAACCGGAATACTACCGGGAGTCCATAAATATCTTACCCATCGTTGCAGAATCTGAAAGACAAGGGTCGTTCCGGTGCCGTTCCGGAAAAATAGTTACAGCACCAGGGATAACGAACCAGTCCCCCTCGCCCTTTGTTCCTGCTCTCCACCTGGTAGCCGGTTATGTCATCCCCGGCTCATTCTTTTTCTCTCCCGTTATCCTCAGGAGTTCACTGCCGTTTTTCCTGAATACCTGACCGGCGCCTGCTTCTGTCCTGATGGTTGGTGGGATTTCACCAGGGCCGGGTAAAAAGATAGTTTTTTTAAGGTACCAATTCCTACCAGCATTCAGGTATGGCAGGACCAACGTTTGGAACCAACACGGCGATCTTTCTTTTATTTTTTGGCGTTGCTGTTATCGAAGCCATACAAACCCAGAATTGGCTGAAAGTTGCATTCTGGATAGCTATCTCGTTGGTCTTTCTTCTTGCCGATTTTAAGAAGAAATAAGGTTAAGAAAACGATAGTACCGCCGTTCACGCAGTCATCATTAACGGGATCGAGCGCCGGGGGTTGGCAGGAAAGAGCCCTTACGAGAACCAGAGCCGGGGTTTGAGAGATTTTTCAGGAAAATATCATGCCGCGGTGCTTCATGAACGGAGAGATTTTGGCCCCCCCTCCCGGGCAGAAAACGTTTTCCGCAACGCTTTCAGGGTCTCCAGCGCCCTGACATATCCATGGTTCACCGCACCATCGGATAGTGTATCAATCAGTTGATCGGTCAGGGGGAGGTAGATGGCTAAAAACGCCTGTTCCCGGTCCCATGCATCATAGAGGTTATCCATCCGATCACACAGTTTGATGAGGATTGCCTGGGGAGGGGCTTGGTTGATTCTTTCCAGGGTGTCTGCCTGCCGGTCCGATTTTCCCGGAATGGCATCGTTCTTGGCGAGGGCCGAGACGATGGCGAAGATTTCTTCACGCTCCTCCTGGGGCAGCTCGAGTTGCCGGAGCGTATCGCGTACAATACGATTCCCCTCGTCGCAGTCTTCAATGACATCATGAAGCCATGCAGCAATAATGGCTACATGGTTGCCCCCGAAGAATCTGACCCGCTCGGCAACTCTTCCGGGATGAACAATGGAGGGAATTTTCCCGTTTTTCCGGACCTGTCCATGATGTGCCCGGGATGCGGCTGCGGCTGCAATTTTTATAGATTTTTGATGAATGAGGTCACCGGTCCCTGCAACAATACCAATAATGATGTATGAAATTTTTCCTATTTAATGCTCCAGTACTTCCCCCATGAGCTCACGAAATCTTCTCCCCCCATCTCCTGGAGTTCGATAACGGTAAAGACTCACCGATTCCCGGTTCCCGGAAACGGACCCGCTCCATCTCCTGTACGGGAGCACAACCGGCCCCGGTCTCGCGCCGGAAGTCTTTTTACTATCCCGGCATTGTCCCGGGCGGTGGAAACGGCCTTTTCTGGCATCGGCCTGCAGGTTCTCAAAACGCACGGATTATGCCGACAGGATGGTCATGGTCCGGAACGTACGGGGAGGTAAACCGGGATCAGGATTTCTTCCTGCCCTTCCCTGCCTTTTGCCCGGTCCCGGTATTCTCGTTTTCCTGTTCCATCTCTGCCTTTGCCGCGAGCAGTGCCTCCTTTTCCTGCTGTGAGGCCTCGGGGTATCTGAGGTTGAGGCCGTCGAGGGTTTCCCAGATAGCGGAAACAACCGCGAGCCGGGTGAACCATTTGTGGTCAGCAGGGATGATGTACCAGGGGGCATGAGGAGTGCTCGTATTATTGAACATTTCCTCGTACGCGTTCAGGTAATCGTTCCAGCAACTCCGTTCATAAATGTCCGCTGCAGAAAACTTCCAGTTCTTGTCCGGCTCCTCCACACGCCGGAGAAACCGTCTCTTCTGCTCCTCCTTTGAAACATTCAGGAAAAATTTCAGGACGATGATGCCGTTGTCGGTCAGGTATTGTTCAAAGTTATTGATCTCCCTGAACCGCCGGTTCCAGATATTCCGGTCTTTAAGGGAAGGGGGCAGCTGCTGGCGTTCCAGGTATTCCGGGTGAACGCGGACAACGAGGACCTCCTCGTAGTAAGAGCGGTTGAAGATCCCGATGTTTCCCCGTCGGGGAATGGCTGTGAAGTTCCTCCAGAGATAATCGTGGTCGAGTTCTTCACTGTTTGGCACCTTGAAACTGGTCACCTGCACACCCTGCGGGTTTACCCCGGACATGACATGCTTGATGGTACTGTCCTTCCCGGCCGCGTCCAGGGCCTGGATGATGATCAGCAGGCCATAGGTATTCTGGGCATACAGCTTGTCCTGCTGGTGTGCGAGCAGCTGGATACTGGTTGCCGTGAGTTCCTCCGCATCCTCCTTTGCCATGAAACTGTCAACATAGCCGGGGTCGTAGTCATGCCGGAGATCGATCTTTTTCCCCGGTGGCACCCTGAGCGACCCGAGGAGTTTTTTCATCGTTGCAGTCAAACCTTCTTCCTCCCTGGTGATTATTGTCCCTGATACTCACATCAACCTTGTGCATGCGGGAACGCAGGTGCAGGAACAGGTATTTTCCCGGGTAACAGGATTTTCTCAGCTGCACACCCGGCTCCTTGTGCCGCAGAACGTACCCATGCAATCACCATGAATTTCAACAGGGCACGGGGTTTCTTACGCTCTGCCCTGCCGGATACGGGTTCCATGAAAACATTTGTTCCACGGTGTTCACCGGGCAACTGAGAGAGCAGCCTTCATCGGACCTTCAGGTTGTCATTCCCGGGTATCGTTGCACAGGTCAGGATTGAAGAACCCGCGAGAGATCCTGGCCTGCAATCCGGATGGAATGCTGCCGGGATCCCCGGGGGATACTGTACTGTGGTTAATACGAAATGAGTTCCAGGCCCGGAACATGGGTAAAATACCGGTCGCGGGTGATGATCTCTCCATCGTAACTGAGGGCGATGGTGGCAATAACTTCATCCAAATCACCGATAGCATTCCCCGATCGTGCCAGTGCTGCCGAGACCATGCCAAATGCCTCGTATATTGTTTCATCCACCGGAAACACGGTGAATAATTCCAGGATCGCGGCAAGCACCTCCGAGAGTTTCCGCTTCACCGGATAATATTTTACGATAACGTCCGAGAAACTCGTCTTCTCATCTTTTTTCAGTGCCTTCAGCCGTTCGTACCCTCCTCGGTAATGCTGATGGTCTTTGCGGACATGATCGTCTCTGTGTATGAATGTGTAATTAATTATTGCCGGAACGCCGGAAGAACCCTTCTCTTCCGGACACCTCAAAAATTTCATGAGAATTTACCCGGGATGAAGGATGGATTCCGCGATTATCGATCGGATATCTGAAAAAAATAGCCTGAAATAAGACGAAAGATAAACAATATCTGAGAATCCGCTGTTACCGGTAAAAATGACCTGCCATACCAGACAATGCGGAGAAAAGCAACCATGCGGGATAAACGATTTGTTGCAGAACACCGGGGCGGACCCCTGAACAAGGAGCAGCACCACCAGTTAATTACCTGGGCCTGTACCTGTTCGGAGCATGTCCTCCATCTTTCCGGTGAACTACCCGATGAACGACTGAAAAATGCCCTGGCGATCGCCGGGAAATGGGCACAGGGAAACGCTTCGACCGGTGACGCGATGAAAGCTTCGGTAGCTGCCCATGCCGTGGCACGGGAATCCTCTCATCCCACCTCAAGGGCGACAGCCCGTTCCGTGGGACATGCTGTTGCCACTGCTCACATGGCTGACCATTCCCTGGGGGCAGCGTGGTATGCTTTGAAGGCCGTGAAAAATGCAGGTAAACCGGTTGATGCAGAAAGAAGGTGGCAGGATGAGCAATTGCCACCAGAGATTATGGAGCTGGTCCTGACTGCAAGGAAAAGCAGAAAAATTTAAAAAAAATAATGAAATTCCCTTTGTTTTGACGCAAAAAAGAGAGATTTCACCTCCCCGTCCCCTGTAATCATCCCTATGACATGCCGGGTATGATCCTGCGTACTAACGTGAGCCATTTCTCCAACATCCGCACCGGACACGGCTGATCGGGATCTGAGGAGTTCATGCTCCCTGACAGCGGCCCGGAACACGCCGGGACCAGGAAAGAGGTGATGAATAAAGTCCGACATCGAACCGGGTTTTAAGGAGAAGAATGTCCCGCCGGCTTTCCCAGCAGGCATTCTTTTTCACCGGATCCGTTACATTTCCAAATCTTTTTTCCTGCAGTGACCCATGGTTACTAAAATGGCAACCCCTCATATTCCCGGTCAGGAAGTCACCCTCATGCTGAACAGCCCGGCGAAGGAAATTGCTTCACTGTTCGGGATGCCCCCGGAGAAGGGGAGATGGGTGCTCATCGCATCCGGTCTGGTTATCAACCTCTGTCTCGGGACCACCTATGCGTGGAGTGTGTTCGTTAATCCGCTCACCGGTTATTTTACCACCCGTCTCGGTCAGGCCGTCACGGCGAATGAGGTGCTGATGCCATTCTCGGTCATCCTCGCGGTCTTTGCGATCACGATGGCCCTGACCGGAACCTGGGTCGAGACCCATGGGCCACGGAAGGTCACGATCATCGGGTGTATCCTGACCGGCCTTGGCTGGCTCCTCGCGTCAACGGTCACCTCCCTCCCCATGCTGTGCGTCATGTACGGAGTGATCGGGGGTATAGGTATCGGGATTGCGTACGGGGCAACGGTCGCCCTCGCAGCCCGGTGGTTCCCTGACCGGAGGGGGCTTGCGGTCGGGATGACCGTGCTCGGGGTCGGGTTCTCGGCATTCATCACCGCAAACCTTGCCGGCTCCTTCATTGCCACGTATGGCGTCATGAGCACCTTCCGTATCTTCGGCGCCGGGATTATCATTCTCACGGTCCCCCTGGCACTCCTGCTCACCTTCCCGCCGGCGGGGTGGAAACCCGCCGGCTGGAACCCCCCTGTACCGCGGGAGGGTGAGCAGGTGACCTGCGAGTGCAGCCGTTCAGCGATGATCAGGACCCCTGCATTCTACGGTCTCTGGATGTGTTACTTCATCGGGTGCATAGCGGGGCTGATGGCGATTTCCCTTGCACAACCTGTCGGAACCGAACTGGTGCACATCGGGACCGGTCTTGCGACGGCCCTCGTAGGGTTCTTTGCCCTCTTTAACGGGGGCGGGAGGCCGGTTTTCGGGTTTCTCACCGACCGTCTTACCCCGCGGTACACCGCCATGCTGTCGTTCGTCCTGATTGCCCTCGCCTCCCTGGCAATGTGGCAGGTGCCGCTCGTCCCGGTCTATATCATTGCCTTTGCCGTCCTCTGGGGGTGTTCCGGGGGCTGGCTCGCCATCGCGCCGACTGCCACGGCAGGCTATTTCGGGACCGGTGATTACCCGAGGTGCTACGGCCTGGTCTTCCTCGCCTTCGGTGCGGGAGCGATCGCCGGCCCGCAGCTTGCCGGGTATATCAGGACCACGACCGGGAACTACCTTGGGGTGTTTCCCTGGGTGCTCGCCCTCGCGGTCATCGGCTTTTTCATCGCATTCATCCTGATGAAACCGCCACAACCGAAAACGGGAGGATGACCGTGAAACCGGATCGAATTCCTCAACGAGATCCCATCAGGGAGCCTGCATCGCCACGGTATTCAGAAAACGTTCTTCGTCATGCTTTCAATGTTTCCTGCGCCAAAACATCCGTGTCGATCAGGCATACTTACCGATCGAAGATCAAGAAACAATGTTTATACGGAGTGCAGGGGGATAGTCGTCCCCCGGCTTTTCACGGTTTGTAGTTGTCTTCCTGCCTCCCCTTTATCATATTCCGTTTCTGAAATGACCTGTGCAGTAAGAATAAAACCGGCACACGACGATGAGTAAGACCCCGGTGACTAATTCCTTGTTTTTTAACAAAGAAAACCTGACTTATTGGGTTGTGGTGACAACAAGCACGAAAATGGTAAGTTCTCTCTTAACCAAGCCCAAAAAATGTTAAAGAATATGCATCAGCTTAAGGATGATCTGGATTGCGAATACCCAGAGAATGATTCCGAACCCTGCTTTGATATATCCGCTTGAGATCTTCACCATACTTCTCGCGCCTATAGTGGCCCCGATAACGACGGCAATGGCTGTACCAATTATAAGGAGGAGATCAAAGCCGCCACTCGTCAGGTGACCGAAAACACCGAAGAGAGACGAAAAGATAACAATAAAACTGACAACACCTGCAGAATTTTTGGTAGGATAGCGGCAAAGGAAGATCAGGAACGGCACGAGAAGGATTCCGCCGCCAACGCCAAGCAATCCAGATATGATGCCAACAACGAAACTGAAGACAACGATGAGGGCATACATCCCCCGGGAAAACCGTACCGGGCAGGCTCCTTCGGGTGTTGACCTCTCCCAGTACGTATAGATCATCCGGCCACCGGCACCGATAAGGAAGATGACGAACAGCCACATTAAAAGAACGGGATTAATGAACGCAGCTGCAACCCCGCCAAGGAATGCGCCCAGGCAGATACCCGGCACAAACCAGAGCGCGAACCGGATGTCCACGAGATTTGAGCGATAATATACAATCGATGCCGAAAGTGCGGTGATGAGATTGAGCACAAGCGAGGTAGAGATAGAGGTCAGCGCAGCATAGCCTAACAGAAAGAGGATGGGCGTATAGAGTGATCCGCCCCCCTGCCCGAACATGGAAAAAATGATGGAGACGATGAAGACCGCAACGATGGCGATCAGGAGGGTGGTGTCCATGTTACACGATATTACTGCGTTCCTTTCAGGACATTCACCCAGGTCTGGTCATACCCCGAACAGGGTATGCACTCAGGTTTCCCATCCACCATACGTACATACCGTTCGAAGATGTATTCTCCACATTTACTGCATTTGATCTTGGCAAAAGAACTTTTCGGTCGACTGAACGTGTAGTCCGGCTGTTTTGTGACCACGAACATTTCTGTGTCTGTCGCCGACAGGACGAGATCCACAACCTTCTTCACCACATCGGCCGGAACCTGCGATGGCTCGATGCCCTTTTTCCGGTACACAAAAAATTCCTGCTTACCAAGTTCATCCTGGAACTCCGATTTCAGATACACCCGGACCGCTCCCTTCCCCGGGACTACCAGCAGGCAGGCAACTTTTCCGTAGTTGAGTCGCTCCATCATAAGCTTGCCATACGTGCAGCCGGTTACTGCCATGAACCCGTCGATCATGCAGGTCTGGGGGTGGCCAACACCCATTTCGGAGAGGCCGAATGCCCCGTGATCCCCGATATGCGAAACACCCAGTTCCCGCATGGCGATCTGTCCCATACGGTATCCTATCGGCATGAATGGGCAGATGTGCCCATGGAAGTCCCAGACCCCCTGCGGAATTTCAACTTTTATTGAATTTGTCATGAACGATCATCATTGCAGGTTCTATAAATAAATTTGCCAGTGTACTATCTCTGGTCAACTGACCTATCGGATTTAAAGGAGTTTGCCGCCGTAGACCGTGGCGATATAATACACCCCGACCGTGATGAAAACTGCGGCCACTGCTCTCTGTATCCAGCACTCTGCCTTCCCGATTTTCTGAACGATTCCGTTGTATTGTCCGATACCACGGACAAGAAGATACGAGATCACGATGACCGGCAATCCGGTGGCTAGAGCGAACACTGCCGGGACGATCACCGGGTCACCGGCACCGAGAGCAAGCGGGATGAGCATGGCAAAGAAGAGGACAGCGGAGAACGGGCAGAAGCTCAACGCCAGGATCACACCGAGCAGGAATGCACCCAGGTACCCCTTCTCCGAAAGACGTGCAGAAATGCCGGACGTGAACCCGGAAAACCAGTCTCCCCCGGGCAGCCGGTCGAAATGAAAGATATTGAGCAGATAGGTTCCGCACAGGAGAAGGAACGGCCCGAGCAACAGTTCGCCGTAGTGCTGGAGTCCCCGTGCTACGAACTGGATGTTCATGCCGAAGAAAACGATGATCGATGCGACCGCGATATACGCCGCCATCCTTCCGAGGGTGTACACGAACCCTGCAAGAAGTGTATGCCGACTGTTGTCAATCCACTTCGAGATATAGGCTATGGCGGTGATGTTGGTCGCGAGGGGACAGGGGCTGATTGCCGTCATCAACCCGATAAAGAACGCGGCGATGACCGGGACCGGGCTCTCCCCCATCGTCCCGAGGAACTGCAGAAGGTCCATTTCAGGAACGTTCCCCGTTGAGCCGTTCAGAAATAGTCCGTGCGAGGTATGCCTTGTACTTTGTTTTATCCCCGGTCAGGTACCAGACGTCCATGTCCTGGAGCCGATGGACTCCATTGGCATCGCAGGACGTGATCCACAAGGACGAACCGGTTACGCCATACGAGGCGGCGATGTCCCGGTTCGCAGGATCGTCGAAGTTTATATGGCGGAAAGACAGTTTCCCCGATGCGAGTTCCCGGGGAAAATATTCCTTAACCGTCTCTTCCGCAAGGTCCCCGACAGCGATGCAGGATGTGCACTGCTGGTCCCCGTGGAAGTGGATCACTTCGACCCGGTCGACCGTGCTGTTAGGAATCGTGACCGGTGGCTCCGATACCGGACCGGCACCATGACGCATAGATGAATCGGAACAGCCCGCGACAACGAGGAAAACAGTGATAAAACATAGTGCAATGAAATTGCGTTGGAGGATCACGAAAATCTCCGGGATCTCAAATACCCATTCGTTCGGAGCACTTCAGTATTTTGTTTCCGCGATCGGTGATCGTGTAAATAATCCAGTTCCCATGGTACTCGCCCCCGATCAGCCCGCTTTCTTTCAGGATACTCAGGTGGTATGAGAGTTTCGACCCGGCAATTTTCATGAACCTGGTGATGACGCAGACACAGAGTGGCTGATCGTTTATCAGGTAGAGGATCGTGAGTCGTAGAGGATCGGAGAGCGCATGAAATGTTTTGCTTCTCCCCTCGAGTTCATCCACTTGGGGAATTTTTCTCGCGAGCGCATCGAACCCGCCCATCTGTTCGAGTTCTTCCCGGATTTTTTCCGGTAATTCCATTTTCCCGTCCTGTTTGTCGTCGGAATCCGTACAACAGCAGGATTTTTTCGCGGCAGCCATTTCAAAAATAAGTGAAATGACTAGGCATAAATACTTTGTCAGGTAATGTGAATTCAATAAAACTTGAATTCATCGCACATCAAAAAATCTGGTGCAAACCATGGAAAAAGACAACAAACCCTGCTGCGCCGCAGATGCACTCCGCCGTATCAGGCAGATCCCGATCCGCGGGATCCCAACTGGCATTACCATGCTGGACGAGTGCATTGCCGAGGTCAAAACGCAGGGCCTGGCCGCCGAACCGGAAGATCCGGGCGGCACTTCTCAGGCAGGTGAAGGTGTACAATTACATTCCACGGAATGTCGAGGATGAATATGCCCTCGTCATCTCGGAAGAGTTCAGGAAAGTTTTCTGAACGGCGAGATATCATGACAAAAATCGAAATTCTCGGAACCGGCTGCGCAAAGTGCAAACGTCTCTTTGCTAACGCTGAACAGGCTGTGAAGGACCTGAAGATTACAGCGGAGATAGTCAAAGTCGAAGACCTTGCCGAAATTGTCGGCCGGGGAATCATGATCCCGCCGGCGCTCTTCATCGACGGCAAAGTCCAGGCAGAAGGCCGGATACCGGACGTGAACGAAATCAAGAGAATGCTGACGGAGAAGAAACCATGACAGAACCATCAAAGTGCTCATGTGGAGCAAGCGAACCAAAACGGATCATCTTACCCTGTGCCGGGCAGGCGAATGTGGGACAGCTCACGAACCTTGCAGCAATCCAGCTGACCGAAGAGGGCTACGGGAGTATTGCATGTGCCGCGCTACTCGCAATAGGCTCCGAAAATCTTATCGCCAACGCGTTGAACGCTGATGAAGTGGTCGTCCTCGACGGTTGCCCGATGCAGTGCGGGAAGAAAATTGCCGGATCTCAGGGTGTTGCGGCCGGGCAGCACCTGGTCATGACCGAACTCGGTGTCACAAAAGGTCCCTCGAAATCCTATACGAACGACGACATCGAGAAGATCGTTGCTGCCTGCTGGAAAGGAGAAGGGCGGAAGGCAGATTCGGCAAAACCCGGAAAAAAGGGCGACAGAAAAGACAACGATTGTGGCTGCGGGTGCGGCGGGACCTGCTAAGGTATATGAGGAACACCGGCCATGACCTTCGCGCTCGTCACCTGCTCCGGCATCTCGAACACCGGGAAACTCACGACACAGGCTGCCGTCACCCTGCTCCAGCGCCGACCGGGGAAGTACGTCTGGATGCATGCTAAACAATCTGCCGCAACACTCGAAGCGGAGATCGGGGATGCAGAACAGGTGATAGTTATCGACGGTTGCGTGGATTGCTGTGCGAAGAAGAAACTCTCTGCATCTTGTCTTACTCCTCATCGCCATATCATTGCGACGGAGCTGGGGATCGAGAAGAAGGGGATGGGCGATGTTGAGTACCGAGGAGATCGAGAAAGTTGTCCGGGCTGTCCTGGAAAACGGGAGTGGAAAGGCATGATAAAAATCGGCATCGTAAGCGACGGAAAATTTGGTGACCGTGCATATGATGTCATTCGGGAAAAATTCCCTGCCGAATGGATCATGGCCCCGTTCCCTCAGAGTATGATCGTGGATGATCCCGATCTCTCTCTTCCTGACTGCGATCTCTACATTTCCTATGTCCGCCACCCGGATATCGCTCTCGCCATTATCGGAAAGGAGAAGCCGGTGATCCTCGGGGTCAGTTTCGGGCCCGGGTTCCTCCGGCAGGCAAAGGCCATCAATGAAAATATTGTTGCACCCGCGACGATGTGCTCTCTGGAGGATAATACATGGGTTCCGGAGATTAACGAGTTCGCAAAAGTGTTCGGGCGTCCCTCGTTCGAAGTGAAGGTGCAGGAAGACGGCACGATAGAGAGCGTCCGCGTAATCCGGGGTTCTCCCTGTGGTTCGACTGTTGCGGCGAGTGCGGAGCTGCCCGGGACACAGCTCAGCCCGGAACAACTCCGGCATTATGGCCTGAGGATCTGCCATTTCTGCCGGGCACCCCGTTTTGGCAAGACCTGCGACAAGGAGCTTTCCGGGCTTCTCCATGTACGGGAACTCGTGAAAGCGGTCTACGAAGTTTCTCCCCCGGCAGGTGCCCGTGTGCGGCAGTTCACCGACGATATGGAGAAAATTATCGATCAGAAAATAACCGGAGGATAACACGATGCAGAATTATTTACAACTCTTCGCCGATTGGGTGACCTATTCGCTCCTCGGACTTGCGGAAGGCAGTCCTCTCGCTTCGTCGGTGAACTTCTTCGTCAATGATATTATCTGGGTTTCGCTGCTCCTTGCCGTTGTGGTCTTTGGTGTTGCCATAGTCCGTTCGTTCATTACACCGCAGAAGGTGAAGAAACTGGTTGCGGGCCGGACCGAAGGTGTCGGCAACGTGCTCGCCGCACTTCTTGGCATTCCCACGCCGTTCTGCTCCTGCTCGGCAGTCCCGCTCTTCATCGGTTTTGTCGAATCCGGAGTACCCCTCGGAATAACATTCTCGTTCCTGATAGCATCGCCACTCATCAACGAGGTGGCGGCGGCGATGCTCTTTGCGATGTTCGGTTGGCAGATTGCACTCATCTACATAGTTTCGGGTCTCATCATCGCGATTGTGGCAGGTATCATCATCGGGCGTCTTCACCTGGAAGGCGAGGTCGAGGAGTTTGTCTGGAAATGCAAACTGCACGACCAGGCGGAAAAACCGATGACCTGGAGGGAGCGGGTAGTTTTTGGGATTAGCGAATCGAAGAGCATCACGCTCACGGTTCTGCCATACCTCGTGCTCGGTATCGCCATCGGTGCGATCATTCACGGGTACGCCCCGGCCGACTTTCTCGTCAACATTGCAGGACCGGACAATCCGCTCGCGGTCCCCATCGCGGTGTTGATCGGTATCCCGCTCTACTCGAATGCTGCGGGCATGATCCCGATCATGGAAGTGCTCACCGCAAAGGGAATGGCAATGGGTACAGCGCTCGCGTTCATGATGGCAGTCATCGGGCTCTCGCTGCCGGAGATGATCATCCTCAGGAAAGTGATCAAACTAAAACTGCTCCTGATCTTTGCCGGGATCCTGTTCGTTTCGTTTACGCTGACGGGCTACCTGTTTAATGCAATACTGGGATAAAATAATGAAAACAGGAGAAATACCATGACAAAATCAGATGGTGCGCTTGCCGGTTTTAACCGGGGGATCACCTGTTCTTCGGCAGTCTTCTCTGCTTTTGCTGAAGAACTGGGGCTTGACGACAGAACGGCAAAAAAAATCGCGTGCGGGTTCGGTGCCGGGATTTCCCGGACCGGGAATATCTGTGGAGCGGTATCCGGTGCAATTATGGTAATCGGCCTCAAGTACGGGAAGGCGGAGCAGGGGGATGATGCAGCGACGGAAAAGACGCGGGCACGTGCCCGGCAGTTTATCCAGGAATTTACAAAAAAGAACGGTTCGGTCAACTGCACGGAACTGCTCGGTTACAACCTGAACAACCAGGATGAGTATGATGCAGCGGCGAAAGCAAACCTGTTCAGGACAACCTGCCCGGGATGTGTGCGGGATGCCGTTGTAATGCTTGAAAAAATTCTCTGAAAATGCACCGGTGACCATCGATGAATATGCCCGTAAAACAACTTTCCTTCCTTGACCGCTACCTGACCCTCTGGATCTTCCTTGCCATGGCGGCCGGTATCGGTATCGGGTATTTTTCCCCTGCAGTACCGGCAATAATCACCGGTCTTTCCGCGGGCACCACCTCGATCCCGATCGCCATGGGCCTCATCCTCATGATGTACCCCCCGCTCGCAAAGGTGAAGTATGAGGAGCTCAGGAAAGTATTCCAGAACACAAAAGTCCTTGGGCTCTCGCTCGTCCAGAACTGGATCGTCGGGCCGGTGCTGATGTTCGCCCTCGCCGTTATTTTCCTGCGGGATCAGCCGATGTTCATGTACGGGCTCATCCTCGTCGGGATCGCCCGCTGCATCGCGATGGTGATTGTCTGGAATGACCTTGCTGAAGGCGATTGCGAGTACTGTGCGGCAATTGTCGGGATGAACTCGCTCTTCCAGGTATTCTTCTACTCCGTCTATGCCTGGTTCTTCATCACGTACCTCCCGCCACTGCTCGGTATCGGGGTCGGTTCTGCGGTTTCCATTACGATGCTCCAGATAGCCGGGAGCGTCTTTATCTATCTCGGCATCCCGTTCATCGCCGGCATGGTCACGCGGTATGCCCTGCTCCGCGTGAAGTCGAAGGCATGGTACGAGCAGGTCTTCATCCCGAAGATCTCGCCGATCACCCTCATTGCCCTGCTCTTTACGATCATCGTCATGTTCTCGCTCAAGGGAGAGTATATCGTGAACGTGCCTTTTGATGTGGTCCGGGTAGCGATCCCGCTGCTCTTCTACTTCGTCATCATGTTCTTCGTGAGTTTCTGGATGTCCCACCGTCTCGGCGTCGATTACGCGAAGTCGGCCTCGCTTTCGTTCACCGCTGCCTCCAACAACTTCGAGCTCGCGATTGCAGTCGCCATCGCTGTCTTTGGTATCGCGTCGCCGGCGGCATTTGCGACCGTCATTGGGCCGCTCGTCGAGGTGCCGGTGTTGATCGGGCTCGTGAACGTTTCGCTTTGGATCAGGGCGAAATGGTATGGCGGAAAGAGTGATGGCACGTGCAGCCCGTCGGTGCGGTGAAAGGGGATTGGTGATATCGTGAAAAGGAAGATCCTGTTTATCTGCACCCATAACTCCGCACGTTCCCAGGTGGCGGAAGGGTACATGAAGGCACAGTACGGTGACCGATATGAAGTATTCAGTGCCGGAACGGAAATAACGCGGGTCCATCCCATGGCAATCGCAGTCATGAAAGAAATCGGAATCGATATCTCGCAACACCGGTCGAAGCTCATAGATGAATTCTTTGGAAAAGGGATAGAAATCGTCGTCACGGTTTGTGACGCAGCAAATAAAGCCTGCCCGTTCTTCCCGGGCGCAAAGGAAGAAATTCACCAGAGTTTTCCGGACCCCTCGGCATTCACGGGGTCCGATGAGGAAGTCCGGGCCGGGTTCCGCCGGATTCGGGATGAGATCGTGCAATGGATTGATGCGACATTCGGACCCGGGCGATTGTGAGAGCAATGAGAATACCCAATTCTTCTGAGAGAACCGAACCGGCTCTTAACGAGTATCTGTCTTCGGGTTAACCAGGACCTCCTGAGTAGTGCTCATCCTTAAATATCGGACAGCACACTATGCAACGTATCGAATTCTGAACACAAAAAATCAGGTGAAGTGAATTATTATGGCAGAAGAAAAGAAGAAAAAAAGTTTTTTCTCGGCGGTTAAGGAATCGATGAACAAGAGCGGCGGCTGCTGTGGCTCCGGGGAGACCTGCGGGGCAGCTCCTGATACATCTGCGGAAAAGAAAAAGGCCCCCTCCAAAAAGTAAATTATGCAATGAGACTGCCTGGTTGTTATCCTTCGAGTACGGCCAGAAATCCATCTTTAGTGAAATTAGGTGATCGTATTTATGGATAATAACCAAACAGAAACACCCGTATACTGGGATGCCCTGGTGTTTGGACTTGTACCAATCATCGTCGGTATTCTTATCTTCACCAGCTGGGCCCTCTCGTTCTTCCCGGTAGTACCGTACTACGTGAGCGGGGGTATAGCTCTCGCGGCTGCTCTTTTTGGAGGATATACGCGTTTTGTCTCGGGGTTCCGGGACATGTACCACCAGAAGATCACGGTCAATGTCTTTGTCACCGTTGCCCTTATCGCCACTATGGCGGTCGGCCAGTTCCTGTCGGCGGCACTGATTGTCTTTATCATGGCCGTTGTGGGTGCTTTCGAATCCTATACCCTCGACAAAACGAAGAAAAATATCCGGAGCCTGCTCGATTTCGCCCCGAAGATGGCGAATGTGCGTCGCGGCACCGACGTAGTTGCCCTGCTGGCCGCAGAGGTCGGGATTGGTGACATCGTTGTCATCAGGCCCGGGGAACGGATTCCGGTCGATGGCATCGTCATCATTGGCGCGAGCAGTGTTAACCAGGCACCTATTACCGGGGAATCGATCCCGGTCGAGAAGACGGAAGGGAGCGAAGTATTCAGCGCGACCATGAACGAGACCGGGCACCTTGAGGTCCGGACAACACGGGTCGGTGAAGACACGACCCTTGCCCGAATTGTTCACCTTGTTGAAGGTGCACAGGGAACAAGGGCCCCCATCCAGGGGATTGCCGACCGGTTTACCACTTGGTTCCTCCCGGTCGTTCTCGTCATTGCGTTGATCGGATATCTCCTGTCAGGAAAGGTTCTCGTCTTTGTCTCAATCCTGCTGGTCGCATGTCCCTGTGCGTTTGCGATTGCTACGCCGACTGCGGTTACTGCCGGGATCTCCAATATGGCCCGGCGGGGTGTCCTGATCAAGGGAGGTAGTTTTCTCGAACTTTCAGGAAAACTTGACACGCTGTTGGTGGATAAGACCGGGACTTTTACCCTCGGTAGGCCAAAGGTCGTAGAGATCATTGCACTTCCCGGATACCGGGAAGCTGACGTGGTCCTTCTTGCAGCTACCGGTGAAAAATTCTCGGAACATCCCCTTGCCCGGGCTATCCTCGCTGCTGCTACTGCCCGGAACATTACCGTCCCGGACCCGGACGAGTTCAAAAGCGAAACCGGCATGGGTATTACCGCACGATCGGGTGAGCACTCCCTGATCATTGGCAAACCGGAATTTCTCGAATTGAAGGGTGTACGTCCGGAAGAGGAGGTCCCCGGCATCATCACAAAACAGATGGACCTGGGAAGAACCGTCATCGTGGTTGCCCGTGATTCAACGGTCACGGGACTGATCGCCATTGCAGATGAGGTCCGCCCGGGAACTGCGGAGGCCATTGCCGCCTTAAGGAAGATGGGCGTGAAGAACATCGTCATGCTAACTGGGGATAATGAGACGGTTGCAAAGGCAGTGAGCGCCTCGATCGGCATTGACGGCTATCATGCAAACCTCCTCCCGGAACAGAAACTCGAGGTGGTTAAAGAACTCCAGGCAAAGGGACAGCTGGTCGGGATGATTGGCGATGGTATCAATGACGCTCCCGCCCTTGCAAAAGCAGACGTTGGTATTGCGATGGGTGCATCGGGTACCGATGTCGCGATCGAGACTGCCGATATCACGCTCATGAAGGACGATCTCTGGCAGTTCGTGGATTTTGTCTGGATGTCGAAAAAAGTCATCCGGCGGATCAAGATCAATATCGGTCTCTCTATGGTGTACAACGCGATCGGGCTCTTACTCGGCGTCCAGGCACTGCTTTCACCGATCACTGCAACCATCTACCAGGAGGCGGGGTGTATCTCGGTTGTGTTCAGCTCAATTCTCCTTCTATGGGCAAAACCCGGTTTCAGTCATGTGACCGGGACGGAGTGATTTTTTATCACTATGGATGCCGAGGAAAAAAAACAGTATGCGAGACTATGCTTAAAGTAAAACCACACCCGGAATATCCGCCGGAAGAAGGGCGGTATCTCCGGGGAAATGATTATTCCCCGGCTGCGGTTGTCATCATCCTGACAACCGATGCTGAAGAGATCCCTCCCGAGATCGAGAAACTCGTGCGGACCGGAGTAGAGACGGGGGCAGCGCTCTCCGGAACGTTGCAGACCGCCAATATCGGCATCGAAAAGATCATCTGCAACATTGTTGCGAACCCGAATATCCGCTACCTCATTCTCGGCGGCCCGGAGTCTGAAGGGCACAAGACCGGTGACGCTGTAAAGGCGCTCTTGAAAAACGGCGTTGACGAAAAGAAGTTTATCATTGGAACGACCGGTCTCACTGCGGTACTCCACAACGTCCCTGCGGAGTTCATCCAGCGGTTCCGGGAGCAGCTGACGCTCGTCGACTGCCAGTTCCAGGATGAATCCGTGATCCGCAAAGCCGTATGGTCCTGCTTCCAGGAAACGCCGGTGGAGTTCCGGGGGCAGTCACTCTGTGATCCCGGTGCGTTCCCGGAACCGTCGCTCAGCGGGAAACTGACATGGAAGGTCACGCAGCCCTGGGCCGAGCCGGGCGATGATGCTGAGCGGGCGGCAAAGCAAAAGGCGCTGGATATGATTGAGCGGTTGAAGAAGAAACAGAAGATTGACTTCTGATCAAAATCCGAAAGACTGATTTCATCAACAAAACAGGGTTCCCCGATGTGGTCTCTGTCTTCCGGACACGCCATCAAAATAACCCCAAATTGAGTCTCCGCTTCCCCCGACCCCCTCCGGAAAACCCCGTAAAATCGAGATTTGCTGACCCTTGAAAAAATAAGCCCAAAGTAACCCCTGTTTGCCAAAAATACGGCAGAGAGCCGCCTCGCCAAATCGTCACCGGAGCCCTTTCCCTGGCTCTGTTTTTGGCACATAGTTTTCCCCATCCGGACCTGAAAAACGCCACCAAAACGCGAATACAGGGCTCGTCTTTTCCGGGGGTATTTTTATAAAAACGGCAAAATGGGGTAATGGGCCGAAAATAGGTTTTTTGAGGATCAGCCGCATCATTTTACTGACGATCCTGACCGGCAGCCGGTACCAGATACCCCCCGGAAAATTCTGATTTGAACTCTGCCTTCAGACCATTCTTTCACGACTGATGCACTCAAAATCGATATATCCCTTGGAGGGGTCAGTTTTTATGAGCCGCACCCGCACTTTCTGGCCAACCAGAAGTCCCTCCTCTCCCTTCATGACCCTGCCTTCGGCAGGAGGAACCAAAAGCCTGACATACGTCCCTTTATCCGCGGCGCCGGTCACGAGGGCGTTAAAGGTTTTGCCGATACTGTTTTCGAGCAATACAGCAGCAACGGATTTTCGCATGAATCGCTTGACCTTCTTCGACGCCTTCTCCCGTTCGGTCAGCCACGTGGCCCTGTCGGAAAGATCTGCGGAGGAATAGGGACCGGGTTTTCCCGACAGGATCGCTTTTACCTGGCGCTGGTTGATGACATCCACGTAGCGCCGGTTCGGTGCTGTCGCATGGGTGTAATCAATAACCGCGAGGGCAAAGTGACCGGCCGGCGTGGCACCCGGTTCAAGCAGCACATACTCCCCGGCTCCCATTAGTTTTATCACGGTAAGGGACAGGTCGGGAAAATGGAGAGGATCGGCGGTTTTTTCCTGCATAAGGAATTTCGCAAGCGCTTTTGCATCCGGGTCTTCCGGCAATGTTACACCATGGATCGCAGCGGTAAGCATGATGCCGGCCCAGTTTTTGGGCGTCCTGACGACCCTCTGGATCATCGGCACACCTGCAGCGCCCAGAAAGGCTACCGTCGTCCCATTTGCTGCGACCATGAACTCCTCGATCAGGGCCCGGGCCGGGTTCGGTGTCAGGGCAACCAGTCCCGCGACTTCGTCGCCCTCCATGACCACTTCGGGCTCCAGGGTCTCGAACTCGAGTGCGCCCTGGTCACGGCGGTATTTCCGCAGGAGCCGGGTTGCCTCGTTCTGGAGATGCAGCTGCTCTCCAAGTCCCGGGACCTCTGGTACGCCCTTTGGCATCGGACACGTTCCCTCCAGCCACGCACCAACCTCCTCGTACACCAGTTTTGCCTTGTTGCGGACCAGCGCCTGATAGACCCCACACGGAGAGAAATCCCCGTCATGCCCGACCAGGAACTCAATGATGACAGCCATCCGGTCCTTTCCCGGGCAAAAGAGAGGTGATCCCGTGGGAAAGTCGTTCGGGAAGCATGGGAAAGGTGACGACACCGGTATAGACTGTCGACCCGTTATGTGCGGCATATTCATCGGTTGGTGAATGTTTCCGGACATAGGAATCGACATCGGCTATGGCGACCCGGACGAGGATCGTACCCTCAGGAGGTACGCTCACCGTACTCCAGCTGGTCGAGATCCTGGGAATCGTGGTTGTCGATCGATGACCACAGGAGCGTGCGGAGATCGCGTACATCTTTGGGGCTATCGGAAAAGGACTGCTCCTGCATCGCATTGACATCGTCAATAACCCGCGGGGGGAACCGGGGTACAAAACCGTATTTTTCCATGGCGTGCCAGGCGATGGCTGTGAGGTCAATTTCCTGACATGTGCAGCGGTTTCTCATTTCAATGAGGTGTTCTTATCTTTTACCTGCATAAAAACTTCTGGAGGTACCCGGATGGTTGAGGTCACCCAGGAAATCATCTCGGGGTCACACGTTTTCCCGATAATCGGGTGGCCGCAGACACCCGGTCATGTTCACGCGTCCCCGCAAAGGCTCCGGTTCGCTTCACATCACCCCGGCCTGCTCCCGCGGGTGATCGGGCAGACGATGATCAAACCCCTGTGCCCGCAGTCTCGCTGCAGGGCCTGCTCCTCCGGCCCGGTCCCCCCATTTCGGCGGAGGAATTCCTGTCGCCGTGATCGGGCAAGGGCAATCGCTCAGTGACGTTATTCGCGCCCGGCTTTCCGCCAAAGCATGATTGCAGGGTTATGCTGCCGGCCAATGCTGAGGTTACCGGGATCCTTCTAAAAAATGATTCAGGAATTGAAGAAACAGGATACGTTTATCTTGTAGCATACAAAGGTAGTCAACGGGACAGGGTACCTGGGAGGGGTGGAACGTCAGCATTGGGAAACGACATGTGTACCGCACGTAACCGGGTCGACACGGTAAACCGGGATCGACACAATGCCACGCCTGGGATGCAACGGGTGGATCTCCCGAACGGGGATGGAGATATGCGACCGGCATCTGCACGGCTATTGCCTCTGAAGTCTTATATCACATCGAATAACCCCGTCATGATGATACGGGCATACCCGGACTGATCGGCATGCCTGGATATACCGGTTCTTTTTAATGATTTTTTGTCTTTCGTCGGGTGAAAAAACACCTTTCAAATACTGAGATTCATCACAATACCTATATTAAACGCCGCCCATACTGCAGCAGGCACATACAAAATGGTCCTCAAAACCTTTTCGGATTGCACGCGATGTCCTCACCTTACCCAGTGTGACGCTCATTTTTCGAAGGGTATCCACCGGCACCGGGAGGGACCCAATCCCTGTGAAATTGTTGTTAAGCCAGGCACCGGGGATTTTTATGCAGACGTTCTTTCCCGATAGGTGACAGATGGTCGATGGAACGCGGAGATACCGATCCTGTGCACCGGAATACCTGCAGCCGCCGGCGATCTCCCTGAGTAGCTGTTTCAGGCATCAGAAAACAAAGACACGGCCGGAGGTCATGATCATGAATCGGGAACCGCAGGATATTTAACCCCGTGGATCTACCTCAAGGAAGCTGAGACAATATATCCAGAGTGGCTGAGGTGCCTGAGGAGGTCGCTCATTTCCTGCGCCAGCTGGTGCTGGAAAATGATGAGCGCTTATATTCTCCTGCCTTTTTGGCAGAACCGGGCCACTCATTCACGACCTGATGGTGTAGACAATCTTCCCATCCCGGAAAAGGGAGATCTGGCCTCCGCTCTGCGAGACCACGATCCCGATTGATGTAGTGACCCGGGTGATGGCGGCGATGGACAAATGCCGTGAACCCATTCCCCCGGGAAGGTCCACCGTGCTCAGGTCCACCGTGATGCACCTCCCTGCCGCCTCGACCACCCCGGTACCCGAGATGAGGAACGCCCCGTCCAGCTGGGCAAACTCCTTGATGGTCCCCTGGATCCCGGCGTCGGATATCTGCCGTTCGGCCTCCTGGTGGCCATAGAACGGGTTCAGGACAAACTGTTTTGAATAGTTCAGGACATTTTTTGTGTCCCCGACAACAAAGGCTGTCCCGATTGCCTGTCCCTCCCGCCCTTCCCGGGCAATTTCCTGGGCGACCCGGATCACCGAGTCAAGCACCTCCGGGACAACGCCGGTCCCGGAACATATCGTTTTCAGTTCTTCCGGTGAAGGCCGGTTTTCCCTCAGGGGACCTGCCCTCGCCGGAAATGCCTTCGGGACAGCCGGATGCGTGACGGGGTCCTTCGTCCGCCGGGTGATCAGGACTACGGCGATGATACCTGCACCGCCCATTGCCATGGCGATGATGATGTATGCCGTCAGGTCATTCCGGGGGGGAGCCGACGGGTCCGGTCCGGGAGGCGCAGTGGTCTCCTTTTTCAGTTCCAGCATAATCTTCCGGGTGACTGACTGGCCGTCAGACTGCGTTCCCGTGACAATTACCGTGAAGATCCCGGTGCCGGTGTACTGGTGGGTTACCGGGAGATCGGCAGTCCGGGTACTATTTCCGTCATTCCAGTCGACGCTCACCGATTCGATGGTGGCGCCCGGTGATCCCGGGTTGAGGTTGCCGTTCAGCGTTACATTCATCCGGTCAATCACCGGTTCAAGGAGGGTCAGGACCGGTGGTTGTGCCACCATGACCTGCCCGACGGTGCCGCCCGGGGCCGGGGTAACGGCAACCGTTTCAGGGATGGGCAGGTGCCCCATGGAAATCTTCGTGGTCTGGGTGACTTTCTGTCCATCAGACTGGAGGGCGGTGATCGAGAGGGTGTAGACACCAGGACCGCTGTAGACATGCGAGTCCGGGAACCCATGGTATTCCAGCGTCCGGCTGTTCCCCCAGTCCCCCCAGTCCCAGAGGATGTTATCTATCGTCACATTCGCCGATCCGGGATCGACAAACCCGTAAATGGTACACGTCAGATTTTCAGAGATGACCGGTGGATCGAAGATAAGGAGCGGGGGAGGGCTGGAGGTAGCGGTCGTGTTCTCCCGGACCATGAAGACCGGTGGGACCGGTGTCAACGGCAGGGTTGTAACATTCGGTGCTATCCCGGTCGTGTTCCCGGGGAGCGGAAAAACAGCAGGTACCGGTGCCGGAACACTGGTACCATTTGGCATGACCGGCGGGACTTCCGCGCCAGGACTGGTATTGTCTAAGGCTGCGCATGCGCCACCCGGGCAGTGCGAGGATGATGACGCATACAACAGCGACGATCAACAGAAATCCGGAAGCTGTATCGTGTACCTGTCGCATTGAGAAACCGTTCTTTTGTACTAGAAATATCGTTATTCTTGCTTTTAAATACGGTTGTTTCCCCGCATGCGGGTACGGGAGGAAATGGTAAAATCAGGAACCGGCCGGCTGCTTCTTCCGGGGTTGTTCCCTGGCTGTCCATACCCGCATGCATCCTGCCCCGCATCTCTATCTGATGATCTTGTACGTATCTGTAGTGCTTGTGCACAGGGCTTGACCACAAGCGTGAATTAACCGGACCCTGGTGAGGCGAAACGTTAGTGGCCCCGGGGACGGGCAAAAATTGCGGATATCCGGATCGGGAAGAACCCGTGAGTAAATTGTTTGCAGGAATGCAGCATTTTTCCGGAGAAATCACTATCGGGTCTGACACCCGCAGTCAGTGCACCAGTACAAATTGAAGTACCGCGATGCCAATCCCGGCAACGACCACCCAGAGAATTTCGGCACCCAGGAGAAGCGAGAGGAATGCCCCGGCCGCGAGGAGAGCGGGAAACCATGACCAGGGGACCGCAATCGCCAGCCTGATGGTCACGCTCAGGAGCAGCCCCACGAATGAGAACAGGATACCCTGGAACATCTTCTGGTACAGCGGCGAACCACGGAGCCGGTCATAATACGGGACCGTCCCGACAACAAACAGAAATGAGGGGGTGAATATCCCGATCGTTGCGACGATCCCGCCCCAGAACCCATAGGCAAGGAACCCGACAAACGTTGCGGTAATGACAATCGGCCCCGGTGTCACCTGCCCGAGTGCAAGCCCGTTGATGAATGTTGCGCTGTCCATCCACGAATGCACAACCACAACCTCATGGAACATCAGCGGGAGCGAGGCAAATCCCCCGCCGAACGCGAACAGGTCAATGCCCGCCATCGTAGCCGCAAGGTCATAGAGATGGTACTGCAGGAAATAGAGCAGGACAAAAAAGGCTGCTGCCAGGGCAAGCATGATAAGAAATGATAGTTGCGGGCGGGGGAGGGTTGCGACCTGGGTGTCCCGGGGTTTGCCCGTGGCGGGAAGGAGCAGGATACCGAGCAGGGCCGCGAGTACAATGACGATCACGGGGTGTATCCCCGCAAAAAAGAGCACCGCCGCGATCCCGGCAATGAGGACAGGGATCCCGTGTCTGAGTGATGTCCGCCCGAATGAGACCGTCGCGTACGCGACCAGTGACACAACAATCGCCTGTAACGCGAGGAAGACCGCCATCACCGGGGGGAGCGCGGATGTTGAAACATAGAGTGCCGAGACTGCCATCATCAGGATGAATGCCGGGAGACCAAACCCGACAAATGCGGCAAGCGCCCCGGCTGTACCCCGGATACGAAGACCCACGTACGCGGTGACCTGCATCGCCGTTGCACCGGGAATAGCCTGGCAGAGGGCGACACCTTCATCAAAGACCGCACCGTCAATCCATCCCTTCTGCCCGACCGCCATCTTCCGGATGTAGGTAACCATCGCAGGGCCGCCGAATGCCGTGAGCCCGAGCCGGAAAAACGCGAAAAAGACGGACGCAAGCGACGGGTGCGGTAATCCGGATAGAGCGGGTTGTTCAGCCATTTACCGGAGAATTATTCGTTGTGCAGGAAATAATGGTCTCGTTTCCTGGTACCCGGCAGCCAAAATGTCTCTCCGGAGATAACCGGAACCCGGGACAATCATTTTTGCCGGTATTCCCCTGAACCGGATTACCCGTCGATCCCGGAGGGATGACATAGTATCGGGAGGGTAGTTCACGAAGAAGAGACTCCTGACGGGTACTTGATCCGGCGCATTTGGCATGACCCGGTCCGGCTCTGCCCTCCTTACCGGAGGAACATCGGGCAGGATTGTTGGCGCCCACCTTCCCGGATACCCTGCCGATGATATGATCAACGTCTTCGCTCTCGCGGGAAGGACCGGCCCGGCACTCGCGGCCCTGCAAAGAAAGGGTATGGGGCTTACCCGACCGGAAGGTATGATATCAACCGGATCGGGTGAGGTTATCTCTTCTCCTGTGCGGTAATGGCAGCCCCGAGGGCGCCGGTGATCTGCGGTTCGAACGGGACATACAAGGTGACACCCAGCTCCTTTTCGAGGGCTGCTTTCATCCCGGCATTTTTCGCCACCCCGCCGACAAACGCTATCTGTTCCTTCATTCCCATCCGTTTCGCCATTACCGCCACCCGCTGCGCGATGCCGGCGATCAGGCCTGCGGCGATGTCCTCCTTACTGATGCCTCTCGCCCGGAGCGAGATCACCTCCGATTCAGCAAATACCGTGCACATGCTGGTGATGCCCGCAGGGTGATCGGATGCGAGCGCGAGTCCCCCGAGATCGTTGACCGGGACCTCCAGCGCCTTTGCCGTGTACTCCAGGAATTTCCCGGTCCCTGCAGCGCACTTGTCGTTCATGAGGAAATCTGCCACTTTTCCGTCCTCAATCACGATGACCCTGGAGTCCTGCCCACCCACATCGATGATCCCCTGCACCCCCGGAAAGAGAAATACCACTCCTTTCGCGTGCGCCGTAATTTCGCTGATCGATTTGTCGGCAAAGGAAATGGAATTCCGGCCATACCCCGTGGCACAGATGTTTCCGATATCCTCTCGTGCGATACTGCCGTATGCGAGGAGCTCGTCGAACATATTCCGGGCAGCGGTGAGGAAATCAAACGCGGTGCCACCGATCCGGTACCCGATGATCTCCCGGTCGCGGAGCAGGAGCACCTTCGTCGTGGCGGCACCTGCATCGATTCCCGCCGAGATCACGCGATCATCTCCAGGAACGCATCGATACGGATCCCGATCTGTTCCTGATCCGAGTCTCCATAGTCGGACTCAATCGCGAGGAGGGGGATCTTCTCCTTCTTCAGGGCTTTCTGTACCGGAGGCGCTCGATATTGTAGGCGTGACAGAACTGCAGGGTATAATACACCACGCCACGGACATCGTACTGTTTCGCGAGATCCACAATACGGGCGATCCGCTGGTCATTGGGTGTCATGCAGGCGCAGGGGATGTCCAGGTACCGCTCCGCGAGGGCCTCCCAGGGGTCTTTGTCCTCGTTCACGAAGTCCCAGAACGACCTTGTTCCGGTACAGCTCTCCTCAACGACAATCACCCCGCCCTTCTGCTCGATAATGTCCGGTACTTTCGTATTCCCGGCCGCCATCGGGCACCCCGAGATCATGATCCGTGGTCCTGCCCGGGCATCCGGTGTGGCGTGCTCCAGTTCGTCGCAGAGCTGGCTGACGCCCTGCCGGAACTGGGCGGGAGAGAGGAAGAACTGTTTCTGCATCACCCGGAGGACCTCGGATCCCCGGATCGGCGGCGGGTCGCGCCTCCTCAGTTCAAAGAGCCGGTGGAGGAGCCGTTTTGTCTCATTTGCCGACCGGATTTCCCGCCTCAGTGCATCGCCCGTCACGATGGTACCCGTCAGGCCCTCCATGAACTTCCCGAACTTCCGGAGTTCGGAAAGGAAATAATCACGGGCCCCGGGGCTTCCGGGTTTCTGCGGGAGGTCCAGGACATAGGTGGGCAGGTAATCCGAAAGGATCTCGTACATCTTCTTTTTCCCGTCGCAGGTCGCCTCCGCGACCACCACGTCAACCAGGGGGACATGAGGGCACGCCAGGTTTCCCCCGCAGCATGCGTCGACCACGGCCCCGAACGAGGACTTGATCAGCGGACATATGTTCCGGGGAAGCGATTGCTCTGCCACGGAAATGGTATCGGCTCTTCCGCCACAGAGCACAATCCGGTCGGCACCCGCTGCAAAGATGATCTCATCCGGCACATAGAGACAGAAGGTCCCGACGATTTTTGTTCCTTTTTCTTTCTCTTCTTCCAGCTGGGCTAAACGGAGCTCGTATGAGTCCCTGAAAAAATCGAGGCTCCGGAGCGTGGATGGCATGGTATTCAGATATTCATTTCAGCAGGGATCTATTCAAATATGCCGTCTCACCTGCCTCACCGACGCTGCGACGACATGGCCAAAGCCGGATGAGGTGCCGGTGAGGCGGACAGGTTTTTCCGGGATGCAGGATTTGTGCAGTCTTCTGTTCCCGGGCGGCCGGCGGGTTCTGCGTCACGAACGGGCGAAAAGAACCGAGATGCCGTAAACAAAGAAGAAGGAGGGGGGATCTGCCGTTTACCGTGAAGGTATACGGATCGCAGAAAATTTCCTGGATCCGGGCTTGTTCCGGCAAAGGAAAGGATCCGGGAATGGGGGCAAAGAACCGTCAGGGACGACTGTCAGCACCGGCACCTATTTAGGATGAGATAGCCGACTTTTACCGGATGTTTGCTGAACATGTCATCTTCAACCTCGCTCTTGCAGTTGTCCTGACATCGTTTGTTCAGCGGGAGTTTGCCGGGTGGGGCACCCTGATCATCGTGATAAGCGGGTGCGTCCCGGATATTGACGGGATCATTGATCTTCTGCAGAATCATCTTGTGTACATAACGGGGCAGCTGCTGCCGCGGATGACGGAACATTCGCGGGATTTCCACAACCTCGGGGCCCTCGTGGTCTACGCGGTCCTGGCCGGTATTACCCTTATGTACCTGTTCAGGCTGAAATTTTCGTCGGTCGCCCTCGCTGCCGGAACCGGGTTTGCCGCCCACCTTTTCGAGGATGCTCTCGTCTATAACCCGTCATCGGCGATATTCTGGCCGGTCTCCTCGGCCCCGGCAGGAATTGGTATATTTACCGACTATTCACGGAATTTCCTGGGTATTGCCAATACCGGAGTCCTTCTTGCCGGCATGGTGCTGCTGGGCGGCGCCGTCATGGCAAGCCTTGTCCTCAGGAAAACCGCATGGTATGAGACCGACGGGTCGCCGGCACGCGTGTATAAACTTCTCCTGAGTTGTCTTACCGGTGCATGAGAGGCGGCCCGAGGATCTTCGCGACCCTGCGGAGTAATGAGCGGGGGATGGTTTCCGCCCGTGCGTTCAACTATTTTTATCGGTACCTCTCTTCGAGGGATCCCTGCCAATATTCGCCCGGGCCCGGTGGACCGGGGGAGTGTACGGTCATATGTCCCCGCCCGGTCCGGTACCATGACCGTTGCCCGTAACGGGTGTGGTTCTGAAGGAGATTTACCCGGCCCCGTCATACGGGGACTCCGATACCTGCTCCTCAGGTCACTGCCACCGTATGAACCGCTGGTACAGGTGTTCAAATGATTCGGATTTCAGGTAGGCATTGACAATCAGGGCAACGTATCCTGACCCGATGATATTGAATACCATATCAAAAAAGGAGTCGGCCGGGTTGACAAAATACGTTGTCCCGGTCGATAAATCGATAAATAATTCCTCATATTCCCATGATAACCCCAGCAGCATCACCCCCAGGAAAATCCCGCAGCAGATCCCGAGGCGCCCGGGATGCTTCCGGAACATTCCCCCGGTGACCAGGATAACGACAAAGATCAGGTAGGCGATCGCGACCGATGCCACCAGGTGAGCGATTTTATCATAGATCGGATAGAGGGAGAAGTAGAGCCCGAATGCCCCTCCTGCCGTATGCAGGATAAGCGCGAGGGTGATCAAAAATTTCATCGGCCAGGGAAAGCGTATGCCGGTCAGCCGTTCTGCTGCTGCCGGTAATACTGCGATGGCAAGGGCGATGAACGCCCAGTGTGCACGAAAGATATCATGCCGGATAAAAACTGTCGCAATCCCGAGGAGGAATAACACTGCCAGTGAAGTATAATATGCGGCGTTCCCGTATCTCCACGCGAGCAGGGCATCGGTCAGGTTATGGTTGTCAGCGATAATTATCATCCCGGTTCATGAGTATCAGCTCCCCGGTACCCGGGCGGGTAATGCAACGTCGGGAAAAAAGTCCCTCTCCCGGCATACGCAGTTCCCCCGGGTGCACGTTTCCGGAAAAAAGAGGATACCTTGCGGGGCAGGGCTTTTTATCGGCGGCAGTCCTGGTGTTGAAAACGTCGTAAAGGCATATAAAGGTGCATAATTGTGAGTCAGCAAAAATTATTCTTATTGTTAATTTCCCGGCGCCCCTTATATCCCCCTCCCTGTCATTGCCCGTACTATCTGCCGGGCGGTTTCCGGGTCAATTATCCGTGGCCAGGACCAGCCCCGCCATCGCGACCTGCTCTGTGCGAGGGAGCACCGGGCTGGAGAAATTTTTCAGGAGAGGTTATCCATCAAATAATGACCTGCCGCAAAAAATGCTCCCCGACTTTTTATCCCAAAAGGACTAAATGCACTATCTTGCCTCTTTATCAAAAATCCGGTGACATGCACCTCATCCGTCAGTTTTCCAGTACGTTTCCCTCCCGTTGGCACGAAGATGTGACCGGGAGGGTACCTGAATAAGCACAAGCAGTGCAACCAGTACGTCGACGGAAGAACCCAGGGAGTTCACGAGCAGAACACCCAGTACCAGCGGCGAGAGAAGATCCAGCATGCCCAGGATGACGGGAAGGAGGAGGGAAAGGGTGATAAACGGTCCGAAACTGATGATGATAAACCGTTTCCGGGTCAGTTGTTCTTCGGTATACACAAATCCGCCACCATACGTTATCCCCATTGATGTGGTACCTGAACGGATAAAATCCGGGATACCGAGGAGATGGATCAGTTCGTGGGCAACCAGTATTCCTGCTATGCTTACCAGCAGCCCGGGCAGGTTTATCTGAAACGAAAACGAGGTTCCGGCTATTCCAAAGTACCCGAAAGAGACGGGCACGAACATTCCGGCAATCAACACGGTGATCAGGGAATTGAGTGCCATGAAGGGAACTGATGCCAGGATGGCCGTCAGTATGGTTCCGGGTTCTTCCAGTTTTACCCACCCGCTGGCGATCAGGTCCCGTCGTTTCTCCTCATCCCCCGGCGGGATTTTCGTGACGATCCGCATCGTGCCTCCCTACATCCCCTTCATCATATTCCGTTTCTGGATGACCCGTGCTGCAAGAATAAACCCGGCCAGGAGGGCGATGAGAACACCGCAGTCAACAAACGGGGAAAGGACGGATGTCCCGGTCATGGCCGCATTGAACAGGTCGGCAAGGTAGGTAAGCGGTGAACAGTACGCAAGGGTGAGTCCCCAGCCCTGCACCTGCGAAAGCGGGACAAATATCCCGGAGATAAAGATGAGCGGGAACCGGATCAGGTTGGAAAAGATCATCACATTGGGCGGGTTGTCGGATCCCGGTGAAACGATCAGGACCCCCAGCGCGGAACACGAGAGCGTGCCGATGACGAAGGCGAGGGCAAATAACCCCGGGTTCGTGACGGCAACCGGGATGACCAGGGAACTCGCCAGCCATATGACCAGGGAGATCCCCATCCCGAAGATTGCACCTGCTGCCACATCGCCGAGGATGATGCTGTCCTGGGTCACCGGGTACGAGAGGAGCCGTTCATAGGTCTTATCCCGCTTCTCCCACGGCGTGATCAGGGGGCCAACCGATGACGCGGTGAAAAACAGCATCATCCCGAGAAATGCCGGGAAGAAGGTGGCCAGGTCAAGGTGGCGGCCGACAAAGAAGGCAAGGAACATGAAGAGCGGGAAGAGGAGCCCGAACATCAGGACGGGCGGCTTGGTATAATACAGCCGCATGTTTTTTTCGGTGATAACGATGATGCCCCGGAGGAACAACGGTATCTCCATCAGGCACACCCCGTGATCTGCACAAATGCCTCTTCAAGGCTCGGGCCCGAGGTTGTGAGGGAGGTAATGCCCAGGGACTCGCGTTCAGCACGCCCGACCAGGTATTTCAGCACCTTGTCCGGGTTGTCGGTAGAGAGCCGCCACTTGTCACCGCACGGTTCTGCCCGCAGGATCCCCTCCGCCACGAACAGGTCCCGGGTCACCGGCCGGTCAAAGGAGACCTCGACCGACTGGGTCGTATCAAACATCTTTTTGAGCCGTTCCGGACTGTCCCGGGCAACGATCTTCCCCTTGTTGATAATACAGACCGTATGGCAGAGGGTGTTGGCCTCCTCGATGTTGTGGGTCGTCAGGAAGATCGTGCTGCCCTGCGTGTTCATCCGGCGGATCCGCATCGCAAGCCTCGACCCAGCTCCGGAATTGAGCGACGCCCACATCCGTATTTATAAATGCCCCTCGTGTGCCCGTGAGATGCGGCTTACTGTTTGGGCTTCCGACCCAACGGCTTAGAGATCGTGGCACGGGGCGTGCTTTTCGCAGCATGAGGCGGCGCGGCTTCGTTGCGTATAAAGCGCGCGCTTCAAGCCCCAGGCGCCGACACGCTGCTGCACGCAAACACTTGTTTCCACAACGTGACGTGCCTTTTGCTAGAAGCTAACGACGCACGCTGTCGCAATAGGAGCACATCGACCGCCTCAAGCTTATTGCCTGCGTGGGCTACACGTTGACCAATAAGCGGTGGATGTGAAAAAGCGCCACGGCGAATATCGGAGCCGGCTAAATCCGGAGTTCTACCGTAAGCTCGAAGCTCTCGGTGCACGGCCTACTATGACAGCATTTTGGAGCCCGGATGCTTAAGTAGCAAGGCGCGTCGTCGATAATGCGTCTGGCCTCCGCAACGATTTCCTCGCTGCGACTTTTCTGCAAATTGAAGGGGCTGTCAGGTAATGCACACGGTTCGAGCCCGGCTCGAAAATAGATGCTCTCCAGCCCTTTCCCACAGACGTAACCTCAATTCGAAATCCCTTATATTCGAGGGTTGTCATTGTGTGCTTCGTGATGGGCACGTCAATCTCGCCAGAAGCCCTTTGAATCGATCGCTTAGATGAAGCCGGGGGAGCGACCCCCAGCTTCTCCGCCTAACGATGGCCAGCTCCTTTGATGGCACATTAGGGAGCGACCCCGTGCATCAAGATCGTCCGCACCGATGGCTAGGCTCTCCGATCTTAGCCGGTGTGCGTCCCTACGTCCCGACCTTAACGTGAGTTCGGGCTCGGGCGCACCACGGATGGCGACCGGACTTGCAAGCCTATTCATAACTGCCAAAGCACTGCCGCCGGCGAGGACAAACGCCACAGTGAGTGGAGAGCCGGCATCGGTCTTGCTCCTGGGTGGCATGGGAGGGGGTGCTCTAAACGGAGTGTTCCAAAATGACACTTTCGATGGATGGCCATCCTCGTGATGTCTCACGTCGGGTCATGTATCTGTCGGCCAGTCCGCCGGCCAGACCGACTGCAAGTGCGGGCAAAGCGAAGAGGTTGGATGATCCGTGCGCCAACCAAATGGAAGGCCAAGTAGCCGATTTAAAAAGGCGCATCCCTATCCTGAAACGCCTGATCGCCGATTGCGATCGCCTGGCCGCCGATCTCGATCGGGAGGTCCGGAACGAGGAGGACCGCGTCAAGATTCACGATCCCGCGCACTCCGCTTATTCGATCTATGCCAGGGCGACGGCTTCGAGGCGCGATAACCTAGGACGCTCCGCCGACGAACTTAGGGCCCACCTTGCTGTAGCGGAAAAGGCGCTCATCGATTTTGGCGCCACTTTAAACGCTTGAACACATGGCTTCAGGAGGTGAGGTGCCTCTCTTGGGGAGAACCTTTTCCCCCTCGCGAAGGCAAGTTCGTGTTCCAATACTTCCTGCTCCGAAAAGCGGCGGTTATCGATGCTGGACTCCGGAGGTAAAGGTTTTTCGGCGTTGCACGACGATCGACTGAAGCAACAGGAAGTGAGGTACCGCTGCCGCAATCGCCCACGCGATCTATGATGCGACTGGGTCAGTCGCGGGCCGCCCAGTGGCGTACTGGCCGGAAAGGCGACGTATGGAACATACGTCCTTATGTGCGTTCGCCCACCATTGCGGCGACCTCAGATGCAGCATCTTTGAGCGACGCACATGATCTCGAACCCGATGTCCAAGAACGACTCAATCTTCATCGGCTTGATGTCTTTTCGGCGGGAGCTTTGGTGGCCGAAGCCCCGGCTGGTGGCGCCGCAGCGGAGGCCGGCATTATTCCAGGTGATGTCATTCTCGCCGTCGACGGTCGCCCGATCGCAAGCGGCGCGGAGCTTGCTGCCAAGATTGGTTCGATGGCACCGGGGACGGCCGTCAAGATCGCTATCCTTCGCGACGGCAGCGAACGAACTATTCCGGTGACGCTGGGAGAGCTTCCTGGCACGCCGTTCAAGCCCGCAGATCAGCCGGAGCCGCAGCAACAGGAGCCATCGGGACTTGGCCTGACGCTCGCTCCCGCCGCAAACAGCCAAGGAGTGGCCGTCACCGATGTCGATCCAAACGGGGTTGCAGCCGCAAAGGGTGTGACGGCTAGAGACATTATTCTCGACGTTTCAAACAATCCGGTGCGTACGCCGGCTGATGTTCACAACGCGATCGGTCGAGCACAAGATAGCGGCAAGCGCGATATCGTGATTCGCGTCAGGACAAGAAACGGTGGCATTCAATTCATGGCGTTACCAGTTCCCTCTCAACGGCCAACGCTTTGGGGTCGCATCCAGAGTTGGCTTCATTCGCTCTAGCTCTCTCATTCCCGGCCCGCCGGTGCTGCAAGCTGCTGGACAGAATGGCCAGCGCGATCGCTATATGAGCCTGGGAACGATCGCGCCTTTGAGCGATGATGCGATCGTCAGGCCGCGCGCCGTCGCGACAGCTTGATCGATCCGGCTCTGCCCAAGATCACGACAGCCTCGCCGCTGTTACACCACTCGGCGGGACACGATCCCCCGGCGGAGCTTTGGGGAACCACCGGGGCCGCTGCGTGCCAGAGCATAGCTTTCGCGGGGACGAATGCCATTCCGTTCTGGCCACGTTAGGCCAAGACTTTCGCTGCACGTTCGTTCCGATTGACTCCCTGTGAGCATTCGGACTGAATGCAAGAGAGAGGGCTCCGCTCCGGTGTCCTCTCTTAGAAAAGCAACTACTTAGTCCCAGCCGCGCCCGGTGTGGGGTTTTTGTTTTTTTAAGCCCCCGCCAATGAAAAGCGCATCCCGCTATTGGGGACAGTGGCTCCGTGGTGGGTAGCCGCTGGACCGACTCCGGCACCTGGCGCCGCCGTCATAAGTCGCGTTGAGGGAGATGCCGGGTCTTAATCTCCGGCGCGCCAATTGCAGCTCGGGCAGAGCAGAAAGCAGCGTAATGCGACCAGTTCAAAGGGCCGACAGGGCAACGAGGTCTATCGGGTCCGAGAGCATCGGTGGCCGCGATTCCGCGCCTCGCTCCGCCCCGCATTCACTGGGGGGTCTCTTGCGAACCACAATAATATGCTCGGCTTAATCTCAAACAACCGGGAGGAAACAATGATGCCGGCGCTCCACTCAGGCTTGCTGCCGGTTCCCGTCAGAAGCTCGGAAGATAGCGACGCCGCACAGAATTCGCAGCGGGCAAACGTGGATTTCGCTCAGAGGCCCGATTAAATTGTGTGACGGCTACCCTTAAAAGGAATGGAAAGGACGGTTTTGCGCCCCTCGTCCTTCACATCTAGCGTCAGATATTGAGGGTCGTGGCCGCCTTCTTTCAGCTCTTCGATGATCCGATTGGCGTAAGCGGTGGCGGCCTCAACATCCGGCAAGTTGGTGCCCGAGGGTCGTCGTACGAGCCATCACGCGCCCGTATAATGAAGTAATAGGTTGGCACTTTTGAATTCCAGCGTCACAAAGTGGAATTATAAGTCCGTTGGCGCGGGTTCGAAAGCCCAGTTGCCGGACTACCGAGAGTGAGCGTTGTAGTTCCTTGATGGCGATTAGCCAGCTGCGAGACGCCTGGGTGGAAGTTGCGATCCGACAGGGAAGCCAAAAATAAGCGCCATTGAGCAGATAAAACTGGACGCCCACCAACGGCGCACGTCGCCGTCTTCCGAGCTTCTGACGGGAACCGCTGAGCAACAAACGATGTTGACCTCCGCTAAATGACGCGGAGGAACGCAATGGCGACGGACACCGGACGAGGCACGCGCAAAGGGGCAGTCAAGAAGCGCTCAAGCGGCCAAACCAAAATGATGGGACAGAAGCGCTGGACAAAGCGCAGCCGCGCAAGCGGAGAATTTATGTCGCAAAAGAAGCCTGGCACGAAGAAATATAAAGGCGTCCGCCGTGAACGCAGCTGACGACGACGGTCCGGTGGAAAAGAGCTATCGAGTGGTCGGAAATACCGGCCGGTGGGCTATCGCTGAGGATAGCGCGGAGCCTGCCGGCGATTACGCGACGAGAGAAGGCGCCCTTGAAGCGATTTATTTGGCGGCGTCGAATGACATCAAGAAAGGCCGCGGAGTGACCATTAGGATTGATCCGCCGCCACCGGACGCCCCTGCTACAGGTGGGCGTCCCTAGCTCACGCGGTAAACAGAGGAACAGGGCTATGGAATGGTCGTCGGAAGCAGCATTTAAGAAGCGACGACCCGATGCGCGAAGAGATGAGGCGAGTTTGCTCGAGCGGATTTCTTGACCTCAACGAACTATCTCAAACGTCCGACGTTTCCCTGTGATGACGATGCTCCCACGAAAAGGACTCCTTGCCGTCGCTGTGGTCGTGGATGTGACGTTGCAAACGCAGGATCGACCGATTTCCGCCAAGACCCTCGCAAAGCGCCATGGCTTACCCCCGCGTCATCTGGAATTGGTGCTCCAATCATTGGTGCGCGGCGGCATCCTCAAGGGCATCCGCGGCCCACATGGCGGTTATGAACTTGCGCGCGAACGCCGTGGTGTGACGGCAGCGCTTGGCGAAGCTCGCGCCCTATTCCTTGCGTAGCGACGCTATTCTGGTGTTGCCGTGCTTCTTTTCGATTTTGCTACCTTTGTCACGGTGGCGCCGTCGCGGCCACGATTCGCCTTTGCCATAAATTTTCTCCGCAGGCAATTCAAGCGCTAAGCCGTCATTTTGCTTTTGATCACGCCCACGGTGGCCGCGACGATCGCACCGGCGACACCGCCCCCTACCGCCCGATTTGCGAGGGCACCGATGTCTACCTCCTTGCCAGCACCGGCCATCATGGGAATGAGCGCAGTAAGGAGCTAAACGCCCCGCCGCCACGAGAGGTCTGGCGCGCCATCGAGGAAATGTTCACGATCCGAAGGATCTCGATATTCTTTCCGCCCTTGACAACGCGAGTTCCAGACGATTGCGCGGAGGCGTTTCGCCACGTTCCTTCAATTCGTGCTCGCGTTCACTGATGAACCTCCGAGCGTGCCTAATCAAATCGGTCGGTCTGGGCGTAACAGGCGGCAGGGAGGCAATGCGACCAACGATCTGGCGACCGCATTTGTTTGAGCACTTTGACCGCTTGCTCGTAATCGTGCCCGGAATAAAGAGCGAGCGCGTGATACGAGTGGTAAAGATTAGGTGGTAATGGGTTGAGCCGCTTGGCCCTATCGATCCACGTCAGCGCCTCTCGCCACCGTCCCCAGTATACGCCTTCAATCGCGCTGTAGCGAGCTAGCGGCTTGCGCCGCGGCCGGCCCGTTACCCCATCTAGAGTGACCAGCAGCACACAGCCCGATCACGAAGCGGGTCTCGACCCCTGGCCGACCCTCGTCGCTTTAGAGTAGTGCGATTTAGCGATCAATCCCAGTCGTCAACCTGTTTCAGCAAGAGCGGTTCCCACCTGTCTCTAGCCGGCCAGCGTTGATACCTGGCGGCGCCGCTCGACTGGTCGGCTCAAAACTCGCGATCCTCCTCGAATTGTTTAAGATGCGATTGGCGCCTAAGCGGTTCAAAAGAGCACATCCGCTGGGTCATTGCCGCTGTCGGCCGCGCTCGCAGGTAAGAGACCCTGAGGAACTTAGAGAAAGATTTTTCGTTAGTGTCTGGTTCGCTCAAAGAGGAAACTACTTGGGTACGGATACTGGCCGTGGCAGCCGCAAGGCGCCGTGCGCAAACGTTCTCAGCGTCAAACCAAAATGATGGGTAAAAAACGCTGGACAAAGCGCAGCAGCGCGAGCGGCAAGTTCATGTCACAAAAGAAGGCTGGGGCAAAGAAGTATAAGGGCGTTCGGCGCGAAGCCTGACGATCAATGGGTCTGTCTTCCTAAGGATTTTACCATGACCTTGCTAAAATGGGCGTTGGTATTCTTTGTTGTCTCGATAATTGCAGCACTTTTTGGCTTTACCGACATTGCAGCCGCCTCGGCGGATGTTGCGCGCATCCTGTTCTATATCTTCCTCGTAATATTTATCGTGCTGCTGGTGCTCGGTTTGGTGCTTTCCCGAAGATTTTGAACCTCGAACTAATCAACTGCATCGCAATATTGAGGTAAGGCCATATGGATGACGAGATGCTGGAAACTCTGCCAAAACAGCATGTCGCCCGGTTTGCTCTTTCAACTTTCCCCTCTTTCTCGTATCGTCGCGGAACTTTAGCATCCGCCAGCTTTTGCTGCTGTGTGGCCAGAGCTTATCCCCTAGCTCCGGTGGGCTCTGACGCACGGGCCTCGGCGGACGGCAAACCGCCGGGGCCGCTTTATAAGAGCCCCGACGCTCCTGCCAAACGCCCACATAAGACAAGCAGGACGAGTATTCTGCGTGAACGCGAAAGTACGTGCTCCAACGTGGAGACGCCTCGACCTGTGTTTTGGTCGCCAGCAGCCCAGAAATAACTCATGGTGCGCTTTGCGCTTCTGCGGCTTGGTCGCATCAACGAGTTCCAGTTGAAATGATTGTGTAGTCTGCCCCTGCAGAACACTTCCTCTCAGTGTGCGTTGGCTTGTCAAATGGCGAACACCCAGACGGTGCAATGGCGAGGAGATCAGATGACGAAACAGAACTACATCTGTCGCCGTTACCGCAGCGTCGGGCCATTTGAATATACTGCCGACTTTGCTCAGGCATCATCACCGATCCATGTCCGCTTCAACGTCGAGGGCTTCGATAGTTCTGATCAGGGCTGGCAGCAGGTGCCGTTCCAGGTCCGCGACTGCCGTTACAGTCGGAAGCGTTGCGAACACATGATCGCGGATCATTTTCGCTACTGAACTCATTCGAGGGGATTGAAAGGCTAGACGATGATGTGGGAGCGTCAACGCTCGGCCGTCCGTCGATAGACCATAAGGCCATCAGCTCCGGATACGACCACGCCGCTGCGCTTTGTCGGCGTAAGCCGGAATTGGCTTAGTGCGTCAGAGGGATTTGAGCTTTTCCTCGGCGTACAGAGACAGCTCGATCATGCGATCGAGCAGCTGATCATCAGGTAGCCCCGCAAAATTCTTGAGCACCAGCTCTTTGACGTACAGCCGTACCAGATAGCGCAGCTGCAAGGCGCGATTGCGCGTGGCAAAGACAAAGTCGCGGTGTCCGCTGTTGACAACTATGATGTTGCGTTCGGTATCGAAGCGACAGCGCCAAAGTTCCCCGGCGGCCCGTTCGAAGGTGTAGCCCGGCAACCCTCGCGTAGTGACCACGGCCGAGCTCATCGCAGCCTCGAGGCTATCGGTGATCGTTACCAGGGCTTCGGCACTACAGGCGGTTTCCCGTTGAATTACCGTAACCCGTAGACGCGCAAGGCTGGGAATCGCGGGTGCCCGATACTCGACCTCCTGGTCGCCGACGCCTTGAAACGATCCGTCTCCTTCGAGAATCTCCCAGTTGAACCGGAGGTTCTCGTGAACACGCCGCCGCGATCGATCGCGCGGCAATGCTCTGAACCTGCGCACCTCGTTGAGGGGAATGGTACTCGCAGCCGGAGAGATCACGACGCTGTAGAGCGGTCCCGCATAATCGAAGAATTGGCGTTGCGGTGCGTCGCCGGACGCCGGCTCAACCAGCCCTGTTACTGCGGCCTCGACCTGCGAGGCGCCCATCGTACCGTCACCATTCGGTTTGCCGGGACCGCGCTCCCGGCGCGCGTGACCCGGAACGTCGAACCAGTCATACTCCTCGCGCGGCAGCGCAAGCAGCGCCTCGTGAAAGGCCCGTTGAATTGCCCGCAATGATTGCTGACTTGCCTGCTCTTCTTCGGCGCGCTGCTGCTCTTCGATCAAACCTTTGACGTGAGCCTCGATGGGCTCAAGTGCCGCGACCAGGGCGGCGTAGCGCTCATCCAGAATGATTCCACTGCGGGTACCGGGGGTGAGGTTCAGGAACGGCACATCAATCAGGCCTTGAACGTAACGCGATGACCAGGGGGCATGATCGAGACCTGGTAGGCTCGCTAAATCCTCCATGACACGGGTGCCAGATCGAGTTAGCGCTACCCGCGAGCTCTCCGCCGGTTCCGCCAAGTACAACTCCGCATACGCGTCCCCGTAGGGCGCGCGTATGAGCGGGAGTTGGTGCAGCAATCGTCCCTCGAACTGGCGGGGCTCGACTTCGTATTGCTTTCGCGCGAGCCTATCAATGACTGTCACACGTACATGCGCATCCGTGATCCGATCCCGCAGTTCTGACGCCAGATACCATTGGATCTTCTCACCGCTTAAGGTGCGAATGCCCTCAAGCAGCGGACTAACCCTGAGTTCTGTGCCTTTTTCGGCAAACAGGACGCGCCGCGGACTCACGTCATAGCGCGGATCGCCCTTGTGCATGGTCATTTGGTAGGAGCGATGGTCGGCGCCGATGGAGGTCATCGTCAAGGTGTCGCCAAGGGTCCAGAAACTGAGCAGTCCGATACCGAACTCTCCCTGCACCCCCTTGCCGTTGCCGTCAGCTTTCAGTCGCCGCTTGATCGAGTCGCAAATGTGGGTGGCCACGTACTTGAAATCGGGTAGACCGTCTGCATCGCGCGGCACGCCATTGCCATCATCCTTGATCGCGAGGTAATACCCGCGGTGTTCACGACCTCGTGTAATTGTGATGGTCTTGGCATTCGCGTCGATGCTGTTCTCGACAAACTCGGCAATCGCTTTGAGCGGATTGCTCTGCGAGAGGGCGATGATGCGGATCGCGTTCCAGTCATCCCCGATCTTGAGCTTGCCGCGCTCGTTAGTCTTGGCACTTCATGGTGACCTACATGCTGCGCGGCGCCAACGGCCGGCGCCACGAAGTCGATTTCAAAGACGATCCTGTGTATACCGAGAACTACATCCGCAATGATTAGCTGAAGGAATCACCTGGCGAAAGGTGACGCTGGCAGTTCAATGTTGCAATCGCGGTTACCCTTTCGGACGCTCGCATAAAATCTGCCAAACTCACCCGCGGCGTCCGAGGGGCTCTCCGTTCTGGTGCTGGATTGCCGTTCGTCCGGCGGTCAGGCCGGCGCCCGATGGATACTCAGCGATTCTCACCGGCGACTGGGGGCTATGCCGCGATAAGTCGGCTCGATTTAGCGTCCAGTCTAATGAGCACTGTAGCTTCGGCCAGATCGCGGGCGTAGCTGATGAACGTCCTGCCCAGCCAATCCTGTCTTTGCACGACTAAGCGCCCATAGCGCTCGACCACATAGTACCTGTTGTTCCCGCAGGTGTAGGTCCATTCCGACGCCATCGGAGCCTCCGTGGTTCACTAAGCCCCGCGATCCAGCCTGTTGGGCATCTATATTCCCACATCTAACTTATCGCAAACACTCCGGCGAATACGCTTGCAATACGCTTGCGCCACAATCCGATAACCAAAAATTGGTGATGCCTCAGATGGCGCACATTGGCGAGTGGCCCACATTAAGCGGAGAACAAAGCCTAGCTCACCGATCCTTGCGTGTGTCTTTGTCGCGCCAGAAATTCTTGAATTGCGTCGGTGACGGCTCGCTATAGCGCACCGTATGCTAGATATTGCGATGGCCGAGGTATGCCTGCATGGGGGGCGTATCGTGGTCTCTGTTGGCGGGCGCGTTTATGCACCGGCTCCAGGCAGGAAACATCGAATGTAAATATTACCGTCCGTATCCATGTAGGGCCAGACAACTGCTGGACCATCGCGATTCGGCTCAGTCACGACTGATCAGTTCGGCACGTTGATCCATTCGCCGTGCAACAGCACGCGGTAATGACCGTCCTGCATGTCCCAATCAACGTCGCCGACTGAAAAGCCGTCTGCGAAGGAGCAGCACTTGCCATTGCTACTGGTCAGGTTGTCAAACCAATACTTAAGCGGGTCGTTGGCGTAGCGGCCGTCGTCACGCGCGAAGGCCGAAGTACTGAGGCCAACCAACAGAGCAACCGCAGAGTGCGCACTTGCCCATCTTTCCTCCCGTAGAAAGCGGGCGTACATCAAGACGCCGTGAAGGAAAAATAGCCCTGTGGGAGATATGACGCCAGAGCTGCACTGCGCCCCCCACCAACAACGATCCAATCGCCGGCCGTCAGGACCACAGCACCGCCGATGATTGCCCGAGCAAGCTTTCGTGGGAATTCAAAGCGCGCGATCTCGCGGGCGCCCTTATCGACGACCAGATCGGTGTGTAATGTAGAGTTGGGACGTGTAGCCCGAGATATGCTTGCTACAGAAAGGGGGCTGAAGCCTCAGTGTGGTACGACACCTCAGGAACTAGCGTCACGTCGGCCATGTAGCGGGTGCTTCCCGTTGCCTGCAACCTTTAATTCAGTCTCTACGCCCTCGCGTTGAGCTTTTTGTTCTTGTTTAGTTTCGATAGGACGACTTACGGGTAAGCTCGGCGCCATCCCCCAATTCTGTTGCGCATGGTAAAACTCTAAGACCATCTTTGCTTCAGGTAGCGTTGCCCTCCGCCAACGAATTTCGCGGTGTTCGACGGCAGTTGGGCTCATGGAAATCCGAGAACTCCTCCACTTCGAGCACAAACGCACCGCTGACCACCGTCGGCAAAGTCAATTCGCCCCGTCAGCATCCAGCCCACCTTGTCAGCGATCCTCAGCAGCCGTTTCAGGTTGTCGCTGAGGCTTCGACCTAAGGACGATAAACAATCCGACAGCAACAACGAAGACTGTTGCCGCAGCACCAAACCACGGCCAAGCCTGCAATATTGCATCCCACGTCAGGTCATTGAACATTGCAGTTTACTGCCAAATTTGATTGCTCTGTCTCGCGACGTCCATTCATTTGTTTGGCGATGGTTCTGCGCGAAACGGTGCGCCTTTCAAGCCGGCGCACTTTGAGCCGAGCGCTTCGTTAAATCTGTATCAAATAGCTCACTTCGTGGTCGATAAGTAGAGCGCACCAACTCCGGCAGCTTGCCGTGCCGGCCGCCATGCGACGGGCTTAGTTCGTACCTATATGACTATGATCACCGACAACGACCCCAAACCAGGCGTCGGTGACTGAGAGTTCGGTAGCGCTCCCACCTGAAAAGGGAGCGGCTGTGCCAACCTCAAATCCTATTCCGTATCTGCCGAACTTTGACCTACTGCCGGCTTGTCCGAAATGCTCGGCGCGAATGAAAATAGTGCGGCTGACACCCAACCGAGGAAGGTCTCGAAGATCGCACCTTCGAGTGTCCCAAATGCAATCACGTTGATACGTTCGTTTTCAAAACTCCGAATAGAACTGCTACGTCGCACTCGTCAACTCCGGCAGCTTGGCGATGCCGGCCGCAATCTTGCGGGCCTCGTCTTTGCTCATGAGATTAGCCGCTGCGCGTCTTCCGGGCTCATTTTCGAAATAGACGTAGGCGACAGCCGCGGCCGGAGCAACTCGGTAGACAATCTGAGCAAGCAACTCGCGCGGCGGATAGCCACCGCGCTCAGGACCAAAGCGCCAAAAGCCATGGCAACTCCGGCGACAACGGCTATAAAGGCCTGTGAGACCGCCACCGCAGTGTGGAAGCAAGCCTCCCATAGTGGCGTCGAGAAGTTAATCATCTTTTGCCTTCTCCCTATTCGCTAAGGCGAGCCTCAGCGATAACGCGATCCCGTAACGCCGTTGGATCAATTAGGCCGTTGCGCGCCAGATCGATAATGCGGGTGGCAATGATTTCGCGACCCGTCTCGTCGCCCGCGTAGACCTGGAGAGCGATGCAGGCTTCCTCGAAGGCTTTGGACATAGCCTCAATTGCCGCTGGACCAAAGGCTAACTTGTCGGTCAAATGCTTACGGATAGGCATGGAAATGTCCTGGGTGTTAGTCGTTTTATCCGGTCATCGCGCGAGTAGCGCTTTTTTCGCGGCCCGCTCCACTTTCGAGCCGACGATTGATTATGAACCCGATGGACCTCAAACGTGGCGTCGATCTCGCCGTTCAGGCGATCGTCGAGGACCTGAAGAAGAACTCCAAGAAGGTCACCTCCAACGACGAGATCGCCCAGGTCGGTGCCATCTCCGCTAACGGCGACCGCGAGATCGGTGACTTCCTCGCCAAAGCGATGCAGAAGGTCGGCAACGAAGGGGTAATCACAGTCGAAGAAGCAAAATCGCTCGAGACGGAGCTTGACGTGGTCGAAGGCATGCAGTTCGACCGCGGCTACATCTCGCCCTATTTCGTCACTAACGCCGAAAAAATGCGGGCGGAGATGGAAGACCCTTACATCCTGATCTACGACAAGAAGCTGTCGGGTCTGCAGGAATTGCTGCCTCTGCTTGAAGCAGTGGTGCAAAGCGGCAAGCCGCTGCTGATCGTGGCCGAGGATGTCGAAGGCGAAGCACTAGCAACTCTTGTCGTCAACAAGTTGCGCGGCGGCTTGAAAGTCGCAGCAGTGAAGGCGCCCGGATTCGGTGACCGTCGCAAGGCCATGCTGCAGGACATCGCGATCCTCACCGGTGGCCACGCGATATCGGAAGATCTCGGCATAAAGCTGGAGAAGGTGACCATTAATATGCTCGGTCGCGCGAAGAAAGTGACGATCGACAAGGACAACACCACCATCGTCAGTGGTGCCGGCAAAAAACCGATATAGAGGCGCGAATTCTCAGATAAAGGCGGAGATTGAGGAGACCACCTCCGACTACGACAAGGAGAAGCTGCAGGAGCGGTTGGCTAAACTCGCCGGCGGAGTTGCGGTAATCCGCGTCGGCGGAGCTACTGAGAATGAAGTGAAGGAGCGCAAAGATCGGGTCGATGACGCGATGCATGCAACTCGCGCCGCGGTCGAGGAAGGCATTCTGCCTGGCGGCGGCGTAGCGTTGCTCCGCTCAGTCGAGGCACTTAAACGTCTGCGCACCGAAAATGAGGATCAGAAGCATGGTATCGAGATCGTGCGCAAGGCAATCCAGACCCCGGCACGCCAAATCGCTATTAATGCCGGCGCTGATGGCTCGGTTGTGGTTGGCAAGATCATGGAAGAGGAAAAGTATTCCTACGGTTATGATGCACAGGCTGGCGAATATGGAAACCTCGTCACGAAGGGCATAATAGATCCCACTAAGGTCGTTCGATGCGCTCTTCAGGATGCGGCGTCGGTCGCCGGCCTTCTGATCACCACCGAGGCGATGGTCGCCGAACTGCCAAAGAAGGAAGCTCCGATGCCAGCGATGCCGGGCGGCGGCATGGGCGGAATGGATTACTAATCTGATCGCATACAGAATCCATAACAAAGGCCCGGGCGAACGCCCGGGCCTTTTCACAATCGATCAATCTAACGTGTCACTCATTGGACTTGCCCCGGACCTTGGGCGACTTGAGTTCGCAAAACGCATCAAAGCGAACGTGGATTAGGTTGCTGTGACCTTTCGCGATTTTATGAGTACGCGGCTTAGCACTACTTTGGCAGATTTATTTACGCCGCTTTTCGCTTCAAATCCCTTTTCTGCAGTACGGGCATCGCTGCGGTGGTAGCCGAACGACCAATGCGACGATGGCTTGGCGCACGGCGGGCAATGTCGTTTGAGGTGGCAGCCATCGGTTCCCGGGAATGCGCTACGCGCCCGGAGGGAACGCGCTCGCTCGCACCCATTGACGGCTGCTCGCAAAAATAGTGCGTGCAGTCATCAATCGAGGGAGCCGACAATGCTGGCGAAATCGCACCTTGCCCCTAGTCGCCCCGATCGGTCGAAAAGCGAGCAGTCGGACGCAGACCCAACGCCGCCTATCGCAAGCGGGAGCACCTGACCGAGACCGAGATCGAGAAGCTGATCGAGGCGGCCAAGACCAATCGCCACGGTCATCGGGACGCGACCATGATCCTGGTAGCCTATCGGCACGGTCTGCGGGCTTCCGAGGTCTGCGAACTCCGCTGGAATGATATCGACCTGCGGGCCGCGGCGGTGCACGTCAAGCGCCTCAAGCACGGCCAGGCGACGACGCACCAAGTGGGCGGTGACGAGCTGCGGGCGCTGCGGAAGCTGCAACGGGACCAGGAGCCAAAGTCGGCATTCGTATTCGTCGACGAGCGCGGCACCCCGTTCGATCGCAACGGCTTCAATTGGATGGTTAAGCGAGCCGGCAAGAAGGCCTGTTGCCTTCCAGGTCCACGCTCACAACAGAGCTTCCGCCTCTTCCACGCTGTCGCTAGATCCACCAATCCTCCGCGCGCGTGACCAGCATCGTCGCGTGGAATGTCCGTGGTTGCGGTAGGGCTTTTTGTTTGCGCGGCATTTTTGTTCACCCGGAAAAAATCAAAAAGAAAGCCAACCAATCCGACTTGCGCAGCTCCGGTGGATCGAGTGGGCGCTATCAACTAACTCTCATAGACAGTGAACCCGACTCAGAAAGACTTGCGCCGCGGAACCGGCACTGACAACGCCGACCATCAGTCGGGATATTCATCAGATCCCTGAACCCAAAGAAAGGACCCAGATCGATCATGTCCGGGGATTCAGAATTATTAATCTCGCTTCGCACACTCGTCACAAAACCCAGAAGCGCTTTGTAAACTGGCCAAGAAGGTTTGGATGCGTAGGGCAAATTAATACCCAGCTTTCGCGCCGCTTCCCGCGTTACCATTGGCTTAAAAAAGAAGTGGATGCGGGGTTGTGCTAAGAAGCCGAAAACGGTTGTGATCGGCCACGTCAAGACGCAAGTTGTCGGCGAGGCAGTCGATCGATAGCTTCGACCCAGTTTTGGAACCGGTCATTTAAGGGCTTGTCGCCATGAAGGAAGCGGTCAAGCCCGATTGAAAATTGCCGAGCGCCGGCGTCCGAGGCGACCGCGTCGCGAAGCGCCATCTTTTCGAAAGAGAAAAGAAGGTTCGTCCTCGATTCGATAGTGATAGCGGCCCTAGCGATCTGCCGATATTCTCCCTTTCGCACCAAGTGTCGAAACAATTCTCGCCCAAGAGCCCTTTGCCACTCCAAATGAGCCTGCCATTTGTAGTTTCGCTCCACTCCAAGTAAGTTTCATCGCGAAACCCGCCGGGAAAAGCGTGGCGGAACTTCCGGCTGGCTCGCCAAAGAGCCTGGTGAAGATACTGATCAGTTGAACGGACGCGCCCTGGAATACCCCGTCGTGCAATCGGCGGGGGCTTATGCGGAGGCTTCTTAGCTTTGCAAAGGCGTTTAGAGCGGCTAACCATTGCGACCCGTAACTTCTCGTAGCGCGTCGTCGTACCTGCGGCGTCGTCGTCCCCTCGCCGTGGTCACCCAGTAGAGGTGGGCGCAGGCACTTTGAAGCGCGCCGTTAGGTGCAAGGGCCCGCGATTTGCCGACCCTCGCCCGTAATCGCTCTGCTCAATGCCCGCAATAAGAGCCATCGACGCAGGACTAGGCAGCCCGCCGGTTAAGACCGCTCTCTGCCATTGCGGTAAGCTTCTTATCGGTTTCTTTCTCTTCGTCGAGGGTCTGCTGGAGCGGAGAAACACAATCGTTGCGGCCGATCTGTTTGGCCCACGCGATAAGCGTCCCGTAGCGCGTCATTTCGTAGTGCTCGACCGCTTGCGCTGCCGCAATGAGAGCAGCGTCTAGCACGGAGCGGTCGTCTACCTCGCCGGCTACCTCTTCTGCTTCTTCGATGATTCCATCTTTGGCCGGACAATCGACCCCCGTCGGCTCTTCGCCAAGCTTCTCGAACACTTGTTCCAGCCGCTTTACGTGATTTTCCGTCTGTTTCAGGTGTCCTTGGAAACCCTGTTTCGCCCGAGCGTCTGTCGCTTTCTCCACCATCTCTGGCAGCGATTTAA
>CAWHHQ010000002.1:0-287900 GCA_963829225.1 uncultured Methanoregulaceae archaeon | reverse complement strand
GATAGGTAGCACGGTCACGGGCAAAGGAAAAGCAGTAATGGGGTCAAAAGGATGTTCCGGATCTACCGTCGGACAAATTTCAAGAAGGAACCGATGAGGGCATTTTTTATGACTATAGTATGAATAAGAGGATGAACGCCAGAAATAGTGATCCTTTTTACCCTTCCTGAGGGTGTCTCTGGTAGGTCAATCCGGGCCATTTTCGGGCTCCGTTTACTTTTTTTGTATCATATTTTTTGTCATATACCCGCAGAAAACCGTACCTTTTAACACACTTTTTCCAAAATACGCTATTTCATTGGGATAAAGACAAAACGGGGTAATATCATTCGATATTTTAAAACCCTAATAGACTTTATTGGAAGGCAAAACGAGAGGTGGCTCGATAGGTAGCACGGTCGCAGGCAAAGGAAAGGCGATAATGGGGATACAAAATGGTGCTCCGGAAACTGAAGGTTTACCATCGGCAATCTCCGGTGCAGGACTGCTGGATTCGTGATCATCACTCTGATGCTGTCATCCGGGACTGGGTTCTCGACCCTATGGTCGGCCGGGGAAGACGGGAAAAAAGTCTCAATGGGAAGGAGTGGATAATCCATCTCCTCTATTTTTCCCGGATTATGTCCGTAAAAAATAGAGCCCCGTAAATGTTGGTGGTCATCCTTGTTTTTTGCTGGTGTCGCACATGGTGCCGGGAATTGGTCTGCCCCGGCAGCAATCCATTTTTTTGACCTCACCGCTTGATTAAAATACCCGACTCAGGTGCATCACAACAGTGATTATCCGGCTGGCCCATCATACCTCATGGACGATCAGGCAGAGCACTATTACAGGGAAGGTTCTGATTTTTTCAAACAAGGTCATTATCCCGAAGCCCTCGCCTCGTGCGACAAGGCGATTGCGATCAACCAAAAGTATGCCGAAGCGTGGAACGGTCGCGGCGTGGCACTCGGGGAGCTCGGAAGACATGCCGAAGCGCTCGACTCGTACGACAGGGCAATTGCCATCAACCCTGAGTATGCCGATGCCTGGAAAAACCGCGGATGGGCACTCGTTGAACTTGGGCGTGATGCCGAAGCGGTCGCCTCGTACGACAAAGGTCTTGCCCTGAATCCGGATGATGCGAGTGCCTGGTTCATCCGTGGGGCCGAACTGGGTATTCTCGGACAGCCCACAGAAGCGCTCGCATCGTTTGACAAGGCCATCGCCATTAACCCGGATGATGCCTATGCATGGAACTTCCGCGGCGTCGCTCTCCATGAACTCGGGAGGTATACAGAAGCGGTCGCCTCGTATGACAGGGCAATTGCCATTAACCCCGATTACGCCGAGGTCAAACAGAACCGGAAGATTGCTCTTAAGAAACAGGCATAAGCTACCCTGCTTATGAATCCCCAAATAGGAGCAATTGATTCTGATTCCAGGAATCGCGGCAGAGAGTCGTAGTCGGGATCTCCTTTCTATGGTGAACCTGTTTTTTTAAGACCTACATGACGATAATTGAATATATTTTCACCATGAACGGGAAAAAACGTTTTAGGGTTTTTCCCCTGATCAGGTGAGAACCGTGGAGAGAGCACCGGCTGCCTCGTCCCTGCCTGCATCCAGGTACCAGCGGGAACACTTCAGCGAACACCGCTGCGTGATGTTCCACGAGATGATTCGTGGCGCCCCACGGAATATACCCTTTACAACTTCAGCCCTTTTGCCACACTGGCCGGGTTCCTTATCCGCCTTCGTGAGGTTCCCCCTCATTGAAGACGTGTATGCTACGATCTGGCGAGATCGAAGCGATCAAGGTTCATCACTTTGGTCCAGGCTGCCACGAAGTCCTTGACAAACTTCTCTTTCGCATCCGCGCTTCCGTAGACCTCGGCCAGGGCCCGGAGTGGGAGTTCGAACCGAAGATGAGATCGACACGCGTGCCGGTCCACCTGACTTCGCCGGTCCTGCGATCGCGCCCTTCAAACATGTCCCTGGTGTCCGATACCGCCTTCCACTCCGTGCCCATGTCGAGCAGGTTTGTGAAGAAGTCGTTGGTCAGGACTCCCGGCTTGCTGGTGAAAACGCCGTGCCGGGTCTGTCCGAAGTTGGTGTCCAGTACCCGCATGCCCCCGACGAGCACCGTCATTTCGGGTGCGGTCAGGGTCAGCAATTGCGCCTTGTCGACCAGCAACTCCTCGGCCGATACGGCATAGCGGGTCTTCTGGTAGTTGCGGAAACCGTCCGCCTTCGGCTCGAGTACGGCAAAGGAGGCCACATCGGTCTGCTCCTGCGAGGCGTCCATGCGTCCCGGTGTGAAGGGGACCGTTACCTCATGACCGGCTTTCTTTGCCGCCTGCTCGACGCCGGCACAACCGGCCAGAATGATGATGTCAGCCAGCGATACCTTTTTGCCTCCTTTTTGCGCCTTGTTGAACTCGCACTGGATATTCTCCAGCACCTTGAGTACCTTCGCCAACCGGGCCGGCTGGTTGACCTCCCAGTCCTTCTGCGGTGCCAGGCGGATGCGGGCACCGTTGGCACCGCCGCGCTTGTCGGAGCCACGGAAGGTGGATGCCGATGCCCAGGCGGTCGAGACCAGATCTGACACGGACAGGCCGGAAGCAAGGATCGTGCCCTTGAGGGAGGCTATGTCCTTTGCGTCAATCAGCTGGTGATTGACGGCAGGGATGGGGTCCTGCCAAATCGAGCTCTTCCGCAGGAACCTCCGGGCCGAGATAGCGTGCACGCGGACCCATGTCGCGGTGGGTCAGCTTGAACCACGCCCGGGCGAACGCGTCCGCGAGCTGGTCCGGGTGCTCGTAGAACCGCCGTGAAATCTTTTCATAAACAGGGTCGAACCGCAGGGAGAGGTCCGTGGTCAGCATGGCCGGTGCGCGACGCTTCGACGTGTCGTGGGCATCCGGCACCGTGCCGGCACCTGCGTCGCCTTTCGGCTTCCACTGGTGCGCACCGGCCGGGCTCTTCGTCAGTTCCCATTCGTTACTGAACAGGATCCGGAAGAAGTTGTTGCTCCACTTCGTCGGCGTGGTGGTCCAGGTGACCTCCAGGCCGCTGCCGATTGCGTCACCGCCTTTGCCGGTGCCGAAGCTGCTCTTCCAGCCGAGGCCCTGTTCCTCGATGCCCGCAGCTTCGGGTTCAGGACCCACATGGGACGCAGGGCCGGCACCGTGGGTTTTGCCAAAAGAGTGGCCACCGGCAATGAGCGCGACCGTCTCTTCGTCGTTCATGGCCATGCGGGCGAACGTCTCGCGGATATCCGTGGCCGCCGCGATCGGATCCGGGTTGCCGTTCGGGCCTTCCGGATTGACGTAGATTAGCCCCATCTGCACGGCGGCGAGCGGATTTTCGAGGTTCCGGTTGCCGGAGTAGCGTTTGTCATCCAGCCACGTGTTCTCAGAACCCGATACACGTCTTCTTCCGGCTCCCAGACGTCCACACGACCGCCAGCGAAGCCGAAGGTCCTGAATCCCATCGACTCCAGGGCGACGTTGCCGGCAAGAATCATAAGGTCGCCCCATGAGATTTTCCTGCCATACTTCTGCTTGATCGGCCAGAGCAGCCTGCGCGCCTTGTCGAGGTTCACGTTGTCGGGCCAGCTGTTGAGGGGCGGGAAGCGCTGCTGGCCGGCACCGGCGCCGCCGCGACCGTCACCGGTGCGGTACGTGCCGGCGCTGTGCCATGCCATGCGAATGAACAAGGGCCCGTAATGGCCGAAGTCTGCCGGCCACCAGTCTTTCGAATTGGTCATCAGGGCTTGCAGATCCTTTTTCACGGCCCCCAGGTCAAGGCTCTTGAATTCTTCGGCGTAGTTGAAATCCTTACCCATGGGGTTTGACAAGGGCGATTGCTGGTTAAGAACCTTCAGGTTCAACTGGTTCGGCCACCAGTCCCGGTTGGACCTGCCCTGGCCGGTTGCTTGTTTGTTTACCCCGCCCGTTACCGGGCGATTGCTGTCGTCAGTCATAACGCTACTTCCTATCGTTGGATGATTTTGGTCACTGTGATGTTTTGAATATTCCTGTGCCCACCTTGCTAGCGGTTGCCTCAGCGGCGGCTATGGTGGACGGTGTTTGAGCAGGGAGACCCCAACACCGCCGTCTGCTGCATGACCGGTGTCTTCTTTTCAGGGTCCTGGAGGAATTTTGCTTTCGTGAAGGCTGCCATACTTTTGTGGGCCATGGAAATACCCATGAGCTCAGGCACCTTTTGCGTGTACTACATGTTCCGGAATCCGCGCCCGGTCGAAATGGGCCGGTTTTTCGATCAGGTGAACATCCTGCAGGAGAACGGGCCCGCGTTGTCCGGCAGTGAGGGAGTTCTGGTTATCGGCAACCGTTATCCCCTGGTTTGTCGTAAGGGGTTTCTTCGCCATGATGGATCAAAGGTAGAATTGCAATCGTCGTATTTAATAAAATGGGATTAAGGCAGGACAACTTTTTTGGAAAATCTTATCCAGAATTCGAAGTGGAAGGATAATTTAGGTCAACCTGAACATCACTCTACCCTGTCGCTCGCTTCTTGCGATTATCAAACCTTTAGCTTAAATTAACGCGTCAAGTCCCCAGACCGTCAGGAAAGCTGCTACTACAAGTCCTTCATTGCTCAGGGGAAAGACCCTTGCAAATGATAGTATAATCACAATTACTCCAATAATTACTGCTAATATCCTTGCCATTTTTGGTGTGTTTGCCATACGTTTTCTCCTTGATCTGGTGTTTTTGTTCCAGCATGCCTCAATTGTTCTCCTGCTTCTTATTACCTATCCTTCAAATCATTATCCATTATTGAGATTACCGGGGAATAATAAGGGCCCGATCAATAATATACGAATAAAATTCCCCCGCCTTCGCCCTGCGATGTCCCGAATCACAACAACGATAAACCTGCAGTAAGATCATGTAAAATAGCATGAAACAATATCCAGGAATAATTCTTGTTTTTCTCGTTATTGTGGTCATCTTCTCGGCCGGATGTACGAATCAGCCTGCTCCGGTAACATCCGTTCCGGCAACAACCCTCACAACCCCGGTGACGACAACTGCCAGTCAGTCAGTAACAACCACAACGATAATTCCCACATCCCCGCCCACTATTCCCCCAACAACTGTCGTTCCGGTTACGGCGCAAATCCCGGGACCAGATCCCACCGATATGGCCGAAATAACCTTCGAATTTTATTACGACAATGACTTCAGCGTTGAGTACCCCTCCACCTGGACCATTGCAGATCCGACGGAAACTCCCTATCCTGTCGGCCCGTTTTATGTGTACGACGATCCGCGTTTTACTTCATCCTACCGTGTCGTCACGTTCACCAGCCCGGATGCTACCAAAAAATTTGTCGCGCTCACGCAGGACTTTGAACGGGCCGGGACGTTCACCCTCAATCCTACCATTGCATGGACCAGGGAAATGTTCCAGAGAGATTACAAGGATCTGTCCGCGGTGAACTATCTGGGGAATTACAAATATTTTTCGAGCGGGACCGGGATGGCATCGAGCTATGATGTCACGTTACCGGAAGGGACGCAGTACTACCCCTCGGCCTATACCATAAAAACCATTGTTTCAGAGCGCCATGTATTCAATTTCGGATTTTTTACCGATACGGCGAATTTTAACAAATATCGTAATCTGGGTGAGATAATGATAGGATCGGTGAAAACGCCTGATACTGAAATACATTATAGTTCTACCGTCGGTAATAGTACAATAATTATTTAATTTTGGCTTTTTTCAGGTTCTCATCACGATATGATAACCATGAGTAAATCCGGTTCGCTTTTAGCGTGGTATAAGAATGCATTCCGGGTTGGCCAGGAAAAACGGGAGGGAATTATTTATCCTCCCGGGAAAATACTCCAAAGAATGGATTATCTCTACACCCTCCTGAAATTCGTGGTGGGCGGAAGCATAGTTGTCGGAGTGACCCTGTTTGCCGAGCATTTAGATCCACGGTATGGCGGAATATTAGCTGCGGCGCCGATGATCACGACCCTTGCGTTCCTCTTCACCTATTCCGAGGCAGGACGGGAGACGACCCGGCAACTGGTCATTGCGACATTCTGGTTTGTGATCCCTACCATGCTGTTCCTGTTGGCTTTTTATTTCCTGGTGTCACGATTCAGCCTTATTGTGACCCTTGGCGGGGCATACGGGATTTGGCTCGGCGCCACCCTCGTCGTGAACCGTATCATTACCAGTATGTAGGGGGGAAATCCTCAGGATGATTTTTGATTCTCAGGAGTTTTTTGTTCTTTTATCGGCAGGGAGTATTCAGATAGCTGGTGTTTTTCCGTTGAATTATTACATGGGATGAAACGGGCCAGGGTGTTTTAATATTGAGATGGATATCTTTTGCATCACCTTTTGGGATAAATACCAAAGGCTGGTGTGATCTGTGGCCTAGCCAGGCGATCACTTCTCATTTTTCAGCGCTGCCTTCATAGGGTTCCAGTAATAGTCATGCCATCCCTGGCTGATCTCTTCGGTACTGGTCATCGGGAACTCCGGCCTGGATAAAGGTGAGTTTCGTCCCGGAAGTACTGGGGATAAGGTAACGGTCAGCGTTGAATAATGATCCTCAGGCCAGTCGCTTGCACGCCAGGTCTGGACAATTTTCTCGTCCTGCACCAGTTCCTTGTTGGTGCCGGTGGAATACCCGTCGTTGGTAGCAAACGTCCCCCCTGGTTCCCTGCTGATCCGTGCCGAGCCTCCGGTAAAACGTGCGTGTTTTTTCTCGTCCATGAGCATTTCATACACGTCATGGACACTCGCATGGAACGAGATAGTCTGGTGGATGGTCCTGGTCTTCATACAGTTACCTCATATGCACAGTTCCTGCATATAAAAGGTTAAATCCGATGAGCAGAATATCCTCAAGACCAACCCGGGACAACGTTTTCTCCCGTGGGACAGCCGGTAGGTTTTTTTCAGGATGTTATCTGCTGGTCACCATTCCCGGTTGCCGGATTCTTATCGGGGATCCGGATTTTCAGATCATTACCAAAAATATTCCTGCCGGGGTTCATCTTTAATTCGGGATGATTCAAATCCGGACCCTTAGCTTCAGGAAGGGGCACAGGTGCCACCAAAAAAATGCTCCTTTCCTGGTATCGCTCAGGTAAAAATTTCAAAAATGCCTTTTACCACCGGATAACATTTTTTATATCGGTTTTTTCCACCTCATAATAGGGGACAAGGCGGGGATTGAAACTCGAATAAAATCTTGCAAGATGGGGGACGTTCCCTGACATGAGGTTATGCTGGTGATATCCCCGTTTCTGAAGGTCCAGAAACATCTCAAAGTGAAGGTGTGAATTTACACCGGTCTCTTTGAACCCGGGGTTGTTTGCACCATTCCAGCCCTGAACCATACGGTAATCAGGTATGCAAAATGCGGCCGCAGCTGCATCGCCCGACGGGGTTTCTGCAATCCACATCTCACCACGGTTGTTATGGTGAAGGACCTCCATGAGTGCATACAGCAACTCTTTTTGATAGGGTACTGTTATTCCCTGTTTTTCCCAGGTCGATTTTGTCAGTTGCCAGTATAAATCCGGGTTATATTCTTTTTTTACCGTCATCCCGAACTTCCTGGATTTCCGGATACTTTGCCTGACGCTGTGAGATACCTGTGAAAAAATATCGCCCTCAAGCGACAGGACATAGGTATATCGTACCGTCTCCTTCCAGCCCTGCCAGATAAAGGGACGAACATCGGGAAGACCGGGGCTGTTGGTCAGGTGGATGGAAAGGAGGTTTAACTCCTGAACCTTTTCCAGGATTGACGAGGTTACCTGGTATTTTTTTGTCTCATTTGCCCGGATATCCTTACTCTTCCGGGGAGAGAAGACCATCCCTCCATAGGGAGACAGGCGTACATCCGTCATCCCGCGTTTGTATACGTGGAATATTTCATTTATGTAGAAGCAACACCCCCCGGTCAGATCGGAATTATCGAAAACTCCGATAATTGCAAAGTGCAGGTTAAGAAAATGTGCAACCGTGGTCATCCATTTTGATGAATGAAAAATAGTTCCCTGATCTGATTGATCCACGAAGTGATCCCATTGATCATATTCATCTGCGGTGAGAAAACGTGCTTCAGGTTTTGCCATGCTCCTTTCACCGTTCATTCCCGATAGGAGAGCTCAGAATTTTTTTTCCTGGCGCGCCTGCGTGATATTTCAGGATCAACTTATAAAAATCCTGCCCGCATGCCTTGCCATTTTCCTCAACAATTTCGAACCCGAGTTTGCGGTGTGCATCCAGTGACCCGGTATTATCTCTCCGGATACATGCATGAACTGACTGAATAGTATTGTTCCGTAATTCTTTCAAACCTTCCGCATAGATTAATGAAAAAATTCCTCTGCCCCGGAAGCGGGGATCCACGCCTCCGGAAAAACCCGTGGCCTCCAAAACAGGGTGTAAACCCTCTAATCTTATGTGGACATAGAATGCGACGTAGGCAACAATAACTCCGTCAACTTCATAGACATAAAAAATATTCCTGAAAAGTTTCGAGTATTTGAGTAATGTGTCAAAATAATCCGGTTTAAAACATTTTTGATAGAGTTCAGAAATTCTGGTCAGATCGTCATCATTAATTCTTCGTATGATTTTTGATGTGTGAGAAAATTTTTTAATTGCGATACTTCCCGGATAATCCAGTATATTCCTGTAAGAATCATGAAGTATATTTTTCAGGTATTCAGGTATTCTTTCAGACATAAGGACCGATTACATCCGGAATTTGTTTACCCACTCATGGGTGAATCCATCATAAATTGCAAAAGTGACCTGCTAGCATGCATTGTATTTCCTGATATAATTTTTGATGTAGTCTGATTCCGGTACGGGAAGTACATTCCGGTAAAGATACCCGGGATTTTTTTTTTGATGCCTCAAAATTATCGGATTGCCCGGTGATTGCTGTTTCCTGATTATTCATCCTCTGGCCGTCCTTGTCAAATGAATATTATCGGCCGATCCCGCGATAAATCCAAATGTTTATCCTCCAAAAGTGGTCAATTCACCGTATGAAAATTCCCCTGCTCATCATCGGCACCCTGGTCCTTTTAATTCTGGTAACCGGGTGTACTAACCAACCTTCTCCTCCCGGCAATCCCGTCATGGCAACTCGACCGGCTCCCGGCACGACGGGCACAGTGACTCAACCTTCCCCTTCAGCCACAGCGGTCACTGACGTAACAACAAACCCGGTGACCACCGAGCCGGTCTCGGCATTTCCCGGTTCGGGATTTACCCCGCTGATAACGGTCACGGGCCAGTCAGGAAAGACCTCGGATACCTTTTCTGTCCCGGGAGGTTATTGGGAGCTCTGGTATACGGCAGATCCCCTTGCATCCGGGGGACAGGATTCGGTCTCGTCTTCAGGATCGAACTCTGCGGTTTTTCCGTTCCTCGAAATCCAGGTTATGGATAAAACAAATTCCGACCGGCTTGTAGCATCCGTGGAACCTCCCGGTGGACTTGACAAAAACTTATGGCAGAAATCAGGTATCGATCCCCGTCCCTGGAAACAGAAATTTTACGAGGGAAATAAAGAGTATTATTTTGTGATTACGACAAAACACCTCACATCTTATACCATCGAAGCCCGGATCCCGCAGAACAGCTGATAACATTTTGTTTTCTGATAATTTCCGCGCTCATACCCTCATGGTCTCCCGGCCTCCTTACCGTTTGTGAGCGCCAATTACCCGCGTCTTCTGAGTTCGATCAAAACGCTCGTTCAAAAAAACGTTGAAGTCCGCAGGGTTTTTTACCGATCAGGAGGTAGTTTATCACCTCAAAGAACCGTTCCGGAATCTTTAGCAGTAAAGGATCTTCATCTTTCCGGGCTTTTCATCAGATTAAACGATGAGATCAGAATTACCGGGAACAGGGAATCAAGGGTTTTTCCTATATAAAATATTTGCATGGCATTCTCTTTCGCAGATATGCATTGCAATTATATTGTGCAAATTAATATAAATATATAAAAATTATTCAATGTCAGTCACGGAAGACTCAGGGGCTCAACCGTGGCTGGAGGAGAATATGGAAGCAATGGGCGTACACAATGTCGTAAGGGAATCAGAATATCTTGTCAGACAGGCGCAGGAAAAAGCGATGGCAGGAGATCATTTTACCGCGGTAAGTTATCTTAAACGGGCAATCGATACGTATCCAAAGAATGCACGTGCGCTTACCTTACTGGGGAATTGTCAGGAATGTCTCGATAATGTTAAAAATGCGATCGAATCCTATGACAAAGCACTTCAGATTGATCCCGGAGATGCAGAGACCTGGTTTAACAAAGGGATGAGTCTGAAGAAGATCGGGCAGATTAACGAAGCGACACAATGCTTTGAGAAATGCATGGACCTGAACTTCAGATAACCGGTCACTTTTTTTCAATTTTACCCGCGAATAAATAATTAGCACCCTGTATGATGATTATTGAGGGAATGCTGATCACACCATCAGATTAAACCCTGGGGAATCTCTCTGATCCACTTTCACCCCGCTCAGACCTGAGCCTTATCCCCCGGAGTGCGGTAGTGATCCGGTGCTATGTTGATCGAACTTCGTAAGGGAATGACGCTCCAGCCATGCACCTTCAACGCGGTGATCGCACCTGAGAAGGTGATGGTCTCCGCACTCAACACCAACACGGATCTCCAGCGTTTCCTCTTCCTGTACGTGAGTGGCAATTATTCGCGTCTCCTCTCTTCGATCAACCGCTCGTCCAAAAACTTTGAAGTCCGCAGAGCATTCACGGCTCACCAGCTCTTCACCATCCTGAAGGAGGCGAGCCATACGGTCCTGCTCCTTGAACACGACCCGACGCTCTTTGATGGTGCAGAGGAGATGATGCCACAGATCGCGGGAATGCTCCGGGATATCGGCCGTGAATCACTCGTGATCCTGTACACGCCTTCTGTCGACCGCTCGTTCTCGGTTCTGATGCGACAGGCAGATCATATCATCGAGATCGCGACGGTTGACGACCTGATCGGGACTACGTTGCATCGCAGCCCCAACTCCGGCCGGTTCCGGGAAAACATCCCCTATGCGCAGCGGACGCTGGAGGTGTCATGATGGGAAGGAGTTTCGAAAGCGTCCGTCAGGGAGTGAAAAGCACTGCTGACCGCTGGGCACGGTCTTCACGGGCCCTGAAAAAGGATGATCAACAGTACGGCGGGAAACTGGTGGTACTGGCAAAGATGCATTCGAGTGAGGCGTTCGTTGGCTGCGATGATCCGCTCGAGGCTGCAGTCTTCTCGGTGCTCGTCGAGATGATAAAACGCCAGGACCTGATTGAATCATCTCTGAGGGAAGACGGGGAGCATTGACACGGCGTGATTGTATCTTCCTGTTCTGCTTCCCCTCGTGATGTCAGTGCGTTGGAAAACAACCATGCTCACAAATTGTGGTCCATGCTTCCGGGAGCTCCGGTTTCGTCACCTGAAGGTTATTATTTTGTGAAAAAATGAATGAACTGAATTTTTACCTCCCTTCTCCTGCAACGGTGTGCATCCCGGAGCACCACCGGTCTTCCCGTCTGTTTACGAATTAAAAACTCGTGCCCGTTCATATCCATAATCCCGGTGAGACCCTTGCTAACACCTGCCTGAACCGGTTTTGTTCACCATATCGAATTTATTGCTGGTGCATTCGTTCTTCCGTATCCGGATAGTGTATCCCAACCCGGGGCTCCAGGATTCAGTACCATACATCAAATTCCCGATAGGAGAATCATATCTCCATACTATTACGAGAGAACAAACAAATTTTAATTTATTACTAAATTTATTACCTTCTTGCTATGAAGCGAACATCATATATTTTTGCAATGGTTATACTCGGGATGATCGTTGTCGGGGGTTGTGTCCAGCAAAATTCGAATTTTCAACCTGTTCCTCCCACGCAACAGACCGCACTTCCACCAGTTGTTTCGTCCGGAACAATCATCCCGCAAACGACCGTAGTAACAGTACCCGCACCTGAGTATAAAACTGCAGATTTGGTATTAGAATCCGACACAAAACCAGTGAATGGGTTTAAAATAGATTATCCCTCAGCGTGGACGTATGAAAAAGAGCATAGGTCATGGCCTTCCCGCGCATCGCCGGTAAAGGAGGTATCGGGACAGGATCCGATCAGGTACTGGAAAGCGGTGTATAATTTTTCCAGCCCGGATAGCAGGTCTTATGCACACGTTTATTTCGACGAAGTAACGGGGACCGGTGATTACTTTTATTCGATAACTACATGGGCGGAGGGGGTTATCAGGGAAAAGACCCTGCCTTACTGTCTTGACGGTGCCGGAAATCCGTTGGACGGGAATTACTGTTCTGATGCCCGGAAGTTTTTTTACCCGGTGGTAACCAGCAGTGATCCTGTTACGATAAAAGGGAGCTTTGAGGCTCGCAAATTAGTGTTTTCATCGTTCGATGATGAAAACTACGGTCAATATACCCTCTACCTGATGCATTCCGGGCAAATGCAGGGATATAACTTCACCATCCCGGATCATCCCGAAGTTGCAGTGAAGGTTTACGGTCCTGCCTGGGACTATGGAACAGGAGGACAGGCTTATGCGATTGATTTCCACACTCCCGCGGATCAGGGAAATACTACCAGGGATGTCTTCAGTCACATGATAACCTCCTTTGAAATAACAGGATAATTTTTCGGATTAATGAAAGAGAAAACACCATTAATAAAAAAATGGAAGACGGCCTGAATTCCACCCGCCGGCACGCAAATCCGCGAGAGAGAAGATGCATCAAATGTCATGATACAGGAAATAAGGTTCTTGTGTCCAGGTATATCCGACAGATGGAATAGTTACCATCCAGCTCACTACTGGTGTGAGGAATCCGAAATCATCCTGGTGTCTCGACCGTATCGCTCACAATTTTATACGATTATAAAAGTAAATTTTATGGGGAAATAACCTTTAGTACCTCTTTGCATGAAGCGATCGGTGTATATCTTTATCGTGATAATCCTCGTGATAACTGGTGCCGGTGGTTGCATTCAACAAAACTCAGATTCCCGCCCGTTTCTCTCACACAACAGACCCTTCCGGTGAGTAACTCAGTCGCCGCAATCAATACACCCGATACAGTTACTCCGCCGGTTATTACTTCCTCCCCCGGGGTAATGCGCCCGCCCGTTTCTCTCGATAAGACCCTTAAGGATTCGGTCCTGAACTTTGCGGTCAATGTGCCGGAAAACTGGAACGGCACAACCACCTTGATGAACAATCCGGAAGGATACGAAGGGTTGTCCTATAATACCAGCTTTATTCTCGACACGGGTAAACCAGTGTTCACCGAAAACGAAGAATTCTCCATCATAACCTATGCAATAACCCGGGGGCAGGATCAGGATTTGCGTAACAACATCAGGGCTCAATGGATTCCGAAACCGCAGGAATCAACGGTGATGATACATGGGATCACCGTCGATCGCTTCCAGTCCGATGTTCATGGCTACACGACAATCGCATACGTCGTCCGAAAAGGAAGCGCAAACGAGAAAGGGTTTGCCAGTCTGATTTACGTGAATGTTTCCGAACCAAAAAGCGCGTACGGGGTGAAAACGTACGAGGAAATCGTGCAGTCGTTCCGATACCTCACCCAGAAGGAAATTGACAAACTGCCGGCCGAAGAGACCGATAAAAAGATATAACATTCATCAGTCCCGATCGGTTGATGTGACACGGGGTACTATCGAATCTGTGAAAGATAGTGGGGAAAGAGGAAGATCGCCATGAAAATAAAACTTAATCGCGAGAACTGCTCCATCTGCGGAACCTGCTGGGAAACATGCCCGGAGATCTTCGAGCAGAATCCGGACGATTCATTCAGCCAGCTGGTGGAAAAGTACCGGCTGAACGGAAACAATGCGGAAGGAAAGATCCCTGCCGAACAGGAGGAGTGTGCAGCCAAAGCAGCGGAACTCTGCTGTGCCGAGGTCATCCAGGTTGAAGAGGATTGAATCACCTGACGGTATCTCTGGTAATGGCATTAATTCTGCGGTGCAGGGGAATTTTCACCGGGATTGTTGAATTCCGGAAAGAGAAGAGCGTCTGAATAAGAGAAGGTATCCCCTGGCTGGCAAGGGAATTTCCCGATGCTGGTGCCGCAGGAAATGAAAGTATCCGTTGATCGGAATCACTCCACTGAACCCTGGGGGTGGAGAGCTAGGAGTTTTTTAGATAGTCCGATTGCAGATCTCCACAATATCAGTCATTGTCAGGAAACCGCCTGCCCCGCCCCTCTGTCCATCCGGCTATAACTCCCGAAACCATGCACCGAAGTAAATCCTCCCTGGTGTCCTGGTATGGTGGGACATAATAACAAAACACAATGATTAATGTCTTTCCGATAATCTGAACTACCATGGAAAAGTACCCGGGTACTGGTTCTCATTTTTCTCTCTGCGATAATCCTCTTTACCGCAGGGTGCACAAGTCAGACGGTACCCTCAGAACCTGGCCCTGCGCCCACTTTCGCGACCCCGGTTCCGGCAAACGCCAGTCCATCCGTAATCACACCTTCGATAATTCCAACAGCTCCCCCCACGGTTGCAACAACCCCGTCTGTCGTTTCCGCAACGACGGCCCTCCCGAAAGCAGATCCAACCGACGTATCTGAAATAACATTTTCCTCGTATTCCGACACTGATTTCCGTGTTGATTATCCCTCATCATGGAAAATAGCAGATTCAACGTATACCCCGTATTACTGCACAAACGATTCGTACGTTTATAACGGGACGTATCATGTCTGTTATGAAAATGAGACGAAATCGATCGGCCCTCTGAATTTTTACGTGAATGATAATCTGAAGAAGCCGTCACGGATTGTTACGTTTACGAGTGCAGACGGAAGATTAAAATTTGTGGCATCTACTTCAGATTTCATCGATAACCTTAACGGGTATTTTAAGCTCAATCCTACCCTGGAGTGGATTAAAAATGAGTTTCAGTCAGCGTATCCGGATCTGGCGGCATCAACATATGTCGGCAATTATAAATATTTCAGGCGCGGGAACACGATGGTTTCGACCTATGATGTCAGATTACCCGAAGGTTCGGGATATTATCCTTCAGCATATACCGAAGAAGCTGTAGTTACCGTGCACCATTTTTACCAGTTTGCATTCACCAGCGATAATGAAAATTTTGACCGCTATCAGAACCTGAAAGACATCATGATCGCATCAATAAAAACAAATGACGCTGCATGAACATATCGGTGAATAAAGACACCGAAATCCCGGGGATAAGATTCCTGCATTGATTCCCGGACTCAGGACTCCCGTGACCCGCAATAAACAGGAGATTTCACGCCGTTTACGACCAGGCACAGAAAATGGATGGTGATTGAGAAGTTCACAACGAGGACATGAAGCACCCAGGCAATCCTTTTTCAGGTCGACAGGACGGGGGGTAACCGTTTCACCTGTCATTCGTGAACATCCTCAAACCAGAAGCCAGAGTGCCGGGACCGGTGATCGGGACATAAATGCATTCGCATCATAGCCATCAGCGACAGGATTATATCCTCTGACCAGATAACTTCCGTACTTATCCGTACCTGGATTTCGCCGGGAGGACGTAATGGTAAAAATCATTCAAATCACAACCCGCGGAGCGGCCGCACTTATCGCCCTCCTGGTTTTCTTCTCCGGGGCTATTGCGGCAGGGCAGACGCAGGCCTACCTGGGAAGTGTCGTGACGTTGTCGGGATATTCGTATACCAGTTACACCGTCTACCTCTTCCTGACCGGACCAAATCTCCCACCCAATGGAGTGTCCCTTGACAACATCAACCGCCCCGCGGACCAGGGCGGAGCAACGCAGGTGGATGTAGACGGGGACGGACACTGGGTCTACCCATGGAATACCGGGTCACTGGGTCTTGATGCCGGCAGCTATACCGTCTGGGTCGCGGATGGTCCTGCTGACGTCTCCCATCTGACCGCGGTCGATTATACGTACCATTTCCGTCATCCTTTCAGAGCCATATATCACTGCAGGGACCGGAGAGGGATCCGGCCTGTCGGACAGGCCTGTACCGGCCGGCTCGATGAACCTTAGTTCAACCCCGGTCGGGACATCTGTTGTCGTCAACAATGTTTACAAGGGAATGACTCCGATGACCGTCAGCGGACTCGACCCCGGTACTTACAATGTTACTTTCTCCCGGTTTGGTTACGCGAAAGTGTCCACGCCGGTGACGATAGAGGCAGGAAGCGTCTCGGAAGTCAACGTAACTCTTGTTCCGCTGACCGGCTCGCTCTCAGTCAATACGACGCCGGCCGGCGCACGGCTCACCATTGACGGTTCGGCCGCCGGCGTCTCCCCGGCAATGCTCCCGGGTCTCCGGCAGGGAGATCATACGCTCAACGTTACAAAAGAGGGATTTGTTACGCAGGTCCTGCCGGTACTTATCAACGCTGATCAGACAACGACTATAGATGTCGTCCTGGTCCCGGCCGGTATATTCAATGGCAATGGGGTACGGGTAGCCGGTTTCCTTTCATCAACCGCAGCTGCGGGTCTTCTCGTGGCGCTTTTGTTTGCCGTGAAACGTCCCCGGAAATAAAAGAATGCCCTGAGATTGCCGGACCGGAAATCTGCCCCGACAGGTTATTTTCCCGCGATCATACGATAAAAAGAAAATTTTCGAATGCATTTTTTTGCCCGGGTGATCAGGTCTCAGGGAGTATTGATATGCCTGATCTCTTGATCATTCAAATTTCTACTAGGATCTTTATTCCTTTCACCTTCACCGGGAAGGTTTCGAGATATTCGATTTGATGGCGAGCCTCTATCTCTGCCAGATGGGTTGCCATCTCCAGGAATACCGGGGTAACATATCCATACCTTCACCCTCACCTGAACCGGACCAGAGATCATTTTCCCTGTCGTGACATCTAACCGGGAAAAGCGGAGAGGACAGGAAACGCTCTTCCCGATGAGTACTCATTGTGCTGGCGGTGCATTCATATGGCCGCAATATTCACTCACCGCGTACAATTTTCCCCTGACATTTGGCAGGAAGGATCTCTTCCCCGTTATATAACCTGCTTTTCATGTGCCTTCTGGCATGTCATAGATCAATGCAGCCTCAACAAAACTCAATCATATTCCTCATGAGTTGATTATGCCGGCGTTAAACCGGGTACGGTCACCGTTATTCCTCATCAGATACGGGGAAAAAAAAGGGAAAATTGATGTGGACGACTGCCGGATTCAGACCGGTGTACCACCTGTGTTTGATTGATCTCTGCCAGCGACCATTACACATTTGCGGAGATTCGAACATCTCCGTTTGCTGCACTGGTATTCCCCGTGGTGAGGATCCTGCCGTTATTGAGGATCTCTACGACGAGAGTCTGTTTTATTGAATCGTCGAGTTTCGTAAATGAAGCCTGCACGGTTCCCGTTGCGTTCACAACAGGATAATACCGGTCACCGGAACTTGTTACCGCCGTAAGGGCGGTTGGCATTCCGTAGGTCCCCTTCCAGCCGCCAAGATACTTTACGTGAACATAAACCCCTTCAGCGGGAACGGTAGGTACCGGGGTAGCTTTTACCGTCAGGGTCGGAGTTGCCGATACGGTGGCCGGTGGTACTGTTACGGTCGGGGTTGGCGTTGCGACGCCGGTAGGCGCCGTGTTCATACATCCGCTCATCAGTAATAATCCGAGTATCAGGATTGAAAAAAATCCCGTTATCTGCCAGCTTTTCATGCTTTCTCTTTTAATCTGGACGTGGATAAACTTTCTTGTCGATAATATCTTTCTGGATCGCTGAATGGAACAACTGATAACGATTGATTAACTATCCGGGAAAGATCATTTTTTTTAAAAACAGGAAAGAGAGAAACAATGCATGATACCGTGCAAGACCTTTTTATTTATGAGAAGAGGTACTAATAAACTGCTGTCTGATCTTTTAATAATCGTCGCCTCGCATAAGGGTAACAGCGATGATTATGATGGAAATCTCAGGTGAACAAAGAAGGGAAGATCCTATGAAAATTACCACGTTTTTTATCCTTGTTATTGCAGGATGTATTCTGGTGGCCGGATGTGTAGTCCAGACAAAAAATATTACTCCGAATGGTACGACTGTCAATCCTGATAATACGTTCGCTCCGTTCACGAACACGACCACTCCATCCCTCGTATCCAATGAATCCGTACTATTAAATGAATCCCCTCTGTCTATTATTCCCAATACAACGGTAAAACCGGGACTGAACGGTTTGCTACGGGTATCCATAGGTGCCCTGGATACGGTCCTGCCGGTCTCTGTTGACAATAAAAGTTTTGGCAATGTGACAAAAATCAAACCTCTGGAACTGATGTTGCCGGAAGGGAACCATACCGTTGAAGTCTGTTGCGGTATACTGTGCGAACAAGAGAATGTTACCATTAAATTCGGAAAACAACAGACGGTTGACTTTTCGGAACAGATAAAAAAGACCTGTGAATTTTTTGAACCTACGGCACGGATAGTCAGATATTCACCGAACGGAGATATGATGAGTGTTGAGGTAGAATTCATAAACCCAACGGCGCAAACGGTAACAATGTCAGCGGAAATCACCGTTGGATATACATTTGTCGATGACAGAAGTAACAATCGGGAAGGAAATTTTGCAACCGGTCAGCTCACTTCGACATTGAAACCCAGCGATCGCATTACACGGATACTGAGTCTTTATTTGTATTCCAGTGGTTCCAGTTATTCATACAATATACCTGTAATAACCCAAGTAACAACAACATAATTTTTTTTGAATGCCAAAATACAAGACAGTAACGGGAAACCTTTGCCGATCCCCCTCCGGGAGAGGTCCCTTATCCGTGCATATTCCGGGACTCAATACTGAAAAAACCATAACTAATATTTTGGAAAGAACTTTTTTTTGAGTTCTAGAACCAGTTCTCAAGCGTCTTCTGCCCTGCTTTCACGCAGAAGTTCTCCAGTGCTTTCTCCACCCGCTCTTCAGAGAAATCATATCCCCCGCAGAGCATCTTTTTGATGCCGGCGATATCCGGGCATGACCATGCGAGGGTATATTCGTCGGTCACATCCGGGTGCAGGAAGAGGTCCATAACAGGCGCAGGGTCGAAGTCTGGAAGTTTCTCATGGATTTTTGCTGAAAACTCCCCCCGCTGTACAATCTTCAGCCCCGTTTTTGGACCAATTCCTTCGACACCCGGGTTGAAGTCCGTCCCGATGAGGATGCCGATCTCGATCAGCTGCTCGCGGGTCAACCTGAGCCCCTCAAGCACCTCCGCGAGAATAAGCCGTTCCGGGTTCACGGTGACCTGCCGTCCCCGAATCTTCCGTTTGCCGCTGACCGTGAGGTTCCTGACAAGTTCAGGAGCGCCGAAGAGGAGGGTATCGTAATCCTGCGATACGACATATCGCGCATCCCCTTTTGCCGCCATGTACGATGCCTGTGCCTCGCCTTCTCCCGGCGCCTGAATAGTCGGGAGGCCCAAGAGCCGGAGCAGTTCTTTCGATGTCTCGATGATGGTGGTGTCAACCCGTGACGACGAGCGGGCCTGTTTATATGCCTCGGCCTCATCGCCACGCTCGATCGCCTCCTTCCATTTCTCGCCGGCCTCGGCCCGGACCTTCCGGCGCCCGTCAACGGTTTCCTGCTTGAGAGCGGCGGGTTTCCCGTCAAAGACAAAAACCGGTTTTATCCCCTTCTGCATAAAGTTCGAGACCCGGAAGAGGATCCCGGAGAGGTGTGAGGTGACCCGACCGCGCTTGTCCATGAGGGGCGTTCCGTCAGGCTGCCGGATGATAGAGAGGAACTGGTAGAGTGTGTTATTTGCATCGACCGCGGCGATGCCCGGTAGTGACTCCCATGCCACCGCTCCCTTGTAATCCAGAAGAATATCCCGTAAAGCGACACCCATGATGGTTCACGCACAATAAAAAAAAGTCAGCGGTACATGCGCTTTGAATATTCCCCGACCAGCTCATCAAGGTGGGCGATTGCCATATCGTATTTGTCCGCCATGCGGGTGGATGTCTCCTCAAGGTTGTTACGTAATATCCGCTCGCGGATCACGATGCTCCTTTCAAGGTGGCGCATCTTGACCTGGAGTGAGAGGAAAAGTCCGCCCAGCGACAGCATCATGAGGCCTGCAGCGATTGCGATGGTGAGGTCCTGCCAGAACCGGTTGATGAGGACGAGGGTAGAGACGATCATAACGATAGTAAGCAGGATATCGAATAAGTATTCCCGAATGTCCATGCTTTTAGATAAATGAGAGCACAGTAATTAATCTAACTACATACCGGAGACTGCATCATGGAGATAAAACGTGTAATCCCTTTCCTGGTGATGCCACTCCTGCTTCTTGCCGTGGAGATCGGGTCGATCCTGATCTCCCTTCCCGTGCAGGCGGCAGGAATCACCGCATTTCAGGATCCGACATCCCTGGAAAATCCCTTCATCTTTATTCTGATCCTGCTGGTCTTCACCGGGCTCCTGCTGCTGCTGATAAAATTCAATTTAAAAAAGGTGATGGCGGCAATTATCGCAATTTCGATCTTTCTCACGTTCGGCTACATCTTTGCGGCCCTTGTTCCCGTGGCTATGGGAACGAGCGATCTGGCAACGATCGTCATCCTTCTCCTCTCGCTCTTGGCCATGGTTCTCCTGTATAAATACCCGGAATGGTATGTGATCGACACCCTGGGTATCCTGATCGGTGCCGGCGTGGCATCTATCTTCGGGGTTTCGCTCGACATCCTGCCGGTCGTCGTCCTCCTTATCCTCCTTGCAGTATATGATGCGATCTCGGTCTACAAGACAAAACACATGATCACGCTTGCGGAGGGTGTGATCGATCTTAAAACCCCGATCCTCTTTGTCATCCCCAGGCGGCGTGACTACTCTTTCATCCGTGACGGGATAGGAAAACTGGAGGAAGGTGGAGAACGGGCGGCATTCATCATCGGCATGGGAGACCTGATCATGCCGTCTATTCTCGTTGTCTCCGCAAATGTCTTTATAAAGGGCTGGCGACTCCTGGGAGTCATCAATCTCCCGGCACTGGGAGCGATCCTGGGGTCCCTTGCCGGTCTTGCTATCCTGCTATCCTATGTTGCATCGGGAAAACCTCAGGCCGGATTGCCGCCCCTGAACGGCTGTACTATACTGGGGTTTCTGGTGGGCTGGTGGCTGGTCGGTTTTTCGTAACCGCGGGTTTATGGGCAAGTATCGCGGCGAGGACCTCCTCAACTCCCTCACCCTTCGCTGTTGACATGGAGAGATAACCCTCCGCGACCTGAAGATCCGATTTATTGGCGACTACCACCAGCGGCACATCGATCATTCCCTTCACTTCCTCAAGCAGGTTGAGCTGGACCTCCATCGGGTACCCGCAATGCTCGGACGGGTCGAGAATGAAAAGGATGATATCGGCGATGTTCATCATCGCGGAAAGTGCCTGCTTCTCGATCGCATTCCGCTCTTCGGCCGGGCGATCAAGAATGCCCGGCGTATCGACAAACTGGATCCGTTCCCGCCCCAGTTGCCGGTGTCCTACGATGACGCCTTTTGTGGTGAACGGGTACGACGCTATTTCGGGAACAGCAGAGGAGACCTGCCGGATGAAGGAAGATTTGCCGACGTTGGGGTACCCGGCGATGACTATCGTGCATGCATCGTCGACATGGGGGAGTTTCCTTAAGACGTTCCGGACCTCGTTTAAGAAAATGAGGTCCTTATCGATCTGGTGCACCATGGAGGCCAGCCGGGCAACCGTCTGTTTGCGCACGACTGTCGTATCGTCCGATTTCCGGGTCCTGACGGCAAGCTGGTTTCCCACCATCTTGGTATGTTTTGCCGCCCAACCGACAGCACCCAGCGACTGTTTTATCCGGTCCATGCCAAAGAGGATGTCTGCCATCTCCCGGTAAAACCGCGGGATCTGGTCGAATTCGGGAAATCCACGTATGATATAGACCAGCCGGTCATGAACCGCGGCGCCAACCGCTCTCACGAACTCCTCGTTGGCGCGATCTTTATTAGTCTTCTCCTTCATCTTTTTTGCCGCACGGCGGAAGCTCCGGTCAAGGATCTCATCCGCAGTCGGCACGGTAGGTATATCTTCGAACTCCACAAATCTCCAACCTATTTATATAATGGAGAGTTATACGGTTTATCGTTATGGACCTGTCGCTGATCCAGAAAGATATCCTCATCACCCTCATTACTCTGTATCACAAGCATTCCCGTTCCATCAAAGGCGAGGATATCGCCGACATGATCCAGCGGAACCCGGGAACAGTCCGCAACCAGATGCAGGCACTCAAAGCGATCGGAGTCGTGGACGGGGTTCCCGGCCCGAAAGGGGGCTATATTCCCACCGCACTTGCCTACAAGGAACTCAACCTGAATATCTCCGAGGGAGATTACGACGTTAACATCAGCAGGGACGGAGAAATTGTTTCCGGAGCCACGGTACAGGAGATTGATTTTACCACGCTCTGTCACCCGGATATCTGCCATGCGGTGATAAAACTTTTCGGCAGCCCGCGGCTCTTCGAGATCGGGGACCAGATCACGATCGGTCCCACGCCGGTCAACAAGCTCCTGCTCCGCGGGGAGGTGTTTGGGAAGGATGAATCAAAGCAGTTACTCCTGATAGCAACCTCGGAGATGATCTCCCTTCCCAAGAAATCAATTAAAGCCTATATGAGCACCCCGCTCAAGACCCTGAAGAGTTCAAATACGCTCCATGATGCGCTTGTCCTGTTCAATAAGAACCGCATCCACGGGGCCCCCATTCTTGACGACGGGAAACTTGCCGGGATCATCACCATCAGCGATATAGCTGAAAGCGGTGGAACGTGAGCTGCCCATGACGACAAAAGTTTCCGCGGTCATGACCACTGACGTGGTTGAAGTCCCGTCGGACACCAAACTCTTTGAGGTGATACGCCGGTTCAAGGAGCTGGAGATAGGGCGCCTTATCGTCGTCGATGACGGGAAACCGGTGGGTATTCTTACCCAGTCGGATATTATCAGGGTATTCCCCTCTTTATGAATACCGGATCGGTAACTATTTTGAGATGAATTGCCTACGAGAGGACTGAGTACCATGACAGAATTATCCCAGGCAGCAGTCGAACGTATCATGAAGAACGCCGGTGCCGGCCGGATCAGCTCCGATGCCACAGAATCCCTGGCGCTCTTGATGGAAGAGTATGGGACATTCATCACCCGGGAGGCAAAAAAGATGTCAGATCACGCAGGGAGGAAGACGCTGCGGGGAACTGATATCCGTATAGCCGCCGAAATCTTCAAAATGGATTAATAATACCGAAAAAACCCTTTTTTCCGTGCCTTTTAGAACACTTTAAATATTTATACGAGTCATAATTTTTTCATGACTCGTGTATTCGCCCGAAGCCTTTCAAGAAAAAAGATCATGAGCAACGATGGTAAGCTCATCGGAACCCTCAAAAATATAAGAGTGGATTTTGATTCCGGCCAGGTCCAGGCGATGATCGTCCATCCTGATCAGACTTTTGTCACTGACGGATATACGATGGAGGACGACAAACTCCTGGTCATCCCCTTCGAATCGGTAAAAGACATCAAGGACTATATTGTCGTCGACCGCTATCTTGCCCGGAAATAGGAAAAATAGCGGGTAATTGCTTCGACAAACCCTTCGCCATATTCTTTTTCTGCAATAAATTCCGCTGCAGCTTTCGTGTCCGGATGGGCATTTGCCACGGTTACCCCGAGACCCGCTTTCCTGAGCATCTGGATATCGTTCACCGAGTCACCGATGGCAAGAAAATCCGATGGCAGCAGGCCCATCTCCTGTGCAAGTGCTTCCAGTGCAGTTCCCTTATCGATGCCCCGTGCCTGCAGGTGGATTGCGTACCCGGTATCGATCACCTGGACCGGGTGATCTTTGAGAATATTCTCTACCTCAGTTGCCGGAACCGTCCGGGCAAATGCCAGATCCGTAAAGCGGTACGTGGGGCTGAGGAGCATAATCTCTGTTCCCCGATCCCGGTAATATGCCTGAACAGCCTCCAGCGCTTTTTTGCAGATACTCTGATCTCCTTTGAGGTGGAGGGTGCCGGCAAACCCTATTCTGAATACCCCTCCGTTTTCGGCAATGAAAGTCCCTTTTGTCCCTATCACCCTGCACAGGCCATCCATGAAACAGGAAGTATTCCCGCTTGCAAGGACCACCTCTACTCCTTCATCCGCGAGTGATCTCATCAGCTCGATCGCACCGGTGCTTATCCGGCGGGATGGATCTGTGATCGTCCCGTCAATATCGGTAAGGAGTGCCTTCAGCACGATTTAAGACCTGCTTCTTCTACCATGAATGGTGCTTCACCTTCGGGAAGATTAGGGCTGTCAACGAGGCGTGCGATACGTTTGCCCCCCTTGCTCTTGCGCAGGTAGAGCCGGAAAGTCGCCGTATGCCCGACAATATTGCCTCCGATGGGTTTTGTCGGGTCGCCAAAAAAGACTGCCGGGTTGGACATGACCTGGTTGGTCACCAGCGCAACTGCATTATGTTCGTCGATGAGTCTGAAGAGCTCGTGCATGTGCCGGTTCAGTTTCTGCTGGCGTGCCGCAAGGGTTCCCCGCCCGGCATATTCAGCCCTGAAGTGGGCGGTGAGCGAATCGATGATGAAGAGTTTGACCGGGCGATCGCTGTCTTTCAGCTCCGCGGCAAGATCCCGTGAGTTATCAACGAGAAGCATCTGGTGATCTGATGTGTGTGCCCGTGCGATATGGATATTGTGCAGGAATTCCTGCGGGTCTGCATTTTCTATCCCAAGTCCGTTCACCATCTGCTCGATGCGCTCAGGGCGGAAGGTATTCTCGGTATCGATATAGATTGCACTGCCGTTGAGTCCACCCTGATCTTCGGGAAGCTGGACATTAACTGCCATCTGGTGGACGATCTGGCTCTTACCGGAACCAAATTCACCATACATCTCGGTGATGGCCTGGGTCTCCAGGCCTCCCCCCAGCAGGGCATCGAGTTCGGGGACGCGGAATGACAGTTTCCTGATATCCTTTCTCGCCTCGAAGATGTCTTTTCCGGTCTTGAATCCGCCAATATCTGCGGCTTCACGTGCAGCTTTAATGATCTTTTTGGCGGTTGACTCGGAGATCTCCGAAATTTCGGAGAGCTCTGCCGGTGCTGCAGTTGCAATACTCTCGACAGAGAGGTACCCCGCTTCCCGGAGTTTCTCTGCGGTGCTCGGGCCAACGCCCGGTAAATCTTCAATCTCTAAAGGTCCTTGGGCCATCTCTTGCACATCTCCTATGGCACATCAAAGATGTTAGCCATGGACTTATATGCTCTCGGACTGCGCGGGGCGAAAGTGTGATTTATGCATTCAGTTCTTTCATAAATTCCCGGATCTCAAGCAGCAGGGATTCCGGGCTGATTTCAACGGTCTGAACGTGATCAGGAATGATCCGGTTACCCGAAAGGACACCGGTTACCCGCATCTCAGCCCCGTGCGGGAGATCCCCTTCTATAAGATATCGTTTTGCGCCATTATCGATAAAGGTGCACCCTGACCCAGCAATGATCGTTCCTTCAAAAAAGACCGGTTCCGGCTCTCTTTTGGGGACACGAAACGAACTCCCTCTCCCGGCACCCAGCTCGATCCCCCCGAAACGGCCGGGTTTTGCGATCGCGTGATAGATCTCGACCCGGTCACCTGGATTGACCGGGATGAGCGCTTTTTCGCCCCAGAGAACAACCTTCAGTTCGTCTTTTCCGTCACTCACCACGATATTTCTCACCCAGGACCCGGACCCGTCCCGCCCCGTAAACGACCGTGGTTCTTTCACCTCTTTCACGTCACCCTGTAACGAGTAGGTCCCTTCTTCCCCGACAGAACCCAGGGGGGTGAACGGTACCGTGATCGCAAGGTCGGTGACGGCAACCGAACTCTTCTCATCGAGACTGTATCCTCTTCCCCCGCCACGCCGGTCAGGTTTTGCGCCGCTGATATGGACCGAAGTACCCGGGGGAATATCCGCCACCAGGTCCGGCGCCCATACGACCACCCGGGCAGTGCCCCGGGAATCCCCGACAATAATTTCCCGCATTTCGCCTGCTGTACCATCTTTACGGCTGAATGTCCTCGGCTGTTCCTGTGCAATAATCACCACATCGAGATCTACCGGTACAGCTGACAGGCTTTCCCCCGCTGCGCAGTTTTTCGGAAAGGCGCAGATGATCTCGCAACTGGCCTTGCGCAGTGCGAGGGCATAGATTTCGGTTGTGCTCCTGCCCGGGTGGCGCCCGATCACCTCCAGCACATCGCCGACGGTGATATCCCCGGCAGCCCCGGCTTTCTCATCCCAGAGTACAACCCGGGTGGTTCCGGTCTCGTCTGCCAGCAGCAGGGTGGCAACCCAGCCCTTCTCCCCGTCTTTCCGGTCAAATTCCTTTGGCTCCGTCTTGTCGAGCACTTTTCCGAAGAAAGAAAAAAGGCTGGATTTTCCTGATAACCCCCGAATCTTCACGTGCTGGCGGCCAAGTTCGCCGATGACGAGCATGGCGGCGGTCGGCTCATCAATGAGATCCCCGCATTCGTCAATCTTCGACTCCACCCGTCTCTCGAACTCGTCTTTTGAAATAAGGTCGTCAACGAGTGCGTAGTGGAACAGCACGGTTATCTCCTCACCGTTGCCAGGGCGGGCGCTGCATCGGGGCGGTGATATCCCCAACCGTCTCGCCTCTGCGCATCAGGGACATCCGGGAACCCTGTATCAGGATCTCCGGGCAGCGTGGACGGCAGTTATACTGCGAGGACATCGCAAACCCGTAAGCACCCGCATCAAGGACAGCGATGATATCACCGGCGACGATCTGTGGTAGTCTGCGGTCCGCCGCAACGATATCACCGGTCTCGCAGATAGGACCGGTTATGGTGTATTCCAATGTGAGCGGGGCATCCGCTTTATTGGCCACGATAACTTCGTGGTATGCATCATACATTGCCGGGCGGATGAGCAGGTTGAAACCGGCATCAACATTAGCAAATCTTTTGTGTGCTGATTTTGTCGAGTTGACCCGTGTCAGAAGAACGGTAGAATCGGCAACGAGCGAACGCCCGGGCTCGACCCAGAGTTCCGGTGTGATACCGCAGGCTTCAACGCCAGCCCTGAAGACCGGGAGCACTTTTTCTGCATAGTCTTCAGGTGTTGGAGCGGCATCGGTGTCGTGATGGTAAGGGATTCCGAGCCCGCCACCGAGGTCGATGAATTCGAGTTTTACACCCATTTTGGTGAGTTCCTGTGCGATCCGGACCATCACTCCGGCTGCCCTCACGAAAGGTTCAATATCGAGGATTTGTGAACCGATATGGCAATGCAGCCCCACCGGTTGTATATTTTTACACGAGAGAGCTTCCCGGTATGCAGCCGGGATTTCCTTGTGGGGGATGCCAAACTTGCTGGTTGCAAGGCCGGTCGCGATCTTCGGATGTGTGGGGACGTCAAGGGCGGGGTTCACCCGGAATGCAATCTTTACCATTTTTCCTGCTGCCCGTGCGGTTGCATCGAGCTGGTGAAGTTCGTCGAGTGAATCGACCGAAACCTTCACGTTCTTCTCTACCGCAAGCTGCAGATCATCAGGTGTCTTGGAACTGCCATTGAAGAGCAGCTTTTCCGGTGCCATGCCGGCATCGAGCGCGAGATGGAGTTCTCCGGATGAGAAAACATCTGCTCCCGCACCTTCCCGGGCGAGTGCCCGCAGAATGGCAAGATTGCCATTGGCTTTTGCCGCAAAGAGAACCTGCACCTTCGGGTACCGGACAGAAAGGGCCTTTTTGTAACCCTGGAACTGCGCGACAATACGGTCTTCGCTGGTCACGTAGAGGGGTGTCCCGTACTGGTGTGCGAGACCAACACAGTCCTGACCGTTGATTAACAGGTGGCTGTTTTGTATTGTGAGATGGTGAGGGAGTTTCACAGGTCAAGCCTCCGCATCCGTTCAAGCGCTTCCTGTATCCGTGCAACGGGGCGGGTGAGGGCAAACCTTACGTATCCTTCGCCACTTGCGCCAAAGCCGATGCCCGGGGTTGCAACGATACCGGCTTCATCCAGAAGCCGTGCAGAAAATGCCATACAGTCCTGTACCGGGAGCCAGACGTAGAAAGTTGCTCTGGGTGAGGGCACGTCAAAGCCGAGATCCCGCAGCCCTGATACGAGGAAGTTCCGGCGTTCCTGGTAGACCGAACAGGCTTCTTTGACACAGTCCTGTGGTCCGCGGAGCGCGGTTATCGCTGCCTGCTGGACCGCATTGAAGACCCCGGAGTCAACGTTTGTCTTGACCCGCCCGAGCCCGGCAAGGATATCGGCATTGCCGACCGCCATGCCGATCCTCCATCCGGTCATATTGTAGGTCTTGGAAAGCGAGTGCATTTCGATGCCAATTTCTTCCGCTCCCGGTGTCTCAAGGAATGAAGGGGCACGGTACCCGTCATACGCGATCTCGGAGTACGCATTGTCCGAGACTACGACAATATGATGCTCCCGTGCAAAGTCAACCACCTCGCTGTAGAAGCCACCAGGTGCGACTGCCGCGGTCGGGTTATTCGGGTAGTTGATAAACATAAGTTTCGCTGCCTTTGCTATCTTCACGGGAATATCGTCAAGCACCGGGACGAAATTATTCTCCCTTGTAAGAGGCATCTCATGCACGATCCCCTCGGCAAAAAGGGTGCCGGTCCGGTCCACCGGATAGCCCGGGCTCGGGGCGAGTACATAGTCGCCCGGGTTGACAAAGGCCTCCGGGATATGCGCTATGCCGTCCTTGGAACCCATAAGGGCGACGACCTCTTTTCCCGGGTCGAGCGAGACGTTGAACCGCGTTTTATACCAGTCAGAAACGGCTCTCCGGTAGGAAGGCATCCCGGCATAGGAGGGGTAATGGTGGTTCTCAGGGTTCCGTGCCGCTTCGCAGAGCGACGCAACAATATGCTGCGGAGTGGGAAGATCCGGATCCCCGACCCCGAGATCGATGATGTCAACACCTTTTTTTAGTTGTTCCACTTTCATCTCGTCGATCCGGGCAAAAAGGTACGGCGGGAGATTGCTCATGCGTGATGCGTACATGAGCTACTACCTGTTGGTTCCGGGATTTATTGTAATTAACGCTGTCTTTATAGCCAGTTCCGGAAAGATGGCCTGAGGTGGGATGATTACGCTTATTGCCCGGGAACAAATAATGACGCCTATGGAGACGGAGAAAGGAATAATCCGGATTGAACTGCTCTTCGAACTGCCTGAAAGAATTACCGGGATGAAGGATGGGATCGTATGAGCCAACCCGATGAAATGATCGTGGTCTTCTCCACAACACCTCCGGACAGGTCAGAATCACTCGCGAGGATGCTTGTTGACCAGCGGATTGTTGCCTGCGTCAATGTCGTGCCGGTGCATTCGTACTACCGGTGGAAAGGAGAGTTCTGCGACGAAACAGAACACCTGCTTATCGCAAAGACCACAAGGGAAAAAACAGGAGAGGTGATCGCAGCGATAAAGAATCTGCATCCCTATGCGGTGCCGGAGATCATCGCTCTCCCGGTCAGTGACGGGTATCCTCCCTATCTTACATGGGTGCAGCAGGAGACGGCTGATGTACCTTAGTCAGGGTATGCCCGGAACGGTAGAACAACAGAAATGTGCATACATCTAAATCTCAGATCCAGGGGCAGCCTCCTCGTTTATGATGACGCCGGGTGATCTGACGGACGTAAAATGCACAAGATTATTGCCTGCGGCCGGAATAATGAATTTAGGATTAACGGCAGGAACTGGTCAGTGTGACAGGTGAACCAATAACTTCTTTGGGAACGGCGCTCCTCGTGCTCGGGTGCCCGCAGGTCCCGGTGCAGACAAGCATCGCGTTATATCTGATTAACCGGCTCAAAAAGGCAGGTTTTGTTCCGGTAGTTGCCGGCAACAAATCGGCAAATACGCTTCTGATTATTGCGGATCCTGACCGTCACTACCTGGGAGAGGTGATGGATCTTGACCGGGCGGTGGCGATGATCACAGAGAAGAAACGGGACTTTGACCGCTGTTTTGTCTTTATCCACAATGATGCCGGTATCAGCTATGCAGCGACCATGGGTGCCATTTCGAAGGCGAAACTCTTCACTCTTATTTACGGGGAGCATTACGATGATCTGGTAAAACAGGTCGACTTCCCCTGTACCATTATCGCGGCAAAAGCCGTGCATAACCCGATGCCGCTTAAAAAAGCGATCGATGAGGTGACCCCATGGGCGGTTGTGTAGAGGCGATGAATTATGAAATTCTTATGCGCGACGCGTCATTCAAGGAGTGCAGGGATTATATCAGACAGAATTTCAAGGAGTACATCGATGTCCAGCCGGGTTTTAAGATCTTTGATGTCCACCTGATCGGCGTCCCCCCTATCGCGATAGGACTTGATGCGGATTTTATCGTCTTCCCCTATACAAAACCCTGCCACGGCACGTTTCTTCTGAGGGTTGAGGATACCGCAGAAGCTGCTCGTTTGCGCTCGCAGAAAAAATGATATGGCGGCATAGGAGGGTCCCTGCAGGGCATCCGGCTGATCTGCGTCGTATCAGAAATGGATGCGATCCCCGCAGCTGTTCCTGCATAGGATCGGGCAGATCATGCGATCTTCTTCTCCTGCCACCATCACCCTGCATGCTATAGTATTTAGTCCATGGACACCCGTATCACTACTCAATCAGAAGGGGTCGCGCAAATGTCCGGCAAGGGAAAAGTACTCGTGATGGATGACGAACAGATCATCCTCGATATGACCCGTGAAGTATTGAAATTCCTCGGTTATGACGCCATGTTTGCCAGAGATGGCGCAACGGCAATCGATCTCTATAAAAAAGAGATGGCTGCGGGTGTTCCTTTTGATATTGTCATCCTCGATCTCTCCGTTCAGTCCGGGCTTGGTGGAAAGGCGACGATCGAGGAGCTGCAGGAAGATCGATCCCCGGGTAAAATCCGTGATATCAAGCGGATATATGGACGATCCCGTAGTCCGGGATTTCTCAAATCATGGTTTTGACGAACGACTGACAAAACCCTACAAAATAACGGATCTGAAGAATATTCTTGACCATTTGATGAAACAAACAGTTTCACAGACCTCTTAGAAAAATATTCAGACCCTTCATGCCGGCTGCAGTGATCGTTGCCTCCACCAAAACTTCTCGGGCAACCCGGAAATAGGGTGATTATTCAGTCGGCTCACGCTGAGTTCTTTACAAAGGAAGTATACATCCGGCGAGGCAAGAGGTGGTCCCCCTCACACCCTTTTCAGAATTGTATAAAAACTGAACATCTGACAGGATCTCTCATGAAGATTGTGCGGGCTCATTGTGTAATTATGGGGGTCGACACCCCACATTACTCCACTTATGATACATGCCCCCGCCCCCGGCGAGACACCTCCCGGCAGATAAGGGACGAAAAAACAGATCAGCGTGAATGCGTCCAACCCCGCCGTACCTGGAGAATCTCTGAGGAGGGGAACCCTCGTAAATGTTCAGATTTTCATGATTCAGATTGAAACCCGTTTCATGCCGGTTCTCCCGAGCCGTAAAAACAGCTGATTAAACACCTGGTTTTTTCCCCTGTCACCCAATGTTAACAGAGTCTTTGGAAACAGATCTTTTTACCTGTACACCCCAGGCAGTCAGCACCATGCCAATGTATTTACACGTTCAGCATTATCAGAACATACAGGAGGCCTTCATGAAAAACGTATCTGTCCTGATTGGCGGAAGAGCTGGCGACGGCATCAACAGTGCCGGAGCACTGGTTGCCCAGCTGCTCAACCATATAGGTTACCATATCTACCTGTATTTCGATTATCCCTCGCTTATCCGTGGCGGGCACAATTTTGCCGTCATACGCGGTTCGGAGCAGGATATTGGGACCTGCTGGAAAACTCTCGATTTTCTGCTGGCAATCAACCGGGAGACGGTGGAGCAGCACAAGGACAGGTGTACCAGCGATACTGCCATTATATTCAATGCAGACCAGGTGAAATCCGCCGGTCAGGGTGTTCCGGTGAAAGCCATCCTGGCAGGCGAAAACGCCCCGGCGATCATGGGGAACTCGGCGATTATCGGTGGGTTTGCAAAATCTGCAGGAATTGAATGGGATGTCGTTGAGGATGTCTTCAGGAGCCATATCCCCAAAGGAGTCGACCTGAACCTGAAGGTGGCACGGAAAGCGTACGACCAGCTGGAGACCGTACACCCGATCAGCAAAGTGAAAAACCCTCCCACAGCGCTTGTCACCGGTAACGAGGCAATCGGGCTTGGTATGATAAACGGTGGGCTTGATGTCTATGTCTCCTATCCCATGACACCATCATCAAGCCTCCTCCATTTCCTGGCCGAACACCAGGAGAAGCTTGGTATCACCGTTGTGCACCCGGAGAGCGAGATCGCCGTGATCCTGATGGCGCTTGGGTTTGCCTATGCCGGGAAACGATCGGCGGTCGGCACATCGGGAGGCGGGTTCTGCCTGATGACCGAAGGACTGTCCCTCGCCGGGCATGGCAGAATTGCCTGTCACACTTCTTGTGTCCCAGCGGACCGGCCCCTCGACCGGGCTGCCCACATATACCGGCCAGTCAGACCTCCATTTTGTCTTACATGCCGGGCAGGGGGAATACCCGCGGCTGATAGTCGCCCCGGGGGATGCAGCGGAGGCGCTCTACTGGGCGGAGGTTGCCATGCATATGGCCTGGAAGTTCCAGATCCCTGCATTCATCCTCTCCGACAAAACCCTTTCCGAAGGGACATATAGTGTCGACCCTGTTGCAATTCCTGAGGTAATCAGCGGAAACTCGCCACGATGGACGGGGGCGGCTCCCTATCTCAGATACGCAAATGGGCCGGATGGTGTCTCGCCCCTTGCGTTTCCCGGTATGAAAGATGCGGTGATCAAGGCGAACAGTTATGCGCATAACGAAGCAGGTATCACCATCGAAGATGCACTCATGGTCGGGCAGATGGCAAAGAAACGTCTCCGCAAGGGCGAGATGCTCGCAAAGGAGATGCAGGAATATTCCGGTGTAAAGGTATCCGGTGTTCCGGATGCGGCCACGGCACTCCTCTGCTGGGGGTCCACAAAAGGAGTCTGTAACGAAATTGCAGGCCTTCTCGGGCTGCGGGTGATCCGGCCGGTGGTACTTTCACCTTTCCCGGTAGAACAGTTAAAAAAAGCAATGACCGGTGTCACGAATTTGTTCGTAGTCGAGGAGAATGCAACGGCCCAACTTGCCGCGCTCGCGGAGCATCATGGGATCATACCCGATAAAAAGATCCTTCAGTATGACGGGCGACCGTTTCTTCCTGATGACCTGCTGGTGAGGGTAAAGGAGATGATCGTATGACCGGCCGACAGATCATCACCGATGCCCAGAATACCTGGTGCCCGGGGTGCGGGAATTTCTCTATCCAGCACACCCTGAAAAATATCCTCACCGACATGGAGCAGGAGGGGAAGTCTCTCGATGATGTCGTCCTGGTGACCGGTATCGGCTGCCATGCAAAGATCGCCGATTATCTCAATATCAACAGCTTTTACTCGATTCACGGACGGGCGATCCCGGTGGCAACCGCCATCAAGCTTGCCAACCCCCGTCTGACCGTGATCTGCTGTACCGGGGACGGGGACTCGTATGCCGAGGGACTCGATCACCTGATCTTTGCCGCCAAACGTAATATTGACATCACGGTGATCGTCCACAACAACCGGGTGTACGGCCTCACCACCGGGCAATATACCCCGACATCGCCGCTGGGCTTCAAGGGGAAGTCCACCCCTGCGGGTACGGCAGAATATCCCTTCAACCCGGTTGAGCTGATGCTTGCGAGCGGGGCCAGCTACGTCGCACGCGGGTATACCAGAAATATGGACCAGTTAAAGAAGCTGGTAACGGAGGGCATTGCGCACAAGGGGTTTGCGTTTATCGATGTCCTCCAGATCTGTGCTACGTTCTTTCCCGCTGCCGATTATTATACCCCGCGGGTATATGATCTGGCAGATCATGACCGAAGCAGCTTTGAATCTGCCTTTAGGAAGGCCCGGGAATGGGACTATAACAGTGACGCCCGGATCGCGCTCGGCACGTTCTTCCAGCGCTCGATCCCAACCTTTAATGATACCCTGGCTGTTCATGACAAGGAACAAAAAGATCGTCGGAAAGCGGTCAGTGACCTTTTAGTGATGATGTCATGACCGGATACTATCATTTTTTTGCTCTGATGGAGAATGAGAAGGAAGAATATGACAATATCTTCATCAATCAGGATACCCACTGACTGTGCAGGAGAACGAGATCCTCGAATGGGCTCCCCCACCGGGTGACTGTCCCGTGGCCGCCCAATTTCCGGAACTGAACCGGGCAATGACCCGGCTGCTGGTGATTCCCCTTGCGGTTTATGCTGCGTGGCTGCTCGAGATCTTTTTACTTGAAGGGAGCTTACATCTCTTTGAACAGTTCGACCCCCCGCTGCTCTTTCTCTATACCCTTATTGCCTGCATTCTTACTGGTACTGTTATACCACTCATCTGCATACGGACAGCGTTCATTTCCGGCGCGGTAAACATGTTTCAGATTGGTTTCCGTTCCATTCGGCGTACCGTATTGGCATGTACCCTGACCGGCATCCTATGTTATGCCAGCGTCATCTTCCTGAACCCCTTCGGGACGGACCGGGTCACGTTTCTAAACGCCTTTCTGCTTCTCCTGCCGGGTGCCATCGCATCCGTAATTGTCTGCTGGGTTCTTGTGGGGACTCATGTGCAGGCATTTGTTCGCAGCGGAGGGGTGGTGGTCTCGGTGTCAGTCGGGATAATGGTGACCGCCGCACTCTTCGGTTTGACAATCTTTGCCTTTTTTCCCGCGACCTTCCATCAGGATACTCTCTTCTTCTCTGTTTTCGCAGGAGTCGTTGCAGCGGTCTTCTTCTTTGCGGTCAGAGATGTCTATGCTTCGAGTATAGTTGTCGGGGTATGCAGTGTCCTTACCATGGCAAATCGTATCTCTCCTGTCTACCTGAACAATAAATCAGTATTCATTGGAATCAATGCTACTCTGGCGGTCGCAGCCCTTGCCATTATACACTGGTATCTTTTCCGGAATTACATGACCATCGAGATACCTCCAGGATGATCCGGATGCCCTTTCCGCCAGGAATGGTTGTCCTGTTCAGGAAAATTCCCCGGAACGGGAGAAGTTGTTATTTCGTTTCACCAGAACGCATAATTCAAAGAGGGACAGGAACATAAAACCTGATCGTGATTCCGGGAAGAAAATCTCTTCGGATAAAAAATCTTATACACCTCTGCGTCGAAAGATACCACTATGCATGAAGATCTTCGGTATGGAATTCTTATCACCCTCATCCTGGTTTTCGGCGTGCTCATTGCCGGATGTTCGGACCAGTCTCCTGCACCGGTAACACCGGTTCCCACAACAGCGACACAGGTTAAGTACGTTGCAGGTGATATCATCTCTCTTACGTCCTCGACTTCAGAGCAGGCATTATTTGTTATTACCGGATACGACAAGCCAACGGATATGTACACAAGACAATGGATCTATAAAAATTCTGACGGGTCCTGGGGACATTTTGAGACAAATAAGTCGGAAAAAGTGTCACGAACCCTTGTCGAAAGTGTATACCCGGTGAAGGTTGCCCATGTGCAACTCTCTGCTATCCCCTTTGTCACTCCGACGGTGCCGGTGACAGTGACGGTGACGTCCTCGGGTGCAGCACCGGTCGTATCCGGTATTTCCCCGTCCTATGGTGGCAGCGATGCTGCTGTGAGTACGACGATTACCGGGAGCAACTTCCAGAGCGGTGCTCAGGCAAGATTGACGCGGGCAGGATTCGCTCCCATCTTTGCGTCGACGGAAACGGTGTCATCATCGACAGAAATTGATTGTACATTCGTCTTCTCCAAGGCAGAAAAAGGGAGCTACAACCTCGTCGTCACTAATCCCGACGGCCAGTCCAGTACCCTCGTGGGTGCATTCACCGTCGGTGATGCACCGCCTGTCATCGGAGGGGTCAGCCCCAGCGTGGGCGCGCTCAATGAAACCTTCGCGATGACCATTAGCGGCCAGAACTTCAAACCCGCGGTGAGGGTCTCGTTTGTGAAAAGCTCGACAGAGATCATTTGTACCAGCCCGCTATCTTCTGATACTACAACAATCCTCTGCAATCTCGATCTCAGGACAGGCAACGGTGCTTCCCTGGGCGACTGGGATGTTTCTGTCCTCAATATCGATGGTCAGCAGAAAGGGACCTGGAACCAGAAATTCCGCGTGACGAATTCTACCTGATCCCAGATTTTATTTTTTTTATATGCAGTTTCCCGATTCCTGTAAGGTTTTCCCTACGTCCTGCATGAGATTGCGATCAAGGTATTCGGATGATGCAGTTTTTCAGCAGTGATAACGGAAATTGTTTCATCCCGACGTCTCTTTTTAGGGCCCCAGGATCCCGGGAACCTCATATTTATAAAGAGTTCCCCAGCCCGAGCAAGGGAAAATTTATTCCGGAATTATGATGGGGGAAAGAACCTCTGAATCTGGTACGACACATGCCGTCATCTCCGTTGGGTGCCCCACCGCGGTGGATCCATAACCAGAAATCTTGGAAATCCTCCCTTCTCGCGGTACCTGTGAGAGGCACTCAGGCAGGTGAACCCGGTAAAATCCTGGTGATCACAGATGATTACCATTGTATTTGGAGACGCTTTTTTGAGGTTCCGGGTATCCGGGTGGGATCAGCACACGATTAAGCCCGCCCATCACAAACTATTAACCTGACGGATCGAAAAAAAAAGATAATAATGGTTGAACTATTCACATCACCCGTTATGGTAACCTATGTGGTTCTGCCATTCCTGATCTTCTGTGCCCGCATCTGTGATGTGAGTCTGGGAACGATCCGGGTAATCTTCATTTCCAAGGGGATTAAGTATATCGCCCCCATCATCGGTTTTTTTGAGGTTATTATCTGGCTCCTTGCGATCGGCCAGGTGATGAACAACCTGACGAATGCCGTGGCGTATATCGCGTATGGGGCCGGGTTTGCTTCAGGAACATTCATAGGAATGGTCATCGAAGAAAAGATATCGCTTGGGCTTACCAGCGTCCGGATTATCACCAAAAAAGATCCGGCAGAACTCATACAGTTTCTCCGGGCTCATGATTACGGGGTGACGAGCATAGACGGGGAAGGGGCGACCGGTAAAGTAAAGATGATCTTTACCATCATAAAAAGGCAGGATCTTGCCCATGTCGTGAGTATCATCAAACAGTTCCACCCGACTGCCTTTTATTCCGTCGATGATGTAAAATCTGTTTCTGAGGGTGTTTTTCCTGAACAAAGAATGCCTGGTACCGGCGTCTTTTTGTGGATCGACGCCCTCCGTTTTTACCGGAAAGGGAAATAAACGGGATTAATTCACCTTTCTGGCAGGTATCTGCGCAACTTTTGCTATCCAATAATTTTTTATGCCAGTCCCTTCTAAACAACTAGCAGGAGAAAAATGGCCGGACAAAAAATTATTAATTTTGTTTTAGCAGTTGGTATCTGCCTTCTTGCAGGGTATATAGCATCATATTACACAACTCCTGAAATCACAACATGGTACCCCGGCCTGAACAAACCCGATCTCACCCCCCCCTCATGGGTTTTTGGGCCGGTCTGGACAGTACTCTATATCCTTATGGGGTTCTCCCTTTACCTCATAATCCAGTCCGGCTTAAAAAGTATGGAAGTTAAAGTGGGTCTTGCCTTATTTGTGCTCCAGCTCATGCTGAATGTCGGATGGTCTTTTTTCTTTTTCGGCCAGCACTCAACATTCTGGGGTCTCCTGGCGATCATTCTTCTCTGGGCGGTTCTGCTTTGCACTATTATCCAGGTGTTCAGGATCTCCTTTGCGGCTGCTTTGCTGCTCCTCCCGGTACTTGTCTGGATAACTTTTGCTGCAGTCCTTAACTATCAGATTATGATACTGAATCCCATCAGTTTTGGAATTAACTTCTAAAACCCACCCTTTTTTTTAGGATCCTGCAAGACCAATATCTTCTTTTTGTCCAAGAGTAACGATGTGATGCGGAGGTCATATGCCAATCCAGCATGTCCATGTAGAAAATTTCAAGAGTTTTTCGGAGATTGACCTTGATTTGTCCAGGTTCCAGGTAGTCATCGGATCCAATGCAGCAGGGAAATCCAATTTTATCAATATCTTCAGGTTCCTGCGGGACATCACGAAAAACGGGGTCATTAATGCGATTGCGATGCAGGGGGGAGCTGAATATCTCCGGAATACGAATATCGGGACTTCCCGTGACCTTGTAATCCGGGTCGACTATCTCCCCGAACAAAAAATCGAGATCCTGGACAGGGAGTGCAAAGAAACACCGCTTCTTGCCATACGATCGTGCCAATCGACCTACGAGTTTGCCCTCAGGTTTGACGGCACCGGAGATGGATTCTCGATCACACGTGACCGTCTCAGTATCGGCTGCGAGGTGATGACCTGTGACCCTGATGGGAAACGGGCAACCAGAAATGAGAAGATCGGCCGGGGCGAGATACAGGTGACGAGCGAGGGTGGCAACCTGATATATACCGTGGATCTTCCGAAAGGGTTTCCCCTGACTGAACAGGAACTCATCCCGATCTATTTCCGTGGGAAACATCTGCCGGAAAAGACCCTGCTCCTCGAAACCCCCTACGCGTACCCTCTGCCGCATGTGGAAAAATTCTTTGATCGCATCGCTGTGTATGATATCGATCCAAAACTGTTAAAAAAAGGGGTGGCAATTACCGGGAAACGGGATCTGGAGGAGGATGCGGGGAACCTTGCGCTTGTCCTGAAGAACATCATCGGGGATCCGGAAAAAAAGCGGAAATTTTCAAACCTTCTGAGGGATGTACTGCCGTTCGTTGATGATTTCTCGGTTAAAAAGTTCATGGATCTCTCCTTGATCCTCACTCTCCGTGAACGATATGCAAAAAATTATGATCTGCCTTCAACCTCTCTTTCTGATGGTACGATGACGATATTTGCCCTTATCATCGCCCTCTACTTTGAAGACAAACCGTTTATCATCATCGAGGAGCCGGTCACGCATATTCACCCGTTTCTTGTCGGCCGTGTCATCTCCATGATGAAAGAGTCCTCCGCAGCAAAGCAGATCATGATCACCACCCATAGTACCGAGGTGGTGAAACATGCCGCAATCGAGGACCTGCTCCTCGTCTCACGCGATACCGGGGGATTTTCTGTAGTCTCCCGCCCGGCAGACAAAGAGGAGGTCAGGACTTTTCTTGAAAACGAGATCGGGATCGAGGAACTCTATATCCAGAACCTCCTGGGATTATAGCCATGAAAAAACGCCTTTTTATCCTGGTCGAGGGGGAAGATGATATCAGGTTTTTCGGGCGTATTGTCAAGCCGCTCCTTGTCTCACGGTACGATTCTGTGGAAATTATCCCGTATGCCAGCATCAGGCGGGCGAAAGTCAACAATTTTTTAAAGAGCGTCAGGCTGATGAAGAACGACTATATCTTTGTCGCGGATATCGATACCGAACGATCCGTCAGGGACAAAAAACAGATTCTCTATTACCATTTCAATAATATCGAAGGGAAAAGTATCGTCGTCGTAATTAAAGAGATCGAAAGCTGGTATTATGCCGGCCTCTCCCGGGAATCCACCCTTGCCCTCGGGGTTCCCGACCTCGATTCGACCGATTCGCTCACCAAAGAGGATTTCAACCGTCTCATCCCCCGCAGGTATGACTCACGGATCGATTTTATGTTCGAGACCCTCAAGTATTTCTCACTGGATTCGGCACGTGTGAAGAATACCTCGTTCCGGTTCTTTGTGGATCGGTACCAGTTGGCAGATCCTGTCTATAATCAGGTTCATGGATAATGGTGATTCGATACCCTGTCAACATGAGTGCTGTATCGAAATGATTAATGCACATCTCATGCAAGACTGGTGCAAACCCGGCGGGGACCTCGTCCCGGCGTCAGTTGGCGCTGGATCGGTGATGTCTCAAACGGATTTTCAATAAGGGAGTGATTGTCGCATTATGGTATCACGTGAAATTGTTCCGGGAATCTTCTGGGTCGGGGCAATTGATTTTGACCGCAGGATATTTGATGAGCTTATCCCGCTCCCGTATGGGACGAGTTATAATTCTTACCTGATTCGCGGGAGCGAGAAGACTGCACTGATCGACACGGTCGACCCCACCAAAGAGTTTGACCTGATCTCAAACATCGTCAAACTGAATGTAGATCGAATCGACTACCTGATTGTTAATCACGCCGAACAGGATCATTCAGGATCTATCCCGATGATCCTTGAATTTTTCCCGGATGCAGTCGTGGTGACGAATGAGAAATGTAAAGATCTTCTCCTGACGCATCTTCACCTGCCGGAAAACCGGATCAGAGTCATCAGGGACAAAGAAACCCTTGCGCTCGGCAATCGCACGCTTGAATTTTTCCTTACACCCTGGACTCACTGGCCCGAAACCCAGATCACCTACCTGCGCGAGGATAAGATCCTCTTCTCCTGCGATCTCTTCGGATCGCATACCGGGACGAGCGATCTCTATGTGACCGATGAGGCGGAGATCTATCGCCCGGCAAAGCGGTATTACGCAGAGATCATGATGCCGTTCCGGAACAGCATCAAAGGATATGTGGAGATGGTGAAAGGGCTTCCCCTCGAAATGATCGCACCGAGTCACGGGCCCATCTACCGGCATCCTCCGTTCATTCTCGATGCATATGCTGACTGGGTATCGGACAGCGTCAAAAACGAAGTCGTGATCGCCTATGTCTCGATGCATGGCAGCACCCAGAAGATGGTGGAGCATCTTACCGGGGCATTGATCAGCCGCGGGATTACGGTCAAGCCCTTTAACCTGACCCACACGGATATCGGCGAGCTTGCGCTGGCCCTCGTCGATACGGCGACGGTGATAATAGCGACACCGACCGTCCTCTTTGGCCCCCATCCCCAGGTTGTTTATGCCACGTACCTGGCAAACATACTCAAACCCAAAGTCCGGTTTGCGTCGGTCATTGGATCCTACGGCTGGGGGGGACAGGCGACCGAGACGATCGTCAAAATGCTCACCCATGTCAAAGTCGAACTCATCGAACCTATCATGGTCAGGGGTCTCCCGGATGAAACAACCTTTAAGGATCTCGAACGTCTGGCAGACACCATCGTTCAGAAGCATAAAGGAATTGCAATCCTTTAAAAACGACTCCCGACAACGGGATGATACAAAAACCTGTATCTACCCATTTTTCTTCACAGGCAAAACACTAATAGAGAACCAGCGGTAACCCTTAAGCGATGCACCGTCTCGAGCATCTCTCCACGATTATGGCAGATCTCGGGGATATTTTTACATTTATTGCTCCGTTAACCGCTCTGCCCATCCTTGTTGCAATAATCTTTTCGGAGTGGGATATGCTCCTCCCCATTGCTGCAGTCCCGGTAACGTTCTTCCTCCTGGGTCTGGTGTTACGGAAACTTCCCCGCAGCAACCGGGGAGTGAGGCTTTCTTCTGCCATGTGTTCAGTGGCGCTTTTCTGGCTGACCAGTGCGATGGTGAGCGGTATCCCGTTCATGATCGGGTTGCATATGGGATTTACCGATGCCATCTTTGAAGGGATGGCCGGTTGGACAGGTACGGCATTTTCGATGATCCCCTCCCTTGACACCGCCCCGCACGTGCTCCTCTTCTGGCGATCCTACATGCAATGGATCGGGGGTATCGGAATCGTTGCCGTTATGATTGCACTCGCAAGCAGCACCGGGCTTTTCAGCGCGAAGATCTCCCGCACTGAAGGGAGGGATGAACCCCTGATGCCCACGGTCATTGCAACGGGGAGAGCGCTCTGGAAAATATATGCCGTGCTCACGTTTGTTGCCATCAGCCTGATCCTCTTCACCGGCCTCTCGCTATGGGAGTCGGTCAACCTTGCATTGGCCGCAGTTTCGACGGGGGGTTTCACTCTTCACGAAGGAGGTATCCTTTTTTACAACAGCCTCGTCCTTGAACTCCTCCTGATCCCAATCATGATCGCCGCTGCCCTGCCGTTCAAGCTCTATTATCTTATAGGGGAGAACCGGCGGTTGAGCCTTTTCGGGGACGAGCAGGTCAAACTCTTCTTTCTTTTTGCCGGTATCGGGGTAGCGGTGGTGACGTATGACCTGATATTTTTCGGGAACTTTCCGTTCCTCACGGCACTCCACCAGGGTCTTTTCATGACCGTCTCGACCCTGACGACCACCGGCTTCCAGACCATAAACCTGCGGTCTCTGGCGAGCGTCACCCTGCTGTTTTTAACTCTGCTCACCTTTATTGGCGGTGCGTCCGGCAGTACCGCTGGGGGAATCAAACTGAACCGGGTGGCGCTGGCTTTCCGGGCATTGCTCTGGTGGTTCCGTCGGCTCTTTGTCAGCGGTAAGGTGCTCCTGCCCTTTAAGATTGAAGGAAGAGTAATCCCCCGGGCCACTGCAGAACTCGAAGTGGCAAAGAACATGCTGGTTATCATTCTCTCGGTTGTAACCATTTTTATTGCTACACTGGCGGTGCTGCAGTTCCACCTGACAACCTACTCCCTCACCGATATATTTTTTGAAGTGGTGTCAGCCTTCTCTTCCTGCGGTGTCAGTACCGGGTATGTCTCCCCGGATATGCCGATCATCTCCAAGTGGATCTTTATCATGGTGATGTGGATTGGAAGGCTAGAGGTGATCCCGGTCGTTATGCTTATTATGGCATTATTCGGAAAATCTGACTGATCCAGGTATTTTCAGGAAAGGGAATCTTTAACTCAATTTTACTTTTCTTAACATCAGCAGATCTAATATAAATTGCCGATCCATAGTACGCTCATGAAGCAGATCGCCCTGTATGGTAAGGGAGGCATAGGGAAATCCACCACATCGGCCAACCTTTCAGCCGCGCTCTCCCTCCAGGGCCTGGACATCCTGCAGATTGGGTGCGATCCCAAACGCGACAGCACACGGATGCTGATGCACGGCAGTTTTATCCCGACGGTCATGGATCTTGTTCGCGTCCGGGGCGAGGCAGAACTCACCTTATCGGATATCGTTTATGTAGGATTTAATGGGGTACGGTGTGTTGAGGCAGGAGGACCGGAACCCGGTGTCGGGTGTGCCGGCAGAGGGATCATCGCAACATTCCAGTTACTCGAGAAATTCGGAGCACTCACCGGCGATGTCATTGTCTATGATGTTCTCGGGGATGTGGTATGTGGCGGGTTTGCCATGCCGATGCGGGAGGGGTACGCTCAGGATGTTTACCTTGTCACCTCGGGCGAGCTGATGTCGCTGTATGCAGCGAATAATATCTGTAAAGCAATACGGCGGCTTTCATCGAGGACAAAGAGCACCTGCCGGCTTGCCGGTGTGATCTGCAATGCAAAGGACCAGCTCCGCGAAGAGGAACTGGTCGGGGAATTTGCGCGGCGGGTGAACAGTTCCCTCATCCAGTATATCCCCCGCGACCGTCTTGTGCAGCTTGCAGAACTCAACCGGAAGACCGTCCTCGAGTATGATCCGGGCTCTGCACAGGCAGATCGGTACAGGTCCCTCGCATTACGGATTATGGAAAATACCCGGTTTACTATCCCGACTCCCCTTGAAATTGATGATCTCGAATCTCTTGCCCTTGAATTTATCTAGGTTCGGCGGGTGCACCCTCACCGGGGCACTCTCGGTTACTACCCAGGTCCGGGATGCTATCACCATCGTCCACGGGCCAAAAGGGTGCACCCATCACAATTTTTCACTCCTGCACGCAACCGGACTGGACAATGATCGTGATCTCCTCCCGGATATGATCTCGACCGGTCTGGAGGAGAGCGACATTATCTTTGGAGGGGAGGAAGCACTCAAACGGACTCTTGATGCGGTTGGGCATCAGCGTACCGGCGCCGTTTTTGTGCTTTCCACCTGCCTTGTCGATACGATCGGCGATGATGTTGACGCGATCTGTCTTGGGAGCTATGGAATGCCGGTAATCCCGATTCCCACCGCAGGATTTCTCGGAGGTACGTTCCAGAATGGCGTGAACAACGCGCTCATTGCCATCGCCAATGTCTCGGTACCCTGTGCAAGGAGCCGGTCCGTGAACATCATCGGTGAAAAAAATCTTGAATATGAAGTCGAGGAAAACTATGCTGAAGTCAGACCGGCTTCTCGAAACACTCGGTATACCGGTCAGTGTGCGATTCGTCCGCAACTGCTCTCTGGATGACATATCCCGGCTCGGGGCAGCGCGGCTCAATATTCTTCGAGACGATGATGTCCATGGTGCCGGAGAATGGTTGCAACAACGGTTTGGCACTCCATTCATCCCATCATTTCCGGTCGGATTTGGAGGAACCATCCGTTTCCTTGAATCAGTTGCCGGGAGCTTTGACGTGAAATACACGCAGACCGTGCGCAAGGAACGAGCCCTGCAAAAGGAGATCCTTACCGAATTTGAAGACCTTTCCGGTGCATCCATCACCTTCGATCCTGCCGGGATGGATTCTGATACCTCCCAGATTGCCCGCGAAGTCGCACAAGAGATCGCTGTCACCATTGCACCCGATGGCTGCAGGGTACCGCTTCCATTGTCACCTCCGGTAGGAACGAACGGGATCCGGCATATGCTTCACCGCTGGAGGCGGGCAATGCATGCCCGGGTGTGAAAATCCCCTCTGGCCGTGTGCTATGACCGGTGCCTGCGCCTGTCTTGCGGGTTTTGATGGCATCACAGTCGTAATCCATGGGTCAAGCGGATGCTATTATTATCCCACCACACTTCTTCACGCACCCCTCCATGGCACCTTCATCCTGGAACGAGAGGTGATCTTCGGGTCGGAGCAACGACTCCGGGAAGTTCTTGACGGGCTCTCCGGGTGCGGGAAGAAGATTGCCGTTGTGATGACCTGTGTCCCGGCGATTCTTGGTGAGGACATCCGGTCGATGCTTAGGGACTACGAGGTAATCTTTATTGACAGCCCGGGTTTTTCCGGTGATGTGGAGACCGGGTACAAAAAGGCGCTTTCGGTCCTGGCGCCTTCCATAGAGCCGGACAGGCCGGGGATAAATATTGACGGAGCATGCCTCTTCGATCCATTTTCCGGTGGCAACGTAAGGGAAATTACCCGTATGCTCATTGATGCTTCAGTACCTCTTGGTACGATTTTTTGTTCCGACCGGCTTGACCGGGTCAGACAGGCCGCTCCCTATACGTTAGGAACAAACGAGGATTTTGCCAGCGGTGTTGGCGAGCGGTTGGGCGGCACACTCGGGTTTGCAGAGATCACAGCAACTTTTATCCGGATAGCCTCGCTCTTCCCGGATGCAGATCCCGGTCCTGTCATTGAAGAGATGGAACAGGAGGACGAACGGATTGTCCGGGCATGTGATAAATTTCTGCGCAGGTTCGACCCCCCCCACACGGTTATTTTTGGGGGTTTTTCGTACGCAAGGTTCGCCGCAGATACGCTGAAACATTATCTTGATGCGGATATCCGGTTTATCGGTTCCCGCAATGAACCCGGGCCCACTTCGTTTCCTGCCGGGCATGTTGAGGGGCTCACCCGGGTAAAGGAACTTATCCGGTACTACAACCCCGATCTCGTTATAGGGTCCTCATTTGAACGATCGGTGGATCCCAAGCGGGCGTTTGTCGGACTTACCCCCCCGCTCAGGGGGATGGTAAAGCTTGCTTCTCATCCGGTCGCCGGTATCAGCGGTACCCTCACCTTCATTGAGGATGTTCTGAATGCATGCATGGACCGGAGGAGATAATTACGACCTTTTCCGATAATTTTTAGATATTCCTGTCCCGGTCCTTTTCTCTGGTCGTTCACTTTCACCCCGCGCAGACTGACGGGTTATATACCCTCCCGCATAATGCCATATCACGACAGAAAGGTGGTCGGGTATGATGGAAAAGGCGGGATATCTGCAGAGGACTGGATACAAGGCATTTGACGGCGAGGGAAGGTTGCATGAGGTTATCGAACTGCATATCCTCTCCGTCCGGTATGCAATACGGCGTTCTGACCTGGCAACAGCGATCTCCGGTCATGTATTAGTGCAGATCGAGGAACTTACTCATAACTGGAATTATTATCTCGGGGCAACCAGCGGCCTTGCCCAGGTATCAGTATCCGGCAGAGCCCTGAATATCGATATCTTCAACGAGGGTAGTTTCACGGTATCCCTGCGTGCCCTCGGCAGCGTGATGTATGGGAAAGAACGGTATGCCTTCATCATGAAAATTCCTGAACCGGTTTCCCCGTCGCAGAAGATGCGAAGGGTTACCCTGGATCAGAAGCGCATATCTGCAACCGTATAATGTTTTACTCAGCCCCTGGATCAGCACGCATCGTACAACATTAATAGTCATGCGACAGATGATCTTTACGTAAATCTGGAGTCTCCTTTTTTTTAACGGAGACGCCTTTTTCAGCAACCCGCAACAGGAGGGTAATCACGGCAGAGACGGAGAATTTTTACCAGGATCTTGTCGAGCATCAGCAGGATCTCGTCGTCAGGTTCAATCTGGAAGGGCGTCTTCTCTTTGTTAACTCTGCGTACTGCACCACGATCGGGAAGTCGAAGGAGGAACTGATCGGCAGCATCTTTATGCCGGTCACCGGTGAACGGTATTCCGACGTTATCGCAACGCAGATGGTCAAACTTTTCCGTCCCCCGTTTTCCTGTATCGTCGAGCAATGGATTCAGACACCAAAAGGGATGCGCTGCATCAGCTGGTCGGCCAAATCCATTGTCGGTGAAGGAAATTCAGTTCAATCGATCGTTGCCACTGGACGCGATATCACCCGGATACGCAATGAACTGAAAGCAACCAGGAAGAAAGACGAAGAACTGATGCTAGTAGTGGAGAGTGGGCAACCGATGTATTATTCCCATTCACCGGACCAAAGCCTGATGTATTTCAGCCCTCGTATCCGTTCACTCCTCGGATTTCTCCCACGCTCGGGAAAGCGTTCATGGACCGATTATCTTACCGATAGCCCGATAAATGCTGCAGGTCTTGAGCGGACAATCCGGGCAATAACTACCGGAAGGCGTGAGCCTCCGTACCGGCTTGAGATGGCGACCGCTGACGGAAAAATCATCAGGGTCGAGGTGAACGAGATCCCGGTCCTGAAGAGTGGCAAAACGGTCGCTCTTGTCGGTTCGATGATCGATGTCACCGAACGGACACAGGTCGAGGAAGGTGTTGCCGAGGCAGAATTCCTCATCAAAGATCTCACGGGTGGCAGAAGAAGCCCGGCAAGGGTTTCACCTTCTTTTCGGGCAAAAGGCCCGCTCGACTATTTCAGAGCCCTCTTTTCGCATGAAACCGGTGAGAACGAGGAAAAATAATTCCTTTGGTTTCAGGAAACTCATGTGAACCTCTTATTGCTGTTCATTTTTGTTGTTTAATTTTGAAGTGGTAGGAGATTGGCCCCTTTTTCCGGACGAGAGAGGTATCCTATTGGGTGCGTCCCTTGATGCCCTTTGTACTGTTCTTCAGTCTCTAAAGAGAATTTCCTGTTAACCTCCTGAAGATTATCGCATTCCGAGAGGTGCCCCAACGGCGGAGGGCGGAGGTAACACTTACAGCAGTCCCCACCAGTGTCAGAACATTTTGCGATAATGTCACCGTGGCCGAAAAAAGATACCCTTTTTGTTCGGTCTTGCAAGTTCATAAAAATGAGGAATTCTTTTTTGATGTTCCCCGAGGTGCAGGTTCCAGCTGGGGTATTGAAGGAAAGCACGTCTCCCGGATTTTTTTTGCGGGCAGACCAGTTTTTATCTGAGCGCGCGGGAACAGGTCCTTTCTGGAAGATACTATTTTCAACAGGCAACGACAATTCCCTCCCGATGGCAGGAAGGGAGAAGTCCCGGGTGGATGAAACCGCGATGACGGATCTTACTCGCGTCCGTTTTACCAATCTTGATAAAATATTGTACCCGCTCGTATCAGTCTCCAAAAAAGAAGTAATCATGCATTACATCCGCATGGCACCGCGTTTGCTTCCCTTTCTGGAAGACCGGGCGATTACCATGCACCGTTTTCCGGGCGGGATTAGTGGAGAGGATTTTTATGAGAAAGATGCACCGCAGGGTACTCCCGGTTTTGTAAATATTTTCACTCATTATTCAGAAACGGCCGATCGCGAAGTGAATTTTGTCGTATGTAACAATCTCGATACCCTTATCTGGCTTGCAAACCTGGCCTCCCTGGAACTCCATATCACCCTCTCAAAGACCGGGTCTTATGAATCACCGGATCTCCTCTTCTTCGACATCGATCCGGAACCCCCGCTCGGCTTTGATGATGTTATCGAGGTCTCAATCGTAGTCAGAAAACGTCTTGAAGATGCCGGTCTGGTCGCATTTGCCAAGACTTCCGGGAAAAAAGGACTCCATATCGTGGTTCCGCTCCGTGCGGGACACCGTTTTGGGGATGTCCGGGAGTTTGCGCACCGTATCGGGAAGGAGATTGCAAAAGATACCGCCCGCGTGGTCTCCGAATTTCCCCGATCCCGGGATCCGGGGACAATTTTTATTGACTATCTCCAGAATGCACAAGGTAAAACGATGGTGGCTCCCTACAGTCTCCGGGGAACACCGACGGCGACGGTGTCCATGCCGCTCCGGTGGGATGAACTTAAACGCGGGATGCGGGCCGAAGATTTTAATATAAAGACAGTGATTTCAAAAAAAGAAGAACCCTGGAGGTCCATGTTTGACACCAAGCAGAAGATCGGGAACTAATCCTTTAAAAAATATGTCCGGAGATAAGGCACAGACAAGAACCCGTAATGCCGCCACAACCGAAAAGATACCGGTGGTGGAGGCAGAAGAAAAACCAGCAAAAGTTTTTGGGAAAAAAGAGAAGGTTGCGACCCCGGTTGTCCCGCATCCCGGAGGGAGTGCAGAACAAGGGAAGGCAGGACGACCTTTCTGGAGCGGGAGTATTACGCTGGGATTGGTCAATGTGCCGGTCAGGCTCCATACGATGGTCAGGGACCGGTCAGTCTCCTTCAGGCTCCTTCATAAGGCGGACGGGCAGCCTCTCCGGTATGACCGTGTCTGTACAAAAGACGAGCGGGTAATACCTTGGGCAGAGACGGTCAAGGGATACGAGGTGCGGAAGGGTGAGTTCCTGATTTTTGAACCCGAAGAGCTGAAGGCGATCATGCCGGAATCCAACCGGAAGATCAGGATTGAGAAATTTGTCTTCTACCTTTCCCTGGACCCGGTCTATTTTGACACCTCCTATTTCCTCACCCCCGACCGGAGCGAGGATGCGTACAGCCTTCTTGTTACTGCATTAAAGGACCTCGGCAGGGCAGACTATCGGGACCATCACGCTCCGGACCAAGGAGTATCCTGTCGTTGTGCACGCGTATGGCGGGGGGCTCGTACTGACCACCCTCAGGTACGCTGACGAGGTTACCCTCCCCCAGGCATTCGAAACCTTGACGGAGCTTCCGGCTCCCAAGGAAGCCGAGCTCACGCTGGCAAAACGGATCATCACCGATCTCTCAGGAGACTTTTCCATGTCCGATTACCATGACCGGTACCGGGAAGCGGTGATGGGTCTCATCGAAAAGAAGCTCAAGGGTGAAAAAGTGGTATATGTTGAACCTCATCCGGAGGAGGCAAAAGAACTGATGCAGGCACTCAAAGAGACCCTCTCGACCCTCTCGGCGAAATGACGAAAACAGACAACGTATACCTATGACATCCCGATACAAGCCTATGCTTTCGCGATCCTCAAACGGCCCATTCAATGGCGATGCATGGGATTTTGAGATCAAATGGGATGGTGTCCGGGCAATTGCGTATGTCGATGGCAATCTCTCTCTTAGAAGCAGGAATGACCGGGAACTGTCCGGACAGTTCCCGGAACTTGCCGAGCTCCTGAACCTGGCACCCCATACCGTGCTTGACGGGGAGATCGTCGTGATGAGCAGGGGGAGACCGGACATCCAGGCCCTGCTGCCGCGGTTACAGGCAGGGATCGGAAGTTCCGCTCCCGTTAAAGTAAAAAATCCTGTCACCTATATCGTCTTCGATATTCTCGAAAAAGATAAAAAACCCCTGCTGGATCTTCCGTTCAGCGAGCGTAGGAAGATCCTCGGGAACTCCGTCACGGAAGGTCCCCACGTCATCCTCTCGGTCCCCGTCGAGGCCAGAGGCGAGGAATACTATAAAGCGGCCATTGCGAAGGGTCTCGAGGGGGTCATGGCGAAACGCCGGGACAGCCCCTACGAGCCCGGCCTGCGGACCGGTGCATGGCTCAAAATAAAAGCCGAGAGAACCTGCGACTGCGTGATCGCCGGGTATACCCCGGGACAGGGCGGTCGCGGCCCAACATTCGGAGCTCTTATCCTTGGTCTGTATGAACAGGAACGCGGTGACATTCCTCCGGTGAAACGCAGGATATCTTCTTCGAAGCGTACCTCCCTGCCCTCCACTCCGGTCGGGGAAAACGCCCGTAATCTCGTGTATATCGGCAAAGTGGGAACCGGTTTCTCCGATCGGGACCTGGCAGATCTTCAGGAGACCTTCTCAACGCTGAAGACGGGCACTCCTCAACTGGACGATGTTGAACTGTCACTATCGGTGATATGGCTGAAACCGGTTCTTGTCTGCGAGGTGGCGTACCAAATGGTCACCCGGGACAAAAAATTGCGAATCCCCCGGTTTATCCGGATGCGCCTGGACCGGAGGCCGGAAGAATGTTCCACCGATCAGCTGAATGAAGTTACCATCGTTTCTCCTCCTGTAGATCCGGATGCAGAGAGTAAGGATCATCCAGAAGACTGGTGCAGAAATCTCCCGGAGAGGTCGTTCCCAGAAGACAGAACCCGCAAACGAAGATCAACCTCAGGAACTCCCAAAAGAATCGGCACTGGAGGATTATAAAAAGAAACGGGATTTTTCCGTTACTGGCGAACCGGAAGGAATGGCGACACCTCAGGGGGGTGGGAATTATTTTGTCATCCAGGAACATCACGCACGCCGGTTGCACTTCGACCTCCGGCTGGAGCGGGATGGGGTACTGAAGAGCTGGGCGGTGCCAAAAGGCATGCCGGAAGCCCCCGGAGAGAAACATCTTGCGGTCGCCGTGGAGGATCATCCCCTTGATTACGGGCATTTCGAAGGGACGATTCCCGAAGGCCAGTATGGGGCCGGTACCGTTTCCATCTGGGATAGTGGCACGTATGACACGAAACACTGGGATCCCGACAAGATCGAGATCACCTTCCATGGCCACATCATGACCGGTCCCTATGTCCTCGTGAGGTTCAAACGTGCGGGGAAAACTGAATGGCTGGTATTCAGGGCGGCGGAATGAGGATTACTTTATCCCTGATCTTCACCCAAAATCGGGCTGCGATTATCCGGAGAAATATTCTTTTTTCACCCTGGCAGGGGAAATTCGATAAAATTCCATCCGTTGAACCGTACTCTATCCGTCTGCGAATTGGGACTATCTTTAATTTTTTATAGTTGATCCCCCAAGTAGTGGCTTTGAGAATATCATGCCGTACAAAACTATCGGAGATCTGCCCGACTCGATCCGGAATCACCTGCCCGAACATGCACAGGAAATTTATCTTGAGGCATTTAACCATGCCTGGGAAGAATATTCAGATCCGAAAAAAAGGAGAGGTGCCGAATCCCTTGAAGTAGTTACCCACAAGGTCGCATGGGCTGCGGTGAAAAAGCAATACGAGAAGGATGAAAAAACCGGGGTCTGGAAGCGGAAATAATTCTGCCCTCTCAGGAAAATCCAAAAAAGATGATCTGACTCCGTAGTCCGTGTTGCCGTATGGCGTGAATAAATAAAAAGTATTAGAGATTCGTTGTTTTTCATTTTCTGACCAGGTAAACCGGGATAATTATTTTCTACCTGCCAAAAATTTTCCAGGAGCCGAACCGCTGTTGTTTAACCAACCGTTAGTATCATTGAGGAAAAAATGCCAATCCGCCTTAAACCGAGGATACCGGCAGAAGCATAAGATGAAGAGTCCCGTAAGGTGACACAACCTATAAACCTTTTTTTCACCATGGTTTTGTAGTGGCAATGCCGGCATACCATAATCCTGAGATTGAAACACAGGATCGAAGCAGTCTCGATGCCCTGATCGATGAACGGGTGCGGTATACAATCCGGTATGCGTATGATCATTCAGCCTTCTACCGGCACTGGTTCAAAGAGAATGGGATTAATCCGGATGAAATCCGGGTTCATGAAGACCTCCTTTTACTTCCCGTCATTTCCGGAAAAACCATTCGCGAACACCAGCCGCCAGGCACAACAGATTTCCAGTTCCTTTCCACCGACTGGAGGAACGTCTTTACTATCCAGGAAACAAGTGGAACGAGCGGGACTCCCAAAAGTTTCTTTCTCACGTGGGATGACTGGAAGCGCTACGCAGAGAAATATGCCCGGAGTTTTGTGTCACAGGGTTTTGGCCCGGAGGATCGCGTGGTTGTCTGTGCATCCTACGGAATGAACGTCGGGGCAAATACCATGACTCTTGCAGCCCAGCGGCTTGGGATGACCATCATCCCTTTTGGTAAATGTGACTTTTCATCACGGGTTATCACAGGCTACCGCCCCACGGCAATAGTAGGCAGCGTATTCAAACTGCTACGGCTTTACCGGCGGCTTGAACATGAGGGGATCCGGCTCAGGGAGAGGCTCCATTATCCGACTTGTTGCGGGAGGAGAAAGCTTTGCCGATGAATCCCGGGCATACCTTGCAGAAACCTGGGGGTGCCCGGTATACAATACGTACGGGAGCACGGAAGGGACGATGTGCGGGGAATGCACAGAGTTGGCCGGGCTCCACGTTCCCGAGGATCTCGTTCATCTCGATATCTACGATCCACAGATGAAAGCGTTCGTGCATGATGGCAACTGCGGGCGGGCGGTTCTTACCACCCTCCTCCCCGAAGGTTCCAAGGCAGGCACCCTCCTCCTCAATTATGACACCGAGGACGTTACAACCGTTGTATCACGGTTACCGTGTGCATGCGGCAGAACGCACATGCGGATTATCAACCCCCAGAGAGAATCTGAGACGATCCATATCTTCGGGACCCCGATAAACCGAGTTGATGTGGAGGCGGGGGTTTTCCAGCATGATAATATGCTGTTCCTCAACGGTGAATATGAGGCATTTATATCAGAGGGCACATCCAGGAATGAGATAGTGATGAGGGTGAGCATGGAATCCACAGACGTGGATCCGGCCAACCAGCGGCTTATTGAAGAACGGTTTGTCGAACGAATCCTGAAACACCGGAGTGAACTCGCGCAACGTTATGCAGATCACCAGTTCTCAATGGTAATTGATTTCGTCGGTGAAGGGCAACTCGAGCTGCACAAACTCAAAGGAAGGCCAAAACGCCTGGTTGACCGCCGTGCATCGTGAGAAGGAAGCCCGCGCTGAATTTTCGTGATCCGTGAAGCATCCCGGCTGGAACAAATCATCAGATGGATATTTGTACAATTTCCGGTGAAAGACGGTTTGCATTTGAGACTGCCTCATCCGCATTTCCCGCACATGCGTCAGCACCGATCTGTTTCCAGAGATCAGGGACAAGGGTAAACGGATAACCGCCAACAATTATTTTAACACCCCTTGTCCCTGGATCTGCCCTCAAGGAACGGATAAGATAATGGACAACGGGAATATGGGAAGCCATAGTCGAGGATACAGCGACAACGCCTGCATTCCGGTCCCGTACTGCTTCAAGCATACTCTGTGCAGGAGTATTTCCTCCGATGAAATAGGTATCCCAGCCGTCCAGTTCAAAAAAGTCTGCCACCATCCGGATCCCAACATCATGCAGTTCATCTGAGACATAGCCGGCAACGAGGACTTTTCCTTTCCGCCGGGTTTTTCTGCCGGAGACGAGGATCTGTGCGTGTAACCGGGAGATAAATGCAAGAATCGAAGCAGTCACGTAATGTTCTTGTGCAATGCTGAGGTGCCGGATCTGCCAGAGCCTGCCGGTTTCCCGTAATACCGGCTGAAAAATCTGGAGATAAATAGTCTTCACAGGAACTCCCGAGGCAACTGCCTGAGTGATAACTGTCCATGCTTTTTCGCGGTCCGCACCGATCAGGGCTTCTAAACAGGATTGTGCAACGGCATGCAGAGGATTTTCCCCGGTAATATACGAGGGAAGTTCTTTGGGGGCCTGTTTTAGTATCGCAAGGCCTTTTTTTATGATGCTATCCGTTTCAGCGCGGAAATCCACGGGAAGTTCCTTTTTGAGAACTTCGTTCAATGTTACAAGTGTCGAAGGCAGGTAATCAGTGGGGAGATGCCTGGACATAAGGATGAACTGCGCCCAGCTGACATAATCAACGAAGAGCGCCGCGTTATGAAGCGCAAGGGATTCCTGGAGATACCCGATGTGATTGCTGAAATCCTCTAAAGTGAAGGCTTTCTGTTGAGCGCTGAAATTCGAGATTGCTTTTTTATGCTTTTCCTGGTAACGCTTGTAGGTTTCGGCTGCAAGGTATTCCCTGTCAAGACTGACCGGATGGTAAGGTGGAACGGTATCCTGCTCCATAACGGTGCGAACCTCCCGCATATCTGATAAGGAATTCGACGAAAACAGATATTATCTTTGTCTTCACTCTTTTAGCAATCCTGACCGGGACACTCCCCAGACCTGCATCAACAGCATCTGAATCTAAAAAATCCCTGCTACCCTTTTCTTATACACTGAGCAATATACGAGCCGGCCTTACTCGTACCCGCTGAACCCCCCATATCCTTTGTCACCACGCCATCACGGATACTCTTCTCGATGGCGGTAACAACCGATGCGGCTGCCACGTGCTCTCCCAGGTGATCGAGCAGGAGCGAGCCTGCCCAGATGGTGGCGATCGGGTTTGCCACATCCATGCCTCTGTATTTCGGAGCAGAGCCGTGGATAGGCTCAAACATCGAAGTACCTTCCGGGTTGATATTGCCGCCGGGTGCAAGGCCCAGTCCTCCCTGGATCATGGCACCGAGATCGGTGATGATATCGCCGAACATGTTGGGGGTGACCACGACATCGAACCACTCGGGGTTTTTGACAAACCACATGGTGATCGCATCGACGAAGTTAAACTCGGTCGTGACATCAGGATAGGATTTGGCAGTCTCGGTAAAGACATCCCTCCACAGACCATATATATCTGAAAGTACGTTTGCCTTGTCAACCGAGGTCAGTTTCTTCTTCCTGCTCCGGGCAAGACTGAAGGCATATTCCTGAACCCGGCGTGTGCCCTCGCGGGTAACGACGCCGATCTGGTAGGCGATCTCTTCGGCATCGCTCTCGACATCGAGTCCGAACTTGGCATAATAGAGTTCACGGGCTATCGTGAGATTGATCTTCTGGTGTTTTTTGAACCGCGACCCGATCCCTACATAAAAGTCCTCGGTATTTTCCCGCACTACGACAAAATCGATATCGGCCGGTGTCTTGCCGGCGAGAGGCGTTTCCACTCCCGTGAGCAGTTTAATGGGGCGGAGGTTAACGTACTGGTCGAAATAGAAACGGAGTGCGAGGAGGATCCCCTTTTCCAGGACGCCCGGTTTTACCCGTTCATCTCCGATAGCGCCGAAATAGATCGTTTTGAACTCCGAAAGTCCTGCGAGATCGTTTTCGGTTAGAAGGTCTCCGGTTGAGAGATACCGATCGGCACCGATATTGAAGTCGGTCCAACGGATATCAAAACCGAACCGTTCGCCCGCGGCATCCAGTACTTTTTTCCCCTCATGAATAATTTCGGGACCGATCCCGTCTCCGCCTATCGTAGCGATCCTGTACACACCGGCACATCCTTCATATTCTTTGCATATTCCACAAGTCCACCGGCTTTTACGATGCCCTGCATGAACTCCGGTACCGGTTCGATTCCGTACCGCTTTCCACCCGCTTCGAGATAGCCTGCTTTCACATTCAGTTTGAGATTTACACCATCGGCGATCTGATCGGCATCGTTACAGACAATGGGCATCAATCCCACATTGATTGCGTTCCGGAAGAAGATCCTCGCAAAGGATTGTGCGGCGACAACTTTTACGCCGGCGCCGATAAGGGCGAGGGGTGCATGTTCGCGGGATGAACCGCAGCCAAAATTACGCCCGGCGACGATGATATCCCCTTCTTTGACATTTTTGGAAAATTCATCCCGCGTCCCTTCAAAAACATGACGTGCGAGCTCTTTTGGATCATAGATGGTGAGGAACCTGCCGGGGATGATCGCATCAGTATCGATATTATTTCCAAATTTCCACGCTATCATCTTCACACCTCTCTCGGATCGGTTATCACGCCACGAATCGCGCTCGCCGCAGCAGTTGCAGGTGAGCAAAGGTATACCTGTCCTTCAGTACTTCCCTGTCTTCCTTTGAAGTTACGGTTCGAAGTCGAAAGGGACACCTCCCCGGGGGCCAGCAGGCCGAATGCCCCGCCCATACAAGGTCCGCAGCAGGGGGCTTCGACCAGCCCGCCTGCCCTGACAAACTTCTCGATGAGCCCCGCCCGCAGGGTTTTCAGGTACTCGTCCCGGGAAGCCGGAATTACGATGACCCGCACCTTCGGGCTGAACTTCTTCTTCCCCAGCACCTCGGCAGCCTCCTCGAAATCCTCAAACCTCCCGTTCGTGCACGAACCGATGAATACCTGATCGATAGGGGTCCCGGCAACCTTGGTGACGGGCACTCCGGTGTCGACATTGTGCGGTATCGCAACCTGTGGTTCGAGATCCGAGACGGTATACGAACGTTTGTCGGCATAGACGGCGTCAGCGTCGCTCTCCAGGGAGAAGGGTTTCATTGCTCTTTTCTTCTTCACATATTCCCAGGTAATTTTGTCGGGCGCGATAATACCCGCTTTTGCCCCCATCTCGATTGCCATGTTGCAGCAGGTCATCCGTCCCGCCATATCCAGTTTTGCGATGGATTTTCCGGTAAATTCAATGGCCTTGTAGGTAGCCCCGTCGGCACCGATGTCAGCGGCAATCGAAAGGATCAGGTCCTTTGCCCCGACCCGTTTTGGGAATTTTCCGGATACTTCTGCCCGGATCGTCTCTGGTATCCTGAAGTACAAGGCACCGAACTTCAGGACAAATCCCATATCGGTTGAGCCGATGCCAGTGGCAAATGCCCCGACTGCACCATACATGCAGGTATGGGAATCTGCGCCTACGATGATCTCACCCGGTGCTGCCCGTCCCTTCTCGAGAACGACCTGGTGACAGACCCCTTCGTTTATGTCATAGTTGTTGATCAGCTGTTCGGCAGCAAATTTTCGCATGTAGATATGGTGTTCGGCGGCAGGAATGGAATCCGCCGGAATCTGGTGGTCAAAGAGCATGATGACACGTTCAGGGTCAAAGACCTTCGAACCTCCCATCTCGTAGAACTTACGAATGGCAAGTGGGCCGGTAATGTCATGGATCATTGCCCCATCGACCGGGGCCATCACCACTTCGCCTGCCCGTATATCCCTGCCGCACTTCCGTGAAAAAATTTTTTCTACGATTGTTGCTTCCATGCTGAATCGGCGTACGATAAGCGCTCAAATATATTGTAGTTTGGGGGCATGAGCGGGATATTATTGATAACTGCGACTCTTTTCGCAGTCAAAGCAAGCTTTAACTTTTTCCAGACTGAGTTTATGCGATACTTATGATACGAAGACTGAACATTTTTATCATTGCCCTCGTCCTTGTTATGGCGGCAGTAATAGGCTGTGCGGCAGCTGCGACCACCGATACGGTAAATAGTAATGTAATCTCCGTCAGCGGAAGTGGTTCTGTGACCGGGTCACCGGATCGTGCGCAACTCACGTTCGGCGTCCAGACGGAGAACGCAAACGTAAAAACAGCACAGTCGGACAACGCAGTGCAGATGAACGCGGTGATCGATGCACTGGTTGCTGCCGGGATCCCCAAAGACCAGATGAAAACCACGGGGTATTCTATATACCCGGTATATCAGGATTCAACCGGATTATTGAACCAGAAGATCAAGAGTTACCAGGTAACCAACACACTCCAGGTCACCCTTAAAGACGTCAACCAGACGGGGAATGTCATCGATACGGCGGTGACAGCCGGGGTTAATAACGTCAACTCGATCCAGTTCATGCTCTCTGATGAACAGGCACAGTCCCTCCGTTCGGAAGCCCTGAAAAACGCCGTAACCCTTGCGCGTGCAGATGCAAATGTCGTTGCTGCTGCGCTGGGTGTCAATATCACCGGAGTACAAAGTGCCGATATCTCCCAGGGATATACGCCCACCGTATTTGATAATTACCAGGCAGGGGCGTCGACAGCAAAATCCGTAGTCCCGACACCTGTGCAGCCGGGTGATATCACCGTCACCGCCCAGGTATCCATCACCTACTCAATCCGGTGATCTGACCGGAGCATCCATTCACAACTTTTTTACCGTAGCAGTGTGTGATCTTCCTTAAACCACATTACCGGGTCCGGGATTGCCGGGCATAAAACCCAGATATTGAAATTTCGAATACCAGAAAAATTGCGGATACAATAGGATGAATCTGATATGGAGCGAAATATCGGTTTTAAAGAGCGAAGATACATAGAGGAATTAAGAATTCTTACAAAATCCACTGCGCTCGACTGTGTCATCGATGACCGGTTCGACCGGGTAATCTATGTCATACGGCCGGGAGATATGGGGCTGGCTATAGGGAAAAAAGGAGATAATATCAAACGGCTCCAGAATGTCCTGGGTAAAAGGATCGAGATGGTCGAGTATGCTGAATTGCCTGATGAATTCATCGTTAATATCTTCAAACCTGCAGAAGTGGTGAGTGTAGACCGGGGTCCGGAGAACGGGCCGGTGAATGTGTTCGTGAAGCAGAGGAGCGATCTTGGTATCGCAATCGGGAAGGCAGGGTGCAACATCGAAAAAGCGCGCATCCTCACCCGGAGATTTTTCGGGTTTGAAGTAGGGGAAGTCCTTCTCAGAGAAGAGGGTGCATGAAAGGCAGTGTCGATCCGGCCATCATTGCTGAGATCTGGTCGGTGATTCAGGAACGGGCAGAGAATCCTTCCCCGGCATCCTACACGAGCCGTCTGCTTGCAGATGCAAAGGGTATCGATAAGGTGCTCGAAAAAGTGGGTGAAGAATCAACCGAGTTCATTATCGCTGCTAAAAACGGTGTGAAGGAGCGTACCGTCGAGGAGGCATCCGATCTTATCTTTCACCTTCTCGTTGCAATGCAGGCAGCAGATATCGATCTGGCCGATGTCTTGCTGGAACTTAAACAGAGGCGGAGATAACCTTTCATTTTATTTTTTCAGGAACATTGACAGGTCTGTCATGGGCGGGAGCTCTTCAGACTTCTGCCCGGCTGATACCAGGACATTTTCATCGACAAAGACCGGAACGCCTGCACGAAGTGCAAGTGCGATACCGTCACTGGGCCGGCAGTCCATATGCTCTTCATGGCTACCGGTAGAAAGCGTGAGCTGTGCGTAATAGACCCCTTCCTCGATACTATCGATCTGCAAAGAATGGAGGGTGATGGAAAATTTATTGAGCAGATCCAGGAAGAGATCGTGGGTGAATGGCCTTGCCAGTACTTCCCGGATCAGCGCGCTGTTGATGGATATCGCTTCCCAGAGCCCGATAAAGATGGGGAGGCTGTACCCGTTCCTGTTCGTAAGAAGCACCAGGGGAACGGTGGTCTCATCATTCGTGGCGACAAAGACACCTTTTACTTCACACCTGACCAGGGGCATAGTTCTGTATCGTAATTGTTGTTATCAATTTAAGATTTAATGTCAGTCTCTTCAATGGTTGCCCTGTACTTTGCTTCACGACGGACAATAATCAGGCTCGAGAGGATACCCAGGGCGATATTGAAGTAGTAAAGGACTATCCGCCAGATCACGACAAAGATGCCCACGATGGATGCCGGGATGAACAGGGCATACATGGAGGTTGCACCGACTTCAGCGATACCCGAGCTTCCCGGGTAAGGGGGAGCATCATCAGGATCGCAAGGATGAGCTGGATCACAAAAGACTCTAAAATCAGGGGGGGCTGCCCGAGACCCAGGAGGATCAGCGAAGCAGTAACTATCTCGGAGACCCAGTAGAGAAGGGTAAACAGCATCCCCCACAACAGACCTCCTTTGGCGCTTCTCACAAACTTGATGACAGCTGTATTGAAATTATCAATCTCTATGTCGGCCCGACGGACGAATTTTTCTACCTTTGCGCTTTCCCACGTGCGGGTGAAGAAACGTGTACCCCGGTTGACGACTCTTTTCACCACATCCGGCCTTTTAACCGCGAGATAGAAGAGGAAGAGGCATCCCACAACGAAGATCCAGGTTATATAAACCATTAACTCCGAGATCGCCCCAAGGCTTTTCCATTGGTCGGTCAGGACAATCATGGCAAACGCAGCAAGGGTGGCAAGGGCGATACCATCCAGTACCCGTTCCATGATTACGACCGCTGTTGCATCCCCGATGGGGACATTTGCGCGATAAAGTTCATGCACCCGCACCGGCTCCCCACCGGCTTGTGCGGGAGTGATCGCAGCTGCAAGCAGGTTAGCAAAAACGAGGTTCAGGCTGTAAATAAAGCCAATTGGGTAACCAAGTGAACCGGCCATTTTCTTGACACGCATGGCCCAGAAGCACATCGTGAGTATGTGAGTCAGGAAAGCTAAAAGAAGGAAGAACGGGTTGATCTCCTTAAGATAACGGACAGTATTTTCGTTAATGGTAAGGTACAGGATAACGATCAGGACCAGAAGGGAAAATCCAACTGAAATATAGAGCCATTTTACCTGTGACTTCTCCATTTAACCTCCCCTCGGTCTCCCGTTCATATTTTTGGGTATCTTTACAAATTATTGGACATAGTATAAACCTTTTTATGAGATCAACTCATTTTTCCGGATATTATCAGGGTCGGTAAAACGGATTCTCCCGATCAGACGCAGAAGATTTCACGATTTGCGGTGATCCGGAAGAGTCCGGCAGCTACTCCCGCATCCAGCCAGCCGTGCCCGTAACTGAAACAGGCGAGGGCTCCTTCGCAGGCACCGGACTGCAGGAGCTGTTCTCCCTGACGGGCATAGACCCCGGTAGTAAAGTGCGTGCGCCGGGCAAAAGCATGAGATAATGTTGCAGGATCAGGGGCACATACGACCGAGAAACGGGCAGTCCCGAGCAGTCGTCCATAGCGCTGAGACTTCTCTTCAAGTTTTGCCCTGAAGATTGGCGGAAGTATCTCGGGCAGACCGGTAAACGGGCACGCAGGAGGGGCATCTGTAACGACCAGCAATCCCGACGCCAGGCCGAAATGCAGCCACCCGAACCCGTAATAAAAACCCGCAAGGGCATTGACAGGATCTCCCGACACAAAAAACATGATCCCATCGCTCTCATAGGCCCGGGCCATCTCCAGGACAGAGGTGGCGATGGCATTGACCGGGGTTTTCTCCTGTGCGGGGATCCGCGTCAGGGAGAGCGTTGCGGTAAAAAGGTCCCGGCATTCTGTGATCTTCATAATCCGGCGAACATCTCCAGGTACGAGCGCTCCATATCATGCAGTTCAGCGGGGACGATCAGGATATGCAGGGGCGGACCGAAATCGACCCGTCTCAGGGTTTCGGCAGTTCCTGCCCTCACCACGGGACAATCCGACCCGGCCCGCGCAATACCGACATACAGGGGGATAAGTACCTTTTTTTCTGCCGCCATCTGTTCGACAAGGATGATGGCATCGTTCACGGTCATGTACCGTTCATCCTGGATATCAAGATATACCAGGGTATGTAACCGCAGGGACAGGTTCAGGGCAATAACGTCAATGGATGTTGTAGGGAACCAGTTCTTCTGCGGGAAAGGGATCGAACAGGACTTCCCGAACCGGTAGTTCTGGAGTCCGGAGAGGCCACAGACTGCACTGGAGATCGAAGCGGCATGAATGATTGATGTACTGATCCCCCGTGAAGCCGCACGCATCCGCAGATCTGCATGTGTCGTCGAGACCATCGGGTCACCGGCACAGAGAAATGCCACCCGGTCGGTCTCTGCAAGGAGCAGGAGTTCATCGGGGTCCTGCTCAACATTCTCGCGACCAAGCAGGTGCAGGGCTTTTCCGTAGCTTCTCTCGAGGTCTTTGTACGATGTACCCATCAGCCGGGAGGTGTAAATATCCAGAAAAACATGGTCTGCGTTTCGGATACATGCCAGTCCTTTCTCCGAGATATCATTCGCGTCATAGAGCCCGAGGCCGACAAACGTCAGCATCGTATCGCCCGGGATTCAGGAAGGAAATCAGACTAACATGTGTATCCAACGGCATCCCGATCACGGGGAAGAACTGTTTCATGAATCTGGCTGACAGGAGCAATAATTATTCATGCGGCCGCATTCATTGCAACAGCCGGAACGTATGGATTGATCATTTCATGAGAATGTTAATAAGGACTCCTGTCAGCATCCCCAGAAAGAGCGAATAGACAGAGGTGAGGATAGCAATTTTTGCCCCGAGTCTGTTTGTACAGGACTGCAACGGTTGATACGCACGGGACAAAAAGGATGCTGACGATCGCAAACGTGTAGAGCTGAACCGATGTCATGACCGATCCAAGGTTTGCAGTACCCGAAAGGACCGCGAGTGTCTCAAAGGCGAGTTCTTTCCGGAAGATCCCAAAGAGCAGGGCAGTCGATGCGTATGATGGAAGGCCAAGGAGCGTTACCGTGATCGGTGCGACCATGGTCTGGAATATATCAATTACCCCCAAGTACTGGAAAAGGCCGAGAAAGACACTCGTTGCGATCAACAGGGGCATAGCGATAAACAGAAATTCCTTGATCCGCAACCACGATTTCTGGAGGACAAGTTTTAACCGGGGTTTTTTCAATGATGGCATTTCAACGATCATGCCAAATTGTTCTCCCGGTGTCAGGCGCGACATGACGATTGCGGTTATGATGATCAGGATAAATACAATAAGGTAAATGGAAAATGCCCAGATGATGCCGACAAACGCGGCAACGATACCGGCAATGACCACGGTCCGTGCGGAGCAGGGTACAAGAGTGATGAGAAACGCGGCGATCGTCTTTTCACGCCTGGTCTTTAAGATCCGGAGGCTCATCACTGCGGGAACCGTACAACCAAAACCGATGACCATGGGAATGAGTGCCTCCCCGTGAAGACCCAGCCGGTGCATTGACCGGTCGGCAAGAAAAGCGGCACGGGTCATATACCCGGTATCTTCGAGGAAAGAAAGGCCGACATAAAAGGTAAAAACGAACGGGAAGGCGATTCCGAGCCCGGCTTCTATCGCGACCAGGACCGAGTAACCGATCCGTTCAGCAAGCGGGGGTAGTCCAAGTGTTGCATACGGGGTGAGGATAAATTCCGTAAAATCCGTGACAATCCAGCCTCTCCATCCAGGATCCGATGACAAAGACCGAGAGCAACAGGGAAAAGAGGATCAGGCAGAGAATCGGGATCCCCGGGAAGGCACGGGTAAGGATACTGTCGAGATCAAATCTCTTCTTCTCCGAACCCTGCTTTACCACTTCTGCTGCTACTCCCTGCGCAAAGTTGTGCCGGTTGGTTGCAATGATCTGTCCCACGGACATCCGGTGGCGTTGTTCGATCTCGGTTGCGATAGACGTTGCCGCGTCGCGAAGCGCGACATTATCACCTGTACCCTGAAGGGCGAGGAGGTTCTTCTGGCGCGGGGTGCCCATCGTCTTTTCGAGGGACCGCAATGCTGCTTCGATATGGTGATCGTACGGTATGCGAAGCGTCAGGGAGCGGCGCAGCTTTGAGGGCGAGCGGGAGGACACGATCGATATTTTTTCCCAGTATTGCTGCCGTGGGAAGTACCGGACAGCCGAAGATCGCCCCAAGCCGGTCGGTATCGATGAAGAGCCCCTGCCTCTCCGCGTCATCGATCATGTTGACGACCACAATCATCGGCAGCCCATATTCTGCTACCTGGGTAAGCAGGTACAGGTTTCGTTCGAGTCTGGTGGCATCTATGACGGCGATGAGGCGGTCTGGATCATCCCTCTCTAAAAAGCGGCGGACGAGGACTTCCTCCTCTGAATTTCCATCAAGGCTGTAAATGCCCGGAAGATCGACAAGTTCTACCTTCTCGTTTTTGTAGCAGACATTTCCGCATTCGAGCCCGATAGCGGAACCGGGATACTTGTTCACTTCGACCCCAAGACCCGTGAGCTGGTTGAAGATCAGGGATTTTCCTGCACCCGGATTACCGATGAGCGCGATCTTCATGGCATCCGCTCCACGCAGATCGCCGAAGCGACCTCGGGGCTGAGCGCAACATCACAATCCTTTACCTGCACGACGATCGACTGGTTCCTGAGTTTGCGCTTGATTGTCACCTGCTGACCTGGAACTACCCCGAGATCCAGCAGACGTTTGGCACATCCCCGTCCAAGTATATCCCGTACGATGAGACGTTGGCCTTCCTCGAAATCCACCAGCGACCGGGCGAACCCGCAGGTGTCAGGCCGCTGGACACCGCGTATACAGGGCGCCGGGTCCGGATGAATTGCTGACGTGGGCTGTGGGACCGGTGATCGGAGGTAGTCGCCCAGCCGGTCGATCGTCTCATCCGATACGGCATGCTCAATCCTGCATGCCTCGTCAGAGGCAGACGACTGGTCCATACCAAGGATCTCACTCAGGAAACACTGCAGGGTCTCATGTCGTTTCATGATCTGCTTTCCCGTTGCAATACCCAGATCGCTCAGTATAATACTACCGTCGGGACCGAGGGAGACATCCCCCCGTCGTGCCAGCTCATCCACGTCGGTTCGCACGCTTTGTTCGTCGATGTGCAGCACTGTACTCAGGTCGATTGCAGTCGGGGGGCGGAAGTACCGTCCGGTATGGATACAGATGGCTTCAAGGTAATCTTCCCGCAACGAGGTCCGCATACTCTTCTATCCGGTATATCTGGTATCCTGACAACTATATTGATTTGGTCAGTATGACTTGTGCAAAACCGCCGGTAACCGGTAATATTCTTCCCGGTCAGCTATGAGGCAGGTTTCATATGATTGATAGAAGCACAACCAAATAAGAAGACCTAAACTAACTAACAGAGTAATTTATACTCAAGTTAATTCAGATCTGGGGATTGCCATGATTTACTGGCTCTATGAGTACCTGCTGAAGCGTCAGATTACCCATGTGCCGGGGCATATATGTTTTATGATCAGCGGGCAGGATATGGGAGAAGCTCCGGGGAATCTTGCCCTCATTACATCATGGTGCAACGAGTTGTCGGAATATGTCGTTAAGCGCAACCCGTCAGCAGGGAAGGGTGTCCAGGGTCTTACCTTCCATATCAGTACGCCTGTCCCGGAAGATTTGGACCGGTTCCTGCCTGAGGTGAGAAAAATTGGCACGATCTCCCACCTTATTCTCCATATCGGTGATAAGGAGGAGACGGCCGGCAGGGGAATGGATGTTGTCGTTGCGTTCGGAAACAGCGGGAGAGAGGAGATTACTGCATGTATCCGCAGGATGGCGAAGGATCATATCAGGCCAGAAAATGTCGATGAAAAAACGCTTGAATCTTACCTTACATTCCAGTATACTCCTGATGTCGTAATCAAGAGTGGCGGAGATCACCTCACGGATTTTCTTATCTGGCAGTCGGTCTATTCCGAACTGTTCTTTTCGGACGTTAACTGGAAATATGTAAGAAAAGTGGATTTTTTACGGGTGCTCCGGGATTATCAGGCTCGTGTCCGGCGTTTCGGGAAATAACGGGATTATCCGAGCCGGACATTGATCCAGCACGAGGTCCCGTCCACAGTTTTTTCTATGATGGCAAACTTGTTTTTGAGCAAGGTTGCAAACACCTTCCGGTCAGGAACCGGTGCAGCACGATGGTCAACGCACCATCGCGTAAATGCCAGGTACATATCTTCTTTGGGGATTACTGCATCGTCTGCATCGACTCGGGTTATCATGGCTGAAACGAATTTTTTCAGATCCTCGTCCTTTCCCTTCTTTGTGGATTCACTTTTTTTCCCCCGCCCTCGCTGAGAAACCCGGGGAACCGGATATTCCGGGGAAATAACTGTTTCTTGTTGTGGGGATGCACCATGAACAGGTACGGCAGGCACCGGTGGCAGCTCCCGTTTCGCTTTCCTTACTTTGGTAGCTGCCGCCGGATCATCAGCATTGATCACCGGGTGAAGAACCGTGGATGGTAATCGTTGCTTTGCCCCGTCATCCGGTTTTCCGGCAGTGGCGGCCGCACGGATCTCCGAGTCCGGCAGGAGCCGGTCGGCAAGCGGTTGTTGCCGGTAATCAATTCCCACCAGCTCGGCAAGTCTCAGGTTCAGTTCATCGCTGATATCCAGCCCCATTTCAGCGGCTTTCAGCAGGATATCAGATCGTACGACAACCGATACCTGTGTCCATTGGCCGCCCGTTTTACCCGACATACCTTTCCACCCAGTTGATCTGACCGTGAAGAGAAATATAATATACGATCTTTTTATTCCCGAAAAAATATTGTTAATTCAGGATCCTTTCGCAGCAGCACGCTGGTCGTAGATCCTGATAGCACGCAGCAGGTCGATTTTCCTGAAGAGTGGCCAGCACGGGGCGCAGAAGTATACCGCCGATTCATGCCCGTTTGCAAGCCATGGGAGAAAGTTTGAGGTACGGTATTCGTTACCCGTCCTGATTATCAGGTCGACCGGTGGGATCCCTTTCCCTTCATGCAGGTGCTGTTCGACCATCTGGACATCAATTGACTCCGGGTCCAGTCTCTCTCTCGCTATGGCAGCCAGGATCTCACGCGCAGCAAGTACGATCTCGTTTCTTCCCCCGTACGCAAGCGCGATATTGAGATGAAAACCCTCATGGTCCCGTGTCGCGCTCTCCGCCTTTTCTACTGCGTCCCGAAGATCATCGGGAAGCATCGACCGGTCGCCTACCATCTGCACCCGGATTTTATATTTCTGCACCCGTTCATCGTGGAGTATAGCGAGGAATTTTTCCTTGAACAGGGCGAAGAGATCGTCAACCTCGTCTTTTTTCCGGGAAAAATTTTCCGTTGAGAACGTATAGAGCGTAATATGCTTTATGCCCAGTTCGTGTGCCCAGTCGAGCATCTCCTCGGTCTTGTCCGCCCCTGCACGGTGCCCCCTGGGGGTATCGATACCCAGCATCTTTGCATAACGCCTGTTGCCGTCCTGGATGATGGCGATATGGTTGGGTACATGCCGGTACTGCATCTTGAGATACCGCTCATACAGCGGGTCGATCAGCGGACGCAGGATCACAGCGGGGTCACCTCGACAATCATCCCACCGTTCGGGTAACGTTCCACCACGTATTTTTTCCCGGGCAGATCGTCGGCATTTTTCTCCAGCAGCCACCACGCCATCTCGATACGGTCATCACCGATCTCAAAACTCTCCGGTTCAAACAACTTCTTACAGCACCGGGCACACCGGTCGTGTGCTCCGGTAACAGGCTCGAGCACGCCGTAGACGATGGTCCCGTCCGGCGTGATCTCGTCAAACGGGCGGGCAGTATTCTCTGCAATTCGCTTCAGTCTCTCCCGCAACTGCACGGAGTCCTTAAAAGCAGAAGAACACCAGTGCACTTTTTCATGCCGGCACAGTTCATCTGCCCACTCCCGTGCGCCCAGGATCGCATTATGGAGATCATCGGCAAGTTCATATCCCCTGCTACGCATCCCGTACGCATTGGTATCGCCCCATTCGAGTTCGTTTATATTCAGAAAATCCAGGTACGGAAGTGCAGGAACGAGGAGCTCGAGGCCGGGCAGGGCGGGGACCTCGATTCCGACGGAATAACCCATCGCTTTTGCATGCTTTGCCGACCGGATATAGTCCGAGTCGAGGATGGTATCCCAGCATTCAGCGGGGCGGGTGGAGCCGGATCTCATCGACCAGCCCTATCAGCTGTAACAGTTCAGTGTCGGTGGGTGGCTTTCCCGTGTAGAGATGAATGTGGTGTTCCGGGCCGAAGTGATCCTTAAGCAACCGGCAATATCCGCAATTACCTTACCGATGCAGAAGAGTGGTTCTCCCCCGGTTATGCCGGTACCGAGGGCACTCATATTCTCTGCTTCTTCGAGGATCTGGGACGGGATATCGACCGGGTGTTCATTTGCAAAAACCGTATTGGTCCCTTTTCGCTCACGGGAGAGCGGGCAGTACCAGCAGGAGCGATCGCATCGCCCCGTAACAAAGAGCACCATCTTTGCACCCTGGTGACAGAGAATACATCCTTTTGAAATTGACACGTCAACTCCTTGCCCGGATACCGGGATCAGTTCTTACTTTTTTGTGAGCAAAGCACAAAACCCTTGTGTGCATGACAGAGAACATTCGGGATGAAAATCACACGAGGGTTTTTGGGCTCTCATGTCAGCAGGCTCTCTTTTTTTGGGAATTTACCGGATTGATGAGAGTATTCCTGCTTACCAGCAGATTATATGCATCATGCTCACGGTTATACCGTACCAGGACATTCCGCAGCTCAAGAATTGATCCATAGGGCGCTGAGGTAATCAGGTCATTTTCCGGGGTGATGTGATAGGAAGGCAGCATCGCATACACGGGCGTCTTTGCCGTCCCGTCGCACAGTTTGTACACGTGGGATCGGTTATCCCCGAGTTCGCCAGACATCTTTGTGCCCGCGACGTTGATCCGTTTTCCGATATGAAGGTGCAGTTTGGATAACCGGAGGAACCGGGATCCGTCAGACAGGCGGAACGATTCCCGTTTCAGTGCATCCCTGCGCAGGATCGCGTAACTATACTTGATATCGGTGTTTACGTACCGGTAGGAATCCTCACAGTGGGCAAGCGTCTCCATCAGCCGGGGCAGCCTGATCGCCGGTGCAGTCTCGAAACTCCAGCAGCGTGGGGCAATGCACGTCGAACCCCAGATAAATGAACACGGGGCATAGATCGAGAGCCCTTTCTTCTGCAGCTCAACGGTAAGCGAGCGCATCCGGGTCGCGTTCTCCTGGTCCGCAGGCTCGACGATAACTATCGAACCATCAGGAGCGAGCCGTTCTGAGAGCCGGGTGACGATATCGGCCCGGATGTCCATGGTGGCATCGAAGAGCTCGTTGAGAACATTGGAGAATATCATCAGGTCGATCCCATCCGGAAGTGCCTCAGGATCGATCGTCATAATATCGGTTTTAACGGGAGGTTTGAGGGAAACCCTTCCTCCCCGGGGGACAAAGGCATTCCGGAAGTACGTGAACGCCTCGATGTGTTCTTCTGATCTCTCCAGGGACCAGACGGTTGCGCGGGCGTCTTCAAGCCTGGAATAGAAATCTGCAATGGCGAGCGGGACAACCCCGGCCCGGTCCCGACATCAAGGATAGTCATCGTTTTCTTCAGCAGCCCCTCACGGGCGAGCATCATGAGCAGGTATTCTGTCTGCATAACATAAACAGGGAAATGATAGGCGAGATAGCCGATCACACTGTAGGCTTTCGTGTAGCGTAACGACCGTTTGTGTGCGGGTTTCCAGTAATCGTCTTTCTGGGCTACAACCGCCCGGCGGAGTCGTTCGATGGTGACCAGATCATCCCACGGTTTTCCTGTTTTCCGGGTAATGTACTCTTCGATACCCTGCGCAAGAAGGCCGGGAATACCTCTAGCAGCGAAGAATGCATCCTGCTTTTTAACCTCCTCCGGGTTCAGGATGTAAGGGTGCACAGGAGGGTTCCGGGTGATCTCAAAATCCCCGTTTATTTTTTTTGCCATGAGACCAAGAGCGGGAAGCCGGGGTGAAAGAATCCTGAAGAGTCGGGGACGGTCAGGGTGTCATCTAGGCAGGGGAGAACCTCGGAAAGGAAAAATGCCGGCCTTGAAGCGGCTGTATATTTTACTGTTGAAATAAGTCGTTTTTCTTCCATGAGTTGCCGGTTATTTGGTGATGTGCGATATTACCTCTTTGTATAGTGCCGGGAATACGATAAAAAACGGTGCTCCCAAATGATCCACGTAAACTGTTCTTATCCCGGTCTTCCGCGTTTAATGTCCCTCCATGATGTACCTCTCCTCATGACCAGTACGAAAGCCGGAATGGTCGACCGTGAGTACCTCGATCGTTTTTTGACAAATAATGTCAGAGGGCGAGCATCCGCGCAATCGCCTTTCGGGCGCGATCGGCGATCGTTTCCGGAACCGTGATGCGGGGGTGCAGCGAGATGAGCGTATCGCGGACTTTCTTCAGGTCCGTTTTCTTCATATTACGACAGACCGCTTCCTCAGATAAGGGATAACACTTCTTGGTGGGGCATTCCCGGGCGAGCCGGTGGAGAATACCGATTTCCGTGCCGATGATAAAATCTTTTCCTGCGTCGTTGCAGACATGCCGGATAATACCTGATGTGCTGGCGACCTGATCGGCAAGATCGATCACTTCGGGGCGGCACTCCGGATGCACCAGGACACCAGCCCCGGGGTGAAGAGCCTGTGCCTTCCGGACATCATCCGGGGTGATCCGGTCATGGACTATGCAGAACCCTTCCCAGGGAAGGATCTCTTTTTTGGTGAATCGCTGGACATATTGTCCCAGATTCCGGTCGGGGACAAAGATTACGCGGTCCTCTGCCAGTGAATTGACAACCTTCACCGCATTTGAGGAGGTGCAGCAGATATCACTCTCTGCTTTCACCTCGGCGGTCGTATTCACGTAGCATACCACGGGGGTACCGGGTACCGGGATTTTACGAGTTTCAGTTCGTCTGCAGTGATCATTTCCGCCATAGGACAGCAGGCATCCTGCGCCGGCAGAAGGACCAGCTTCCCGGGGGAGATGATGGCAGCAGTCTCGGCCATGAAATCCACGCCGCAGAATACTATGATATCGCTGTCCATCGTGGCAGCTGCCCGGGAAAGTTCGAGGGAATCTCCCGTCAGATCGGCGATATCCTGCACTTCAGCGGGCTGGTAATTATGCGCAAGGATGATCGCCCGGCGCTCCTCTTTCAGCCGAAGAATTTCGTCTTGGATCGACACAGCAGCCTTCACCTGCACACTTCCGTAATTGTATGGGTTCAGTCTGCGTATGAACTCTGCGGGTGGTGCATTGCGACAGCATTCTGGTTTTTTCAAGGGATACTTTCTGACAACTTCCTGCTTCCCTGATCGGGATGTTTATGAAACCTGCTCGCGAACCTATCTTTCAGCACATGAAACTTATCCTTTCCGACCGGAATGAGAGGATCCTTGAGCACACCCCGGCTCCGGTCGGACAGATACTGCTGGAAGCGGGCATCAACCCTCTTGATGTAATGGTGACCCGCAACGGGAAGCTGATATCTGAGGATACGATTGCAGGGGATGAGGATGTGATCCGTGTGATCCGGATAGCGCATGGGGGTTGACCCTTGAACCTGAATGATCCCGGGATCCGGTATGCTCCCGGTGCACAGAACCTGCGGTCATGTACCAACGGAATACCGGTCGTCACTTCTGCGGTGTTCATTTTGCGGCGGATATTGAATCGCGTGTCGCAGATACGATAAAAACCCGCCGGATGATCATCCCGGGAGATCGGGTTGCAGTCGCTCTCAGTGGAGGCAAGGACAGCACAGCACTTCTCCTGTTTCTTGTCGGACTCCTCCCGTCCTGGAAGGATGTGAAGCTCATCGCCATAACAATAGATGAGGGGATCAGCCGGCTACCGCGAAGCGACGATAGGGGCAGCAGAACAACTCACCGGTCGTCTTGGGATCGAATACCACTGCATTTCATTCCCGGACCTTTTTGGAGATTCACTTGATGCGATCCTGAAAGGCAGGGAAACCCAGGCATGCAGCATCTGCGGAATCCTCCGCAGAAAAGCTCTGGTCGTCGGAGCTCAACACGCGGGTGCGACAAAGCTCGCCACCGGTCATAACCTTGATGACGAGGCACAATCGGTCCTGATGAACGTGCTCAGAGGTGACCTGCCCCGCCTTATCCGGAACTCCGGCGCTGACTCATCCGGGAGGTTCATTCCCCGGATCAAACCGCTCTCACGAATATCAGAAAAAGAGATTGCAACGTACCTTCTGCTGAAGAATGCTTGGACCGGACTGCCAGAGTGCCCGTACACCCGGTTTGCTTTGCGGCGGGAGGTCCGTGCGATGCTCTCGGTTTTTGAATATAAGCATCCCGGCACGATGCTCAACCTGATGACGAGCAAGGAGAAGATCGAGCATTCCTGTGCGCGCCCGGTGATCTCTTCCCTTCGTTCCTGCCGGACCTGTGGCGATCCCTCGAGCGGCGACCTTTGCCAGGTTTGTTCCCTTCTGCGGTCACTGGGAAGGTGAAATACCCGGGACCGCTTCCGTCCCGGAAATCCGCTCCGGGTGGGTATAAATATTCATCTTCCCGGCACGGGCAAACCCGACGATCGTGAGCCCGGTCTTCCCGGCGATCTCCACCGAGAGCGTTGTTGTTGCGCTGCGCGAGATGATCACCGGGATATTTGCAATGAGGCACTTGCGCACCATCTCCGAAGAGATCCTTCCCGATGAGACGACAAACGTGCGGGAGAGATCGATACCTGCGCGAAGACCGTAGCCGATTACCCGGTCAACCGCATTGTGTCTGCCGATATCTTCAGATACCGACAGGACGGTATCATTATCGAGCAGGGCAACAACATGGATTCCCCCGGTAATCCGGTGGAGATCCGATGCAAGGGCAATTTTTATCGATTCCTCAATCTTCTGGAGAGTGATCGTCAGATCCGATCGTATCTTCGGGAGTTTCCCTGCGTCAATGAACGAGACACTTCCCCCGCAACCGGAGAGGATCGTCTTTTTGGGCCCGAGCACTTTGAACAGGTTTTTGGTGATGACACTGATACGGTTCTTCTCGATCCGGATGGATTCGATCTCGTCAACTCCCTTGATGATCTGTTCGGTGAAGAGGTAGCCGGTTACAAACTCCTCGAGCTGTACAGGGCTCATCATCGCGGTCATCGCATGCCTGCCATTGACAAAGAGGGCGATGGGAACTTCCTCGACAACTTCGTGAAGTTCTTTTCTGAGCTCCTCGCCATTGACCTTTATACAGGGCATCATCCGGAACATTTTTTGGTGGGTATCCATCGTTTCCGTTCCTCACCGGCAATCATCCGGCGGTAATATTATCATGCATCAGAGTACCTCATCCATGCTCCCGCTTCGGTAGCCTTCAAGGTCAAGGGTGATATAGGCAATGCCGATTGATTTGAACATCTTTATCAGCGACGGCCGGATATCCACAATTCTTCCCATATCCTCATTACGTACTTCTATCCGGGCAGTATTGCCCTTCAGACGCACCCTGAGCTGCCCGAACCCCCGGTCCGTGAGGAACTCCTCTGCTTCTTCAATTATCCGGAGTTTCCCGCCGGTAATTTCCTCCCCGTAGGGGACCCTGGATGAAAGACAGGCAGCCGATGGCTTCTGCCATACGGTGAGTCCGAGATCGCGTGCGATATCCCGGATATCCTGTTTGGTGATCCCGGCCTCAATAAACGGGTGGATGATTCCCGCTTCGGTAGAAGCGGCAAGTCCGGGGCGGTGTTCACCCATATCTGAGATATTTATGCCGTCAGCGATGCAGGAAAGACCCAGTTCTGCTGCCCGAATTCTCAGATATCCTGCCGAAATCTTTTTGCAGTAATAGCAACGGTTCACCGGATTATCCCGGAATTCCTTGTGCTCCATCAGAGGCACAGGAATACAATCCAGATCAAGACTGAGCTCACGGGCAATCTGGCGCGCTTCTTCCCGTGCAGCCCGGGATACAACCGGGCTGTCAAGAAGAACGCAACGGCTCTTCTCACCCAGGATATTACGGGAGATTGCCGCGAGGAGGGTGCTGTCTACTCCCCCGGAAAATGCGACCAGCATTGATCCGTACTTTCTGATATTCTCTTCAAGGATCCGCTGTTTCTCTCTTAACTTCATCGGGACTCCGGAACCATACGACAAATGATCCTTTCTGGGGGGTTCTGCATCAGGAGCCACATCGATCCAGCGAAGAATCCGGAGAGCTCGCGCAAGGGCCTTCCTCTTCCTCGCGCAACTGGCGACAGATGTCACAGGTCCGCTTCACAAGATTGATCTGTTTGCCGTCTTTCAGGTCCTGCGCAAGCAGCCCGATTGTTTTCTTTACATCGTCATCAAATTCAATCCGGTACCCGCGTTTTCCGGACAGATACTGGGAAACCGCCGATGGTGCAATCTCCAGCATACGCGCCGCTTCCACCTGGGATACACCGCACCTTACAAGCTCGACGGCAATTGCCGCACGGATTGCAGGCAGGACATCCCAGACAATCTTCTGACAGGGGGCTTCCATCACATCACAACGTTTAGTTATTACAATCGTGACATAATACATTGCATTCACAATTGTGATTTTTTATACCGAAACCGATCGTGGCAGGAGCAGCATCGTGAAGGAGTTTTGAAGAGATCGCGAAGAGGACGTGCCAGACACGCCCGCTGACCGGAATAATTAAAGATATGTTCAGGCAGCAAAGAATACATCTTACATCAGCACAACAGTCAGGTACCCGGTGAGATTATGAGAGAAAAACGCGTCGTCTATATGGATCATTCCGCCACCACCTACACCAAAAAGGAGGTCCTGGAAGCGATGATTCCCTACTACATCGAAAATTTCGGGAATCCTTCATCGATCTACAGTATCGCGGGCGATTCGAAGAAAGCGATTGATGCAGCACGCGTACAGGTTGCAAAGGCGATTGGCGCGGACGTGGATGAGATCTATTTCACTTCAGGAGGGAGTGAATCCGACAACTGGGCGATCAAGGGTGTGGCTTTTGCCAACCGGAAAAAAGGTAGTCATATCATCACTTCCGCCATCGAACACCATGCTGTCCTTCATACCTGTAGGTACCTGGAAAAAGAAGGATTTGCTGTAACCTATCTCCCGGTGGACAGGTACGGTATGATAGATCCCGCAGATCTTGAAAAGGCCATCACGGAAAAGACGATCCTCATCTCGGTCATGTTTGCCAACAACGAGATCGGGACGATTGAACCGATCGCTGAACTCGGAGCCATTGCACGAAGCCATAAGGTATATTTTCATACGGATGCTGTTCAGGTCATCGGCAACGTGAATGTGGATGTGAAGGCACAAAATATAGACCTTCTCTCGCTCTCCGCTCATAAATTCTACGGACCAAAAGGCGTCGGCGCATTGTATATCAAAAAAGGTGTGAAGATCGACAACCTGATCCATGGGGGAGGCCAGGAACGGAAAAGACGTGCTGGAACAGAAAACATTGCTGGCATTGTCGGTCTCGGCAGCGCCATCGAACGTGCAACTGCAGATATTGAAGGCCACAATCTGCGCATCCGGGGAATGAGGGACCGGCTCCTGCAGGGCATCCTCGCAAAGATCCCCGCTGCCAGACTTAACGGTCATCCGGAGAAACGGTTGCCGGGGAATATCAACGTCAGTTTTGAATACATTGAAGGTGAGTCCATGCTCCTGTGGCTCGACGATGAAGGTATCTGTGCATCGACCGGCAGCGCCTGTACCTCCGGATCGCTGGAGCCTTCCCATGTCCTCCTCGCCACGGGGCTTCCCGTGGAAATATCCCATGGTTCGCTGAGGCTGACCCTTGGGGACATCAATACCGAACAGGACGTGGATTTCGTTCTTGAGGTATTACCAAAGGTTGTATCCCGCCTGAGAGATATGTCTCCCTTGTACCAGAAGAACGGAAAAGAAGGAGGCTGCGATGTACAGTGAGAAGGTCATGGACCATTTCAAGAACCCACGCAATGTCGGCGAGATTGAAAATCCCGACGGGGTGGGGGAAGTCGGGAACCCGGTCTGCGGTGATATCATGAAGATATTCTTAAAAATCGAAAATAACATCATCACCGACGCGAAATTCAAAACCTTTGGCTGCGGGGCGGCGATCGCTTCCAGCAGCATGGCAACTGAACTTATCAAAGGAAAGACCCTGGAGGAAGCCTGGGAAGTATCTAACAAGGCAGTGGCAGAGGCTCTTGAAGGCCTCCCTCCGATAAAAATGCACTGTTCCGTTCTTGCCGAGGAAGGAATCCACAACGCCATCAATAATTACCGGAAGAAACAGGGGCTTGAACCGTGGGTCGAGAAAAATCCCCACTCTCATGATCACAGCGAAGATCTCACCTGTGATCACCAGCCGGTCTGAACAGGGATTTTTGGTGAATATGCTGTCTGAACGCGAACGTGAACGGTACAAGCGGCAGATGATGCTCTTTGGGGACGAGGGGCAGGAGCGGTTGAAAAAAGCCCATATTTTCATCGCCGGAGCAGGCGGGCTTGGTTCACCGGTTTCCGTCTATCTTGCGGTTGCCGGCATCGGCACGCTTACGGTTGTTGATCGTGATGTCGTGGATCTCTCCAACCTTAACCGCCAGATCCTCCATTATGACCGCGATACCGGGCGGAAAAAAACTGAATCTGCTGAGGAGAAACTCCATGCGATCAATCCGGATATAACGATCAGGGTTGTCAATACTACTATTGAAGAAAAAAATGCGGAAGATCTCGTGGGCGACGCGGATGGGATCGTCGATGCGATGGATAACTACCCCACCCGGTATCTGCTCAACGAAGTCGCCCTGAAGAAAAAAATCCCTCTTTTTCATGGGGCTGTTTGCGGGTTTTTCGGCCAGGCAACGACAATTATTCCGGGACAGACCGCTTGTCTTGCGTGCATGTTCCCTAAAGCCCCGCCAAAGGAGGTGTTTCCCGTGGTTGGGGTGACTCCGGGCTTAATTGGAATGGTTCAGGCGACCGAAGTATTGAAGTATATCCTGAAAAACGGGGAACTCCTGACTAACCGGCTGTTCATCTGGGATGGGTTGCAAGCTCATGCAGAGGAGATATGTATGGAGAGGAATCCACGTTGTACCGTGTGTGGTTCTTTGTGCGAAAAATCTGGTGATAAAAAATGAAGGTCAGGATACGTTTTTTTGCAAGGTTCAGGGAACTTCTCGGGAATGAGATAATCGCCGAGATTGCGGAAGGGACCACCCTTCCTGACCTGATACACCAGGTCGCCCTGAAGAATCGTGAAGGACAAAATGCTATCTTCGATGAAAACGGTCACTTCCGAGAGTACGTGATCCTGATGCGGAACGCCCGGCGGGTCGATATTATGGATGCGGCAAAGCAAATCGTAGCCGATGGTGATGACATTGCAGTCTTCCCGCCCGTCGCGGGTGGCTGATTTAAAAAAAGGGTGGTAGTATGATCGCTATCCAGAACGAGGACGTTGATATCGGCAGGCTTATCCATGATGCAAAGCAGCGGGGTACCGGGGCAATTGTAGTGTTTGACGGGATTGTCCGCGATGACGACATCCGCGAGTTGGAGCTCGAAGCCTACGAAGAGGTTGCACTCCATGAACTTGAAAAAATTGCCCGGGACGCGATAGAACAGTTCAACCTCCTGCACGTCGATATCGTTCACCGGATAGGGCGCCTTGCTGTCGGAGAAAATATCCTTATTATTATTGTCGGAGCCGGGCACCGGGAAGAAGCATATGGAGGATCACGGTTTATTATTGAGGCGATCAAAGCCGGTGTCCCTATCTGGAAGAAAGAGCTGACGAAGAACGGAGGACGGTGGGTGCCGGGCGAGCATGGACATGGCTCGGGAAGATTACCCTGAAAACGCCGGGATCGGGATCATCTTAGCCTTTATACCGATGGTATTTCATCTGGGGTATTCTGCTCATGTACATCGAATCATCAAATGAATCATATACCCAGGTGGTGATTTCACCGGTGACTGATTGCGTTGCATAAATACCGGTTTCTTTCTTCGTCCATTTCCCTCTATCTGTCGATTCTCCGCGATTTAAAAAGAAATCTGAAGAAAAAAATGTCTGGTTTTCATAAAAGATTATATGCCGGTCCGTCGCTGGGAGCTCACCGCCGATCCATTGGCCGACAATGGGATCCGGGGTATTACTGAGAATGTGCATACCCGGCAGGATGCAGCCTGTCGTTATGAGTGTGCCCACTATGATAATGGAAAAGATTGCCCCGGTGTGCATAGTGGTGAATAAATAGTTCTGACATGTTTAACTTTTCCCCGATTATTCGATAACGGTGGCACTACACATCTTTCACCGTGAATAAGCTTCAATATGCTCTGAAGAACACGAGTTAATGAATACCATCATCAACTATAGATTTGAGGATATGTCTATGAATACCAATCCGATGGAACTGTTCCAGAAAGAGACACCTGAAGTTGCAGCGGCTTTCAATGGGCTGATTATGTCGCTGGTTGCATCGAAGGGTCTTGACGCGAAGACCAAACAATTGATCTACATTGCCATGAAAGCTACGATGGGAGACGACATGGCTGTGAAGGCACATATTCCTATGGCTCAGGCAGCAGGTGCGACGAAGGAAGAAGTGATAGACGCGATCCTTATGACCCTGACGGTTTCCGGAATTCGCGGCGTTGTGCAGTGCCTCCCGGAAGCGGTCAGACAGTTTGAGAAATAGAAAATAAGTCTCTTGTAGCATGCCCCGGAGATTGAATATGAACAGAGCTCAGGCCAAACCTATGAGAAATCTGAATATCATGCGAGGGTTCCTCCCAGTTTCAGGGCCTCTCCGGGGTACGCCAGGGCTGGAAGGTTTTTTAGAATGTTATCCCTAATCCGTCACGGTTGCGTCCTTTCTTTTGGGGCCAAAATTCATCGCAATTGGGTATGGGATCTCGAACCCACACTACTCATGAGGGCGAAATAGTACCTCCTCTTTTCCCCGGAGAGGAGGAGCCCATAGGAAGTGTTCCTTTGACCCCCCATTCAAATATTCCTTTTTATGAGTGAACTTCACGTTCGCTTTTTTTACCGGCAACAACGTTTTGGATACTACAGCATGGGACGAAGCTCACGATCATTCATTCCAAAAAGGAATGAGAACAATTTTCCCATTATTTCTCCAGCACAAAAAATTGTCCCTTTTAATTTTTCACTTCTACTGAATCCGGGGAAGATCCAGTTCCCCGAGCTGACGGCACGCTTCCACCAGCGTCTCATCTTTCTTCGAGAAGGTAAACCGGAGCCTGTTCTGTCCTCCGGTATGATAGAATGATGTGCCGGGAACAGCGGCAACACCAATCTTCTCCACGAGGAATCGTGAGAAATCAGTATCAGACATACCAAATTCCGAAATATCCGTGAAGATATAGTAAGCCCCTTCGGGTAACCGGCAGCTGAACCCGGCCTGCCGAAGTCCCTCAAAGAGAATCTTTCTCTTCCGATCGTACATGGTTGCCAGATCCCGGTAGTAACTCTCCGGCAGTAAAAGAGCGGAAACGCAGGCCTGTTGCAGCGGTGCAGGTGCGCCGACCGTTAAGAAGTCATGGATCTTGCGGATTCGCTCGGTTATCCCTGCACATGCAAGGGAATACCCAACGCGCCACCCGGTGACGCTGTAGGTCTTTGAGAAACTTCCGATGGTGATGGTCCGGTCCTGCATCCCGTCAAGCGATCCGATCGAAATGTGTTTTTTTCCGTCATAAAGGATATGTTCATAGATCTCGTCGGTAATCGCAACCGCATTATATTCCGTGCAGAGGTCAGCAATGAACCGGAGTTCTTCTTTCGAAAAGACCTTGCCGGTCGGGTTGTTGGGGGTGTTCAGGATGATCGCCCGGGTCTTTCTGGTGAATCCCGACTTCCATGCTTCTTCATCGATGGAGAAATCATCCAGTAGTGGCACAAACCGTGGTACTGCTCCGGAGATCTGTGCATCGGGTCCATAATTCTCGTAGAATGGTTCCGGCACTACCACTTCATCGCCCGGCTGAATAACAGCAAGCATGGATGCCATCATTGCTTCCGTAGACCCACAGGTGACAGTAATCTCGGATTCCGGGTTAAAAATCATTCCATTATGCTGTTTCACCTTCTCTGCCAATGCCTCGCGGAGATTTCGGGCGCCCCAGGTGATGGCATACTGGTTGATGTCATCAAGCACGGCCTCGCACGCAGCGGCTTTGAGTTCAGCCGGACAGGGAAAATCGGGGAAACCCTGGGCAAGGTTTATCGCATTATATTTCAGGGACAACCGGGTCATCTCCCGGATTACCGATTCGGAAAACTGATCGGCCCGGGATGAATGTCGGGAAAAAAAACCTTTCCGGGCATGTTCCACGGGAAATCTCCCGGAATCGTCCTTATCTGATATCATCAGATCAATGGTTGATGTAAAAAGAAATATAATGAGTGGATGAGGTTTTCCACTCCTTCCACGCTGCGACAGGGTCTTAAATTCGGATTCTACTCAATGGTCAGAAAAAATAACCCGGTTATCGTTCCATTTCAACGATACGTATCAGGTTCTCCATCACCGCATCGACGGCTTTCCACGTCGGTGAATCAGTGTGCTGCATGATAAACGGCTTTCCCTCGTCCCCAGCTTTCACCATTTCAGGGTCGAGGGGGATGTCCCCAAGGTACGGGACCCCAAGATCCTCTGCGGCTTTCTTCCCGCCGCCTTTGCTGAACAGGTCGATCTCCTGGTGGCAATGGGGGCAGATCATCCCGCTCATGTTCTCAACAACCCCGAGCACCGGGATATCCAGTTGTTCGATAAACTTTGCGGCCTTGATCGCATCCATGACTGCGACATCCTGAGGTGTCGTAACGATGACCGCTCCCCGCACATTGGGTGCAAGCTGGGCAATCGTGAGCGCCTCATCGCCCGTGCCGGGCGGGAGGTCGACGACGAGATAGTCAAGGGAACCCCAGTTAACGTCGGTCAGGAATTGCCGGATTGCACCCATTTTCATCGGTCCCCGCCAAACCACCGGGGTGCTGGTGTCCGGGAGCAGGAAAGCCATCGACATTACTCTCAGGTTCCCGGCCACATGGACCGGCTCTATGGCATGGGGGAGAAGGGCCGGATGCTGTTTTTCGATGCCCAGCATCTTGGGAATATTTGGCCCGTGAAAATCAAGGTCGAGCAACCCGACGTTCTTTCCATGGTTGGCAAGGGCAAAAGCGAGGTTTACGGATACAGTCGATTTGCCTACTCCGCCTTTTCCGCTCAGAACGAGAATAACGTGTTTCACATCGATCTTCGCTTTCGGGGGCAGTCCTTTTGGGGCGCTCTGCTGATGTGCGGATGGGCAGGTGGCACAATTTTCTTTGCATGTTGTGTCATCGCATGCCCGTTCTGTCGTCTTGTCATGTGCTGTCATGGTGATATATTGTCTCCGTTACATGGGGGTTGGGACTATTTTCCTCAAGGGTCTGTCAGTGCTCTTTTTTTTTCAGCGACCTACGAGAGGATTGCACCGGTTGTTCCGAAAATTCTGATCATCCAATCCGCATCAGGGCAAGACGGTCGCAGGTATCCCGCCCGAAATCCATGTCGTGCGAAACCACAATAAATGTTCCGTACTTGTCCATAGCGGGCGCTGGATCTCTTGCTTAACCTCCAGCTTCGTGATGAGTCATGGTACCGTTCGTCTATAGAGGATCACATGACGGGGAGTCGGGGATGTTTCCGGTGTGGGCAATCTTTTGATTGCGCTATGAATAATTACCATGCTCACAAAAAGGTTTATGTATCGTATAAAAAAAATGGTTGTTAAACCGGGGGGTTGCGGGTATTCATCTCCTGGCCGTCGCGATTACGACGGCACCTCGGGCACCGCCCTTCAGCCGCTTTATGGCATCCGGTAATCTCGATCCCTTTCCCTGAGACCAGAGCATCGGCAATATTTCTCCTGGCTTCATGGAGATCGCGCCACGCAGTTTTGCGAGAAACGCCAAGACGCAGCGCAGCTTCTTCCTGTTCAAGTCCTTCGAGATCAACCAGCCGGATCAGTTCGATCTCTTCTGGCTGCAACGAGATAACGACACCGTTCTCATCCGGGCAGCAGCAGGGCTCATAGCAATGTGAGACCGAGCCCCCTTCAATCACCCGCCGTATTCTGGGCCTCCCCCGGCGGTGGCACAGGATCATCTCTTCATGTTCGGTTTTGTCCATGACTCTACATTTAGATAACGTGGTCACAGGGTTTAACATTTTTATCAACCGGATCTCCCTGCCATTTCAACGAATCGGAAATTAAAAGGTATATTGTGATAACCAGTCGGCAATAGTTTAAAAGAAAAAGCAGGATCCCTCCATCTCTTCAGATACTGTTAATGACTGCAGCAGTTGGAGTGAGGGTCTTCGGAACTATTATGATCGGTTACACAGCAGCAGGATTCTCCACCTTTCAGGGGGGACGTGCAGGACTCCCTGTGGTTGCCGGCTCCCGAAGAGGGTTGATGATATTCCCCGCATTTACACCGGTGCCTGGAGATACATTCGCGCTGTTCCTGTGCTTCTGTTTCATCGTTTGTTTGAATTTCGTGTGGCTCCGGCCTGACATCACTGCAATTACAATTTGACATTATAATTACTCATAAGCGCATAAAAGATTTAAACACAGGTATGTTGACACATCTGATACGGGGTGATCCGGGAACGTCAACTTCAGGTTGCCTTTGATACCCTGATGGACAGATGTCGCTGGTTCCGCGTCCGATTCTGTTGGCAGAATTGGATATCCGCCTGTGACCCGTGACGGCACGAATAATGCGAGACAGAGCCTGATGCCGACTCCTCCCTTGGTGGTCTTCTTTTTCAAAAAGATCCTGTATTGTACGTCAGGATTACGTGAAAAATCAGGAATAATCCCGGATCTGGAATTCTTTTCCTCCAGGACAAATCAGGTCTATCCTTGATGAGTCCCCGGGTCAATTGATTTCCCCCGGTTGATCATGGTGACAAGTGTCCTGACTTCTTTGATAAAAAGGGATTTGTCCGAAAGAAGTGAACCGACCGCAGGTTCCCGCTGAACAACTTCGGGATCGAAGGGTAACAAGGCCATACGGGAAAATTCTCCAGGATCTCCTACTCTCTGGGATATCCGGTGAATGTCAGTCTGATCATCTGCCCTGTTCACCGCGAGGATAATATCGTTGATCCCAAGCTGGCGTGCAAGTTCTGCTGATTCCTTAGCAACGGAAAGCGCATTATATGACGAGTCAGCTACAACCAGAGCGCAGGAGAACCCATCTGCGACGGCCCTGCCGAAATGCTCCAAACCCGCCGGCGTGTCCAGAAGGACAACCTCGTCCGGAAGGAGACGCATATGACGAAAGATCGCGGTAAGGAGCGTGTACTCCGGGCAGAGACAACCTCTTCCTGACCGGGCAACGCCACCCATAACGAGGAGTCTGAGGTTCCTGGCAACAGGAATCGAGAACCTGTCGATGACGTCACTGACATCTGGATTGAGCGTGATAAGCCCACCCGGAGATATCCCCGGGCCTGCGCCAGTTTTCTCCCGCAGGTACTCAATACTCCGAGAAACCGGTACTATCTTCTCGGCATCCTCCGGTAGAATTCCCAGGGTCACCGCCAGGTTCTTTTGGGGATCTCCGTCGACAGCAAGCACACGGAATCCTGCGCGTGCAAAAAGATGGGCGAGAAGTGCGGTGATCGTGGTCTTGCCGACTCCTCCTTTTCCGGTAATAACGACTCGTATCCCGCTTCCAGCAGTCCTGCTCACCGGATTTTTATCATGATCGTTCCCTGCATCCCCCGGGGGATTCATATCCCAAGCTCAATCCGTTTCCGTTCGATATGTTCCGATATGAGCAGAGACGCTTTGATCGGGTCCGGTTCCACGGCGAAGCTTGCATTTACTACGCCTTTCAGGCCTTCCGTGAGGAGAGATACCACGGGCGGGCTGCCGGAGATATGGGGCATCACGCCGAGTACGGTGTAAACACCCGATGCAACGAAATACGCCCCGATCGAAACAGCTTTTTGTGAATACCATTCTGGCGCAGCTCCGGCGAGGGGAAGTTTGTGGATCGGGACATTAAGCGCATTGCCGAGTTCTGCGGCAAGGACAAGAATCCGCGAGTTATCGACGCAGGATCCCATGTGGAGCACCGGAGGAATTCCCAGAGACTCGCAGACCGCCCGCAGATCATCACCTGCGAGTGCAGCCGCTTCGGGCTGGAGGAGCCCGGCTTTTCCCGACGCAATTGCAGCACAGCCGGTCTCAACACAGAGAATGTTTTTCTTTATCAGTTCCTTTGCAAGCGTCACGTGGCCATAATCATGCTTCACATGCGGGTTGTTGCACCCGACAATACCGACAGCTCCCCGGATTTTACCGGCGGCGATCACGTCAATGAGGGGCTTGAATGAGCCCCCGAGTGCTTTTTTGATCGCCTCGTTGGAGAATCCGGACATCACCGGCACAGGCTCTCCTGGGATCATGACTCGTTTCGGGTTCCGGTTCTTGAAATTCTCGACAGCCATCCTAACGATCGCTTTTGCAGTAAGGTAGCCGTTTTCGGGGTGGAAATCGAAGAAGTACGATCCCGGGATGGTCGCCTTGGAACTTGTCGAAATGATAAGGGTATGGAAGCAGCTCGCAGTTCTCGGCAGCGATGGGAAGATACACTGGTAATCAACGATCATTGCTTCAAGGGCCCCGGTAGTGATGACCAGCTCCTGGTTCAGGTGATTGCCGGACATAGGAATTCCTTTGCGCATCAGCAACTCGCTCCCCGTGCAACAGAGCCCGACAAGATTGATCCCTTTCGCACCGTATTTCTTCGCCAGTGCCAGTAACTCTGGATCGGTTGTTGCCTTTACAACCATCTCGGAAAGCACCGGGTTATGCCCGTGAACCGCCACATTTACCTGGTCTTCCTTCAACACGGCGAGGTTGATACGGGATTTCACAGGGGAAGGAGTACCGAAAAGTACATCGGAGATATCGGTCCCCATCATCGATCCCCCCACCCGTCTGAGAGGCTGCAGCGAAGGCCCTGCAGCAGCATACCTGTGTAATCCGCACCGACGCCCATCTGGACCCGGTGCATGGAGTCTACGACTTCGCGGTCGATTCCCCGCGGGGCAATCCCGGCTTTGTCCCAGACATCCCGGGTAGCTTTCGGGGCACGGCTGAGGAACTGGAGGGTGTTTTTTATCATCCCGTACTCTTCGAGCATGGACCGGCCAAGTTCTGCAGCAAGCTTCTCTGAGCTTTTGCCATCCGTTGAAATGCCAAATTCCGCGGAGATCTTTCTGAGTTTCTCCGGGTCGGCGATACCGTAGTCTTTAGTCTTTCCGGTCCCGACCAGATACAGGGTCTCGACGATATCACGGCCGTGATCCGAATGGGCTGCTGAACCGGTTGCAATCGTGTCAAGCAGGTTCCGTGCAACAATCAGATCTGCGTCGGCTCCGCAGACCCCGCGGATGCGATGGGGCGGGATGATACGGCACGGGCCCATGGTGCAGCGGGCGCAGGAGAGTCCAGATTCGCAGTACTTGCAGGGAGGCTGCTGCATCTCGAAACGGTCCCAGACCGTCTCAATACCCTCCCGCATCGTCATCTCAATGAGAGGTTTGGCGTTCTCATCTATCGTTCTTGCATCTTTTTTCTGCTCGATCAGGGCAGGATTCAGGAGGGCCATCCGGGCGCGGTCAAGCTCGCATACATCAAGCCTCCCCTGGATAATGACGGGTTTAGGTTCATCTGTCATCAGGCAATCAGTCCATTGGCTTTGGATAGTGGGTAATATTCCAAGGGAAGTATATACCCTTTTGTTTCGATACAAAGGATTACGGGCCTTATGGTGAACCGCCGGATGGAAAATCTCACTTTTTTATGCTTATAACAGAAAAAGAACTGATGGGGAAGGAGCCAGGATCTTCCCCTTGTAATCCCTCCAGTGGCCCGGGTCGATCAACCCGGGTCCCGCTTCCGGGGCAGAGAAAGAATCACGCCAGACCGAGCTCCTTCAGTTTCTCCGGAGAAGGTACACCCTCTTTATCCCAACCGCGCTGAGCGCAGTACTGGTCGAGCAGTGGTTCGCGTTTCCAGACCCTTCCTTTAGGTTCCCCTTCCTTGAGGGGTTCGGTGAGGAGCCGTGTGGGAAGTGTGTCATCGGCTTTCGTGTATCCCTCCTTCATGTTGAAGAGCTTCTGGACGTTCCAGATCCGTTCGCCGATCTGCATGAATTCCTTCTCGCCGACAGGCATCCCGGTTAATGCCGCAGTGAGTGCGGCGTAGTCGGGGGCACCCATTGGTGCGAGCGAAGTGAAGAGGCAGATGCCCGCTGCATCGATCGCAGCAGTCAGGTCCTGGAAGGCCCTGGTCATCGACGCCTTTCCGTCATCGGTGAACGGGTCCATCTTTACCGGAAGGCCGATGACCTCCGGTGAGATCATGTACCCGTTAATATGATCGCCGCCACGGACACCGGTGGCGAAACTCAGTCCCTGTCCCTGCAAACCCCGCGGATCGTAGGCAGCCAGTTCGAGCTTCTTGACGCTCATCGAGAGCTCGGGGTGCCCGTACTTCATGGAAAACCGGTATGATCCGTCGGCCATTTCGTTGCCGATTCCCTCCCGGTATCCCATCTTCCGCAAGAGTTCGGTCATGGCCGCCCCGTCACCCCAAGCGATTTTTTCTTTGATAAACCCCCTTTGGGAGAGCTCCATCGCACAGGCGATGGTGACACCGGCGGAGATCGCGTCGAGGCCGAGATCGTTGCAGATGTTGTTGGCCCGGGTCACCCAGGGGAGGTCATCGATACCACAGTCTGCCCCAAACGCCCATGCATTTTCGTACTCCGGCCCCTCTCCTTCAATACCGTCTATCTTCGTGCCCCTCCCGCACGCGACAAAGCAACCGTAGCAGGGCTTCTTTCTGACGAGTGTCGTCTTTGCCATTGTTTCCCCGCCGATATTGTCCGCTGTCGGGAAGTAGGCGCTCTGGTGGTTCCTCGTCGGGAGAATGTAATTGTTATTGATGAGGTTCATCAGGACGTCAGTGCCATAGGCCGAGAGGCTCTGGCTGGTCACCTGCCCGGCCTGGATCTTCTTTCTCGCCGATTCAACAGCCTCCTTGAATTTTACCGGATCTGCCGGACCGATCTTTCCCGCACCCCTGACCGCGACCGCTTTTAAGTTCTTTGAACCCATAACCGCCCCGAGCCCGCCTCTCCCGGCCGCCCTGAACTGGTCGCTCATGACGCAGGCGATAAGGCTCAGCTTCTCACCGGCCGGACCGATGCAGGCAATGCGGACAAGGTTATCGCCGAGATCTTTCTGGATCCCAGCGGTTGTCTCAAGGACCGTCTTCCCCCAGTAGGGTGCAGCGTCCCGGATCTCTGCTATGCCGTTGTTGAGCCAGAGCAACACGGGCTTCTTCGCCTTTCCGCTCACGACAACCGCGTCGAACCCGGCTACCTTCATTTCATGACCAAAAAAAGCCCCGCTGTCAGAGGAACAGAGGGTATTGTTCAGCGGGGATTTCGAGACCACCTGGTGCCGCCCTCCGAGAGGAACCCCGGTCCCAGTCAGGGGACCTGTGGCAAACACGATTACGTTCTTCTCACCCAACGGATCCGTTTTCGGGGGGACCAGATCGCTCACCAGCTTTACACCAAACCCACGGCCACCCAGATACTGCTTTTTCAGTTCCGCCGGCAGGGGCTTTTTCTCTACTGATCCCTTTGTAAGATCCACGTATAATATCGAACCTGCATATCCATCCATGATAAATCATCTCCCGTGGTGTGTTTCCCGTCATGCGTAATACCGGCTGCAGATGCTGTATTCCGGTACCCTGATAAAATTCCTGCACCAACGCGTGACGTGAACGCCCGGTATGCGACCATGCCGCCTCAAAAGTAATAAACCTACCCCGAAAGAAAAAGCCGGAGATATTTAACCGGTCAAGTTATGTAAGCTAATATGCTGTCAGAAATCAGGACTCCTCTGGCATCAGGATCGTTACTGTCATAGGATTTTTCCTGAACAATTAGTCCTTCCCGGGTGGCCCATTATCACGTTTCTGGTATCGCCTTCGGTATTGATTGTACCAGTCGACGGACGATCCCTTTCTTAAAATCGAGGAATATATCGTTAAAATGCCCTTTGCTCATTTTTGTCGTTCATGAAGTTTTAAGAAGGGGATGCGCCTATTGTTCCCCACAGGCACCCCCCTCTCTGATGGTGCCAGGAGACAAAAAGATGCAGGAAATAATTAAAAAGATGATAGCAGAAGCGATGACAGCCCAACGCGCCGACGTGAACCAGATCAAGAAGAAACGTGGGCAGGCATTCGTAATCGATGACACGAAGGCATATGTCGATGCAGTCAAAGGCATGAAAGCCATCGGGAACCAGAGCAAGGCAGTCTTCCAGCTCCATACCGATTCGGTCAATGCCCATTATTCGATCCTCAAAAACCTGACTACGACCATCCGCCCCGAAGACGATCCCTATGTCGAACACTACCAGACGCCGGTCATCATGGAGATGCTCTATGATCATGATCCGGCGTTCAGAAAGAGCGTTGACGAATTTATCAGGGCTGTGGGCAAGGCCGAATCGCTTATCGGTAAAGAGTCGGCACGAAGGTATGCGGGATTTTATGGTCCGACCTGCGTGGTTGACTTCGCCCTTATCCCGGGAAGCAGCAGCAATATCGTAAACCAGATATTGCGGCCGATGGAGATCCCGGTAGCGCATAAACAGACGATTCTTGCCGCAAAATCATGGGCGATGAATACCTCCTATGGCATCGGGGATGTCTTTGCCCATGCGGTGGAAAGCGGTGCGACGCTTGCCGATGCTGTGCAGCGGGAGATCGCCATGATCCAGTCGATCTACGATACCCCTGTCGACGCACAGGCAAAACTTATGGACAGTGTTGGACAGTCGTCGTTTGACTGCCGGAAGTACATGAAGGATTACCGTACGAAGATGAACGGGGCAGTAAGAGCGGCACTGGATGAAGGCGTACACTATGGTAATATCGTGACCGTGCCTGCCTATTGCGTTGGAGACATTGCGCACCACATCGCCCAGTCAACGTACAATATGTGCAAGGACGACGTGATCATGGCGGTGATCGAAGCGGTCACCGAGGTTATGGATTCGACCCTTACCTCAGCTGCACCCCTGATGAAGACCGAGCACGAAGTATTGTCTGTGGCGACCGGCTCTTCGGCAAGCGCTGCGGAATACATCCTTGAACTGGACGGGTTCAATGCAATCATGGTCGTGGACATGCTGACGAAACGGTATCATAATTATGTCCAGCTCTACCCGAAACGCGGTGCAGCGATAGAGCTCCATAACTGCGATTTCATGGATATGATCTATCGCGGCTGGAAACTTGTTGACAAGGCACGCAGGATGCAGAGCAGCGAACCCGGCATGGTTGTTCCGAAAGTTGGTGGATTTAATGTCGACCTCTCACCGATCCACAGGAATGAAGTCCTTGCGAACCCGCAGCGCTATGCCTACCCGGCATGTGCGATGACCGTGCGGTTCTCCGCGATGATGCGGCTGTCCGATTATCCCTGCCTGCTGACAAGTGAGCCGGTGACAGCGACCCTGATGACAAATATTATCTCGCTTCACAAAGAGATTGCCGCAGCTCCTGCCCGGATATGCAAGGACTGCGCCTCCGCAGCCCTGATGGATTTCCGTCACTGCTCGTGCCAGTGGAAGGAAGCAGTCTGATGACAAAAAAAGGGAGGTATTGAAATGAAATGTTATGTGTGTGCAAAAGAAGGAAGGGACAGTGACGCCGTCGCAGCGTGCATAGTCTGCGGTATGGGAACATGCATGAACCACACAATCCGCAGGGAAGTTGACGTCTGGGAAGGAGGGTATCCTCTCCCGTCCCGCAAACTGCCCCGAAAGATGCCCCGAATGCTCTGCCCGGATTGTAATGCCGCATATGGAGAGGGGAAGTAATGGCATCTCTCTCAACCCGCTGCTTAGCGGAAGGTGTTGGAACCCTGCTGCTGGTCTACTTCGGGGCCGGTGCTGCGGCGGTGACTCTGATGATCGCCAGCGGTACAAAACCAGCGACTGAGTTTAACATCGGCATCGGTCAGCTCGGCGGGCTGGCAGACTGGTTTGCGATTGGGATGTCATTTGCTATTATCATTGCCGTGGTTATCTATGCACTCGGCCGGGTATCCGGCGCCCATATCAACCCGGCGGTTACCATCGCTCTGTGGGCAACAAAACGGTTTCCCGCTTATGATGCAGTCGGGTATATCATTGCCCAGTGTATCGGGGCAGCGATGGGGAGCCTGCTTTTTTTCCTGACGGTGGGAATGGATGCCGTCACGATCGGGGGGCTCGGGGCGACGGCACCGTTCTCGGGGATCGGCTATGGGCAGGCGATCCTTGTTGAGGCGATAGCGACTTTTGTCCTGATGCTTGCGATCATGGGGGTGGCCGTTGACGAACGTGCACCCCCCGGATTTGCCGGCCTCATCATCGGGCTTACTGTAGGCGGGATGATCACGGCAACCGGGAAATATCGCGGGCGCATCGCTCAATCCGGCACGGACATTCGGGCCATATCTGATGGACTGGCTGTTGGGGGGATCTAACCTCTGGGTTTTCCTGCCAGTATATATCATCGGACCGGTCATTGGTGCAGTGCTCGCGGCGTTCTTTTATGACCGGATCTCGACCGCATAATCTCTTTACGCAGGAAACCTGGGGGAGATGCCCTGAAACGGTAACTCGCATGACAGGGAACGCAGAAATGAGGAAGGTCCGGGAATGTCGGGGCAGATTTGAAAGAAGCGACATCGACAATAACTCTGATAATCTGTTGATCGCATCACTATACCTGAGGAAATTTTATGAAAGTTGTCGCATTTAACGGGAGCCCGAGGAAAAATGGGAATACCGGCATCCTGATCCGGTTTGCCCTTCAGGAATTGAAGAATGAGGGGTTCGATACAGAGCTGGTACAGCTGTCTGGCAAAAAGATCCGGGGTTGCACCGCATGCATGAAATGTTTTGAGAACCGGGATAAACGGTGCATCATTGACTCTGATATCGTCAACACCTGCATCGAAAAGATGATCGCTGCCGATGGTATCATCCTGGGTTCCCCGGTCTATTTCACCGATGTGACCGCGGAGATGAAAGCTCTTATCGACAGGGCAGGTTTTGTCTCGATGGCAAACGGGGGTCTTTACCGACGTAAAGTCGGGGGGGTACTATTGCCCTGCGAAGAGCTGGTGCAATGCACACCGCAGATACCCTCTTGCATTTCCTGCTTGCCGGTGATATGGTCCTCACCGGTTTTCCGGGGATTGGGGTTGGAAGTGCGATTGGAGATGTCGAACAGGATCGCGAGGGGGTTGAACGGATGATGGCAATTGGGAAAAATATGGCCTGGCTGCTGAAGGCGCTAGAACAGGCCCAAAGAACCGGGTAAGAACTCCCCGGAGAAATCTCTCTTAAAAAGGAACTGTCAGAATTATACGGTGACTGAGGGCTCTGGGCTCCCCTCATTTTCTGCAGAGTCCTGTTCCTCTCAAAACATGGTTCAGAGTGACGTGACATAAAATAAAAAAATCAGGCTGCCGGCGCAGCGCTGTCATATATCTGTATGATGTACCGTGCCTGGAATACAGCAAAGAGCGGTGCCAGGATCAGAATTATGAGAATAAGTGTTAAAATAAAACCAAGAATTACCATAGTGCTCACCCTGAAAGCGAACATCACGATTCCTCCCAGCAGGATGAACCCAAAGACAAGGAGAGCGATCGGTATGCCGATGACCAGGGCAACAAGAATGAGGGCGATAATATAATTTATCCACCAAATCCTCGCGATATATTCGATTATTGCACCGATGTTGAACGCTTCTGAAAAACTATTGGTCCGGGCGAACCGTATCGAGGCAATCGGTACAATCACCCCGACGGTAATCTCAACCACGTATATAAACAGTATGAGGCCGATGTTTGGCGACCCTCCTGACATCATGGCAGAACTCATACGCCGGGTGTTTCCGGATAATGCCGCCAGAATAATACTGCTATATGTAATCGCTGAAACGATAAAAACCGGTATCACAAAGACGAGTCCTACCAACATCAGTTTCAGGCCGTCAATAAACAGGGTTCCCCAGTTTTCAATCTCCGGTGCAGGGTTCTCACCCCGGTAAATCCGCTTTACATTCCGTTCATGGGAAGACCCAGGCACAGGCACGCTATGATCAGTTTCATCGGCTCATGTTATTAAAAATGCCATTCCTTGTATAGTAAGGGCGTCATCCAGTATTGTTCCAAAATTCATGTCCTACCTCAAGATCAATTACCTGGAGTATTCCGTATTGAGACTTCCCGATTGATTAATCCGCATTATTGTACCTGCCTTTTTTCCTGAAGAAGCGGATCATTACCTTTTCAGGTACCTTTTTATTGTTTCGGATTTACTCATCAGTAATCAAGGAGAATATTCGTGAAAGTGGTTATTGACCGTACGACTTGCGTGAGCTGTGGTTCATGCTGGGAAGCATGTCCGGGATTATTTGAAGAGGATCCGGATGACTCGTTCAGCCGGATAATTGAAAAATACCGGATTAACGGTAACATCGCCGAGGGAACACCCGCTGATGATCTTACTGCATGTGCTCAGGAGGCATCAGATCTCTGCCCGGTACAGATTATCAGCATAAGGGAGTGAAATATTCGTCGGGACCGGGCGTTTTTCAGATTAACTCCCGGGGTTTCCTTTTTGTGGGTTTGATATGATTATTTACCCGACTCCCGGCATATTGAGTGGATGATACCGGGACCTGCATACCTTTATTCATTTGTTCGGACGACTAGGAATAAACCTGCATAACGTAACGCAGGAAAAGTGGTGCATATCATGTTTGAATACTTCACCCAGGTGATCTGGTCTCCGTATGTTGCCGGTGCCGGTATCGGTGTATTGAGTTGTCTTGCGTTCCTCCTCGCGGATCGGCCCATCGGGTGTTCCACGGCTTTTGTCAAGGCACGGGGGTTGATTGGAAAGGCGATTAACCCCGAAAAGACTGAAAAGAAGGAATATTACCGTGAAATTATCCCACAGATTGACTGGGCTTTCATGATAATTCCCGGTATTATTATCGGTGCGTTCATCTCTGCCATTATCTCCGGCCAGTTCCACGTTTTCTGGGTGCCCCGTCTGTGGGGGGAGACATTCGGGTATAATCCGGTCATCCGTATCATCGCTGCCCTTGCCGGCGGGATATTGCTTGGCTTTGGGGCACGCTGGGCGGGAGGATGCACGAGTGGTCACGGGATCAACGGGTCGATCCAGCTCTCGCTTGCCAGTATCATTACGGCATGTTGTTTCTTTATCGGGGGGATTGCAACCGCCCTGCTTATCTTCAGGGTTATAGCGGCATGACGGGTGGGAATGATGCTCTCCAGGCTCCATAAAAACAAGAATGCGCAGATCATCCTCGGGCTCCTCTTCGGGATTGCTTTTGGTTTTCTCCTCCAGAAAGGTGGTGTTACTGATTATAATGTAATCACCGGACAGCTCCTGCTCACCGATTTTACCGTTCTGAAACTGATGTTGTCGGCAGTAATTGTCGGAATGTTCGGGTTCCACCTGCTTAAACACTTCGGATACGTGCAGTCACACGCGGCAGAAGGATCGTTCGGTTCGAATGTAATCGGCGGGCTCATCTTTGGTGTCGGTTTCGCCCTGCTTGGCTATTGCCCGGGAACGGTTGCCGGAGCGGTCGGGACCGGCGCACTCGATGCTCTCGCCGGCGGGATGGTCGGCCTGGTGATCGGGGCAGGTTTTTTTGCGGAACTCTACCCGGTACTCAGGAACCGTGTACTCACGTGGGGACCGTTTCCCGCGGTCACCGTCCCGGAGTTCCTGAATCTGAATATATGGATCGTGATCATCCTGATGGAAGCACTCATGATCGGGATCCTGGTACTGCTCGAATATCTTGGATTATGAAAGGTGGAGAGATCATTATTCTTTTTAAACGGTAGGTTTTATACTCGCAATTTCATCGTCCTTTACTGCAATGGTAAAGCATTGTCAAAAAATTTTTCGTTGGCACGGTCATTACGTTTAAATAAATCCCGCCACATTGGTCTAATGTAAAAGTCCTGAAGCACCCTGGACGATGAGGTCAGTTCGTTATGACATCCGATATGAAAATTCCGATCAATTATGATGAGGCATCAGAGACTCTTAAAAAATACTTAAAGCTCACCGGGTCTCCCGTGGCATTCAGGTTTGCAACGAAAAAAGAAGATATCCCCCAAGGAATGCAGGAACTTGACAAGACCATCCGGCACTGCGCCATGGTTGGTCTGGCACGGAAAGAAGGGCGGATCTTTTATTCTCCATCCGTCCGGCACGAATGCAACGGTGGTGCATGGGCGCTGGGTCTCCGGGAGATCACCGACAGCCTGAAGAATGGTGATTTTTACTTTAAACTGGGGAAATTCGAAAGTTCTGCCGCATGTAAACGCACCATCGACAGGGTTCCTCATCTCCGGACCACTGAAACATTTGCCACCCTGTATGCCCCGCTCGAAAAGACACCCTTTGATCCTCAGGTGGTCTTAATTGTTGCAAATGCCTGGAGCATGTTAAAACTCGCACAGAGCAGCCTTTTCCGAATGGGAGGGAGGATAAACGCAGAGTTTTCCGGCATACAGTCGGTATGCTCCGATGCATGTGCCCAGACCTACCTGAACGGGCAGGTGAACTTCTCACTCGGCTGCGACGGTTCACGCAAGTTTTCCGGCATCGAGGATGGAGAGATGGTGATAGGGATCCCGGCGGAATTGCTCCCCGAGATAATTGAATCCCTCAAAGTGGTGGCCGCGGCCCCGGGTTCTAAACCCGGCTCGAAGTGAACTCATCCGAGGGATCTTGTGAGGGATGGCGATCATCTCTCTCAGTTTCATCGTCCTGCACCTCCATAATTCCAATCTCTTCCTCTCCCGCCTCTCTCTGAAAGCCGCCTTACCTGGATTTTCGAAAACTCACCCCTCTTTGGGCGTACAAAAATTGTCTGTTTTGCCAAAATAACAGTTTTATTGGGACTTTTACAATCCGGGCATATTCCAGGCTCCTTTCTGGTCTTCCGAATTCTGTCGGGGTCTTTTCAAGGTCAGGATTGGGGATGACGTTTTTGGATCAATAAGATTATAATACTTGACCTGACAGTCGTACCATCATTCAATGCAAAAAAAAAGGTTTTTTTAAAGAAGTCTTGAGCCGGCGGTAGGACCAGGTTTGCACTCGAAGATCTCGGTAATCTTCACGATGACCAGGGAGCGTGCCGGGAGTGCCGGGTTCTTCTTGTTGATCTTTGCTTTCATTTCATCATACTCCGTGCCGCTTGTCTTGATAGCGGCTACACCCTTGACCTGGTAACAGCCTTTAATCTCCGGTCCCCAGATAAAGAATGCGATCTTCGGATTCACCCGTAGGTTGGAGAGCGTCTTGTTCATGAAATTATCCACGAACCAGACTGTGTCGTCGCTTACCAATTCGGCAATACCGAGTGGGATTACATTTGGTGTGCCGTCCTTTGTTGCTGTCGCAACCGGGAAGACTTTCATTTTTCCGAAAGCCTCTTCCATATCAGCTGTTAACTTAGCCATGATACCATCACCATTGTTCTTTCGGGACTCATTTTGTATATACTTTAGCGTTAAAATCCGTTTCTCATATCGGACATATTATTCTCCGGATGGGGAGAACCAATACCCGATTATTCCCCCATCGTTTCTCTTATCTGCTGAACGCACAATAATTGTGTGTGATGCGCGAACCACCGGTCAAAAAGATCCTTTACTGGTGTGAAGACTGCAATATCCCGCTGATTGGGAAGAGTCTGTGCATGTGGTAAAGACGGGAAAAAAATCGAGCTTCTCCAGCCTTTTGACGTACGGCCGGCGCTTGCAGCGGATACTGCGCTCATCAAGAAACTCGTGGCCGAACGATTCGGTACTTTTCCTCTCGCAAAAATTCTTCTCCTGAACAAAACCGGCGGCGTTGATCGTGCGGATCTGGTGATCATGCATGGGGAACGGTTCGGCTGGCTCACCTTTGATCCGGTATCAAGAAAATTCAGTCTCGATATTGCGCCGGAGGCGCTCCCGTTCATCTTGTCCTACGTAAAGAAGGGGATTGTCGATCTCGATCTCCAGACTGATGCCCGGAGAGAAAAGGGCCGGATAGGTGGCAAGAAAATTCCCCTCTCCACTCCCGCTCCTGAAGGGATGGTGATTGTAAAATACAAAAACCGGTTCGGGACAGGCATGGTGAAAGACTGTTCCATTCGCGTAAAGGAGCTTATTTCCGTTGTACCCCGCACACCCAAAAATCCCGGTTGGGATGTCGCGGTCGGGCAGAACAGGTATCACCTGAAAAATCTTGAACGGAATGCGATCCGCAGCATCAGGCAGCATATCCATGACCGCCCGACCGCAAATGTATCGTTCTCCGGTGGCAAGGACAGCACTGCAGTTCTCCATCTTGCGCGAAAGGCCGGCGTGACGAATGCGTTCTTCATCGATACCGGTATAGAATTTCCTGAAACGGTAGAGTTTGTACGATCTCAGGGGGTCGAAGTCATCCAGAAAGGCGGAGACTTCTGGCAGGCGGTTGAGAAGGCCGGACCGCCGGGAAAGGATCACCGATGGTGCTGTAAACTCTTAAAACTGCACCCGCTCAAACTCTATCTTGCCGGAGTTGGGCCCTGTGTTACGATTCAGGGAAACCGCTGGTATGAATCATGGAACCGGGCAGATCTTGACGAGACGAGCCAGAACCCGGCCAACCCGCTCCAGCTCAATATCTCCCCGATTCGGAACTGGCGGGCGCTTGAAGTCTTCCTCTATCTCTGGTGGCAGAAGGCGGAGATAAATCCGCTGTATGACAAGGGGCTCGAACGCATCGGGTGCTTCCTCTGCCCTGCCATGCTGGAAAGCGAGTACGAGGAACTCCGGACCATCCTGCCCGAATATGCCCGGCGCTGGGATGAATTCCTCGGGAGGTGGGCAGATAAAAAAGGGCTCCCGGGCGCATTCTGTACATGGGGCCTCTGGCGATGGCATGCCCTGCCCCCGAAGATGCGGGAATTGTGCCGGGTTAAAGGCATTCCTGTCAATGAAGATTATACTTTGAAGGCGGGACCCACGAGGCTAAAACAGCTGACAGTAGATACCATGACAGGAAAAATGATGGAGCCGATCAGGGAAAAACAGGCCGGACCCGGGTTTGCGGTTGACGAGATACGAAAGGACTTCCCGATACTCGGGGATGTTATCTACCTCGATAATGCAGCAACGAGTTTTTCACCCGAGCCGGTGATTAATGCAATGATCGAGTTCGAGCACCAGTACCGTGCAAACGTGGGACGGGGTGTCCACCGTTTCACCCGGATTGCGTCACAGCGTTACTGGCATGCTCATGAGAAAGTGGCGCAGTTCATTGGCGGAAGCAACGGGACAACGGTTTTTACGAAAAATACTACTGAAGCGATCAACATGGTAGCCCAGGGTCTTTCCTGGAAATCCGGAGATCGTATTATCACCACAATTCTTGAGCACCACTCGAACCTGTTACCGTGGAGGAATCTTGCCCGGCAGGGCGTCGCGCTTGACGTGATCGGCATACATGCTGATTATTCGCTTGATCTCGCCGCACTGGAAAAAGCAATAACACCTTCAACCAGGCTCGTCGCGGTTACACATGCGTCGAATGTTGTTGGCGTGGTAACCCCTCTTCTGGAGATTGCAGAGATATGCCATGACCACGGCGTCCTCCTGCTCGTTGACGGCGCATCAGACCGTCCCTCATATGCCCGTTGATGTTACCCGTCTCGGCTGCGACTTTTTTGCTTTCTCCGGCCACAAGATGCTCGGGCCAACCGGCACCGGTGTACTCTGGATGAAGGAGCCGGTGCTTGAACCAGTACAATTCGGGGGCGGGATGGTCGAGGTTGTATCAAAAACGGGTATCACCCTGGCTGAGGGGTACCAGAAATACGAAGCAGGCACTCCCAATATCGGTGGAGGGATCGCCCTCGGTGCCGCGGCAGAATATCTTGAAAAGACCGACATGGAAGCGATAGAACACTATGAAGAAGCGCTCACGAACCGGTTGATTGAAAGGCTGGTGCCGATAAAAGGGATACACGTATTCGCACCGGGGCCGAACGTCCCCCGAATCGGTGTTGTCTCATTCACCCTTGACGCGTTCCACCCGCATGAAGTCGCCCAGCAGCTGGACGAGACAGCTGACATCATGGTACGATCCGGGCACCACTGCTGCCAGCCTCTCATGGAACATCTTGGGTTACCTGAAGGGACAGTTCGCGCCAGTCTGGCATTATACACAACGGAACGGGAGATTGACATGCTCATCGCGACGCTGAAAGAACTTGCGGGCTGATGTCAGACCAGACAAGATCTTTGGCGTATTTCCCGTGAATGCTTGTATCCGTTCTGGCAAAATTAAATAAACACTCGCTCAATACTGCAGTAAAATCCTGCTGCTGGGATACGAAAGAATGAAAGTGGAGAATTACGATGAAAAATACCCTATTCTCTGATATATTTGCCGACGTGCGTAAGAAGCACCCGCTGGTCCACCATATCACCAACTATGTCACGGTGAACGATTGTGCCAATATCACAATCTCGGCAGGGGCTGCGCCGGTTATGGCAGACGCTCCTGAAGAGGTCTGCGAGATGGCCGGTGTTGCCGGTTCCCTGGTCCTGAATATCGGAACGCTGAACAAGGAACAGGTAAAATCCATGATCCTTGCGGGAGGAATGGCGAACGATCGAAAGATACCGATCATCCTTGATCCCGTTGGCGCCGGTGCGACCCGGTTCAGGACAAGGACTGCCCTGCGCCTTATAGATGAATTGAAGATTACGATACTCAAGGGAAACGCAGGGGAGATCGGGGTTCTTGCCGGGGCAGAAGCAAGCGTAAGGGGAGTGGATTCCTGCGGGATGATCGGCGATCCGGTAACGATTGCCCGGAAATTTGCAGAAGCATCAGGCATCACCGTAGTCGTAAGCGGGGCAACAGATATCGTGACCGACGGCAAACGAGTGCTTCTTGTCAGGAACGGCCATCCCCTGATGGGAAGCATTTCCGGTACCGGCTGCATGGCAGCATCCGTGTCCGGGGCATTTGCTGCGGTATCTGATGATCCCGTTATCGCATCAGCTGCAGCACTCGCAACGTTCGGGGTTGCGGGAGAGAAAGCGGCCGCTCATGCGCATGGCCCGTATTCCTTCAGGACGGCACTGTTCGATGAAATGGCGGCTCTCACTCCTGAAGACCTTGAATCCCGCGCCAGGATAAGGTCCCAATAATCGTTCTATCATGAATCTCGACCTGTACGTCATTACCGATGAAGAGGTTGGAGGCGGTTTGTCCCACAGAGAGATCGCACAACGGGCTATTGCCGGTGGGGCAGATGTCATTCAGTTGCGGGACAAGACCTGCGGGTCCCGGGAACTCTTACGGATCGGATGCGTCATCCGGGAAATTACCGGAAAAACCGGAACCCTGTTTATGGTGAATGATCGTCTTGATGTGGCGCTTGCCTGCGGTGCTGATGGTGTTCACCTCGGTCAGGATGATCTTAGAACTGACGTAGCCCGGCAGCTCACGCCACCCGGGTTTATAATCGGCAAATCGGTAGGGAATCGTGAAGAGGCGCTCATGGCTGAACGGGAAGGGGCAGACTATCTCGCCATCAGCCCGGTATTTCCCACCCCATCGAAGAATGATGCAGGGCCCGGGCACGGTCTTGAGGTGTTGCAGGAGATCCGGCAGAACGTCGCGATTCCTGTCATTGCTATCGGAGGGATCACCCGGGGGAATGTCCATGATGTCATCACAGCAGGGGCGGATGGGATCGCGGTGATCTCTGCTGTTGTCGGGAGTCCGGATATAACGGCAGCGGCGAGGGAACTTAAAGAGATGGTCCGAAAGAGCAAGATGACTATGAGACAACGGTAACATTTTACCATAAGTGAAGTCCGAGCCGCAAGGGTTGTTCTCTGTTTCATACGATGATTGAATTTCATATCTCTATAGTATTCTATTCTCGTCGGAAAAAATGACCTTCATACTTGTGTTATGGCAATCTTTCCGGCGGCCGGATGGCATAAACTACGAATTGAAAAACAGCATGGTCCAATGGTGTTGGAGGCTATCTACTGACTCACAATTCTGTCGTATTTTGGCTAACGGAGGCTATAACCGGATTTATTCTTCATTAAAACAGAAAATGGTGGTTTAACGGGGTTTTCAAGGTGGCCGAAGGTTCCCTGGATAAGAAACGGAGCCTGATTTGGGCATATTTCCCTGTAGGATTATCTTTCAGAGCACGAAACTACAAAAAACCTGTTCAGTGGTTACCAGCCGATCATAAGAGGGATATATTCCGGTTTTTTCATGGAAATAAGGCCGGATCCCGTGGCAACGAAACCTGCCCCAGAAAAAAAAGAATGCCATTCGATGTGGACACACCCAAGACAGTCCCGTAATGAACAGGATTCTACCGATCATGAACAACCCTTTTCCCACCAGGACCAGATGTTCTTTTCGCGGATGATTATTACTTTTCATTGCACTATATTCGTGGTCACACGATAAAAAAATCAAAGCCGTGAATAGGTTACCACGACCGAATCGATCAGGTCCACTTCATTCGTCCTGACAAGAATATAACTTGTCAGAATCACCTGTTCATCGATGACCAGCTGCCGGGTTATCGGGAACTGTGCAACGATCTTCCCGTCGGACCACACGTTCTCCGTGATCGTATAATTTGCACGGTTGTAATTCGTGGGATCAAGGACAACCCGTATCTCTACAAAGTTCCACGTGGGTTCTGCGGTGACAGATCCCTGGCATGCGGTAATTATTTTAAGAGGGGTATTCTCAGCGTTCCCCTGCGTATATCTCCGGAGGAAGGACCAGTACTCGTCTTCGGAAATCGCTGAAAGTTTTGGCACGATCTGTTGTATGCCGTAGCTGGTCTCATTTTTTGTAAAGGGGAAGGCGTTTCCCATCAGGCAGTTGGGAAGCGGGTCGTCAAAGGTCCGTTTCCGAACATTAAGATAGCCGAGGTACGGGTTATCGGATGCGATCCGGGTGGTCGGCACGGTTGTGATCGTATCTCCGGGGATGTTGAGTGGCAACGAAGTGACATTCGGGAGGGGTTCATGAGTTACTGAGAGGGTTACCGGAACAACGGCTGAGGGACTCGTGGGTACCGGGGTTTTCTGTGTCGGGACTACCGGTGATGCCGGACCGGTACATCCGGCGGCAAAGATAATCCCCGCGAATAAAAGAAAAAGGAAAATAGTAATTTTCTTCATAATTACCGGTTTCCCTGCAGTGACCCATATACTCTCTGGTCGCAGGAGGTCAACTATTATAGACACTCATGTGAAGACGGGTAATCCGCGATAGAAGACGCGCAGTATTCGTCGGAATAAGAATTGCTGGTGACTGTCAGGCAGACCTTCTCCTTCATCCGTTTCTGCGTTACTACCGTGTATCTGTTTCGGCGAAACACTGCCCGGTGATAACTCCCTCGAACAGAATTGATCATACTGTCTCACCGGTTGTCTTTAGTCAACTTCACCCGCTCGAGCGCAAGTGCGGTCAGGTCGGCAAAGGCCATAAGTATTTTTTCCTGTTCATGGGTGATGACACCCTCCGGTTCCGACGGTTTCACTCCCATGATACCGAGGACTTCCTGTGAACTTTTGAGGGGAATAAATCTGAGCCGGGATCCATGCAGGGTATCGGTATCGTAACCGGCAACGGAACCATGCTGATATGCCCATGTCGCAACTGCTATGTCATCAGCGTCAAGATGCAATCCGGGACTTCCCTCACTTATGACCACTTCGTTTCCTTCCGGCAGGAGGAATACACTCTCCCACTGGAAGATCCCGCTGATATGTTTTATGACTGCAGCGAAAATCGAATTAACGTCCATTAAAATCGCGAGATCCTTCGAAAGATCGTACAGGGTTCCGGTCTCCTTCTCCCGGATCTGGGCTGCATCCGCATTTTCATGTGCACGGGCGACGAGAAGACTGATTAGGGCGCCTACAATAATCATACCCGCAAATGTGATGAGGTATTCGGTATCCGATATGCGAAAACTCAGATAGGGAGGAATGAAGAAGAAATCAAATGCCACCACCCCAATGACTGCAGTGAAGATGGCTGGTCGCAATCCTCTCCTCCATGCAATGAAAACAACGCCGAGCATAAATAGCATAGCAAGATTTACCGGGGAGATGAATGAATGAATCAACCAGCCGATAGCAGTGATCATGGCAACAAGAACCAGGCTTGCCAAATAATCCTTCGGCAATGTTGTCGGGAGCAAGGGTTCCAAGGGCATAGGTTTCTGGAGTGTTTTTTCTTCACTGCTGATGACATATACATCGATTGTACCGCTGTTATGAATGAGCTGGTCCACAACCGATCCAAAGACAAATTCCTGCCACCGGGGTCGCAGGGTTTTTCCGATAACGATCCGCGTAACATTGTGCCTGCGTGCGTACTCTATGACTGCACTTGCAACATTGATCCCAAATACGGTCGCAGTTGTGGCACCCAGATTTTCTGCCAGCTGGAGCATGCGGGATACCTGTTCTTTTGCCTCCTTTGAGAGACGATGATGTGATGGCGTCTCAACATAGATCGCGCTCCATTGAGCAGTCATCCGGTCTGCCTGGCGCCGGGCGGTACGGATCAGCCTTTCGGAAAATGGGCTGGGACCGACACAGATAAGCAGGCTTTCCCCTGCTGCCCACGGCCCCGGGATTGCACGGGTCTGCATCCATGCAAGCATCTGGTCATCGACCCGCTCGGCTGCTCGGCGGAGGGCAATTTCCCGGAGTGCAAACAGGTTACCTTCGTTGAAGAACTGCTCGATCGCCCGTGCTGCCATATCAGGCACATACACCTTGCCTTCCCTGAGTCGCTGGAGGAGTTCCGGTGGTGCAAGGTCAACAAGCTCAATCTCGGTCGCCTCATCGATAACCCGATCGGGAATTGTCTCGCGGACGATCACCCCGGTGATCTGGGCGATGACATCATTGAGGCTCTCGACATGCTGGACGTTTAAGGTGGTATATACGTCTATACCTTCGTCAAGGATCTCCTCGACGTCCTGGTACCGTTTTACGTGGCGCGAACCCGGCGCATTGGTATGGGCGAGTTCATCAACAAGGACGAGTTGCGGTCGGGCTGCAAGGACTGCATCCAGATCCATTTCAGGAATAGTCACATTCCGGTACTCGATCATCTTTCTCGGGATGAGCGGTATCCCTTCAACCAGTGCTTCCGTCTCAACCCTGCCGTGCGTCTCGATATAACCGATTTTAACGTCGATTCCCTCATTCTTACGGAGGTGTGCCGCCTCCAGCATCTCAAATGTCTTCCCTACCCCGGCAATATAACCAAGAAAAATTTTGAGTTTACCCCGGTGCTTCTGTCGCTCTTCACCCTGTACGTGGGCAAGAAGGGTATCGGGGTCCGGGCGATTGTCCTGAGGAATAACCATAGAAATCGTTTACATACCTATGAGCACGAGGATGATATCGATGATCTTGATACCGATGAACGGAGCGATGATCCCGCCGATCCCGTAGATGAGAATGTTCTTCCGCAATGACTCCTCTGCCGTCATGGGACGGTACGCAACCCCGTGGAGGGCGAGGGGAATAAGCGCGACAATGATGAGGGCATTGAAGATGACCGCTGAGAGAATCGCATTGTGGAGACTGAGGATATTCAGAACACCAAGTGCCGGGAATGTTGATACAAACGCAGCGGGTATGATGAAGAAATATTTTGCGAGGTCGTTTGCGATGGAGAACGTGGTGAGAGCTCCCCGGGTCATCAGGAGTCTGCTTCCCTATCTCCACGATCTCAATGAGTTTTGTGGGATTGCTCTCAAGATCGATCATGTTCGCCGCCTCACGGGCCGGTTGGGTACCGGTATTCATCGCAACAGCTACGTCTGCCTGGGCAAGGGCTGGGGCATCGTTGGTTCCGTCTCCCGTCATCGCCACCATCCGTCCTCCAGCCTGGTACTCCCGGATCATTTTGAGTTTGCTCTCCGGTGTTGCTTCCGCGAGAAAATCGTCCACGCCGGCCTCGGCAGCGATGGTTGCAGCGGTGAGACGGTTATCACCGGTGATCATGATTGTCTTTATCCCCATCCGGCGGAGCTGTGCAAACCGCTCCTTAATCCCGCCTTTTACAATGTCTTTTAAATTGATGACACCGAGAGCCTTCCCGTTCTTTGTTACGACGAGTGGGGTCCCCCCGGCACGGGCGATAGCATCAACTTCCTGTTTCAGCTGGTCTGAAATGCCATTGCCTTTTTCCCTGATATACGCAAAAATAGCGTCTGCAGCGCCTTTCCGGATATGGACATCTCCCTGATCGACACCGCTCATCCGGGTGTGGCTGGAGAACGGGATGAACTTCATTTCCGGGGCCGACTCTGATGCACCCACCGTTCTCCCGCGAAGCCCGTACTTCTCTTTTACGAGAACGACGATGCTGCGCCCTTCCGGTGTCTCATCAGCAAGCGAAGCAAGCTGTGCAGTCTCGGCAAGTTCCAGGATGTCGGTCCCATCGACGGGTTTCAGTTCGACGGCCTGCCGGTTGCCAAGCGTGATCGTCCCCGTCTTATCGAGAAGGAGGACATCGATATCTCCCGCCGCTTCAATAGCCCTGCCCGAGGTCGTGATCACGTTGCGCCGGATAAGGCGATCCATACCTGCGATACCGATCGCGCTGAGCAGACCCCCGATGGTGGTCGGAGCGAGGCAGACGAAAAGTGCGACAAGCACTGTGATCGTAACCGGGGCCCCGACACCTGCAACCTTCACGCTGTAGACCGAGAACGCCCAAAGCGAGGCGCAGACCACAACAAAGATTGCAGTCAGCCCTACGAGAAGGATGTTGAGGGCGATCTCGTTCGGGGTTTTCTGGCGTTTCGCACCTTCGATAAGGCTGATCATGTGGTCGAGGAACCCCTCGCCCGGATTGGCAATTGCCCGGATAATGAGCCAGTCCGACAGAATAACTGTTCCGCCGGTGACAGCGCTCCGGTCGCCTCCAGATTCACGGATCACGGGGGCACTCTCTCCGGTAATCGCGCTTTCGTTGACCGAAGCGACTCCTTCGACAATTTCCCCGTCCACCGGGATAGTATCACCGGCTTTAACATAGTAGAGGTCCGACTTGAGCAGCGTTGAAGAAGAGACCATGGTAAAATCCGATGAAGATGGTTCTTTTCCTTTCACGACCTCGTACCCAAGATAGAGTTTCTTCGCCTCGGTGTCGCGCCGCATCTTCCGCAGGGCTTCAGCCTGTGCTTTCCCCCTGCCTTCGGCAAGGGCCTCTGCGAAGTTGGCAAAGAGGACCGTGAACCAGAGCCAGACAGTGATCACTCCGACGAAGCCCGGTGAAGCCTCGCCAGCCCAGAAGAGGGACTGCAGGAAGAGAAGAGTGGTTATCACACTACCGATCTCGACAGTGAACATGACCACGTTATGGTACAGGGTCCGCGGGTCGAGTTTCAGGAAGGCGTCGATGACTGCCCGCTTATAAAGAGCGTACTGTTTATCAGATGCATGTTTTGCGCCGCTCTGTTCAGACATGGATGAGACCTCCTGCAACCATGTTGAGATATTCTACAATAGGCCCGAGCGAGAGTGCGGGGAGGTACGTGAGTGCACCGATAATGAGCACAACGAAGATAAGCCAGACGATGAAGAGAGGGCGGTGATCGCGTAGCGTCCCGTCGCTGACCGGAACGATCTTCTTTACCACGAATGATCCCGCGAGTGCGAGCGTAACGATGGCGACCGCATAACGTCCGACAAACATCGCAAGTGCTGTGGCCAGATTATAGAAGATACTGTTGGCCGACAATCCGCCAAATGCGCTGCCGTTATTCTGGGAGGCGGAGCTGAACGCGTACAGGATCTCCGAGAATCCGTGGGGGCCGGGGTTGAAAACGGCTGATGACCCGGCGACCGTGAGGACCGCGACGGCGGTGAGCCCCAGAATAAGGAAGATAGGAATCAGAATGTGAATAGTAGCGAGCGTCATCTCACGCGGTTCAATCTTCTTGCCATAGAGTTCCGGTGTCCGCCCGACCATCAGGCCGGCGATGAACATGGCGAGGATGACGAAGATAAGCATGCAGTACAGGCCGGAGCCGACGCCGCCGAAGACGATCTCGCCAAGCTGGATGTCGAACATCTGCACAAACCCGCCAAGGGGCATGAATGAATCATGCATGGAGTTGACGGCACCGCAGGATGTCACCGTAGTAACAACCGAGAATAAAGCGGATTGCACGATACCGAACCTCACCTCCTTCCCCTCCATATTCCCACCCGGCTGGAGCGCCGTGGGAGTCTGGTCGATGCCGAGAGGTGTGAACGCCGGGTTACCGTTTACCTCAGACCAGACGATAAGCCCGAGTAGTGGCAGGAAGATGAGGGTCATCGCGATAAGGATGGCGATCCCTTTTCTCGCCGAACCAATCATCCTGCCGAATGTGTAGCAGAGCCCGGTTGGGATGATGAGGATAGCAAGAATTTCGAGGAAATTCGAAAACGGTGTAGGGTTCTCAAACGGGTGAGCAGAGTTGGCATTGAAGAAACCACCCCCGTTCGTCCCTAGCTGCTTGATGGCTATCTGCGATGCAGCCGGCCCGAGCGGGATCGACTGCGTAGTGACGAGGTTCCCTGTGCTGTCCGCGACAGGGTCAAGGAGAGGCACAGTAATCGGCCCGCTGAATGTCTGGACAGTTCCCTGAGAGACGAGCACAAGTGCGATGATGATACAGATGGGCAGCAGTATCATAATGCTACGGATGAGAAGAACCCAGAAGTTTCCGATCGTTGTTGACGACCGGCGCGAGAAGCCGTAGATGAATGCGATCAGGACCGACATACCCACGGCTGCCGACATGAAGTTCTGGACGGCAAGCCCGGTCATCTGGGTCAGGTAACTGACGGTAGTCTCACCGGCATATGCCTGCCAGTTGGTATTGGTTGCAAAGGAGACCGCGGTATTGAGCGAGAGATCCCACGGGACCCGGGCAACGCCAGCAGGGTTGAGCGGTAGGATCTGCTGGACCTGCTGAAGCAGGAAGACCACGGCGATCCCGATTACGGAAAAGATCATCATTGCGACGGAGAACATCTTCCAGTCCATCTCCTCCCCGCTGTTCACCCCAGAGACAGAGAGGATCCACCGCTCGACAGGATCGATGACGGAGGAGAGGAACGTCGGCTCACCGGTATACAGCTTTGCCATGAACCCTCCTACCGGAACGATCAGGGCAGCCAGAATCACAAAGAAGATGATCAGCTGGACCCAGTCCGTCATCCTCAGACCAAAGATGAGCGACGATGGTCCATCCTGAATTCCGGCCGATGGCGCTATCGTGATTTTGTGTGCACTCAGGTCATCCAGCGCCAGGTTCAACTTGAGAACGTTTACCCGTGGTTCACCAAGAAGATCGAACTGCTGCAGCTCAGTCTGCTGTGCTACGAGCGCTGTTACATCGCTCTCGCTCAGGTTCCGCTCGCGGGCGATGCGAGTGACTTGGTAATTTGCCGCAGCGACACTGATATCGGGATCGAGACCGCTACCAGAAGAGGTGACAAGATCGACCGGGATCGGCTTGGTATTCGTCAGATCAGCAGCATGGAGAGCATCGACCCGGGCTTTCACCTCATCGATGAGGGCCGGGTTAGTGGGGCCGATGTTCGAGCCGGAGGAGACCCCTGAATTATAGGGTACTACACTTGTTGCCGAGAGCCGCCCCCAGAAATAGCCCGGCGACGTGAAGGGTTGGCCGATGAGGGCCGAGCCAACGACTTTACCGTCGTGCTTGATGAGATTGCCGTTCGCCTGCTCCGGGAAGATTACCTGTGCGATTCCGGTGATGACGAGCGGATACAGGACGCCCGTCATAAAGGTGATGAGTAAAAAGACTATAAACGCAGGTCTAGCCTGCTTACGGATCATGGATCCGAGTTGTGTGAGTGCCATCAAGTGACTTCCTTAAATTTCGATTCGCTCTCAGGTTTTAGTAAAAAATGTTCGCAAGTACCAGCGTGCTGATTGTTACTATAAAAAGTTCATTATTTAATGGAGGGAGCAAGGTTCCAGAAAAAATCCCGGTACCATTAATTATTTCGACGAAGATAACCAGGTCGATGGAAGTACCCTTCCAAAAAATACTTTATAATTTCTGGGATCGCGCAGATACTCCTTTGATCCACCACATTTTTATATAGCGATCTGATAGGATCATGTATGACAGGAACAGGAATGCTCACATGGCCGGTTCAGCGGAGGGATGATTTCCTCCGCATTGTGGCGTATATCGTTATTGCAACGGCATTTATTTTCGTCATCGATATTATCACTCCTCTCGGGGTAATGATCTGGATCCTGTATCTTATCCCCCTGTTCCTGACGGTATATCTCAGCTGGAAATATGCACCTCTTGTGATGACCGGTGTGTTTATTCTCTTGATGTCTGCGAGTCTTTTCCTGTCTCCTCGTGACATATCGATAGAATATGCGCTGCTTGACCGGGCATTCTTCGCGCTGATATTAATCATCGCGTCATTTTTCATAAAAGATTACGTATCGAATGTAGAAGATCTCACGCTGAGCGAAGAGCAGTACCGCCATCTCATCGAGTGGCTGCCAGAAGGGATCATCGTATACCGGCATGAGAAGATCGCGTTCGTAAACCCTGCCGGGATCCGGTTGCTCGGTGTCGATTCCCGGGAAAATTTGATTGGTCGCGATATCATCGACTTAATCGATCCGGGATGGCAGGCGGTATTCCGGGAGCGGGTTGCCCAGGCAGCACTCGGTGCACAGATAAATATTGAAAATGTCACGTTTATCAGGAATCATGGGAATAGCGTGACCATCGGCATATCTCTCGGGGCTGTGTTCTGGGATAAAGAGACTGCGGTACTCATTGTGATGAGAAATGCCTGAAGTGGTCGGAAAAAATACGTAAAAGAGGAATCGCGATTTTCCTAGGATTTATAAAAAAAGTAAGTCCATTCCCTACTCTCTCGTAAAGATTTCGATGCAGCAGATCTTCGACGATTGTAGACCTAAAAATAAAATAGAAACTGTTTTTATGAATAACCATACATTTACAAACAGAGGGATTCTGGAGAACAAGGAGGTTGAAATTGAATGGTGGTTGATCCTGCTAATATTTCCTTTGGGATACTAGGATTGTTTGGTATATCATTCACGTTCGTGTATCAATTCAGTTATCTCATTTTGATTTGTAGCATCACTCTGATGTTTATGGCAATAACATCTGAAGCTGCACAAAAATTCTCAATAAAACTTTTTTAAGAGATACCAATACCTTATTATTTATTCTCATTGCCTCTTTCTTCGCCACTGCTCCAATGGATCAGATCCCGTTCTGTCCTTCCACCAATTACACAATCTTAAAAAGCAAAGGAAAAATCCACACACAGCTATCAATATGATAATCCAGACACTAACATCGTTGAGTGCATAGTTCATAAGAAAAAAAACCTGCGATGTTTTTATCATTGGAGTATTCGGCTCAATGATAGATAAGAGAGTATGATATGTTAGCAGTCGGTTTGAAAATAGTTAAGAGGTGAAAAGTCATTCATCAGCAACTAACTTATCAGAACTGCTAATACGAAGACCTCTTTAATTTTGATCAAAGAACAAAACGGAAAATTTTTCCGGGAGGCAATAAAGGGACTTGAAATATTAAGCCGCCGGAGGGACTTGAACCCTCGACCTGCTGATTACGAATCAGCCGCTATACCGCTAAGCCACGGCGGCGCGATACCTCACAATATCGACCCGTATTATAATAAAATATCTGTTTTAAGAATACCCGCTCAACGTGGTGACCTTTTCGGCTCCGTGCGCCTCTTTGGCCGGCGAGATGGTGCCAAATTTTGCCTCGTAGTCAGCGACCGTTTTTGTCAGGACGGCGAGAAGGTTCTTGGCATGTGCCGGGGTGATCGAAACGATCGCTTTCGCCCTTGCCTGATTCACCTGAGGCAGCTGGTGAAGAAACATGAAGGTGAACTCGTCATCCTTGTATGCGATCTGGATCATATTGCTGTATACCGGATCGAGTGCCGGGGGAATATTAACGGATATTTCCTGTCCAGTCATGATGATCAGGTTGGTGCTACCGGCATGAAATAGGTTGGCCATGTCGCCTTCAGGAGTTGCGGGCCATATTATTTCAATAAGTATAATCCGATGGGTTCCCTACCAGTGAGTGGGGAATTATCATGGCGGATTATGGGGGATATGTTACAATCTCGGATATTGTGCGGGTCCATGCGTGCCCGGTCCGGTTTTATTATGAACGGAACCATCCTTTTGCTGAATCCGATCGGTATATGATCTGTAAACAACTCTCCTATCATCTGGGCAGTCTTCTTGAACCCGACATGATCTGGGATGAGGTGCGGTCAGTCAGCCCGGGTATCGATCCTGGACAGCGATCATTTCTGGAAACCTGTATTGCTGCCTGTAATAAGATCGTCTGGAAACCGGCTATCCAGTCAGATGTGCGGGTAAACTCAGAAAAACACGGTATTGTCGGCATGGTGGATCGCGTCCTGGATAATGGTGCTTTCTCCGTTATTCGCGCTGCAGGAGCGATGCCATTTGGTACATACGCCGCTGACCGGCTCCGGGTCGCAGGTATTGCATTGTGCCTTGAAGAGATGACCGGGAAGGAGGTTACCGGTGGACATGTGGAATATATTCCTGATGGAGTGTCGCGATTTCATATTGTCCAACCCCGGGACCGGAGGCAGGTAATTGCCGCCTTGCATAAAATCCGGGAGATAAGGAGAGGGGACCTGCCCCGGCACCCGCTCAACGCGCCCTGCAACCGCTGCAGCTACAAGGAGCACTGTGAGCGCAGCAGTGGACGACGATTGTCAGATCTTTTGTAAGCGACACTAATTGTTATTCGGACGGGCAGGACGTGGACGTTTCAACAGTTATTCCCTCTCCTTCCCGCATGATGAGCAATCCTGTGATGGATATCGATCGTCCCCCCGCACAACCTGAATGTCCAGCGATTCCGTTCAGTCTCAACAAATCTGCGGATTACCAGCAGCCCGATTGCCTCAAGGTTCTCTATCATACTCATCCCGTATTTCTTTCGGCAGTGTTGATCGCGCTGGTGGAGTCTTTTACACAGGAATCCATCGCAGTCGTAATGGTACCTGTCGTTTGCCTGCCTGCAGGCTGAGATTGGGCAGTTCCTGTTGCACTTCCGGTCCGGTGAATAACATCCCCCCGCAACGATTTTTCTTTTGAAGAAACGCCTGCAGATTGCGCAGTCCATGCCAAAGGGTGCAATGAGACTTGTCCTGAATTGGCTTTTCTTTTCCTACCCAAGGGTAGATTCAGACCTGAATAAAGTTGTCGGGATTTGCCTTGAATATTGTTACTGGATCACTTTCACGGTTCGGACGCCCCGGCATTTTATACCTTCTTTTTTAGAAAACAGTCTGGATTGCACGCAAAGGAAGTGTTTACTCATGATATCAAAGCGAATCGAAACCGGTACTCCCGAGGGTGATGCTCTGGGATTTTATGAACATCTCTTCTCTGGGTGGCTGGAGTCCGGAGATGATAACCGGCTCTACCTCTATTACAATATCTCCCGGAACCGGAATGAAGGAAATGCCCAGGTTCTTCTCCGGCGGTGGCTTTTGGATGGCTATGACGTTCGTGTAGTTATGCCACGGCCAATCATGCAGCATATCCTGAAAAAGTATCAGTTCATCCCATCCCGTGAGTTTCTCCCCAATAGTACGAAGACGAGGTTGAAGTCTGGCGCAGGAAGGGCGTCTGGAACCCGTGCGATGTGCGGATACCTCAGATAGATTCCATATGTTTTTAATAGATTACGGCCCGAGCAAGGTGCGCGAGATGATATACTCCCCCCGCGCCTCCCGGGTCGTTCCTACGATCAGCCATTGTTCAGTGCCATGCTGTTCGCAGACCCCACATGCCTCAATCGTCTCTCCTGCGAGAGCCTGACCGCTATAGGTATGGGTGAAGGAGAGGACCCTGCTTACCGATTCGTGCTCCACCTCGTATATTGCCGGGCTGTCGAATGAAAGAGATGCGTCAGTTACCTTCGCCTCGATCATGGTCCTGCCAGATACCTCGCCTCGCCCTGCGGGTGCACTTTTGAGATTGTCGTAGCTTCGGGTATAGAGGATATCAAAATAGGTCCCCGCAATCTGCCCCCGGTTCCATTTCCGCAGCTCGTGAAGGACAAATTGATCGTAGGAGATCTCCGGCTTACGTTTATCGTAGACCTTACGCCACATTTCTGATGAGAGTGCATCCACGGCGCCCTCAAGGATTCCCTGCCTGACCATATCCTGAGCGATAAACCAGTGTTTTCCGTACACAACCAGGTCGATGTCGGAAGTTTCATTCTCCAGCCCGCAGAGGAGCGAACCGGTGCACCCGATAGTACCGACAGGGAGCCGGAAGAGATCGAGAAGTTTCTGGACCCGCGGGTGATTGTGAGCGATCCGCGAAATCTCCCTCTCAGGCTTTAAGATTCTCGTCACATCCTGGACCGGGATACGCTGAACGAGATCTGAATATTGTGGTTTGTGACGGGCAATAATCGCATAAGCGTCTCCAAAATCATATTTCCGGTATCGGATGCCGGACGGGTTTACCCGTTCGCCCTCGGGATCGGGCACGTATCTTAGTACGCAACCAACCTTCTCCCGGTTATCATACGTCGAAACTGCATAGATCCAACCATCAATGTCCTCAATAAAATCACGCAGGCGGACCGGCAGCATCATATCCTCAGAGTCTTGCAAGGAATGCTTCAACCGCTTCTGACTGTACACCTTTGCGGAGAACTATTTTATTTTTAAGGTCGACAACCGTACTGGGCGTTCCCGAAAGCTGCCCTCCATCGATGAACAGTTCACGTGATATTGTGCATTCTTCCGGGGCCTTCGGATCTTTTGTCCCATGAAGGTTGGCGCTTGTCGCGGTGATGGGGGCGTCGAACCGTTCGATGATCTGCAGGGCAATCCCGTGGGATGGCATCCTGATGCCTATCATGCCGGTGCCTCCGGTAAGGATGTCAGGCAGCACGCTCTTTGCTGCAAGAATAATGGTAACCGGGCCGGGCAGGAATACTTCGACAAACTCCTGCATCCAGGGCTCAATACGGGCAACAGCGCCAAGCATGTCAAAATCAGAGACTGCGATGGATACCGGCATACCCAGCGGCCGTTCCTTTGCCTCATAGACTTTCAGGATAGCCTCGTCAGAAAATGCATCGGCACCCAGCCCGTAGACCGTTTCCGTGGGATAAATGATGGTCCCGTCATGCATGAGTACCGATACGGCTTTGTCGATGATGTCCATCAGAACTCACGCCCGCGGACCCGGTTGATGTCAAAGACCGCTTTGCTGCTGATGTGCATCACGGCAAAAACCCCGGCCTGGATAGGATCGGTCACCACAAGATCGGCATGGTCGGGTACCGTTCCCGCCATCTTAAGGGCAATCACCGGGATTCCTGCTTCCCGCACCCGGTCGACTGCTTTTGAGATCTCTCCTCCCATAATAGAACCGGCAAGAACAAGTATGGATGCCCGGGGGAGTCTTGCGACCGCATCAACAGCGAGGGCGAGCGTTCTCTCACCGACGAGCGGAATAGTGTCTACCGATATTCGCTCCCCGCGGATGTTGTGCCGGTCTGCTTCGTTCACCGCACCAAGTGCAACCTGCGCAACCTGTGCCCCGCCCCCGATGATAATGACCCGCGATCCGAAGATGTGGCCGAATGGCTGGTATGCCCGGACATCCCGTATTGAAGGGATCTGGCAGAGATCTTCTATCAGTGGTTCGCGGCTCCCCCCTTCGTTGAAATCGTACTCAAAATAGAGTTCTGCCATGCCACAATAAGGGCCGGAGTCAAACACCTCCTGGTTGATCATCACAATGTTTGCTTCGTGTTCGGCAACTACTGTTGCGATGTCCCGCAGGACACCTTTACGGTTCTCCGCTATAATCCGTATCGCACAGCGTTCGGGTTCCATCTCCATAAAACCGATGCGATAACCGGGGATCGAACCCGGGTTAGAAGCTTGGGAAGCTCCTGTCCTACCGCTAGACTATTATCGCCCTGGTATTCTTATCTTCTCTAATATTGCGTGATTTTAAAGATAAATATAGTGTATTCCGCAACCATCATGGTCCAAAGGTAATAAAATACTTCGAACGGTGAAAAGAAAAGATCACCAGAAACGATTTGAACGATTCGGTATGGATCCGCGGTTTCCATCTATCCTCTTATTGTGAGTGAACGTTAACATATGCCTCTAAACGGATAATCCCTCCGACATTTCTCTTGGACGTTCGATATTCTTAAGAAATACCCGGCAATATATGTACACTATATTTATGCCGGCATCCTGTCACAAGGATTCTGATGGTGACGTTTCCGATGTATGTGATATCCGAAGAGAATAACCCGGAGAAATTCCAATGATGATGCGAAAATATTTTATGTGCCTGATCATGACACTGGGCCTCATGGTGTTAATACCTCCTTTGCAGGCTGCTACAACCGATGATAATTCCGTCGATGTAATATATCAGAATTCTTTCAGTTCAGATCCCCATTGGGTAACAAATAATCCGTCAACCAACTACTGGGATCCAACCCTGGGTATGTATCATTTCTCTATTGAGCCGAGTACGGGAGGCTTTGCATACACTGATAGCAATTATGAACGCGGTTCGTTTATCCTCGACTATGACATCCTCGTTACCGAGCTGGACGATGGCGCGACCTTCAGGTTCGGCTTGACAGGAAACGAGATGGATCCCTCAAAAGGGGCGAACGTTCTGACTCAGTTCACCAATGGTAAATTCGGCAGGATCATGTGGCTGCATCTGGTGACACCTGGTAATAAATTAATGGAGATAAACAGCCAGTCGGGAGATACGTTATCAAGCGGACCTACGGCATACAGCGGACCGACGGTAAAATATGAACTGAACAAGACGTACCACGTCACGGTAAATTACGATGACGATCATAAGATTCTCAGTATCAGGGTTAACGAAAAATTAACCGGTAAGGAGATCTGGGGCTATTTCATGAACACCGGCGAGAGCCTGCATGGAATGAACCGGTTATTCGTTGGTTCTAAGGGTGACTATGGCGCGATGAATGTGTATGCCCTGGGATATATCGACAATGTCCGCCTTTCGATCCCGGCAACCGAAACCCCTGCCCCGACCGGGCAGGTGACGACAATCACATCGGCTACGACCAAAAATCCAACCCCGAAACCGACCAGCAGTATTCCCACACCATATCCTACCACCACACCGCAATCACCTGAACCAGGTATTCTTGCATTGGCAGCAATCGGAATTATTGGCATCTCGGGAGTTCTGAAGAGGATACGAAAGAATTAAACTGTCCTTTTTTTTTAACCGCCTGAATTATTCAAAGGAGCGGATTCTCCTTACATTAATAAAAAGAGGGAAAGTCAGCACTGGTTACACAGGTATTCAACCGTTATCCGGGTCTGGCGCATATCCCCGCGAATAGTCTTCTTCCCGCCGCGGAAGAATATTTTTTTGCACGTTGTACAGCGTTTTGGTCTGAGCCGATCCCAGGTATTCATCGGGATCTCAAGCCGGAATTCTGTCCCTGCCCATTCCTCGGGAGGTTTCTCTGCATTCTGCTCATAGGTGGAAACAAACTCCATAATCTGATGGGGGGGGACTCCAAGATCGACAAATTTCTTAAAGACGAAATAGTTGAAGATAAGCCACGAAAGATCTGACCGGTCGAGGATCCCTTCGTACTCTCCGAATGTCTCATCAAAATCCTCGAGCGAACACCCGCAGAGAGGGCATTTCCCTGCGACGAGTTCGTCGAGAAAAACCTCTTCCTGGCACCCCGGACAGGTCGTGTGAGGGGATTGCATACGTGATGTCATTGTATCTCCGGTGCGAATTATTCCCGATAATAATGATAAATTAATCCAAAAACTGTTGTGGGATGAATAAGTCGGTTTAAGTATTGATCGGGTCTGCACATATAGGTATCATCCTTGCATAACTTTGCCGATAAAAGGTTTCGCACTGGGGCAAAAAATCAGGTGGTGGGGAGGTCTTCCTGTTCCATAACAAGCGAACCGAAGATCACTTTTTCCAGCACCTGCGCAACGTACTTGATGTGCATTGCCTTTTCAAGGTCTTCATTCCGGTGGACATCTGCATAGAGCTGAAGACGCAGGAGAGAGAATCGGAACTTGTCAAGGGTGTCATCATCGAGTTTCATTGCTTCCCGGTAGACGGGTTCGAGGAGATCGGGAAATGCCAGCGGATTTTCAAGACAGGCAACTACCCCGGTATAAACCGGGAGTTGTGATTCTTTCCCGGTTAAAATCTGCAGGTAATCCATGGGTTATCCCTCGACGACTTTAATGAGCGCTTCCATTATGTTGTCCACGCAGGCCCAGGTGGCATTGTTGCCTCGCCGTATGATGAAGGGGCGACCCTCGTCCCCTGCCTTGCGCATGTCGATATCAAGCGGGATTGAGCCAAGATACGGAACATTGAGTTCTTCCGCTATCTTCTTACCACCGCCTTTTCCGAAAAGATCCAGCTCTTCCCCACAGTGGGGGCAGACCATTCCGCTCATGTTTTCGATGATACCCAGGACAGGAATCTCAAGTTTCTGGATAAATTTTACTGATTTTCGTGCATCCAGTGTAGCGACATCCTGGGGCGTGGTGACGATCACCGCGCCACTGAGATTAGGAGCGATCTGGGCGATGGTGAGGGCTTCATCACCGGTTCCCGGCGGAAGATCGACAACAAGGTAATCCAGGGTGCCCCAGTTCACTTCCTTGAGAAACTGCTGTATCGCGACCATCTTCATCGGTCCACGCCAGATTATCGGGGTGCTGGTGTCGGGCAGAAGGAATGCCATGGACATAACCGATAGTTTTCCGGTAACATGAACAGGTTCGATCAGATCTCCCATTACGGCGAGTTTGTGGTCCTCGATACCCAGCATTTTCGGGATATTGGGGCCATGCATATCGAGGTCTAGCAGTCCAACCCTGAAGCCATGGTTTGAAAGGGAATACGCAAGGTTCACAGAAACGGTGGATTTGCCAACACCGCCTTTCCCCGAGAGAACCATGATGACGTGCCTGACATTTACATCAGCCCTCCCGGGGAGATTTTTCACGCCGTGGGCTGATGATTCACAGGTGGATGCGGTCGGGCAGGTGTAACACTCTTTTTTACATTCCTCATCATTAGCATTGTTCCGGGGATCTTCTTCTGTCATGGATACCTCTTTTTAAAAAATACTGTCAATACTGTCTATTGTACTGTCATCAGTTGTTCCTCGCATGCCATAAAGATGTGGAGATGACTGCAAAAATATGGCGCTCATATCGTTTAGAGGACACTTATCTTTGGAACATGTTTTGGTGTCGATATGAGATTTCCCATCCGGCGAATTCATTCACTATTCGACCTTTTTTTTCCTGTCCCGATGCAGGATCCTGGCAAAGCCAATCCCGATCGGGTTGGGACCATGGGGGATCAGTGGGCAAACACGTCGTGTTCCTGCCGGTCGGGATCGATGGTAGGGAAATTGCCGTAAGGACCGTCCGGTGTGCCCGGTAAATCCCGTTGAGCACGATTGAGAAACAATGATTGTTCGATTTCCTGTAATCTTCGGAAAAATAATCCAGAAATTTCAAATGTGCACTCCGCCTCAAAATGTTCCCTTCCTCATGGCATTTCATGAATATGAAACAGGAGTGTATTATATCAGGGGGAACCTTTTGGGGTCAATCATCGGCCATCTTGCATCCGGCTCCGCCTCCACATTCCCTTGTTTCCCGCGCAATAAAACTGCTGGTGAGTGGGAAGTGAGCAGCGATAGGTTAATATTCTCCCTCCTCACGGTCGTAGTCATGGAAAACCTCATTGTCTCGCTGGACTTTCTTGAGTTCCCGTTAACGTACACCTGTGATGGGGGAAACCATTCACCCAGACTCGTGCTCAAAGGTTTGCAGGCAGCATCAGTTGCCGTAATGGTATTCAATCCATTTGAGAAATCCTGCTGCTCATTCACCCCGTGGATTATCTGGAATATTTCTCCTCTGCAAGTAATCCCTGCCGGGATCCCCCAGGAAGGTAGGGTTACTACGCCGATACCCGCAGTGCAGGGGGTTACAGATTATGGGACCATCGGCTACACCGGTCCCTGCCCTCCTCGCGGCCAGATGATCCGGTACCAGTTCAAGGTGTACGGGCTCGACACGATGCTCGCCCTTGACCCCGGCTCCGACAAACACCAGCTCATCAGTTCGATGAAAGGGCATGTGCTTCAGTTTGGCGAAACTGTTGCCATCTGCACACGATGATCTGGTGGGTTTTTTGGATCTTGTGCATTAATTTTATTACGGAACCCGTTCATCATCCCACTACAGGAGGCTGGAAACCATCATGGAAGAACTCAAAGTAAAAATCTCGGTAAAAATTCTCCCCAGTGACTATACCTGTGACGGCCAGGACATATCGCCGGAGATCGACGTCGGAGGCGTGAATACGAAGATTACCCGATCCCTCGCAATCATCGTCAATGATCCCGATGCTCCAGGAGGCGGCGGTTTTGTTCACTGGATAGCGTGGAACGTGGAACTGGTCAGGATGATCCCGGAAAAAATTCCACGGACACCGGTTGTTTCGTTCCCGCTCAAAGCTATACAAGGAAAAAACAGTTTTGGAAAGATCGGATATAATGGTCCGTGTCCCCCCCAAGGTCAGACGCACCGGTATTTCTTTAAGGTCTATGGTCTGGATTCCGTTCTTTCAATTGCCGCAGGTGCCACAAAGGACCAGCTTGTCAAGGCAATGGAAGGGCATGTAGTCCAGTATGGCGAGACGTTTGTAACGTATGGCCGATAGGGAAAGTTTTCTTTTTAGACACCACTTTTTGTGGATTTTTCACTGACGTCTTTGCGTGTCTCCCCTTTTTTACGAATTATATCCGGTTATTTTTTGTGGTCCTTGTGTTTTTTCGTCACTATTAAGAGGTTCAACCGCAGAATTGACGTGCAGCATGAGTAAACCGGATAAGAAACTGACTCTCGAACGGGGACTTGAATCTTCGATCCTCGCCAATACTGCCCGGCGGGAATCCCTCCTCTCCCCACTGGCCTCAATCAGTGCCGATGCCGTGAGGCGGCAAAACCGGAAACCTGAGGATATCCGGACGCCTTACTCCCGTGACACGGATCGGATCATCCATACGCGGGCATACACGCGGTACATAGATAAAACCCAGGTTTTTTCCCTGGTGGAAAACGATCACATCACCCACCGCGTAATCCATGTCCAGCTCGTTTCCAAGATTGCCCGGACGATCGGGCGGTGTCTCCGTCTGAACGAGGATCTCATCGAGGCAATTGCACTTGGTCATGATATCGGGCATATACCGTACGGGCATTTCGGGGAGAGCTGCCTGTCCGCTCTCTGCGAGCAGTATGATATCGGGAAGTTTTTCCATAATGTCCAGAGCGTCCAGTTCCTCGATAAGATAGAAGACTGCGATCTCACCATGCAGGTGCTCGATGGAATCCTCTGCCACAACGGGGAAGCGGATGATGTAAAAATCTCGCCGGAACCCTGTCATACTTGGCCGGAGTTTGACAAAAAAGTGCAGGATAATGCAGAAGGGAGACGGACAAAGGCACCTATGACACTGGAAGGCTGCGTGGTTAAATTCGCTGATACGATTGCTTATATTGGCAGGGATCTGCAGGACGCCCGGGAAATAGGGCTGATCGATGCCTCAGTCCGAGTCCCTGCCGACTCCAGGGAAGTTCTTGGTGAGACCAACCCGGAGATAATCAACACGCTGATCTACGATCTTCTCAGGAATAGTGAAACGGAGGATTCCGGCCATATTTCCTACAGCCATGATGTGGAAGCGGCCCTGATCAGCCTGCGAACATTTTCCCGGAAATATATTTACGAGAACCGCAAACTCACTTCAGAACGGGAGAAGGTGAAGCAGATGTATGCAACTCTCTTTATTACCTGTCTCAACGATCTCGAAAAAGAAGCAAAAGATGCGAAGATTTTTACCGATTTTATCAATTCTACCTGGATCAGCAGGAATTATCTCCGGTCAGCGACATTCGCCGAACTTGCCCGTGATTTTATTGCCGGCATGACAGACCGGTACTTTGCAAAACGATACGAGGAATGTGTGATTCCCCGCAAAATTGAAGGTAAATTTCTTTAATAATAGGAATTCTCCCTAGCGTCAGTCATATTTTCCCTTGGGTTTGGCCCAGCCGGTAAACCCGCAATAGATACACCCGACTCCTTCGCAATGTTGGCAATACTGTTTTGGGGCTGCAACAAGCACCGTACCGGTCTTGTTACAGTATAAACATCCGTGTCCATTACAGTGAGCACATACTGCGGGTTCGTAATTGCAATGGTTATTTTCTGACATGAGATTCTCTTTTTTTTCACCGTGATTTTCCGTGAAACACGAAAATAAACCGCTTCATTTTTCATCCTCATCGAGGTAGGCATGAAGATCGGTAAGCATCTCTTCCGCCGTCTGGTATCGTTGTGCCGGATCTTTTTTAAGGCATCGTAAAATAATTTTCTCTACCGCTGCGGCATCGGCATTAAATTCAGACGGAGGAATCGGCTGTTCCCTCAGGATCGCATTTCCTACTTCAATAATACTCTCGCCGCCAAAGGGGACTGAGCCGGTTACCAGTTCGTAAAAAACAACTCCCAACTGGTAGATATCTGTGCGTTCATCTGTTCTCCCGTACTCTGTAGGTGAGACCTGTTCGGGAGCAGCATACGCCAGAGAAAATCCTGCAATGCTGGACTTTTTTAATTCAGCAGTGAGGATTTTGCTCATCCCCCAGTCAGTAATCTTGGGGACGAAGTCCTCGTTGAGCAGGATATTATGGGGCTTTATGTCCCGATGGATAAAGCCATGCGTATGGGCGTACGAGAGTCCGTCGGCAATTCCACTGACGATATGAACGGCTTTCCAGATGGGTACGGGTTTCTCAATGGTCTCCAGGGCTTTTGGCACATATTCCATCTCAACATAGGGAACCGGGAGAATATTGACTGCCGTAACCTCTACGATATTGGGGTGGCGCAGCGTCTCCCACGCGGCAATCTCGTTTAAAAACGATTTACCGGTCATCTCGTCAAAACTGATCGGGATCTTGACTGCAACCGGTGCCTCATCGGTTCTCCGCCGGGCAGAGAATACCCACGCGATCCCGCCACGTCCGATATATTTGATATCGGTGTATTTGCTCTCCAGCTCTTTTGGGAAGTAAGTAATCTGATCTCCTGATGATGCATAGGGCTTGGATAAAACCGGACCTTCTGCGCCTGCGCCTGGTAACATATCGGCGGTAGTAACCCGGGCATTTGGAAGACCGGAGGTATTTTGCAGGTTGAGTCCGTCTTCGCCCTGTGACTTATTTTCCTGTTTTATCTCGTTTTGTTTAAGCAGCCTGAAAATGATCAATACAACTACGCCAGCGATCAGCAATACTGCGAGTTCGAACATCAGGATGCCTGTCGGTTGCCCGACAGGGTTTTTTTCAGGAATTACCGGTGTAGGAGAAAATGAAGTGAGGTTCGCTTCGGTCAGAGGTGTTGTTGGTTGATCCGTCGGTGATAATATCCCGCCTGCCTCAGGTGCCGGCAGTGGTACCTGGCTGACAATTGCCCCCTCGATCGGTACAAGATCATGGTAATATTGTTTGGGATCCATCAGCGGAAAAGCATCCACGATGTTCTGATCGGATTCAATGACTGCTTTGGGGTTCGCACCGATCATAATGCCATAGGATCCATCCCCAATCCCGTCACCATTGGTGTCTTTTCCCTGGTAATCCCCCCAATAATTGCCCATGTAGTTCTCTTCCCTAAGGCCAAGGTGGGTATACATAAATGGGACCGGGGAAGACCAGACCGAAGTTGCACTCTTGGAATAGACATTCTGGGCGTTGTCAAAATTGTTCCGGTAAATACGGTTGGATAACGAGAAATCGTCGAGGGTGATCCCTATAGTATTCTTTACCACGATATTTTCTTCGATAAGGTTATCGTTCGACGCCTCAAGCGCAATCCCTGTCTGGCCGCTGCTGGTAATCGTGTTCCCATAGATAGTATTCTTCATTGCTGACTGGAGGTAAATCCCCTTTGCCGTGTCCTGAAATGTATTTTGCTGTATGGTATTGTTGCTCGAGGAGATACGTATGCCATCGAACAACGTGCTGTTCCGTATGGCAAATCCCCGAACCGTACACCCATCGACCCGGACTTCAACATCGTTCCCTTTTCCTGCGGTATCTATGACAGGCATCCCGCCTCCACTGTCGATACCGAGAAGAGTGATCTGTTTATCAATCTGGATCTCCTCAGTGTAGGTTCCACTGTTGACCCTGATGGTGTCTCCAGGAAAAGCCCAGTCGATTGCCGCCTGGATACCGGTAAATTCGGCACCTGACGGAGCTACGGTAAGTTCGGCAGCGTCCACTCCGGGAATTCCTGCAATAACCAGGAGAGCAATGATACAGAGTAAACAGACAATACGCCAGGGTGGAGTCATAGTGATGGGTGAAGAGATTTTTTGTCTAATAGCTTATATTTTCATAACACAGTGATTTCTTTCACACCAATATACTATGGGATTGATAGGTATAATTCACTACCTTTGGGGAATAATCATAAGAATTTTGACACCCGAAATCCCTTTCGCCAGCTCGATGAGATCTCCATCGTGGACTACAATTTTTGTATTTTTTTCAACCCGGTGGTGATTGATCCTGGTACCCCCGGTACTTCCACAGTCCTCAATATACCAGTTATCATGTTCAAGAATGAATCTCCCGTGAGGCTTTGAGATGCGGGTCACTGCCGTATAGCTCTCGGAGAGGACAATATCATCGTCGTAGGTAATCCCGGCTCGTTTCTCGGGATCGATTCTTCCGATGCGGATCTGATCCTGTTTCAGCGGGAAGACTTTCCCATCGTCCGGACCTCCCAGTACCATTGCAGTGGGGATATTTCCAAGGACCTCTTTTGAAAGAGTATTCTTCACTTTGTCAAGACGGTGAGAGATTTCCGTACCAACGATCTGGACCTGAGTATTGGAAAAAAGACCAAGATTCCGTATGATGGCCTCCAGGCCCCCGTGCACAATTGAATATTCCCAGACCGGGTGAATGCCTTTGGATGTTGGGGCGCCGAGGCCTGCCTCTTTTTTGATGACCCCGATACTCAGGAGTTTATCCAGATGTTTTTTTGTATTCTCGTAGCTGGTTTCTATCTCATTGGAGATTGCCCGGGCATCTTTTGGCTTTTTTTCAATAAATTTCAATATCCTGAGACGTGCGCTGCTTGAGAGCACATCAAGATATTCCGAGAGTTCCTCCAGTGAATCTGCATCTTCGCGAATTATAATTGTCGGAGACTTGTCTGCGGAATTCATAACGGTTCTCCAAAGGTAGTTCTCATGTTCTTCTCTTCACCTGTGATATCCAGTTATTAAGGGCATGACGGTTTATATGTAGGATCAATCTCTAATGTTCATTGATCTAACTCGCAGGTTCAATATATCAACTTTCATGATTTGAGGAATATATGAGCTGCTGATAATATTCTATAAGTATGGTGATACACAAGGGATTTTCGCTGTGTCACCGACCCATCGAATGCAGAGTAAAGCCAAAAGCACACTAAAAAAATCAAAACCCCGTACTTCCGGACATTAAGGAACGTTTGCACAAAATCTCACTCCAGAGAAAGGGGATCGAACCCCTATGCAATCATACATCAAAAGCCAACCATATTTTTTTTACGACCTGTTTTAGTGCCGGTAATAAAAATCAAGAATTTTTCCTGTCCGCGCGTCTACCCATCCGGTTGCGGGCACCGGCCATTCTTCGGAACGGATACTGTCGTCGTCAAATTGAATTTTCCATGCCGTGGAGATACTGCCCGGGCGGGGAATAACCCCCGGGGAACGCATGTCCTCCCACCGGATTTCTGCAGAGATGATCCTCAGACTGGATGCGGAATCCGGGAATATCTCCTTTGCTTTTTGCTGGACGGAAAAAATTGCCTCATACCGTTTCACCAGGGGATCGACTGCTACAGAAAATGCATTGTCCGGTGAGTACCAGCGGCGGTTATATTCCGTGACGTCTCCCGTCACCGAATCAACGGAGATAGTAAATCCGTCGTAATCACAGGGAATATTCTGGACTATTCTGTTATAAACAAAAACATAGTACCCGGCGACTGCCTCATCGGGAAATCCGAAAGGCTCGTACCGTGACTCGCTCATATTGGTGGGAAGGGGAGCCCCATTGCGTTCTATAATATAACGATCAGCAATTCCTTGTCCAGCGCTGATATCCAGCGATGGAACTACGGGTCTGCCAAGTCGCTCGATGGTGCGGGAGAATGATACGCACTGACCCGTATCCGGGTCCAGGGATCCGGAAATAATGGTGCTATTGTCCCGGTAAACGGTAAAGATCCACGCTCGTACCGAATCCGGACTATTTTCGTATCTGACCCGGATCCTATCCGTGCCGGGGATAAGAAACACTTCCCGAACGAGATCTTTTGCCTGATCGGCAGAGATCCTTGCATTTTTCTGTCCAGGAGTATACGGATCGCCGGTTATGGCATCGATAAATACGGTAAATCCGGGATCTGCCGATGGGGAATCGGTCTGTTTAATCCCGAACTCATAGATGCTGCTGTTTGTGTATTGATCGGTCAGATTCACGCTAACCAGGGTATATGCGGATTCCGGATAGTCTTGCCGAAGGGATATAATTACTTCCTTTAACGAGAGCATGCCGCTGTTCGGTTCTGAAGGTATACCTGTCCCGATGATCAAAGCGGGGGTACCGGCGAGTGTCATATTCACGGTGACCGGAATCTTGGTAGTGGTCGCTGAAGGTACGGGGAAAGCTTCCTTGGAAGGATCAGGTATTTCGGGAGATTGGCTCGGTTTCTGGTTCAATGGGATAACCAGTACTCCGCTCATCAAACCACATACTACCGCTGCGACCGCAACGACTGCGCATATGATTGCGACTTTTTTGATAAGGCGCCGTCGCTTCTTGGCTTCAATCTTTTGCTTGTACCTCTCGGGCAGATATGCACCGCCGGAGTTCCTGAGATCCTTATTCACGTCAACTGCCTCGGATTACTTATCTATTATAATGTTTACCAGTAAAAAAGGAACGGAACCTTCCGAAGTGATTAGACGCCCGGAAGGAAATATTCCTGGTCAATTAAATTATTATTTTTAATAACCTGATTACTCTTTTCAGCGTTGAATCAGTTCCTGTCGACTCCCTTTATCCGCCATGCCAATTTTATTTCAGAAATCACCAAATCCCGGCACTTTTCCATTGATTCCGGAATAATCCTGTCGATGTCCATTTTTTGACTATATTTTCAAAAAGCAATGTGGGTGACCACCGCTCTTCCCCAGAGGGGAAACAATCGAGGGGGAATTATCCCCTTGCCCATCCTTCTGCTTTTCTCCCTTTCCCAAAAAAATTTCTTATCAACCTTACATGGGGCTATCGCAGTTTGTAGGTGCCCCCGGCAGCGGGGCAGAGACAATAACTGCCTCCCCCTAAAAGAGTGTCAGAACGATATTCCAATGATTTCTACAGAGCCGAAATTTTAATATGCCCTTCCGACCAATGTCGCCTTTCCCGTCTTTCCACAAATGATACAAGTGCCGTTGGTCTCACGTACATACTCCGACCGCACATCGGTGCCGAGAATACTCGCGTTCGTCATTGCTTCAATCATATCACCGCATTCCTTCTCCCGGCACCAGTGGATGACGGCGACCTGACCGGCATCAAGTGTTGAAGTGAGAAGATCTTGTGAGTCGACCGTACAGAGGTGTGACAGAGTGTGCTCTTCCGCCCGGATACGCAGCGCATGGGTAATATCACCCAGCACTCGAATGATGTCTTCTGCAGCAGATGCAATACAGACGGAATCCTTTCCTCCGGTACGTTTTACTGCAATGGCTTTTCCTGCGTCAAGATCGCGGGGACCGAGCTCAATACGAAGCGGGACTCCCCGGATCTCCCACCAGTAGTATTTTGCACCGGGACGGATATCGCGAGTGTCGAGTTTCACCCGGAAACCTGCGGCGGTGAGTGTTGTTGTCAGCTGTTGCGCCGCGGCCAGAACATCCTCATGGCGTTTTCCGATCGTGATCGGGACAATCACTGCCTGGATTGTGGCCACGACAGGGGGTAGGATAAGGCCTTTATCGTCACCATGTATGCTGATCAAGGCTGCAATCGAGCGCTCTGAAATACCATAACAGGTCTGTTGTGCGAGTGTCTGCACACCGTTTTTGTCCTCGTAGGTGATATTAAACGTCCGGGAAAAATGATCGCCAAGATGATGGACTGTCCCGATCTGGAGAGTTTTGCCGTTCGGCATAATTGCATCTACGGCGACGGTAAAATCGGCACCGGGAAATTTGTCCCAGTCCGGACGTTTTGAAATGAGGGTTGGGATACACAGTCCGTCATAGAATTCCCGGTAGAGCCTTAGTGCTTCCTCAACTTGTTCATTCGCCTCCTCCCAGGTTGCATGGACGGTGTGGGCTTCCTGGAAAGAGGTTATTTCCCGAAGGCGGATAAGCGGACGGGTCTGTTTGGTTTCGTACCGGAACGTATTTACTATCTGGTAATATCTGACGGGAAGATCAGCATGGGAGCGGATCCAGAGTGCATACATAGGATAGATAGCCGTCTCGCTGGTCGGGCGCAGTGCAAGTTTCACGTCAAGTGGGGTTGTCCCGCCATGCGTCACCCAGTATACCTCGTCTTCGAAACCTTTGATATGCTCTGCCTCTTTCATGAACTCCTGTTCGGGTATCAGGAGGGGAAAGAGTGTTTCCTGATGGTCGCGGTCGAGAAGATCGCGGAGTCTCTGGTAGACATATTTACGTAGTGCGAACCCGTAGGGGAACCACACATATAATCCCTTGACAGGATAACGGACATCCATTATCTCAGCCCGCCACAAAATGTCGTTATACCATGCAGAAAAATCTTCTTTTAACGGCAGGGTGCCCGCTTCATCATCCATGGATCAGATCCTCTAAGCTACTAGATGTATGACAATTGGTGTAATAAAAGCCTCGACAAAAGCGGCGATTACGACGAGGGGCACAACATAGAGGATAAACAGACGGGCAAATCCCCCGGCTCCCCCCGCAGCATCTCCCATATGGTTCCACTCAGCGATAAGAGACTGGGCAAGCAGGATCCCGAGGGCGCCGGAAAGTATGAAGGCAGGAATCTCAAAGATACCATGCGGGAGGATCGCTGCGGCGACAAAAACTACCGAATGATCCTGGTGCACGATCTCCATAATAGAACCAATTAAAATGCCATTGAGGCTGAGAACGAATATAGTGAGAATCCCAAACGATGCACCACCTAAAAAAAGCAGGACGCAGGCTTCAAGATTGTTGATAAAGAGTCTGACAAAAATTTCAGGTGTTTCTTTTCCGGTGATCTGGCCGGCAACCTCCTTTTCAAAGAGACTCATCAGATCTTCTCCGATATGAGGGTTCTGCATGGTGCCTACCCAGCCAACCGTTATCGTGGCAAAAAAAAGGAGCAGCGTAATTATTATCGCATTTGTTAGCGCTGAATCAGACATAAAGTACCATCCGGGTCATGTCCCGGATCCCCGGTGCAAGCCCGACCACAATCATTGCGAGGAGAACCAGGTGCCAGAACGCTGGATTTGCTTCCTTTCGGTATGTTTCCATGACATATATTGCCGGGAAGAGTACGGCAAGTTTTAAGGGAAACATTACAAAACCTGTATGAGTCCATTCGATCAGGGCTGATCCCACCACGTGTTGTTCAATGTATTGCACCGATGGATGCAGGTCAATTCCGAAACTCGTAGCACTTGCATCGAGGAGCTGCCCGAAAAGGAGTGATATATAGAGTGGATCGGTCACGTACTGCCAGCGCAGCCCGTACCGCATGCAGGCATAGACCAGCATTGTAGCCACCGTTGCCATCAGCAGGATAACTGTCAGTACGAAGAAATCGATTCGGGTATGCGTTATTCCCCATCCAAGGAGGACCAGTCCAATACAGAATATTGAGAAAATCCCTGCTCCGGCATATATCTTGAGGTAATTACTGGTCAAACCATTGCCTTCCATATAGTGTGAAAGGATGAGTATACCCACGGTATAAAAAAATATCACGAAATAGATGAAGGGTGTTACGATAAGGAACTGAAGATCCGAATGGATCATGTCAGCATCTTGCACAACCCGGAGCATACCTCCGAAAATAATATAGGGGAGGGTAGCCAGAACGAACGGTCCGTCAAGAGGAAATCCGGATTTTTTAAACCAGCGGTAAATAAGGTATACTGCGGCGATAAGAATAAGTGCGTAGGTGATTGTTTCAACGGCATTATAGGGTTGCTCGTATCGTATGGGATCGATGTAGTATTTGTATATGAAATCACTAATCATCCATGATAAGAATGAGTGCAGACGCAATAAAATTACTCAAACCAAAGGTTTTTGACAAGTCCAAATGGATGCAGCTGCCCAGGGATGTTGTTATAGGGCACGATGTATTCGGCCAGATCCCATCGGTCTGTGAAGATCTTAAACTCGGTTCATCTGCACTCCTGATATCCGGAAAAAGTACCATGGGTTTTGCCGGGAACGATGTCCGTAGGGTCCTGGAAACTTCCTGTACGATTAAACCATTCCTTGCAGAAGAGATCAGTATCGCAGTAATAAAAAAAGCACAAAAAGCTGCGGCAGGATTGGACTTCGTGATAGGAGTCGGTGGCGGGCGTGTAATCGATACAGCGAAGATTGTTTCCTACAATCTTGATCTCCAGTTTATATCCATTCCGACAGCAGCATCCCATGACGGTATTGCCTCGTCACGCGCTTCAGTCCCCACGGTCGAAGGCCATGCATCGCTGGATGCCCAGCCCCCTATTGCAATTGTGGCTGACACTGGTATCATCGCTTCCGCCCCGCACCGGCTTCTGGCCGCCGGGTGTGCGGATGTAATCTCGAACTATACGGCAATACTGGACTGGGAACTTGCCCACCGGGTCAAGGGAGAGCCGATGAGCGAATATGCAATTGCTTTGTCGAAGATGACGGCCGAAATTCTGATGAAAAATGCCCATTTGATCAAGCCGAACCAGGAGCAGTCCGCGTGGTTCGTCATAAAGGCTCTTGTGTCCAGCGGAGTCGCCATGAGCATCGCAGGGTCCTCCCGACCGGCGAGCGGCGGCGAGCATAAGTTCTCTCATGCCCTTGACCGGCTGGCTCCTGGCAAGGCGCTTCATGGCGAGAGCTGTGGGATCGGGACCATCATTTCCATGTACCTCCACGGTGGCGACTGGAGAGGTATCCGGAGCTCGCTGAAAAGTATCGGGGCTCCCGTAACGCCCGGCGAACTCGGTATCGACGATGCAATCGCCGTTGAGGCTCTCCTCATGGCAAAAACTATCCGTCCGGAGCGCTTCACAATATTCGATATGGGGTTAACCCGGGAATCGGCGCAGAATCTTATACAGATGCTCTATCTTGAATGAGAAGTGATCGGATGGCTGATGCAAAAACCAAAGTAACCCTTGTCGGCACGGTGCTTGCGAAACAGGGCACAGAGTTTATTTATGAAGGTGAAGCTGCCGAATGTGATTCATGCAAAGTGAGAAAGGCGTGCAATAACCTCCTTATTGGCAGGAAATACCGAATTGTATCTGTCCGGTCGACTCATCATGAATGTACTATCCATCTCAATGGTGCAACTGCGGTTGAGGTTATAGAAGCACCAATCACGGCGCTCATTAATGCAGATATGGCAATAGTCAATTCAAAGATCAAGATCGATCTCTCCTGCAACAAGAGCGACTGCCGGAGCTATCAGCTCTGCCGTCCCGATGGAGTGATAGATGGTGAAAAATATATTGTTACTGATCTCCTCGGCAATGCTTCGGACATCTGTGCAAAAGGACGGGCACTGAAACTGGTTGATATCAGGCCCGCGTAATTTTTCATAAATTATCATAAACTGAGAATACTATTCGGATTTATTTTTTTTTTAAAATGTCATCTGATTTTCAATCTACCCCATCCTGCTTGGTACTGGTTATTCATGAAGGAAGAATGATATTTGCAGGAAAGAATTTGTTGCTCAAGGTAATTTTCTGAAGAGAGAAAATACTAAATCAATGATTGTAGTGACCTGAAATAATAAGAATCAGGGTCTTGGTAAGGGATGTTCTGCACAGTACCAGAGACATTCTGCAAGGTGCTGGATTTTTTCAAAGCTCTCGAGTTCCCTCATCCACCGTTCCGGAATCGTATCCAACCCCCAGCAGGCGCCGGCAAGGGCCCCGCAGCATGCACCAACCGTATCAGCATCACCTCCCAGATTGATCGCACCGAGGATCGCTCCTTCAAGGGTTCTTGCATGCATGAAACTGACAAGAGCTGCATGCGAGCAGAGCAATGCATCCAGAGAGGGATCCTGAGTATAATGCTCATAATTGCCGAGCACTGCGTGCACTTCATCGTGGGTGCAGAGCGAACAGGCGTGCCGTTGTGCGGTTTGACGGGAAACTCCACGGCACATATCGCTTACCATAACGTTCAGCCATGCAGAGCAGTGCGCTGCGACCGGATCAAAGTGAGTAATCTTCGAACATGCAAGACTTTTCTCGTACACTGCAGGTGATGGGTAATAGATCCCGAGCGGAAATCCCCGCATAACACTTCCGTTGCTGCGGCTGCCATGCTGTCGTTTATGGACAAGCCATGCTGCGCGTTGCGGCAGGGTGCCGGATCTGACCAGCTCGAAAAAAGCAGATGAGGTTGGCCCGTACCATTCCGGACTCTGCTCATATCCGGAAAGCAAACGTGATAAAAGGTCTTTTTGGTCAAATCCCCTGCAGGAGAGCAACGATTCCGCGACTGCCATTGCCTGCAATGTATCATCTGTAATCTGACCCCTTTTCCGGCAATGCAGCCCACCGGGAAGCATTTCGGTCACCCAAACGCTGGGTTGGGCAGATCCTTCAAGGGGCGCACCCATCGCATCCCCAATTGCGAGCGCAACGAGCGATCCTGATGCCCGCAGGTTTCCTGATATAAACACCATCAAAAAGGTATATGTGTATCACAAGAAAAAGAATCAGCTTGGAGAAGGTGATAGTGTGCAAAAGGAAGAGTTGCTGCATTTACACATGTTGATGATTCACATCAAGAAATACTATGAAGGCGTCACCAGTGAAGAAATCGGGACTGACCGGTACAATTCTCTTGAAATTTCCCCGGTTCACATTCATAAGGATAAGAAAGCCCACAAAGATGCTCTGCTCACCCTTGGAGATGAGATTGTTACCCATATTCACGGGCACCGTCTGCCTGTGGTGAACTATTCTTCAGATACTGCATCCACAAAAGTTGCAGCCGAACATTAATTGTCATGGATGAGGCGCTGGCGTTCCGGGAGATAATCTCCCGTATCCTCACCCTGCAGCCTGGCGATGACGCGATCGTTGCGGTTAAGATCGATATCTGCCGTAAGTACGGACTGCCGGCTGTTCCTGAAAAACTCAGCGATCCTCGCGGTTGCATCCGCTCATGACAGGGAAATCCTCAGGAAGATCCTGCTCGTGAAGCCGACACGTACGCTGTCGGGAGTAGCTCCGGTTGCAGTAATGACATCGCCGGCACCCTGCCCTCACGGCAAATGCCTGCCCTGCCCGGGCGGTCCCGATCACCCGTACAAATCCCCCCAGAGTTATACGGGAGAAGAACCTGCGGCCCTGCGTGCGAGGGAGCATAATTATGACCCGTTTGCTCAGGTACGAGCCCGGCTCGAGCAGTTCGAACAGTTGGGGCACCGGGTGGATAAAGTGGAGCTGATAGTGATGGGCGGCACAATGACCGCCAGAACCCCGGAGTACCAGGAGGGATTTGTGTCACGCTGCATTGAGGCAATGAACGCCTACCCGGGAGGTGCGCCAGGGGCAGAATCGCAGGAAATTGATACAGTCCAGACTGAAAACGAAAATTCCGCTGTTCGCTGTATCGCGATAACGTTCGAAACCCGTCCTGACTGGTGCCGGCGTGAACATGTCGACCGGATGCTGCGTCTCGGGGTAACCAAGGTTGAACTTGGTGTGCAGCATGTAGACGATGCCATCCTTGCATACAACCGGCGCGGGTGTTCCGTAGAAGATACCGTCGCAGCAAACACCTCGCTCCGTAACGCCGGGCATGAAAGTGGGTTTCCATATGATGCCCAACCTCCCGGGTTCAACTATTGAGATAGATAAAAAAATGTTCGAAACGATCTTTTCCGATTCCCGTTTTATGCCGGATTTTCTTAAGATTTATCCAACCCTCGTCACCCCGGGATCCGAGATTGAAGACCACTGGAATCGGGGCCTGTATTCACCTTATAGCGAAGAGGATATGATTGATCTCGTCGCCTGGGCAAAGTCCCAAATCCCGGAGTATACACGGCTCCAGCGGATCCAGCGTGACATTCCGGCAAAACTTATCGTTGCCGGTTCGCGTCATTCGAACTTTCGTCAGCTTGCTCAGAACCGGTTGAAGGCAACCGGCGGACGCTGCCGCTGCATACGTTGCCGGGAGATCGGAAGACTGCCCTCCCTCGCGGAATCAGAGATCCGGGTGTTAAAGTATGCCTGCTGTGGCGGGCAGGAGCACTTTATCTCTGCGGTCTCCAATGATTCATTAATCGGGTTTACCCGGCTCCGGTTCCCCGGCACCTTATAATCCCGTGCTTGAAAATACCGCCCTTATGCGTGAACTCCATGTTTATGGCAGTCTTGTCCCGGTTGGGAAAGACGCTGACTCGGATGAATGGCAGCACCGGAATTTTGGCAGGGCACTTATTGCCCGGGCCGAAGAGGTCGCATCGGATGCAGGTTTCACTTCGCTTGCAATTCTGAGTGGCATTGGTGTCAGGCCCTATTACCGGAGACAGGGCTATGAGCGCAAAGGTCCCTACATGATCAGGGAGCTGTCATGAACCCGGCAACGACTGAATTTCTCAGACAGCGGTTTACGGATTATTATAAAAAGACCGGACTTGTCGCGCCATCCTCTCTTGAACAGCGGGAATGGGGTTTTGTGCTCTTCAACCCACATTCAGACGGGATGAGGATGCGCAGGCATATTGGTTTTTCAGGACGTGGTGAGTTATTCCAGTATATCAAAAACCTCATTCCCCAGCATGCATACTATTCGACAGCTTATTATGAAAAGCCGGATGCCGGAACGATGGCGGAGAAGGGCTGGTGCGGGGCTGACCTGATCTTTGATCTCGATGCGGATCACATCATGCGGGGTCCCTACGACCAGATGCTTGCCCGGGTCAAAGAGGAGACGGGGAAACTTATCGCAATACTTACAGACGAGTTCGGTATGGATCCAAAGACCATCGAACTCGTCTTTTCCGGCGGTCGGGGGTATCATGTCCATGTCAAAGACATCGCGTTTCGTGGATGGGGGAGTTCAGAGCGGCGGGAGCTGATCGACTATGTCTGCGGGATCGGGATTGACCCCTCGGCGATGATGACCGGAAAAAAAATCCCCACTCCTGGCTGGCAGATGAGGTACCGCGAAGCACTCATTGGATATCTCCAATGGATTGGTACCCTGACTGAAGAGGAATCAATGGCGCACCTCACCGCGATCGAGGGAATTGGAAAAGAATCAGCCGCAGCATTTCTGAAAAATCGTGAAGATATCGTCCGAGAAATTGAACACCATCCGACAAGCATGATCCTAAAAAACCGTGTTATCAACACTATACTCATCCGGCAGGACGGGGAATTTAGGAAACGTCTCCTCTCCAGTGCGGCTCTTGCCGACGAACCCGTCACAACAGATACAAAACGCCTTATCCGGATGCCAACTTCTCTTCACGGGGGGAGTGGAATGCGGGTGCAGCCCCTTGAGCTCCGCGACCTTCCTGATTTTGAACCTCTCGTGGATGCCGTCGTCTTTTCTCTCCGGGATGTGCGGGTTGACCTTATCCATCCGCTTACAATTCCCATGCTCGGAAGTACTTATGAACTCCAAAAAGGCATCACTACAGTACCGGAAGCGGTAGCAGTATTCCTGTGCTGCCGCGGTATGGCGGAAATTACCTGAGGGGATAATGGGGCCACGGGGGCTTGACGATCTGCGCGGCATCCTGCTATCAGAGCGGGAGACGGGGAGACTCACAGCAGTCGCTCCCGATCTTTTCGATCGAGGGCACGCAGAGCTTGCTACTCTTATAACCAAAGTTTACGAATTTGAAGATCCACTTTCCGAAGAAGCACGGTCTCTTATAGAAGAGACGCTCGCGATAAAAGAGACGCTGCAGGAGCTCTTTGCCTTACGGTCGCGCAAAATTATCGGACTGACTATTTTGCATGCCGAAGGCAATTATTACGACCGTGAAGAAGTGAAGCGAATGATTCCGGTCGAGAAAGAGATGTTTGACACGGCTACTGCCGGTATTGAACGCTGTAAGAGTATCCTGCTCCACAATGTCCCCCATCGCCCGAAAACTGCGATGCTGCCGGATACCGGGGAGGATAGTGAACCTGAGCAGGAACTAATTGAAGATCGTCGCGAGATCCAGGGACTGTATGCTATACCGGAACCTAAAATACCCCTCCTGCCGCCCTGTGCACTTGTCCGTGTACTCGAGGATATGGAATCTTTTATGGGGATTGATGGGAGGATTTATACTCTCTCAAAGGGAGATATAGTGACGCTTCCTGAACGGAATGCGGCGGTTCTGAGTGAACGCAACATAGTCTTAAATATCAATCTTTGCAAATAATATTGGTATTCTACATTCAAATTATCGGTGAAAATTTTATGAAAATGCCAGCAAAATTCAACACTTATTGCCCGCATTGCCGGAATCACCAGATGCATGAGGTCGAGAGGGTAAAGAAAGGCAAGACAACGGGCCTACACTGGATCGACCGCCAGAAGGCACGCAGGGGAAAAGTAGGCAATATGGGGAAATTTTCGAAAGTACCCGGTGGCGATAAGCCGACAAAAAAGATTAACGTGCGGTACCGCTGCATCACCTGCGGGAAGGCACACCTGAGAAAAGGTTACCGGGTCGCAAAGTTTGAACTGACGGAGTGAGCGCATAATGGTACGTGAGATTCGGGAGAACCGAAGTAAATTTTTCAAAGTGAAATGTCCAGACTGTGAGAATGAGCAGACTGTATTTGAAAAGGCAAGTACTGTCGTGAAGTGTGTTGTCTGCGGACACGATCTTGCGCTTCCCACCGGTGGAAAGGCAAGCATCAAGGCTGAGATTATTGCAGAGCTCAAGTGATTCTTTCCATGCTTGACAGAGAATGGCCGCAGGAATCGGAACTGGTTGTCTGTACCTGTACAGAATGTCAAAGATTTTGTGGCGTTTGTATCTCTGGACGAGTATGGTGGCCGTCAGGGTCTCATTCCTATCTCTGAAATTGCTACCGGGTGGATCAAGTATATCCGTGACCACATTCGTGAAGGCCAGAAGATCGTATGCAAGGTTCTCAATGTTGATAAGAGTCGCGGGCATATCGACCTTTCACTAAAAGACGTCAATGAACACCAGCGCCGCGAGAAGATCCGCGAATGGAAGAACGAGAGCAAAGCCCGGAAATGGCTGGGATTTGTCGCGGAACAGACCGGTGAGTCCGCCGCCGCTCTGGAGGATCTGATCTTCAAGAAATATGGGGCTTTCCATCCGGTGTTTGAAGATCTTGTCATTGACAGCGAATCGACGCTTAAAAAACTCGACCTTTCCAAAAAAGTGGCCGACACGCTCCTCCATGTAGCACAGGAGAACGTGAAAGTTCCCCGGGTTGAAGTGACCGGACATCTGGTGCTCACCAGCACCCTGCCTGATGGAATATCGGTAATAAAAAAGGCACTGAAAAGTGCTGAGCCAAAGATAGCCGGTGTAGACATCGAACTTCTGTACCTTGGTGCTCCGATGTACAGGATTAAAGTGACCGCTCCTGATTATAAGAAGGCGGAGAAAGCAATTGAGAAGGCAGCAAATGCAGCGATCGCCGTAATGGAAAAATCAGGCGGCGAAGGCAAACTTGTCAAGAAACCGAAGTCCGGGAAGAGTCAATGAGCGGTCGTATCCGTTACTGCACAACAGATCACACCTATACCCTTTCTAACACATGCCACGTTTGCGGCAAACCGACGGTTACCGCCCATCCGGCACGTTTTTCTGTTGAAGACCGGTACGGGAGATACCGGAGGATGGCAAAAAGTGATTGACGAGATCTCTGTGCGGTATTCCGATAATTTCAGGGAATCTCCCCCCGTCAATCCCATCCTTATTGAAGGACTCCCAGGTATCGGGCAGGTGGGCAAACTCGTCGCTGAGTACATGATCCATATCCTGGATGCCACGAAAATAGGGGAAATCCATTCAATCTATTTTCCTCCTCAGGTTATCCTTGAAGAAAATGGTCTTGCCCGTCTGGTACGAAACGAACTTTATCTTTACCGGGGGAAAGGAAAGGATCTCGTATTCATCGTGGGAGATCACCAGAGTACATCGAACGAAGGCCACTACCTGCTCGCCGACCGGTATTGTGCGATCGCCGAGGAAATGAATGTGCAACGAATTTATACGCTTGGTGGTTTCGGTGTCGGGCATCTGGTACATGAACCCCGGGTACTCGGTGCGACAAATCGTATAGAAATCCGGCCTGAACTGGAAGCTGCTGGTGTAATCTTCGACAGGGATGAGCCGGGCGGCGGGATCATCGGTGCTGCCGGCCTCATGCTTGGTCTCTCGGCCCTCCGGGATATAGATGCAGCATGCCTGATGGGTGAAACGAGCGGATATCTGGTCGATCCGATGAGCGCGGCCAACGTACTCGCCATCCTTTCAAAACTGATCGAAGTCCCTGTTGATCTCACACGGCTCAATGATCGTGCCTCCGAGATGGAAAAGGCAATCGATGGACTGGTTGAAGGCAACAGGATGCAAAAAGACGAAGAACTGAGCTGACATCGGATAATTATGCTCGTAAATGCCGACCTGCATATTCATTCTCCTTTTTCCATGGCTGTATCGGGTGCGATGCTGCCGGAGAGTCTGCTGGCAGCGTGTACCACAAAAGGAATTAACGTTCTGGGCACCGGTGATGCGCTCCACCCGGGATGGCAGAAAAGCTGGAAACCTTTTTTGGAAAATGAAGACGGGATCGTCATCATCCCGACAGGAGAAGTCGAAGACGAGCGTCGTGTGCACCATCTGATCTTCGCCGAGGATTTCTCTCAGTTCGACCAGATCCGCGAGTTCTTCAAAGGAAAGTGTAAAAGCTTCGAATCAAGTGGCAGACCACACATCCACCTGAGCGGTACTGCGATCGCGACGGCTGTTCACGATGCCGGGGGGATGATTGGCCCTGCGCACGCATTTACTCCGTGGACGTCGATGTTTGCATATTTTGACAATCTTGCTGGTTGTTATGGCAGCGAACCGATTGATTTTCTGGAACTGGGTCTCTCGGCTGACAGTTGTACGGTGCGGCGATCCCGGACCTCACCGATGTACCGTTCCTCTCAAATTCGGACGCCCACAGCCCCCGGCCTGAGAAGATCGGGCGTGAATTCAACATTCTATCGATAAAAAAAACGACCGTTAAAAGTGTATTGGAGAGCGTGAAGAGCGGGTCCATCGATATGAACGCGGGATTCTTTCCGGAGGAAGGGAAGTATAACCGTACAGCCTGTGTCCGTTGTTTCAACCAATATTCTCTGGAAGAGGCGGTGCAGAGTTCATGGCGCTGCCCGTCAGACGGTGGCCTTATCAAAAAAGGCGTATTTGACCGTGCCCGTGAACTTTCGTATGGGGGCACTCCCGCAAAACGCCCTCCCTACCTCCATATCATACCCCTCGGCCAGATCATCCAGACGATTGAGGGCGCTTCATCGCCGCACACGAAGAAGTGCCAGGCAATTTATGATTCATTTATCAGTTCCCTGGGGAATGAGATTGAAGTGCTCGTCAACGCCCCGATCCATGATATTCATGCCGTCAATTCCCGGGTGGCAGGGGCGATCGAAAATCTCCGGGCTGGCCGGGTCACCCTTCACGCAGGAGGTGGCGGTCAGTATGGTACATTCTCGTTTATGTGAAACAGGTCTTTTTTGATGAAACCCGTCTTCTCATCGTAAATATTAATGAAACAGGAACACTAACATGATCAATCAATGCTCAAAGTACATCGGGATATCTGTGGATATTGCGGATGTTGTGTGTCAGTCTGCCCGGAAGGTGCCCTTGAACTGATTGATGCGTTCCTCTGCGTTGAGAAGAGTTGCACGAGCTGTGGGATCTGTGCAAAAGTCTGCCCCTTGGGAGCCCTGGAGGTCGTGCATGAAAAATAATTATGACGTACTGGTCATCGGGGGGGGGCCGGCAGGAGCAATCGCGGCAAAGACCGCCGTTGAAAAAGGACTCTCTGCATGCATCGTTGAGAAACGCCCGGCAATTGGTGCACCTATCCGCTGCGCCGAGGGCATTGGAAAGGAAGCTCTCTGCGAGTTCATCGATCCCAACCCCTGCTGGATCTCTGCCGAGATGACTGGTGCAGGCATTGTCGCGCCCGATGGCTTTTTAATGGAGATTGAATCAAAATTGGCGGGCAACAAAGTTGGATATATTCTCGACCGCAAATTTTTTGACCGTGAACTGGTCTGGAGGGCGGCTGAATCGGGAGCGGATGTTGCCGTCAAGAGTCGTGCATCAGCACCAATTATGGAAAATGGCTGTGTCAAAGGGGCAAAGATTGAATGCTGCGGGATCCTGACAAAGGTTACAGCGAGCGTGGTCATTGCTGCAGACGGGGTCGAATCCAAATTTTCCCGTTGGTGCGGTATCGACACCACTGTCCCTGTCCGCGAGATCATGAGTTCTGTCCAATATCTGATGGCTGATATCGATATCAATCCTCATATTACGGTCTTTTATCTGGGCAACGAGGTCGCGCCTGAGGGTTACCTCTGGGTCTTCCCGAAAGGTGAACGGTGCGCAAATGTCGGGATAGGTATTTCCGGGAAAAAGAGCGGAGAAGGGCATCGGGCAAGGGATTATCTTGACCGGTTTGTAAAAAAGACATTCCCCGGCGGCAAACCGATAGAATATATTGCCGGCGGGGTATCTGTCTGTCGTCCGCTGGACTGCACGGTAGCAGACGGGCTCATAATTGTCGGCGACGCTGCCCGTGTCGTCGATCCGCTCACCGGTGGTGGGATTTACAACGGCATGTTTACCGGAAGACTTGCCGCTGAAGTTGCCGCTGAATGTATCGGGACGTGCGACGTTTCTAAAAACGCACTCATGAAGTACGACCAAACTTGGCGGGCATCAAAAATGGGCAAAGCTCTAGAGCGCAACTACCATATCAAAGAGTATCTCATCAGACAACCCGATGCGAAACTGAATGAGATTATCCATTCAGTCTCAAAGCTGAATCTCAAAGATTTCAGTACGTTATCCCTGATAAAAGAGATTATACGGGTGAATCCAAAGCTGATGCTCGATCTGGGGGCACTTGCTGCATCAATCCGCTGATTTTTTTAGTTGTTTATTGAGGAGACGGAGGCAGTCGTCTTCTGCTTCTTTTTTTGTAAAGACCGTAAAGATATCATTCGGCTGGATTTTTACATTTCCGCTGGGAATGATCAGTTCGCCGCCGGATCTACGGATTGCGATGAACACGAAGTCTTTTACTTTAAGCTCACGGATTTCGTGCCCGACGATAGGTGCACCCTGTTCCGCGACTATCTCGAAGATGGTTCCTCCGGGAATCGAGGCGAGTTGTTGGAGCTGGGGGTTCTGGGTCCAGTAATAAAGACGTGATGCCACAAGCTCATCGGGATTTTCGCTAATCCTGACTCCCACTTCCTTGAAAAAATCTGAGTGGGAGGATTGATTAACGATCGAGACTACATTGGGGACACGGAATTTTTTTGCGAGCCAGCAGGTCATAAGGTTTACTGAATCATCGCTGGTAGTTGCAATCAGGGCATCGGCCCGGTCAATCCCGGCCTCCTCAAGCGTAGTCTTGTCAGTTGCATTGCCGGTTACTGCCAGTACATCATAGTGTTCAAGAACCTCGCTGCAACGGGCTTCATCCTGGTCGATCACAACCACATTGTTTGCGTGTTCGATCGCCTGTTTTGCTAGGTTTCTCCCAATTCCCCCAAGCCCCACGATGATAATATACATGACTACCGGTTACCATCACCGGCATTGAAATAATTTGCGCATCAATCTGAGTACGTGATCTGCGGAGTGGACGAAGCTGGGAAAGGATCCGTTCTGGGACCTCTGGTGGTTGCCGCGGTCGGGGTAACATCAGAAGACGTTTTTTCTCATCTCGCGGTAAAAGACTCTAAACTCCTCTCCCCCGCAGTGAGGGAAGATCTCTATTCAGTCATACGAAAGCGGTTCCGGGTAGCGACCGTCCGAATTGACGCGCACGAGATCGATGAGATCCGAAGGGAGATGACCATGAACTCCTGTATTGCCCGGGCACATGCACAGGTCATCAGCAAGCTTACCCCTGCACAGGCGTTTGTTGATGCCTGCGATGTGAATGCTTTCCGGTACGCAGAGATGGTGAAATCCCATCTTGATTGCAAGTGCGAGATCATCTCCGAACACCATGCTGATGAGACCTTCAAAGTGGTGTCAGCTGCCAGTATTGTCGCAAAAGTTATTCGTGACCATGCGATTGCGACGCTTTCAAAAAAATACGGGACAATCGGAAGCGGGTACCCTTCAGATCCGGTGACTGTTGCATTCCTTTCCGCATATATCGATGAATACAAACGTCCCCCTCCCATAGCCCGGAAGAGCTGGAAGACGGTTTCTCACATGATCGGGAAAAAAGAACAGAGTCATCTCTCGGAATTTTTCTGATTTTTTGTCTTACCCGTCGGAATTGTCCGAGCCATTGTTTTATGTGGGCCGCCATGCAATAAATTACGAATGGACTGGATCCCCCTGATCATTTTCCTGATCGCGCTCTACGCGGCGGTAGCGTACTATATCCATTCCCGGAAACTCTGGGAGGATCATATCACGTTCTATGGCCCGATAATGGCGATAAAAACGAGCCGGATAGGATTTTTTGACAAATTCGCAGCATTCCGCGGGTTTTTCCGATTCTATGGATCGGCAGGAGTTATTGCCGTAATTATCGTATCGATCTTCATCACCCTTATGCTTTTTATCTCTGTACGGTATACCCTGCTTGTCCAGCCGGAACCTACCGGTATTTATAAGCCACAGAATATTCTGCTCCTGCCCGGTATTAACGAGTATGTTCCGTCAACCCTTGCGGTCTGGCTGGCATTTATCATAACTATAGGGGTACACGAATTCGGTCATGCGATCCTCTGCCGGGTAGAGAATATCAAAGTCAAGACGATGGGAGCGCTCATTGCAGTCATCCCCATTGGTTTTTTTGTTGAGCCGGATGAAGAAGAGCTTGACAACACGAAAGGAATGGCCAAGATACGCATGTTCGGTGCAGGGATCACCAACAACCTCGTCGTAGGTTTCTCCTGTTTTGTCCTTCTCATCCTCTGTATGGGCCTGGTTATGCCGGTTGGCCTGCCTATCATTCACGGTGTCTACAAGGATTATCCCGCGGATCGCGCAGGTATCTCTCCCGGGTCAATAGTGACCGCAATAAATGGTGTACCGATCAGCAACAGGGGCGATATCTCGAACATCCTTAATACAACAAAACCCGGTGACACGCTGGTTCTTACTGCAGAACATGACACCAATGTTAAGGATTATCCGCTCACGCTTGCTGCCTGGCCCACGGAGGAGCCTGACAGGACAAGTGGGTTCATGGGCGTTGAGTACTATGATGGGACAGGGGTCATGGCAGTTGTCCGGGGATTGCTATCACCCCTGGGATTCTTCCAGTTCCTGATAATCCCCTTTGCCAATGATACCGGTATCCAGTTCCTCCGTATCCTTGCGTTTGAAACTCCTGACACGACCTATTATACTGTCCCTTTTCAGGGTTTCTGGGGAGTGATACACCTGCTCTTCTGGTGTGCGTGGATAAATCTCAACGTTGGCATTTTTAATGCGATCCCAATGATTCCCCTCGATGGCGGGTATATCTTTAAAGAAGGAGTAGACCGCATTCTCGACAGGCGCGGTCTTATAAAATATTCAGGATATGTCAGCACCGCGCTCAGCTTCTCATCCTGATAGTACTGGTGTCTCTGATTACCCTGCCGTACCTGTTGCATATCTGATATACTGGAAAGGAGATTCTGGATTTCTATCGTATTTTACCCTGTATCATTGTCAGGTGGTGATAGAACCCAGGATCTACCGGTTTTATCCGTGACGCAACGTCTTTGAGCGGTACGGTGTCGATAAGGGTGCCCTGCAGAGCAACCATACAGCCGAGGTTGCCGGCAAGGATCTGCTCCACTGCTGATATCCCGAAACGGGTCGCGAGAACCCGATCGCAGGCTGTGGGCGTACCACCACGCTGAATATGCCCAAGGACCGTGACACGGGTCTCAATACCAAGCCGGTCTTCGATTTCTTTTCCGAGCTGGTTTCCTATCCCAACGAATTTCTCATGTCCGCACTCGTCACGGTTGCATTCAGGGACCTCCTTTTTTGTGATGTCTTCATGACGGGTTCCTTCAGCAATCACCACAATCGAAAATTTTTTTCCTTCTTTGTACCGGGCTTCAAGATCCCTGCAGATCTCATCCATAGTGAAAGATATCTCAGGGATAAGGATCATGTCTCCACCACCCGCCATTCCTGACATCAGGGCAATCCAGACCGGCATTGCGTCCCATTACTTCGACAACCATGATACGGTGGTGGGACTCTGCTGTGGTGTGAAGGCGGTCTATCGCTTCCGTAACCACGGATAGCGCCGTGTCAAAACCTATAACTGCATCTGTACCGAAAATATCGTTATCGATCGTCTTTGGAATTCCTACAAGAGATAAGCCCTTTTCAGAAATTTCATGTGCCGCAGAAAGTGTACCGTCTCCCCCAATTACGACCAGTGCGCAGATGTCATTTATTCGTATAATTTTTTTGATCTTCTCCAGATCATCAGGGTCTTTCAGCGGATCCGTTCGTGAGGTACCAAGAATGGTTCCACCCCAGGATATGATGCCGGAAACTGATGACTCATTAAGTGGCAACAGGTCATCATCGATAAGCCCTTTCCATCCGTTGCGGATACCCAGCGTTTCCCGGCCATACCGTAAGCCCGTGAGAACGACAGCGCGTATCGCCGCATTGAGTCCGGGGCAGTCACCTCCACCAGTCATAACTGCAATCTTTTTCATAGATTTTTTCCCATGGTCATCACGTTATCTGATAAGTCTCGCCGGGCAAAACCAGCGTGGTTTTATCCTCATGGATCTCTTTTTCATCGTATCTTTTATAACCGAGAATGATCCAGTGGTGGTCTCTCCTTTCTTTGAGTAACCTTCACCGTCCCGTCTCTATGAAGATCCGTCGGTGGATGATGCGCCAGCAGAGAACCAGCTGGGTAAGTTCACCCGCAGTGACGTAATTCCGGTGCCGGAAGAGTGAGATGGGATGAACCCGTGTCTGCTGTTCAATACTAAGTTCAAGTTTCTTCACTACGTGCTCGCTGAGCTCTCCGTCGATAATCAGTTCCCCCATCCTGTGCCCGCTTTGTTCACCTGTCAGAAATTTGAGCGAGAAATCTCTTTCTGAAAGGGACAGAATTGAATAAAGATCTAATGACAGATCAATATTCTCGATAGTGTGTTTCATTCTGGTCTGAGAGAGGGTGATCCGGTAGACATTACGCTCCTCTCCCAGGCTGCGCCCATATTCTGAATAGTCAATCCCGATGACAGCATCGGCATATTCTTTCTGGGGAGCAATATAGCGTTCGTATTCCGGTTCCCGTCCGGCAATCTCCCGTATAACAGCGTCGCGGGAATAGCCACGCATCCTGACATCGCGACGAATCTTCCAGTCAGATTTCACTTCTTTTGCCGGATCTACGAAGAGAGTGAAATCAAGATATTTCCGCAAGAGAGGGGTGAACATCGTATGGAGCCCTTCGAGGATGAGGATCTTATGGGGACGAAATATCTCCGGTGAATCAAATGTTCCGGTTGTATGATTATAGACCGGTTTTTCCACAGGCATCCCGCGTTTGAGTAACTCGAGATCGTGTTCGAGCTGATCGATCCGGTTTGCCCGGGGATTGAGGGGAGTCAGTCCCTCCGCTTTCCGCCCCTCCCGGTCGAGACTGTGATAGTCATCGAGGGTAATAGTTGATACCAGGTCACTTCCAAAGATGCTTCGTATTCCTTCGGTAAACGTGGTTTTGCCCGACCCACTGTCCCCGGCCACGCCAAGAGTAAAAATGTAGGGCGATGCAGCGATCGTATCCTTGAAATTCGGATGATACATGCCTTATTCCGGTATTAGTCGTGGATCAGGTAAAAACTATCCGGGCCGGCTGTTCGTGCAAAAAAAAGGGGTATGTTGAGGAGAACGAAATATGCCGACATTTATTCTTGTGACACCAGATCCCCTTTTTCCTTCTCAATCTGGATCCTGCGTTTACTGGTATCTTTCAATTCGTCTTCAGAGACTTTAGGAACCGCATCCTGAATCTCTTTTAAGATCGCATCAATTGCCTCGCGTTTTGGGATATCACCAAGGATACTTTCATCCATAATCGGTCGTTCTCCCGCTTCTTCCGGTGTCTCTTCCCCGGCGCCAAGGAATTTTGCGCCCTGCCGGATCAGCTGCGAGATCTCGAACGGGAAGATGATCTTGGTCGCCTGTCCGGCTGCCATGATCTTCAATGCGTCCAGGGATAAGACGGTGATCGCTTTTTTGTCAAGGGGTGCGGCTCCCACAGAAAGGATGCGAAGGCCCTGTGCTTCACCCTGGGCCTGCAGGATTCTGGAGAGGCGTTCACCTTCCGCACGGAGAACTTTACTCTGCCGCTCACCTTCCGCTTCAAGAATCATGCTCTGGCGGAGGCCTTCCGCCTTGAGGATAGCCGAACGCTTTTCGCCGTCAGCCCGCAATATAGCGGCCCGCCGGGCACGCTCAGCTGCTGTCTGCTCGGTCATGGCATTTTTGACGGCACCAATCGGGTCCACTTCTTTGATCTCGACCCGCTCCACCTTGACACCCCACTGGTCGGTCTCCCGATCAAGAATGTCGCGGAGTTTTGTATTGATCACGTCCCGGTTGTAAAGGACCTCGTCCAGCTCCATATCCCCGATAATCCCCCGGAGGCTTGTCTGGGCAAGTGCGACGGTCGCCATCCGATAGTTTGCAACCTCGAAGTATGCCTTTTCAGGGTCAATCACCCTGATATAGATGATTGCATCAACATTTGTCGGCGAATTATCCTTCGTGATCACTTCTTGGCTTGGGATTTCAATCACCGTCGTACGCAGGTCGAGTTTGATCGCTTCGCTTACAAAAGGAACGATCCAGCGGAACCCGGGATTCATCCGGCCAACATATTGTCCAAGTCGGATTTGCAAGCCCTGTTCATATGGCTGGATGATAACGACTCCCCTGGCAAAAATTGCTACGATAACAAGAATCAGAAAAATTGCGATAAGAGTTTCGATAAATGCCATGTTATTTTACCTCTTCTACGACGATATGGACGCCCTGTGAATCAATAACTTTTACTTTTTTTCCCGGGGTGATTTCAGAACCGGTGGAACGAGCGCTCCATTCGGTACTGGCAATAAAAACTTTTCCGGCAAGCGTATTAGGATCAACGGTAGTTTTCACCCGACCCACCATGCCAATCAAGGAGTCCCGGCTGATGGTGGTTGGACTTCCATCGGGTGTGATCTTTCCGTACATCCAGATGGTGAACCCTGCTGCACCCATTGCAATTGTAACACCGACAATAATTCCCCATCCGGAATTAAAGATATCGATACCCAGCAGGAGCAGTATGCCAAGAAATATCATGACCGTCGCTGGAACTGTAGCAAAAAAACCCGGTGTATGCACCTCGACAAGGAGAAGAACGGCGCCCATCACAATAAGCAGCCATCCGAGTGCGATTCCTTCCAGGAGTACCATGATCAATGATCAGATTAGACAAATAAAATCCTATGGGATCTGTCTGTTTTTTTGTGAATTGTGAGCTTTGCGCCAAATGAATATTGTTCATCAGAATTGCTTTCTTAAGCGGATTATCCCGTTCCTCTATCTTCTATATATGAGGTTTTCGAGAATTACAAACGAACACAGAGTCGAACCCCGACGATGGAGATCAGGTATCAGAATGTGAGGAGGATTGATCAGCCCATATTACGATGGCTGGTACCGCCTCCGACAGGGTACCATATTGGCGGTTGGCAACAGAAAAAAACCACCTTTTGCCACCATTTCCCCGAGCGATTCTGATTCTGGGGAGGGGCCATCCCGTCCCCCCGCTCCCGGTGATGCTACGACCGAAGCATGGCAACCTTTGATCCCACCGGTACGCCCAATTCATCCGCAACAGGTTTGCATTTCGCCGCCAGCAGATATGCCACCGGTGGCAGGTTATCCATCTCTGACAGGGATTCAAAATTTGCCATCCCTTTTGCAATGATGACGGTGCATTCGGAAATTGCCCGGCGGAGATCGTCAGGAATCATTTCCCTGCATATCCCTATCTCGGCACCACCTCCCGTAGTAGTGAGTTTGTCTGCTATGACATCAAATCCCAGATCTCTTGCATCCTGTAAGGTTGCGTCATTGAGTATAGGAGCTTCTTTGACCGCCAGGGTTATCCGGGAACCCCGTTCTTTAAGGAATTTGATCAGGAGGCGATCAAGCACAATTTCACCGCAGTTATCGCTCAGATAAACGACACGGGAACAGAGCGGAGCGATTTTTTCCGTATGATCAATGGTAAGCCCCCGGTGAAATTCCTTGGTGAAAAAAGCGGAAAAATTTGCCTCCACTTCATGTCCCCTGACTCCATAATCAAAAGTGTTACCTATTACCGATGCGATGATATAGTCGCGAAATGTCCGGAGATTGTCACAAATTTCATCGCAGACTCCTGAAGCCTGCCGGGTCCCTTCCTGCTTTAGTTCAGCGAAAGGATCAGGATTTCCCAGCATCTCATATGCCTGACGATGAATGAGGCTTGCAATATGGGGATGGGAAAACGGCGCAGAACGAATCTCCTGCAATAATTCCCTGCAGCCGTTTATGGTTGATTCTGTAAGGGAAGGGCTGGCATTACTGAGACGGCATTCAAGTTTCACGCGGGAAAGTAAACATTCGATACATGTCTCTGTAATCTTCATACCATGACCCGAAAAACAAAACGTCAGAAATGGGGCCACTGAGATTTGAACTCAGGTCAGAAGACCCCCAGTCTCCTAGGATGGCCAGGCTACCCTATGGCCCCGCTCTCTTACTATTGGATCATTTCATTTATTTATCTTGTTATCGCAAAAAAGGAGCAAAAGAAAATAGTGTAGGCGAAAAAGTCGTAGTAGGTTTTTTTCGCGTGTCCGGACCATCAATTATTTTCGGCGAATCTCCCCATCCGGCATTCTTCATCCTGTTTTTATGTTTCCATCCCCTTAAACCGACGCTAAAAAAAAGATATGTATATATGGTTCAATCAGGTATTATGAATTATAAGGGAACAACGGCAGGTGCCGGAATGTTAGAAGAGAAAATTTCTGAATTTATTGGATCGATACGAGCAATAGAAGGAGTAGTGGCATGTGCCATTGTTTCCCGGAACGGGATAGTGACGGAAAAATGTTTTGACCGCGATCTCAACGAGCCATGGTTGGGTGCTCTCTTGGCAAATATACTATCATACGCTGAGTCGTTTGGAAGAATAATCCGGGGGAACTCCCATGAATCGGGAACAATTCGTACGCGGGACAATTCGATGGTGGTAAGAAGTGCCGGGGCAATTTTTCCCTTTGCCGTAATTATCAATGCCAGAACAGATCCATCTAAAGTAAATAACCCGATGCTTTCGATTACCAAAACGGTAAGGGAGTCAAATTGATGTACACAATTCTTGTTGTTGATGATAGCCCCTTCATCGTGGATGTATTTGTTACCATGCTGGAGCGGGGGGGTTACCGGACCGTTGCTGCTTATGGCGGTGAGGAATGTATTGAGATACTAAAAACAGTGACTCCCGATCTGATCCTGCTGGATATTATGATGGAACCTGTTGACGGGTGGGAAACCCTTGAGCGGATAAAGGAAAATCCCAAGACAAAGGAGATCCCGGTACTCATGCTCACCGCCAAGCAGCTTACGCCTACAGAAGCACAGGAATACGGGATTTACATCGAAGATTATGTATTGAAGCCAATTACTCACCGTGAACTCTACGATGCAATCGAACATGTCCTCACGAGACAGCAGTCAATAAAATCTGATATCGATCTGGCAAAACAATCAGGGTTTGATGCAGAGATGATCGCTGAGTATGCACGCCTCAGTAAGAGTATTGATGTAAACAAACGGCTCATGAAGATTCTCGAAACTACCTATAACTTTGATGATGCAAAAGTGCGGGTCAGCGAAGAAATCTCAAATGCGATCAAGGGCATGGAGATGAACATTAAATTCCAGGAAGATCGCCTACGGGAGATCAAAGGGAACCTGTCAGGAACTACCCCGTCCTGATTGTTCCTTTCCGGATATTTTTTTCAAATATTTGAGAATGAGGAGTAAATCACCAGTCAGGTTTCATGGTCCATTTATTCTATTTTCATATCGGTTATGACGTTGAAACCGACCGGAACACGTATTATAGTATATTGAACCAAATGTCACGTTAATATTCACACCCGGGATTGGGAACCTTTTTGTTAGAGAAAATTCGGTAAACTGGATGTAACTGGTAACAGCAACACGTACGTATCGCTTCCTTCTGTGATACACCGCCGAAAAGAACCTCTGGAAATCAAAATAACCCGTTTACTGTTTATCCCGTATAAGTACTCCTAATAGATCCTTCGAAAAGGTATTTTTTTTGAAAAGAATCAATAAAATCAACAAAAATCGATAAAAACCACGATAAAAACCGCCAGCCGGCAAATATCACAAAATTTCTCAAATTCTGAAAAAATCGTCAGGAATATTTAGTAGAGAGAATATCTTTATATAGTTTTTTGGCATTGTTATAATGCTGTACATCTTAGTTATTATTGGGTTCGTAGCTCAGTTCGGTAGAGCGCCTGGCTTTTAACCAGGTGGTCGGGGGTTCAAATCCCTCCGGGCCCGTTACCACGAGAAATCGTGGGTTTTTTGCGGTGATGCATCTGAAAGAAAATCTATTCATCTGTGAGGGGGTTTTTCATTGAGCACCAAACTGAATGTGTTGAAGCACGTGATGGTGCCAGACCATAACATCATGAGTGAGGAGGAAGTATCTGCGCTCCTCTCCCACTACAACATAACTACGGATCAATTACCTAAAATTTTCCATGACGATCCAGCGGTCAAGACGATTGGCGCAAACGTGGACGATGTTATACGAATTGTCCGGATGAGTCATACAGCTGGCAGGGCTGAAGCATATCGTCTCGTAATCAAGAGACCGAAGAAATAATTTTTGGGGTGGTCAGTCTGATCGACAGAAGTATTTTATCGAAGGCGTATTTTTCACGGGAGCATGTTGCGCGCCACCAACTTGATTCCTTCAATTATTTCCTAAAACACAATCTTCAGAAAGTGGTTAATGAACAGAAGGTTATCGAGACAGATATCGAGAACCGGGGAAGAACAACGAACCAGTATGGGTGGAACTGGGTTCGATCACCGTCAAACGCCCTCTCGTGCGGGAAGCAGACGGATCGCAGGGAGAACTCTATCCCTGCGAGGCGCGATTACGTAATCTTACTTATGCGGCGCCTATACAGTTAGGGCTCACTCTCGTTCATGGTGAAGAACGCCAGGAACCGATAATTACAACCATCGGGCAATTACCTATCATGGTCGGATCGCTCGCCTGTAACCTGTTCGGTATGGATGACGCGCAGCGTGTTTCCCATGGGGAGGATGCGTTTGACCCGGGTGGATATTTCATTGTCAATGGCACTGAACGGGTACTTATGACTCTCGAGGATCTCGCATCCAACAAGATCATGACAGAGTTCACTGAGCGGTACAACGAACGCATTTACGTCGCAAAAGTCTTCTCCCAGTTTCGCGGATATCGTGCACTGGTTGTCGTCGAACGCAATAAAAAGAATCTGCTCGAGGTGTCATTCCCGTCAGTTGCCGGGCATCTCAAGTTTGTTGATCTGATGCGTGCGCTCGGCATGACCAACGATCAGGAAGTCGTGAATGCAGTTTCTCCTGATGAGGATATCCTCACGTTCATGATGCAGAATCTGGAAGAGAGCGAATGTGATTCCGTTGATGGGGGCATCATGTATGTGGGCAAGAAGCTTGCCCCCAACCAGACAAAGGATTATCAGCGGAAGCGTGCTGAATTCGTTTTGGACAACTACCTCCTGCCTCATCTCAACTATTCGATGCCTGCAAACCTGAAAGAAGGCGATGAAGGGTACCAGGAAGCTGTCCTGTCAGTACGGCTGGCAAAGGGGCATTTCCTCGGCAGGATGGCCGAGGCCTGTTTCGACCTCGTTCTGAACAAACGCAGGATTGATGACAAGGATCACTACTCCAATAAGCGGCTCAAACTTGCCGGGGATCTCATGGAGGATCTCTTCCGTATTTCGTTAAACCGGCTTACCCGTGATATCAAATACCAGCTCGAACGTGCCAGTATGCGTCACCGTGACCTGTCGATTGCTACAGCCGTACGTGCAGATGTGCTCACTGAGCGACTCTTACATCCGCTCGCGACGGGTAACTGGGTCGGCGGCAGAACCGGCGTGTCCCAGTTGCTTGATCGTGTAGATCACATGGCGGTACTCTCTCACCTTCGTCGTGTTATTTCACCACTCTCGCGTTCCCAGCCTCATTTTGAGGCCCGTGACCTTCACCCGACCCAATGGGGTCGAATCTGTCCGAGCGAGACACCTGAAGGTCCGAATTGTGGTCTGGTCAAGAACTTTGCCCAAATGGTAGAGATATCCAAAGGCGTGGATGATGAAGCCGAGGTTATGCGGCTCCTGTATAGTCTTGGCGTGGAGCAGATCCGGGGTGAAGCCCGATGAAGAAGTCCCGTGTATTTGTTGATGGGGCACTTATCGGGCTTGATGATGATGCAAAAGCTCTTGTAGCCAGCATCCGGTCTATGCGCCGGCAGGGTGCCATCTCATCAGAAGTGAATGTTTCACACAAGGAATATAACGGGGACGTCGTGATCCTCACCGACCGGGGCCGCGCCCGTCGCCCTCTCATTGTCCTTAAAAACGGTGCACCGCTCATCACCAGCGAGGACCTAGCAAAACTGGCAAAAAGAGAAGTAGATATGAACTCGTTTGTCCAGCGGGGGCTGATTGAGTTTATTGACGCTGAAGAAGAAGAAGATCTCCTCATCGCAATGAACCCGGAGAATATTACTCCCGATCATACGCATCTTGAGATCGACCCCTCCCTGATTCTGGGAATAGGGGCTGCACACGTCCCGTTCCCGGAACATAACGCGAGTCCACGTGTCACGATGGGTGCAGGGATGGTCAAGCAGGCTCTCGGGTTTGGCGCAGCCAATATGAAACTTCGCCCGGATACCCGTGGTCACCTGCTCCACTACGTGCAGAAACCCCTGACCCACACCCAGACCTCGGAATTGATCGGTTCCGATGATCGTCCTGCCGGGCAGAATTTTGTTGTGGCAATCCTATCCTACGAGGGTTACAATATTGAAGATGCACTTATCTTCAACAAGGCCTCGATAGAGCGGGGTCTCGGTCGCTCCCATTTCTTCCGGACCTATGAAGGAGAAGAACGTCGTTACCCGGGTGGCCAGATCGACAGGATTGAAGTCCCTGAAGAGGATGTCGCCGGTGCACATGGTGCAGATTCCTATAAGAACCTGGATGAAGATGGTGTGATCAATCCAGAAACCGTTGTCGGGGAAAAAGATGTCCTGATCGGCAAGACCTCTCCGCCGCGGTTCCTGGAAGAACCGTCCGGAGAACTCATTGCGGTCGAGAAACGCCGTGACACTTCGGTCACGATGCGCAGTAACGAGCATGGGATTGTCGATACAGTAATCATTACAGAAGGGGAGAACAGTTCCCGTCTTGTTAAGGTACGGACCCGTGACCTTAGAATCCCTGAAGTTGGCGATAAATTTGCATCCCGGCACGGACAGAAGGGTGTCGTTGGGTTAATCACCCACCAGGAAGATATGCCCTTTACCGAGAGCGGTCTCTGTCCGGACCTCGTCATCAATCCCCATGCGATTCCCAGCCGTATGACCGTCGGGCATATGCTTGAAATGATTGGCGGTAAAGTTGGGGCGCTCGAGGGACGCCGGATCAATGGTACCGCATTCCGCGGCGAGAGTGAAGCTGACATCCGTTCATCGTTAAAGAAACTGGGGTTCTCCCATAACGGACGTGAGATAATGTATGATGGCCTCACCGGCAAGCAGTTCAAGGCCGATGTGTACGTGGGTGTCATCTACTACCAGAAGCTCTATCATATGGTTTCTTCGAAGATGCATGCCAGGTCGCGCGGACCGGTGCAGGTGCTCACCCGCCAACCAACAGAAGGCAGAGCACGGGAAGGAGGACTACGGTTTGGTGAGATGGAACGGGATGTCATGATCGGTCACGGTGCCGCAATGGCGCTCAAAGAGCGTTTACTTGACGAATCCGATAAGGTGCAGGAATATGTATGTGCACACTGTGGCATGGTCGCAATGCTGGACCGTAAACGCAATATGACCCGCTGCCTTGCCTGCGGAAATGAGACAGATATCTATTCTGTCGAGATGAGTTACGCATTTAAACTCCTGCTGGATGAGATGAAGAGTATGGGGATCGCCCCAAGATTGAGACTTCAAGACGTGGTCTGAAGAGGTGCACCATGCCAAGCCCAAAACGAATTGGACAGATTGAATTCGGATTATTATCCCCAAAAGAAATCCGCGAGATGAGTGTAAGGAAGATCATCTGGGCGGATACCTACGATGATGACGGGTTCCCGTACCCGCAGGGTCTGATGGACCTGAACCTTGGCGTCATTGATCCCGGCCTCAGGTGCAAAACATGCGACCAGAAGGCAAGCGAATGCCCGGGGCATTTCGGCCATATTGAACTCGCAAAACCCGTTATCCATGTCGGTTACACGCGGCTTATCCGGAAACTGCTCCGTGTTACTTGTCGTTCATGTGGACGTGTTTTATTAAGCCCTGACGAAATCGAAAAGGTGGTTGGAACAGAGGATGATCAGACCGGTGACCTGCTCTCGGAAAAGGATGTAAAAAAAGAGCGAATCTGCCCTCATTGTGGTGACCAGCAGCTCAAGATAAACTTCGAGAAACCAACGACGTTTTCCGAAGTTATGGTAGAAGGCGGCAAAAAAGTTGAGCATAAACTCACTCCGGCTGATATACGGGCACGTATGGAAAAGATCCCCAATGAGGATCTTACCCCTCTTGGTATCAATCCGGATGTCGCCCGGCCAGAATGGACGATCCTCACCGTCCTGCCTGTCCCGCCCGTTACGATGCGTCCGTCGATCATTCTCGAGAACGGGCAGCGTTCGGAAGATGATCTCACCCATAAACTCGTGGACATTATCCGTATTAACCAGAGGTTCAAGGAAAACCAGGATGCAGGAGCTCCCCAGTTAATTATCGAAGATCTCTGGGAACTCTTACAGTACCATGTCACTACCTACCTTGACAATGAAGTCGCGGGCTGTCCCCCGGCACGGCACCGCAGTGGCAGACCCTTAAAGACCCTTTCCCAGCGCCTGAAAGGTAAGGATGGGCGGTTCCGTGGTTCACTCTCCGGTAAGCGGGTTAATTTCTCATCCCGTACGGTGATTTCTCCGGACCCGAATCTCTCGGTCTCACAGGTAGGTGTCCCGCGTGCAGTTGCAAACGAGATGACCATTCCCGTCCGGGTTACCATTCATAATATTGACGAGCTCAAACAGATCGTTCGAAACGGCCCTGTTCGTCCCGATGTCAACTCACCCTGTGGTGCCAATTACGTGATCCGGCCTGACAACCGGAAACTACGGCTCGCCGACGGCAATCTTGATACCGTTGCTGATCTGATCGAGCCCGGCTACACTGTGGAACGTCAGCTCCGTGACGGAGACGTTGTACTCTTCAATCGTCAGCCATCGCTCCACCGGATGAGCATTATGGCCCACCGGGTCAAAGTCATGGAAGGAAGGACGTTCCGGCTCAACCCGGCAGTCTGTCCACCCTATAACGCAGATTTTGATGGCGATGAAATGAATATGCACGTGCCGCAGACAGAAGAAGCGCGGGCCGAAGCAACCATCCTTCTCTCTGTTCATGAAAATATTCTTTCACCCCGCTTCGGCGGACCGATTATTGGTGGTATTCATGACCATGTATCCGGCATATTCATGCTCACCCATGGTGTCCGCTGGTTCACCAAAGAGGAAGCTCTCTACATGCTTCGTTATGCTCACGTCGAGCGTATGCCTCCTCCCGGCAGAGAAGAGGGAGGGGTCCAGAACTGGAGCAATAAACAGATCTTTTCCACGATTCTGCCTGACCAGCTGAACATGGTTTTCCGTGCAAGCTCGTGTCAGAACTGTGATGTCTGTAAAAAGGAGTTGTGTGAGCGGGATGCGTATGTCCGGATCATTGACGGAATCCTGGAAGTAGGCACTATTGACAAGAAGGCTATCGGGGCATTTGATGGCCAGATTGTCAACCGTATCATTCGTCACTACGGCATGCGTCGTGCCGCAGATTTCATTGATGACCTGACAAAACTCTCGATCCGCGCTATCATGTTTGACGGGTTCTCGTTTGGTATCGATGACGAAGACCTGTCCAAGACCGAGTATGGCCAGATCGATGAAGTTCTTAAAAGTGCGGCGACCGATGTCACCCGACGCATCAAAATATATGAAGACGGGCAGCTTGAACCTATGCCCGGGCGTACGGTTGAAGAGACACTGGAAATGCAGATCATGCAGGTCCTGGGAAAAGCCCGTGACCAGACCGGTCAGATAGCCGGGCGGCACCTTGGCCTTGGCAACAGTGCTGTCGTGATGGCTGTATCCGGTGCCCGGGGGTCGATGCTTAACCTTACGCAGATGGCAGGCTGTATCGGGCAGCAGTCCGTTCGAGGTGAGCGTATCGTCCGTGGGTATGATGACCGCACACTCCCGCATTTTAAGAAAGGTGACCGTGGTTCTGATGCCCATGGGTTCATAGCCCACAGTTACAAGGGCGGGCTTAACCCGACCGAGTTCTTCTTCCATGCTATTGGGGGACGTGAAGGGCTTGTAGATACAGCAGTCCGTACTTCACAGAGCGGGTACCTGCAGCGAAGAATGATCAACGCATTGCAGGATCTTAAGGTCGCCTACGATGGTACAGTGAGATCAACAGGGGGAAGGATCATCCAGTTCCAGTATGGCGAGGACAGTACAGATCCAACCAAGAGTGCGTTTGGTGACCCGGTCGATGTCAAGGGAATTGTTGAAAGTATTCTCAAGGAGGAGGTCTGATGGCGCTCGCGGAAAAATTCGACAAAAAAATAGAAGCAGCAGACCTTCCGAAGAAGACCAAAGATCAGTTGCACAAATTTCTCGACAACAAAGAGATAACGGATTCCCAGTTCCGCCAGATCCTGGAACGAGTTCTTAAAGAATATCTTTCAACACGAATTGAGGCGTGCGAGGCCGTGGGGGTCATTGCCGCCCAGTCGATTGGTGAGCCGGGTACTCAGATGACCATGCGTACATTTCACTATGCTGGTGTCGCCGAAATCAACGTTACCCTCGGCCTGCCCCGGCTCATTGAGATCATGGATGCCAGGAAAGAACCCAGTACTCCGACAATGACCGTCTATCTGGAGGACGATTACTGCAACGACCGTGACCGGGCGCGTGAGGTCAGCTGGCAGATTGAAGCAGCCCCCCTTCATGAATTCGGGGATATCACGACTGACATGGAAAATATGCACGTGATCGTGCATCTCAACACGAAAGTCTGTGATAAGCGCAAGATCTCGCCTGCCGAGATAATGGAAACAGCACCAAGAAAGATCCGGGACCGTCGGCATTATCGTGACTTTGAACATGACATCAATGAAGAGAAAGCGACTATCATCTTTACGCCAAAAAACAAGGAAAGTTACCAGAACCTTTTCCAGCTAGCAGAACATGTAAGAAACGTCATCGTGCAGGGTATCGATGATATCCTGCGTGTCGTCGTCAGAAAAGAGACCGGGGAGTATATACTTTATACTGAAGGTTCCAACATAAAAGATGTATTTGATGTCGTTGGGGTAGACACTACAAGGACACGTACCAACAATATCAGTGAAATTGCATCAGTGCTCGGTATCGAGGCAGCGCGGAATGCGATTATCCACGAAGCAGTATCTACGCTTAATGAGCAGGGTATTCTCGTTGATGTCCGGCATATTATGCTCGTTTCCGACATGATGTGTATGGAAGGCGAAGTCAAACAGATCGGGCGGCATGGTATTGCCGGTGAGAAAGAAAGTGTTCTCTCACGGGCTGCGTTTGAAGTCACGGTCAATCACCTTCTTGATGCCGCGGTGGCAAACGAGATCGATGAACTGAGCGGTGTTACCGAAAATGTTATTGTCGGCCAGCCTATCCTGCTCGGTACCGGTGATGTGAAACTCATCGCAGTCAGACAACACGATAATTAGAACATAAAACCTGAAAAACCAGAGGAATTGTATATGGATTTTAATGCTTCACTCAGAAGGGCCATCAAAACAGGAAACGTAATTCTTGGCCAGAACAACACGGAAAAATGCATAAAAGAGGGTAAAGCCCAGATGATTGTCGTTGCAGGCAATTGCCCGGCGACCTTCAAATCCAAACTTTCGGGCTATGAGAATCTTTTCATTCATACCTTTGAGGGTTCAAGCGTCGCACTCGGCAAGGCATGTGGTAAACCATTCATGGTTAGTACGCTTGCTATCGTTACCCCGGGCGAATCCGACATTCTCTCGATTAAGAGGGTATGATATGGTTGAAGTTAAACTGACTGAAGACTGTATGCGTCTAATCTCCCAGTTCGAGAGCCTGACCGGTGCGGGAAGCCGTGACTGCGTTGTTGATGAACGTAATTCACGTCTGATCTTTGTGATAAACCCGGGTGATATGGGATTAGCTATCGGGAAGAAAGGGGCCTCAATCAAAAAAGCTTCAGAAGTAATGGGCAAAAAGATTGAGGTCGTGGAATATAACAATAATCCTGAACAGTTCATCAAAAACTGTTTTTTGCCTGCACAAGTGACTTCAATCTTGTTTGAGGGTGAGCCCGAAGAACAGAGTGTGCAGGTCGAAGTCCGGGATGAAGACCGTGGCATTGCAATTGGTAAAGACGGGAAGAATATTTTCAAGGCAAAAAAACTCGCCCAGCGTCAGCATAACATCATGGATGTCCAGATCCTGCAAAAGCCCGTTGATAGTGCTGAAACAGAGCCCCCGAGCGGGTAATTTTTTTTCTTATCTTCTTTATAGTTATATTATTTATTTTTCCTGCGTGAAAATCACGATTTTATGGTGGATAAGATCTTCTTTGATAATCTTATGTTTTACATTACAGAACTACTGCTGATTTGCATTGCCTGATTGCATTACTGAAATCTGGCAGGGGTAATTGATCTCTCACGGGCTTGGGGGGATTCGAACCCCCGACATCCGGGTTAGAAGCCCGGCGCTATGTCCGAGCTTAAGCCACAAGCCCACCTGACGCCAATAGCGTTCGCGCTGCGGGATAATTAATCTGTGTTACTACTTTTCTTTGAAGGTAGCAGTGGCAATAAAAAATTTAACAAAATATATCTGATACCTGCTGCAAGTTCTATTTACTGGATCCGGTTAAGAAGAGTGAATAATGGAATTAAAAATGAATCATCTGGTTATGCTTCTGACTGTAGTGCTACTGCTTACATCTGTGGTTTCCGCCGCTGGTACCATTGCAGTAAGCTCGGTACCATCAGGAGCAGCAGTCTGGCTTGACGGTACAAATTCAGGTACTACCACGCCAGCAACCATCCAGAGTGTCACAAGCGGAAACCATATTGTCGGGCTGAAGCTTACAGGCTACCAGGATTATGCCCAAAGTGTGACAGTTATTGATAATGCAACGACTACGATCTCTGCTAGTCTGATCGCCCTTGTAACAACGACAGCCGAAATAACAAACGGCAGTATAAAGATAGAATCAAATCCTTCGAATTCGGCAGTGTTTTTAAATACTGATACACGGGAAAAACACCTCTGATACTTTACAATATCACTCATGGCACTTATCGGGTACTCGTCCAAAAGATCGGTTACCAGGACTGGTCAGACCGTATTTCCGTAACCGCGGGCGCGCGAACGGATGTATATGCTACACTTGACGCTGAAGCAACTGACACGACGGTCGTGACCACGTCACCTATAATTACCACGGTAAAAACCACGATATCCAGGACATCCACCGCAAAAGTACCAACACCCTGGCCGGGCGGCACACCTACTCCTGCATCCCCCATGAGTGCGCCGGCAGTTATCGTAGCGGTTGGTTTTGGGCTTCTGGTGCTCAGGAAATAAAAATCTTCCTTCCAGATAAAGGAAAACGCGAAAGATTTTTGTGTAATTCCGTACCAATGCCCGAAAAAAATTACTCTTCCTGGAAATTCAGAATTTCAAAAAATAGCGTGAAAAAATGAAGCTTAACCCGCGTGATAACAGGATGATTTGAGCACTTCAACGGTTGTCGGACCGAATACACCTTCGCGAAAGACCTGTTTGACAACAGATGATGCGCAATACTTCACCTGGATGCGGGCAGATATCCGCTCCCGCTCCTCATAATACAGACCATGCGAGAACTCCACCATTCTTTTCATCGAAACCGATGTCGCAACCACGATGACACAAATTCCCTGGTCTCCCGGCTCAAGATCCTCAAGATCAACGGATGTCATGAAGATGTGGGAATCAGGTCCCGGCTTTACTCCTGCAATGCTTACGATATTATGCGTGCTTTGCAACTCGATCGTACGGGTCTTTCCTCCTTTTAGTTCCTTAATCACCTCAGGCGAAATTCCAGTTAATGCAGCACATTTCATCATCATCACCCGTACATGGGAAGATCTTTTCTCGGTGACTGTTCTGCGGACTGCTGTACTTCGTCAGATATTTTTTGCATACTCTGCTCAATCTCTACTGCCTGTTCGATCAGAGGCTGAACATTAAGTCCGAGATTATACATCTTATTAAGCACCTCAATGGTCGCAGCCGATGACCGGGGATCAGGTGCATTGATAGTCTCACCGAGAAGACCATACCCGGGAATACCGCGAATCCTGCATTCCGTAAGAATGCTGGACGCGATGCCAGAGATGCTTCCGATTGGGAGGATCTGGGTATGCTCCTGGATCCTCTTGAGAGCTTCAGCAGTTGTAGCGACGCCGAAGACCCGCTTTTCCGGTTCGTTAGTGATGATGCCGGCAATTGTCAGCACTTCTTTTGGTTTGAATGGTGCCAGCCAATCAAGGAGACCGTTTGCAATCTCGTAGCAGATCATCGGGTGAATGGGGATATCAGCAACGATTGCAGCGACATCGTTTTTTATATATATCCTGACCGGGTCATTGATCACCCCTTTGTTCATCATTGCAAGGGGAGGAAAAAACTTAGAGGTCATCGTGCCGATCAGCTCGAATTCGAGCTGTTCGACCATATACTGAAGTGCAATCGTGCCCACGAGACCGCTGCCCGGAAAACCCATAAGTACCGCGGTGTTATTGATGGGAAGCGGTTTTGAGAATATGGTAAGTTCTTTTTTTGGTTTTATCTCAACTATGTCATTGTGTACCGTATCAAGCCTCGTAAGGATTTTGTCGCAACATTCTGGAGATTCAGCCGTCATTAGATTAACATACACCCACTACTAAAAAAGTATTATGCAAGAGTATCCCATCAAAAGAGGATTGACAAAAGATCTCGGTGCACGTATTGTTACGGAACTGAAGAATTCTTTCGGTGTAGAACCGGAGAAGACCCAGAAAGGGTACCGTATCAGGACCGGTGCACTCCTCCGGCTCGATGTAATGATTGGGGCTGACGGCAAGTCTGTTGTTATTGATACCGAATCTGATATAAACGCGAGTGACACGGTTATTCTTGATACGAATAAAAGATATCGGAAGTATCTTGATGCAGTCACCGGATTTTCTACAAAAGAGCGGGTCAAGCGGTCAAAAAGTGTCGAGTGACGCGAAGAATGGTTAAAATAACGATAACGATGGATGAATGTTATTCTGAGATCATATTTACGGGTAAAAGAACAGATGATAAAAATTAATCAAAAAATTAAACAAAATATTATCAATGAATTTCAGTAATTTTTTTGTCGATGTTCCGGTTACGGATGATATTTTCATGAACGCGCCTATGCTGAATAAAATCGCATTTCCTTATGTTTCCGGCGGTGAGAAAAAGGCTTGATATCAGATTTTCCAGGTACCTCCTTCATTTTTTTGATCTATAGCAGCAGCTCGTTCGATAAGTAAAATTAGTAATACGGGAAAAATCGGAGATTCTTCAATCCTGACATCAGCATTTCCGTTCAGCATATCCTGCGGCGTTCATTAAACAGCACAAAAATTATATGAAATTCTATTTATTATCGCATGCGTCGTATCAGCTGGTACGTCTCCGGATTAAATAGAGCAGACCTGGCACGGCGACCACAACAAGAAACGGATCGAATGCCGATTTTGGGGTTCCTGTCGTCCCGGGGATTGTGGTTACTCCAGTAGTTGGACGGGGTATTGCGGGAGTTGTTGTTACCACCATCGTCTTCGTCACTGTATGCAGGGGAGCAGGAGTATAGGTTAATTCGGATGGTATCCCAGGTTCCCCCAGCAGGTCATAACCAAACAGGGCGAGTTGATCTGCGACGACGACACGCTTTCCATCCCCGCTCACTGCAACTGAGCGCTGCTGGATGATGCTATGAGTCCTTGTTTTAGCCATCAGGTTGCCGTAATGATCCAGGATATACAGATTCCCGTCCAGTGCACCTGCTGCGATGACAGATCCATCATGAGACACTCCTACTCCGTTAACCCACGATCCTGCAGGATATGTCCACAAAACTGTGCCCTTTTCATCCAGAACCCGGACGTTCCCGTCCTGACTGCCAAGAACGATTGTAGTGCAGTCCTCCGAGCAGGCCATATCGATAATGGCCTCCCGGGTTACATCTTTCATCCAGTTAAGCGTCCCGCTGCTTGTATGGGATGAAACCCTGTTTTCACCAGAAGTGATCACGGTGGAACTGTCCGCTGAGATTGCAATGAACGAATCAAGACTCCCGGATTTGTTATCCCACCAAATCGGCGTCATATCCGGTGAGAGATATTTCAGACCCACGACGGTGGTAACAACAACAAATGTTCGGGAAGGAGAGATCGCAATCCGTTTTATCTGATCGCTTCGGTTCAGACCCCAGCTTTCGCCCCCTGTCCATGAATGAATATCCCCGCGGTCATCAGCGGAGACGACTAAGGAACCATTGGTGGAGATGGCAACAGCACGGACCGGCGCACCCATACCCCGTACCCAGTAGAGGGTGCCATTTCTATCAAGTACCTGAACCAGTTCTCCTGCGGCAGACACTACGTAGTTTCCATCTGAGCTCATGGAGGCAATAGTTCCAGCCCTTCCTCCCCATCGGGTGACACCATCCCAGGACCGTACAACCAGCTGGTTACCTCCGGCATAGACCGTCGAGCCATCAGAAGAGAACATTACATCGGAAAATGAACCTTCAGCAAGGGGCAATTCTTTCCAGGCCTGTCCCAGGCCTGTTGCCGTTGCGGTACCAATTATACTGATCGTAAGGAGAAATGCTGCGGTCACCAGATAATTCCAGGATTGTTTTCTCATGTATTTTCCTGAGAACAGAGTGCTGTTGTTCGGTATAACATGTTTGTGGATGGAGGAATATCTGAAACCGATTTTCTCTTTTTTTTTAGGGAAAATTTTCGCCACTCCGTCAGTGCCTTGCATCACTGCATTGCATGAATTAATAACGCTATGGTCTTAATTCAACAGCGAAGGAGTGAAGTAATCTTGCCCTCGATCATGTGCAAAGATATCGGAATGGATTGTCCCTTTGAAGCGAAAGGAACAACCAACCCTGAACTTATGAGAAAATTTATCGACCATGCGGAATCCGCCCATAAAATGCAGGTGCTACCAGCAGATATCATATTCAAAGTACAACATGCAATAAAAAAATAAATCAGAATTAATTTCGGTTTATTTTCCTCAGCCCTTTATTCGCAGGTTACACAATAGATGCTGAAATATTTTTTATGAGATTTTTGGTAGTTTTTCCTTCTCGACATAGGAAAATTCCCGTTTTATTTCCCCCCCCATTTTTAGATTTAATGAGGTTTGTATTAGTTCATAAGTTATGCAATTTCAGGGTTCTATGGCCTGCCGGCCGTGTAAACTGCCGGAACGTTCTGATTTCCCTGTGTTATCCTGAACTACAAAAAATTTGGAGTGTGTGAATATTTATTCAATAATAATTGCCGGTTTGAATGGTAACGCGGTAGCAGCTTTTGCGTGCTCGCTTGACTCTGAATCGGTAATATGAACCGCCACTTCGAACTCTTTTTCCAGAAATTTCTTCGCAGCCTCAAAAACTGCCATTTCATTAATCCGCTCTCGTTTGAGAGGTTCGACTACATGCGGTGGCAGGCGATGGATAAGCGTCGTGCATTGCTTCGCAGCATCAGTGGCTTCTTTGCCGCGCTTGCGCATCGCCTCGTCTTTCATAATCTCGCGGATCACCATGTTCCTGTCATCTGCCTTGGCAATAGTGAGGAAAATTTCATATTTCCAGGCAGGAGCAAGCGATATGGTAATAGATTTCGGGGTCATCTGGATAAGTTTAATAATCGATTCGATATCTTCAACGGTGCGGGCGAGAAGTTCCTCGGCAAGTTCTATCCGGGTATTAATCAGTTTTTTCTCTACAACCGGCCAAGGGGCAAAAGAAACGAGTCCTTCACCTGCGAGTTGTTTCCATAGATACTCACTGGTAAACGGGATGAATGGTGCAAGGAGTCGAACCCAGGTTGAACAGAGTGTGTGCAATTCCCTGCTACCATCGCAATCCTCGGGTAGACGGCGGCGGTACCACTTAAGATCGGTCTCGATACCGAAATACGCTTCCTGCAATGCCTGGCGGGTCTGAAAGTTGGTAAGTGAGGAAGTAGTCCGTTCAATGTGAGACTGAAGTCGGCTGATAAGCCAGCGATCGATATCATACGGCTCACCATTGGCGTCTTTTGTTTCGAGCACGGTATTATAGAACCGTTCGATCTGCTTTTTGGTCGAAATAACCAGCTCATTTCTCCAGTCAAAGTCCTGCCAGGGCTCCGCACTTCCCATCAGGAACATGCGTACTGTATCGGCGCCGAACTCACTCACCGCATCTTCAAGCAGGAAAACATTACCTTTTGACGATGACATCTTCGCTCCGTTGAGGAGTCCCATCCCGAATACGACCATTCCTAACGGGAGTTTATCTTTGGGAAATATCGTGACATGGTGGAAGAGCTGGAATGTGAGATGGTTGGAGATGAGGTCTTTTGCCGAAAACCGGTAGTTGTATGGGTACCAGAATAAAAACTCTCTTCTCATTGCATCCAGTTTCTTCTGTTCAGGCAGCCCAGGAGATTTTTTCCCAAGAAAGATATAATCAAAAACTTCCGGCGTGAGAAGTCCCGGTTCGATCTCTTTTATCTTGTGGGCGATGGTGTAGTAGGCCATGTAAATAGTTGAATCCGACAAGGGTTCGATCAATTGTGTGGTGTCCCACGGAAACCGAGTACCAAGACCGACACGCCTTGTGCAGGCCCAGTCTTTCAGCCAGTCAACGGTACGATCGAATTCAAGTCGCACTTCCGGGGGCACTAAAGCCATGTCTCCAAGATGGTCGCTGACCTGTCTCTTCCATGCGGGGTCGCTATATTTTAAGAACCATTGGTCGTGCAGGATCTTGACTTTGACTTTGTTACCGCAACGACAGACAACGGGTCGAATATCAAACTCGTACATGATCTTCGAATTGTACTTCTCAACCATGAGAGATGCAACCTCGTCACGCGCCACCCGAACCGGTTTACCGCCGTACTTCTCGAAAAGTTTACCCTTGGAAAATTCAGCAGAATATATCTCCTGGGTGAGTGCATCCATGCGACTGTCCATCTGCGAGGTGATTCCCATCTTCTCCACGGCGTGTTGTGCCGGTATCTCACCATAACCCTCGACTTTGATCAGGGGGATCGGTTTGATACTTGTGTATCTCCCGGCATACTGCAGGTCCCGGAGTGCAATATAATCAAAAGGTGCATGGGCGGGAACACTCATTACCAGTCCGCTACCGACATCAGGATCCACAAATTCGGCAGGGAGAACAGGGATCTCCCCGCAAAGAGGATGGCTGACAATCTTATCAATCAGATCCTTACCGGCTATCTCTCCTTGTATTTCTACTGTATGATCCTGCAGGATAAGTTTCTCAGCCGCTTCCTTGGATATAATCCAGAGAGTACTGTCTACCAGCGCGCTGACATACGTGATACCCGGGTTTGCCCAGAGATTGGTGACACCATAGATTGTTTCCGGGCGGAGTGTTGCTGTGGGAATATAAGCATTTTCACACTGGAACAAAACAAGGGTGAATTTGATCACCTCAGCTTTGTCTCCTTCAAGAAGGTCGTGATCGCCTACCGGATTATCATCGACGGTGCAATAACGGACCGGATGGACCCCTTTTATGACGTATCCTGCTTCGTACAGGTGTTTCCACTGCCATTCGATGAACCTGCTGTATGTCGGATCAACGGTCGTGAATCTGCGGCGCCAGTCGATTGAAATACCGCATGCGGTCATAACCCGCTGGTATTCGCTTGCGAAGTGCCGGACAATAGTCAGCGGATCGGTAAATTCATCGAGTACATCCTGAGGGACTTTGTAGAGATCGCGATAAAGGTGAATGGTCTTTGGATCTTTCTTTGCAATGCGTTTTGAAATCCCGATAACCGGTGCCCCCGTTACGTGAAATGCCATTGGATAAAGAACCTGTTTTCCCCGCATGCGCCAGAACCTTGCGATGACATCAGGGACTATATAGGTCCTGCCGTGACCTACGTGCATAGCACCGCTTGGATATGGATAGGCGACGGTCAGGTAAAATTTTTCAAGATTCGACGGGTTTGATTCAAATGCATGTGTCCATTGTTCCTGTGCCTCTTTTTCAAATCTGCCCAGATCAAATACGTTCAAACCATTTCACCTTCGTTTCAATCAAAAAAATCATAATTTCCCGGATTATACCGGCCGCAACTTGATGGTTTCACTGTTCTGATAACGCCGGATCATTTCCTGCGCGATACTCGAATTCTTGGCAAGATGTATCTCTCCCATTTCGTTAACGGTGGCAGTGAACAGGTACTCTTTGCCGGCAAATACGTCTACGATCTTGCCGCTTTGTTCAGGTGCGACTATTGTAAGCTGCTTCTTGTCCGTTTGTATTTTGATGCCACTCCCAAGATTATACTCAGTCTCATTTTTCTGCGTTTGCAACTGCTGGCGGTCAAATTCAGACCTGGGTTTGATATCAATCCCGATACCAATCTTGTTGACGATAGCAGAGATGTTCTTACCACCTTTGCCGATTGCGGCCGGTACGTCTTTATCATCTATATAGACGACAGACTTTTGTATCGCTTATCATCTGGACATCAACAAACCCCTCGGTATATCTCCCGATCTCACGCTGGATATCTTTTTCCATGAGTTTCCAACCGGGTCGATCTTCCTTTTCCTTTACAGGATTTATCTCAGGCGAGGGAACCGGAGCGCGAATAGTGCTTACTGGATTTAGAGGACTTCCCTCATTCTGGACCTGCGGCAAGGCTTTTCTGGAGGTAGCAGAAACTGCAGTCATCGGCATGACGATAGTCTCACCATCATAACGGAAGACATCGATGACCAGTTCGCCGGTTTCGTTATCAGATACGATAGTTACCGGTCGGATATGCATCTCATTTGCCATCCCTTCGGGAACCTTGATAGTGAAATCCACATCGTAAATTTTTGTTATCACGCCCTGACGGACAAAAATGATCGTATTGATAATCTGAGAGAGCACCGAGAAGTCAACCCGGTCAGAGAACCGCTGGATTGCATCCTGAACACCGTTTGCATGGATGACACCGACCATACCAAGACCTGCAAGTCTCATATCGGCAAAAACATTGAAATCTTCGTTCTTTCGAAGCTCATCAAATATGACAAAGTCCGGCCTGACCAGCAGGAGTACATCAGCGGTATTTGACATGCTCCCCTCGAGTGTTGTATACTGGGTAATCTGATCCGGCACCTGGAGTTCGCGGGGGGCTTCCATTGTTTTAACAACAAAACCGCTCTCAGAAAGAAAAGTTGCGACACTTTGGGCAAGGGTAGTTTTCCCTGAACCCGGAGATCCTACGATGATCAACCCCCGTTTCTCGCTGGTGATCCTCCGGGTTATGATGTCTGCTTTGGCATAATCTTTGAGCGTAACATCTACAATCGGACGGACTGCGGTAATCTCCATTCCGTCAGAGAATGGACGGCGGGCGATCGCGATCCGCATCGAGCCGATCTGGACCACGGTAATTCCCCGCTTCTCGACTTCGATGAAACCGTCAGGATCGCGTTTTGCTCTCTCGAGAATTTCCTGTGCAAGGGCACGGAGCTCGTATTCGCTGGTCGGCTGCTCGCGTATTTTGACCAGCTTCATGTCACTTATTGTACCCTTCTTGGCGCTCGGGCAGACGCGTTCTTTGAGATATACTGCAATCGTATGTTCGTCAAAGAACTGGTCAATGCCCAGTGGAACGAAATCACTTACCTGCGGCTTGAGGTAAATGACATCCAGCCCTTTTGCCCGTGCCACTTCGGCCTGCACGAAATCGCTCGTTATGAACCGTGCGGAATTCTCGATCGCAATATTACGTATCATCGCGTCTATCTCGCCACCGCTCGCAAGCTTGACTTGTTCAAGGGACGGGCGGACACCGGAGAATTTGAGTTCTATTGTTTTCTCTTCTGCCATCCTGCTGAGCTGCTGCAGTTCGTTAAGACCGGAAAATCCTATTTCACGCCCGTTATTTGCCTGGGCTTCAAGTTCTGCAATGACTGCTTCGGGAACAATTATTGTTGCACCTTTGTATTCACCGGCTTTTATCATCGAGGTTATGCGCCCGTCAATGAGGACGCTTGTATCAGGTACCAGTATCATAAAAGTATTCCTCTTTTTATCGTGTTCTATGGTATGCTCTTGTATGCTATTCTCTTGGATTTGTCAGGGAGCGATGCGAGCGGTCGCACGCTCCCTCACCAGCATGAGCGTCCGTACAAGCCGCCCCTGCCGTTATCTGGTTCAACGACCGGTTGTCATTGATACGGTAGATATTACCCCGCAGGGTTAATAAGGGGTTCGGGATTTGGGGGGGTATCGTATCTCAAAACAAAATTTCATGTGTTATGAAATTATTAAAAAAACATCAATCGATGGATTTTTCCAAGGTATATTTCAGACCGGAAAACTTGGGGTTTGATTTTTTTTATAAATTTTTTCCTGACAATTGAAATTTGCCAGAATTGGGTCGGGACGGATAGGGGTAGTCAGAGGCGGGTGAGTTAACAGGAAATAGTCAGCGATGCCCCCCGTACCTGGGAAATCCGATAATTCTTCTGGCATAATGAAATGAGTATGTTTTATGGAGAATGGGACTGATGAGTTCGGTCCCCTTGATTGCACTTGTTGTTCTAACCGTTACGGTGGCCGGCTGTACTTCCACAACATACCCTTCGCAGCCGGTGACTACCCTGCGAACTCCCATTTCTACGGTTTCGGCCACATCCCCGTCTGAAATACCCTCACAGGAGATGGAAGGTATCTGGATCCTTTTATCCATGGCAACCGGAGAGAATTTCCCCCTCATCACACTCGCAACCGCAATAAACCTGACAATCGGGATTATGGAACCCTGACAGGGAATGGCAGGTGCAACAATCACTCAGGATCCTATCTGGTTCAGGGGAAGACAACTGTGCACGGGCGCTGTATTACGATTGGTCCGGGTCCTATCAACCCAGATGTATTGCCATGCAACTTCAGGTCAGGAAGGAATGTATTTTCAGATACTGCAGAGTACAGCTTCTTATTCGATAGATAATGATCATCTGACCCCACGTACAAACGACAGTACATACCGGGCCTTCCAGCCCGTTTCCTGAATGTCTCCCACTGTATTATCCTTCAAACGGAAGGATATGTCCTGGTCTTTTTTTTTATATTTTCACTATAATAGAAGTCTGACAGAGTATCAGCGGTGCCGAAAAAAGACCAGGTCCTGTCTTTGCCGGATAATGACGGAATAATTGTCATTTCGGGAGAACAACAAATCCCTTTTTTTTATATATCTCTATTTCAATCCTGATTGTCTGGAACTTACATAATTAATTTGCGGAGCGATCAGAAACGGATCATAATTCAACAATCGTCTTCGGTTAAACTCTGAATGAATAATGATGGTGGCATTTTTTTAAAAAAAATCTCTGAATATGGTTCAGATTAAAATAGAAATGTTTATTTGATATTAAACAATTAAATGCAATTACAAGGTAGATAAAAATGAGAAAGGCAGTTCCGATGCTGGCACTAATTCTTGCAATCGTTTTCATTGCTATTGGATTGATGATTACTGTCAAACCCCTGTCTGTCGATAAAACAACACAACAATCAGGTGGCATCGGCGATAATGCTTACGCTGGAAATGATCCCTCCCTGAATGTAAAAGGTCAGGTTAATTTGAACGATATTGCACTCTATAATGGGATTATTTCAGAAGTATCCGTCTTTCCAACAGTTGTATCGTATGATTATAACCATGACGGGATTGTTGATGTTAAAAAAACCGTTTTATTTTTTAATATAGGATAGTTTTCTTTTTTGTTTTTGAGCTTAGGTAAAATATGTCAAATAAATTTACCGCTATGAATTGAGATTTTTCTTTGCATTGTAATAAACGAATTGCATATCAGATAAGGACCTGTTTGGATCCCGTCGATAAAAATGGATGTTTTGTCAGAGGAAAAAAAGAAATTGGATCTACATCTTGTCCATGGCGGCTTTGATCATCTTCATGGTTTCTATCTTGTGCTGCAGGTGCTTGATCCACGCTTCCTTCATCATGATCTTCTCCTCAAGCATCCGCGACATAACCATCTTCTTGGTCTTTTCATCAAGCTTTTCCCACATCATTTTCATGTGGTCCGTGCCCTGTTCTCCACCCATTCCATGCTCCATACCCATTTTTCCTTCAGTTGGTCCCATAACAATTTACTCCTGTCCGATGAGTTTTTTCAATCCATCAGACTGACAGTTTAACCCGTTTACAAAAATATATATTTTTTGGCAAAAATTAGATCTTGAATCTCAGATGAAATCCACGGGACCTTGACTTTGAATGAAACAGGAGGTCAAATCCAGATATCAACGTAATATTTTTTGAGAATGTATACGTTAAGCACCGGTGCTGAAAACAGGGCAACACAACCTACGATGATCCCGGTAATGAAGAACCGTCAGAAGGAATTTTGATTTGCGCCCGTTAATCCTGACCGGCAGCATTCCTCTGTGACGCAAAAAGAGATCCGGCAGATCTGGATCGTGGAAAATTGTCCTAGCAAATTATAAAAATGAGGGAGCGGCAATTGCGAGCCCGATGAGTTTCATGCGTCGCTAGAGATCACGATAAAGCAATAAGGAATCCGTATTTCAATACTACAGGATCCGTCCCCTTTTTGGGCACATGGCTTTATCTGAAAACCTCCAATCAGTCTGATCAGTATATGGAATAACCCGATGAACGTAACGATCGATCGCATGGCATGTGTCAGCTGCGGGGCATGCTGGAATATCTGCCCGGAACTCTTTGACCAGAATCATTGCGATTCATTCTCGGAAATTGTCGAAGGCTACCGGTTCAATGGTGACCGGGCAGATGGGATCGTACCGGACTGCCTTTGCTGTTGTGTCCAGGCAGCAGCCGATCTCTGCCCTGTACATAGCATCAGGGTCAGCTAAGATATAGCCATGATTTGTCTCATGTGCTCTGGAACAGGGATAAAATAAGGTTTTTGGAGGTCCAAAAATAAGATTAGCGATTTTTCCTCTAAAAAAGGAACAGATGAATCATTGTCCCGGCTTTCCGTATATTTTTTCCGGGTCAAACACTTTTATCCCTACCACCTCGCCGTCAAGGGTCCGGTAGAAACAGGAGGCATATCCTGTGTGGCATGCAGCACCCTTCTGATCTACCCGGTATAACAGGCAGTCATTATCGCAATCGGTGAGGATTTTTAGAACTTTCTGGAAATGTCCGCTTTCCTCCCCTTTTTTCCAGAGTTTCTTTCTGCTCCGGCTGTAGTAATGGGCAAGTCCTGTCTCTTGCGTAAGCCTGATTGATTCGTTGTTGGCATACGCCATCATCAATACTTCACCGCTCACGGCATCCTGTACGATGACCGGAATAAGTCCATCTACAAATTTCAGGTTAACCATGTTATATCCCTACTGCAACGATCTTCATGATTGCAAAGAGTATATCACCAAAAATAAGTGCAGTAATCAAGCCAGCCGTAATGGGAATGATGAAGGGTACCGCATAGGATATCCATACCGTGCCGGCTTTTTTATACATCGCTATTTCCAGGGGAAATTCCTCCGGGTGTTCCCGCAAATCTTTTGTATATATCCTGTTTTCACCCGAATACATGCGCCTGATGGAATCCCAAAAACCGATAAATTTCCGGCTGACTATCCCTTTTCTTTCTTCGAAATCCTCCATGACAAAGCCCCAGGCATTCTGGATCCTGGCGCCCTTTACCGGGAATCCAAAGAACATGTACATCAACGGCGCCCGGTTTCCCCGGATTATATTAATAATAAATATCCCCAGTGGTGCTGCTAGGTTAAGCAACAGAGCATTGATGAGTATGGAAAAGGATAAAAAGCCCAGGGGAGGGATGCCCAGAACTGGAGTAAATGGAAACGTCGGGATACAAAATGAGATGAATATAAGTGCCCAGGCATCTGCCCCGCCGAACAGGTGCATTCGGGCAAAGGTATAAAAAACCCCGCTGAACACTGAGAGGAGAAGGATTACGATGGCTGGAGATCCCCAGCCGCCAGGGCTGAAAAGCATAATCACTGAGGTGATCGAAAAAATCATAATAATCAGGATGAAATACCAGCGATTAATCACTTCCTGAATATTTGAATCCGCTTTCTTATTTTTTCGCTTTGTTTTTTCTTCCGGGATGCCTTTGTATTCGCTATATGAGATATACGTAAGAATTCCAGCAAACATAAAATACCAGGGAATGAGCTGAACATTTACTGAAGGTCTGAAGACGAACCACGAAAGTGCCGGAAGGATCAGGACAAGTGCAAGATAATAAAAAATCCGCGACTTTTTGTAATAACCGGTAAGGCCCGGGGAATCGGTTCTTCCCCGGCTGTCCAAATAATCAGCATACAGAAAACAAACAACAACGGCAAAATAACCGGTGATTAGACTGATATCCGCAGTTGTCTGCCAGAGGAGATAACTTGTACAGACAACGCCAACTCCAAGCATTGGTAACCAATGGATAAATGAGACACGGCGATATCTGATATCGAGAAACGAGGCATAGATAAGGGTTACAAGGACCCCAACTGCCGAGATGGCCATCGGGTAGAGTATTTCCATAATTCCGATATATCATTTTTTTATAAGCACTTATGCATGGCGATAAAGAACGGGAAGCAGACAATTAATTCCGCAAATGTCAAATATACCTGTTGCAAATATCTCAACCATATAGAAACAGGAGAAATGCTTTACGATATGCTCTTCCCGAAGAGTTTATCCGATGAGATGAATTCTGATGAAAATACAGGACCTGATAAAAAATATCCATAAGGGCGCAAAGCATCTGGGAACATTTACGCTCCATGATTTGTTCCAGTTCGCCTCATCACGGTACTTCAATGGGATTGCGATCGCACAAGAGAACTCCCGGGAATACTACCTTGCGTTTCTCAATGGCGAAGCTGAAGGTGCTATCTATATAGATGAGAAAGGAACCGTGCTCAGTGATAAAGCGGCAAGGTTGATCTCCGGGGCAGAAAAATTTGATTTCTATGAACTGACACCGGATATTGTCGAGACAATCGTGATGAGGTGCCGGATTTTTGAAAAATCGCACCTTAAAAAAAGTATTCCCAATGTAATCCATGACCTGCTGGAAAATATTATCAAAGGTTCCCGGTATACAGGAACTTTTAGTATCCATGAACTGTTTCAGTATACTGCATCTCATAATTTCATCGGGATTGCGGCCGCAAAAGAGAATGAGCGGGAATACTATCTTGCTTTTATCAGTGGTGAGGCTGAAGGTGCAATTTACATTGATGAAAAAGGATCGCTGTATAGCGATAAGGCCGTAATAATGATCACGGGTCACGAAAAATTTGAGTTATACGATGTAAAACCGGATGTTGTCGACGCGGTTGTTATGGGGTCACGGATTTTCGAGAAGAAACACTTAAAAAAGAGCATACCTTCCCTGATACCGGAAATTGGCAGGAAATTTGAGGGAATGGGTGTGCTTAGCCTTTCGATCCTGAAGGATACGATTCCGCAGAACGGCGTCAGCGTATCGATTCGAAGCGAAGGCAAGATACTGGGAAACGATATTACCACCGATGAAGGAAATGCCAGTTTTAAATTGATGCATGGAAAATATGATTGCATCGTTATGGAACGTTCCCAGAAGATCACTACCTTCCCTATAATTTTTAACGAATCGAATTCGACAATCAACCTGGATCTTAACGCACATATTATTCTGAAAATCTGATGAGATTTCACCAGTCATTCATCTGAATTGTTGTTGATTCCATCATCGAAATCCGGATAACGGAAACGAAATACTTTAATCAGATAATAACAGAGTTTTCGTCCATGAAAATAGGGCGGGAGGACTTTGAGGCTCTCATTAAAGGGGAGAAGAATATCACTCCCTATCTTGAAATGGATCCTGTTGCCGGTTCTTACACGGTATTCGGGGTAAAAACAGCAAGCAATCCCAGTTATCTGATAAAAGCTATCTACGAGATGTATGAGGCGAATCTTGACCGGAAACTTGCTGTGCAGGCAGTTCGTAAACTCTTTCACTCCGTAGGTATGGGTGCCGGGGGGCTCAATAACCTGTTAAAAAAGTCCGGACTAAATGTTACGCCGGCAGAATTTCTCATGCTTGTATTTAAGCTTCAGCACCAGCAGGGTTGGGGTGCGCCGTTCGAGCTTGTTGAATCCGGCCAATACCGGATCGTGCTCCGGACAAAGTACACCTTTGAATCTGAAGTTATCAAGGACTGGAAGATGCCCGTCTGTGGTATTCACCAGGGATGGATAGAAGGGGTCCTGATCGCTGTAACGGGTAAGAACTGGTTCTGTAATGAGACACGGTGCCGTGCAAACGGTGACGATTTCTGTGAATTTGTTGCCGATCAAAGAGAATCCAGTTGGAAGTGGAAAGCAGAAGCAATAGTTAAAGGCGATTCTGCCATCACCGAATATATTGAACATAAACCCCTTCAAGGTACGATAAAGCTTATCGATGATCCTGTCGTTATGATGCCTCGTTTTATCTTTTCATCCATGATGAATTCATTAAAAAAGACTATGGGTGAGATGCCGGCGGGAGGAGTTAATTACCGGGCATATATGGATATGGGCAGGGAAACCGTTGAGCATTACAAGAAAATGGGTATAACGAAGCCAAGTCTTCTTTCTGACATGGCTTTTGCATTCTATTCTCAGATGGGATGGTTTAAAATCCATCAGATGCAGTGGGACGAAGGAAAGAAGGAAAAAACTATCACCCTTGAACATACTGTAGAGTCTGAGGCATTCGGGGTTACGGGCAAAAACGTTTGTTTCTGTACGGCCGGCCTCCTTGCCGGAATCGTGGAAGGATCCTTTGGGATAAAGGTACAGGGTCGGGAAATCATGTGCCGTTCAAAAGGTGATGAACATTGTGTCTTTACGATAACAAATAAAATCTGATAATTTGTTGGTATTAGAACAATATTCTCATGTTTGTCCCCACTCCTTTGATTATACGGTCTGGATTTAACTTATGATGATCCAGATAAACCAAAGAGGTTGATATCGGCAAAATTTCAAATAATGAATCTCTGGGATTCGGTTTTCTGGAGATTGGGATTAAAAAAAAAGAGAGTAACAGTCCGACCTTAAAATGCAGTCATATCTCTGATTTCTTTACAAACAATGCGTTGGTAAATCTTTCGATGAACCCTTCCTTCTTTTGCATTTCCCCGTCATCCTTGTAAGCAACTCCGGTAATGTCCGAAGCGATACGACGGATCGCTTTTGAAGCGGGCGATGTCGGAAACTTGATTACAATCGGAGTTCTTGAGGAGGCGGCGCGACGCACGTTGGGATCTTCTGGAATGACCCCGATTACTTTTACCCCAAGCACCTTCTCCATTTTTTTGATCATGACATCCGTTTTATCCTGACCTACGCGGTTGATGATCGATCCGAGGACGTGACCCCCGACAAGTTCTGTCAGTATCCTCGTTTTGAGGGCATCAACAATGGAGGAAAGTTCAGGATTCACGACAAGTATCACTTCATCCGCAACGGCCAGGGGAACTATTCCGTCTTTGCTGATGCCGGCAGGGGCATCAATCAGCAAAAAGTCACAGCGTTTGACGATCTCGTTCATCACATCACGTAGTTTCTCTGGGTCTGCCTGCTGGAATCCCTGAAGAGATATCCCCGCCGGTATTACCTTAAGACCTGCAGGGCACTCATAAATCGCGTCATCGATCTTACCCTTGCCGGCAAGAATTTCATGAAGGGTGACGGGCGCATCCTGCAGGCCGAGAAGGAGGCCGACATTTGCCATACCGATATCAGCATCCATAAGAAAGGTCTCTTTACCGAGCTGAGCAAGCATCGTTCCGAGGTTAACAGAAACGGTAGTCTTCCCGGTACCACCTTTTCCGGAAGCGATTGTGTATACCTTGACCATTGAACACCCTGATGTGTGATTATTTCTATTTGATTTATATAAGATTACCCAATTTTTCCCGGTATCGATTATCCCGCGTTGAAAACTATGTGATGTATCAGTCTATGGGCATTTACTCATGAAGGACCAAACACAAATCAACGGAGACGCCAGTTTACGAAATTACTAAAAAAGTTATTGGCAATTTTCCTGTCCTTGGCTTCTCATCACTTTTCTTTTCAACGCTCGGTCAGATGTTCAAGACGGAGTTGTTTTATTAACGTTTTGCATTCTCCACGAATTTTACTGGTCATGACCTCTACATCCATGGTCTCGATGGTGTCAATATCACTCTCAAAACTTTTTGAATCTGCATCTGATGTGGACTCATTCTCATCCTCAGATCTCTTTTTTTCCCTTTTCCCCGCGGGAAATTCAGGTGATTGCTGATGAACTGTCGATGAGTGGATGTAAGGGGCAGGCGGAGTTGATTTGTTTTGTTGTGCCGGTGATGGCTCCGGTATTCGCGGGGTTTCAAATGTGACGGTCGGATGTGGTACAGCTATCTCCGGAATATGCGGCTTCTGAAGATTTTTAACCGTGGTACCTGGTTCCCCAAGTGAGACATGGGGAGATTTTTTTACTGGCAGGATATGGTCCATTTTTGGGGAAAAAGGGAGAGATTGTTCCGGCTTTCCTTTTCCGATTCGGCATGATTTATTGAATTCAAGTGACAGTTCGATCTGTGTATCGTCCATCGCTGATATTGACGCATCCACGTTCTCCCCAAAAATTTTCTGAAATTCGTTCCATGCGGCATCGCCTGAAATGTTCCTGAACTCTGCAAGAATTCGTTTACCGGATTTAAACACCAGTGATCCATTTGATGGTCCAAAAGAGATGGTGCAGATACCGCTGAATTTCATTAACTGGAGTTCCTCAAGAATCCCCCCAAGTTTCGTGGCCTTTTTTATATATCGGAATGTGCCTCTCGGGAGTTGCATGATGTTGTATTGTTACGATTAGCTACTATATAGTTTCGTTTTAATCGGACGATGGAAGTGCGCGCTTTTGGATATTCTGGTAAGTGGGATCTGGTGACGGGACTAATGATATATTGGGGAAAAATCTCCTTATTTGTGAAATCGGACAGGTTCATCTCTTCCCGAAATAAATAAAAAGACCAACATTTTAATAGAAAAAAAACAAGAGAGAATCATTTATATGAGGGCAAAGAAATGCTGAAGCCGTTATTGGAGGAATTCCTGAAGGTGGAAGGGGTTTCTGCCGCAGTTGTGGTGGGAAGAGATGGATTTGTTATTGAAAGTGCGGTTTCCGGAAAAGTGGATATAGAGGCACTGGGTGCCATGGCATCAACCGGCCTGGGTACTTCAGAAGCGATGGGTATTACTCTGGGAAAAGGAGAACTGTCTCAAATGCTCGTCGAATTGGAAAAAGGCCCTATCATACTCTCACCTCTTTCTGGTGATGAGCTGATTGCTATTGTTGCAGACACTACAGCCAATATCGGTAGAATCAGGTACGAATTAAAAAAGAACAAGGTCCGGCTTATTGCTGCCCTCTGATTTCCGCCTTTTTTTTATGAGATTACCTGCAGGAATTGTCGAAGAATCTGTCACGAATCCTCTGAAGGATGGATTGCTCCAGTACCTGACGACATTCCGTGGATTACTCGAGATCAGGACCGGGTCAGGGCATGGTTTTATTCTTAATGATTTTGGTAAACTGGTAGGAGCTTATTTTAAAAATAATGATGCAATCTTCCGCGGAAAAGCTGCACTTTATCATATAACCATGGAATCACCTGAACTGTCCGATTTCCCGGAAACATTCAACCAGAGAAAATATTCTGAAACAGAATTCTCACGTGCGGTTCAGATCTCCCATGAAGAGGGATTATTTATCGGGACCCTGGCATTTCCATCTGCTTCTGAACCCCGATCAGAAATGTGCGGGATCCCGGAATTACCTCTTCGTCTTGAGAGGGAAACACTAAAAAAGATTAAAAATCTTACCGGGGTTATCGCAGTTTCTGCATTTTTTGAAGGATTCCCGATTCAATGCATTGGTGATGCTGATTTTGAGCATGTAGCAGCATCTGCAGAAGATCTTATGCGGGCTGGGACAAAAATTGCAAAGGATCTGAAAATCGGTGCACTTGATCAGATGATACTTGAAACTGACGAGAATAAATTTATTATCGCACCATGTGGGGATCTCTTCGTATGCATTTTTACCACCGCCGATGCACATCTTGGTCTTATCCGGGTTGTACTAAAAAGTATCCAGTCAGAACTTTCCGGGAAATAACTGGTAAATCTGAGAAATAAGCCTTGGAAATATTTTTTATTTATAAGAAAACGACCACATTATTCAGTATTAAAATAGCAAAATAATAAATATAAAGAAAAGCAATAGTCAAAAGTATCTAGTAAAAATGAAAAAATCATTTAATATAAAAGGAGACCTAGATCTAGAACTAGGTCAAAACGGGTGTGTCTGGATTGAACGAAGAAGACGATGATTCACTGGATGATGTAAATTCCCTGATCAGGATGATTAAAGGGACCAAAAAAAATGAGGAGGTACAGAAATCAAAAGAGGCGACAGCCAGGTCTCACACTCCTTCGGGTGGTGAACCTCCATCCGACATAGGAGATTTCACCATTCTCCAGAAAAAAATGAACATGCCACATGAGGAAGAGTCCCCAACAACAACTGTGTCATCATCATCTCCTGATATTCGGGGATTTTCTGGTGTTGATAACCAGCAGAAAAAAAATTATCAACCTTCACCAATGTTACAATCTCCTCCCTCAGGATCTGGCAGGGAACATGGGGAAAAAGACACAAAAGACTCCATCGAAAAACTCCTCGCCGGTGCGGCTGTGAATCAGCCTCAGGTTTCACGAGATCACTTTCCGAAGAATCAACAGGAAAATGAGATCGAGATAATTGATGAAGATCCCAAGGAGGTCATGAGGCCAAAATCCATCAAATCATCCAGTGCTTCATCAGAAATGGGACCGGTCACTGATGCTGATAAAAAAATTGTCAATGTCGATCAGATATCAGATTTCTCCGGTCTTATCCTGCCGAAAGGTGTATCCTTCAAAATTGACGAACTAAAATTGCATGGCCGTATCAGTGCATTTGAAGGGACAGGAACATTGCCACCTGACTTCGATGAGATCTGGAAGAAAAATTTCTCCACCGCAGGCTTCAAGGATCTTGACATTGATGCAGATATTGGACTGGAAAAGATAAAACCCAAAATTGAATCCAAAAAACCCTGGTTCAGTTCCCTCTTCAAAGCTATTCATACCTCTCTTGAGGAATATGATCCCAAAAAACATGGTCCGCTTGTCGATATCACCTTCAAACCCTCACCGGGAATTGAAGAGGTTGAGATCTATCCGGTAAATCCTCCCTATGCGTACATCCAGATCATATATGATCATGCAACCCACGAATACACGTATTCTGTACTTGAGCCCCTTCTTACTGACCCGGATAAAGAACTGCTTAAAGAGCTGAAGGAACGACTTTTTGAGACGCTTGATATCAATACAAAAGACATTTCCAAGGAGGAAGCGGGTATAAAACTCCGGGCTGCTGCAACTGATATTATCCTTGATTTCGGTATAAAACTCACTCCCGTCCAGCGTGAGGTCATTCTCTACAATATGCACAAAGATTTCCTCGGAGACGGACTTATCGATGCAATAATGCACGATAAATATATCGAGGATATTTCGTGTGACGGAGTCAACACTTCTCTCTTTGTATATCATGCCAACTACGAGTCAATGAAAACTACTCTGTTATATACGAATGCTGATGATCTTGACTCGTTTGTAACGAAACTTGCCCAGCGTTCGGGCAAATACATCTCAATATCCCAACCTATTCTGGATTCAACCATGCAGGATGGTTCCCGTATCCAGATGACCCTGGGTCAGGAAGTGACCGCTCATGGCTCGACCTTCACTATCCGTAAATTCAAAGATGAGCCGATCACGCCCACTGATCTTATTGAATGGCGAACATTTGCTCCGCTTTCGATTGCATATATCTGGCTGTGTGTAGAGAATGGGAAATCTGCAATTTTTGCCGGGGGAACCGCATCCGGAAAGACCACATCCCTGAATGCGGTATCTTTGTTTATACCTCCCTTGTCCAAAATCGTATCCCTTGAAGATACCCGTGAACTGAAGTTGCCTCATCCGAACTGGATCCCGAGCGTTACCCGTGATTCATTTGATACTTCGGGAAGAGGTGAAATTAATATGTATGAGCTCCTGCGTGCTGCGATGCGGCAGCGTCCGGAATATATCCTTGTGGGAGAAGTCCGAGGCAAGGAATGTCAGACCCTTTTCCAGGCTATGAGCACCGGGCACACCACCTATTCCACCATCCACGCAGATTCCGTGGCGAGTGTTGTTCACCGTATTGAGAACCCGCCGATGGATGTCCCGCGAAATATGCTTTCCGCACTTGATTTTGTCTGTATTCAGGTGCAGGGTCGGGTTGGTGGTAAGCGTATCAGAAGGAGTAAACAGATTGTTGAAATCCTGGATATTGATCCGAGGACAAACGAGCTTATCACTAATGAGGTCTTCAAGTGGAGGTCAGCGACTGATGAGATCACCTACTCGGGGAAGTCTTACCTTCTCGAAGAGATCATGGAGGCGAAGGGGTGGAGCGAGAACCGGATGCGCGAAGAGTTGAAGCGCCGTCAGGAAGTGCTTGAGTGGATGAGGATTAAAAAGATCAGACACTACAAGGATGTGGCCAAGATTCTCATCTCCTATCACCGCGATCCCGAAGCGGTTATCGAAAAGGTAAGGAAGGACCTCTATGAATAGTTTTGAGCGTTTTTCCTTCAATCTCCTGGGAAAACGGATGAAGGCAAAACGGGATGACTATGTGACGCTGAGAAATGATCTTTTGTCAGCCAGGTTTAAAACGCCCTTCGAAGTCTATCTCTCAACTGCCTATGTCAGTTCAATTATCGTCGGACTGTCAGCTGCTGTAGTTATTGGCATTATCAGTTGGGTTTTCCAACTTCCTACGCTTATCAAATACAACGGTGAAGTCCCTGAGATACTGGTCGGACTCTCTACGTACAGTCTTGTACTTGGCACTATCTTCATCACGATCTTCTCACTTCTGGTTTTCGGTGGACTTACGTATCTTGTATTTATGCTGTATCCGGGACTTGAAGCAGGGAACCGGCGCAGGAACATTGATGCAAGCCTGCCCTATGCGATCAACTATATCACTTCGATGTCCACCGCGGGTATCACGCCGGCAGAGGTATTCAGGTTGCTCGGCAGCAGCACGATATATGGCCAAAGTGCTGTAGAGGCACGGTATATTTCGCGGGAGATTGATATTTTCGGAAGGGACCTGATTGATTCTCTCCGGCTTGTTTCAGCAAGTACTCCCAGCAGACGAATGAAGGAATTTTTACAGGGAACCATGGCAAGTGTTTCGAGCGGAGGTAATATTACTGAATATTTCAGGACAAAAGCCGAGCAATATGCGCTGGAAAACCGACAAACCCAGAAAATGTTTCTTGAAACACTTGCCCTTGTCTCCGAGTCCTACGTGACTGCTATGGTTGCGGGGACATTGTTTTTAATTATTCTTCAATCGATCATGTCAGTGCTCTCCGGGGATAATAAGCCGATGTTTCTCTACGCAATCATCTATATCATGATTCCCCTGGGGAGTGTTATGTTCGTAATAATGATCAGTTCTATGACACCGGAGTCCTGAAATGGGAGTCAAAGATCACTTCAAAAATCTGGTCAACCGGGGAGTCGAGACCCCTCCTTCGCTCAAATCCGCAGAATTGAGTTCTGTTGAGGCAGATATCGATGAGATAACCACGGGGCTGGAGCGCGAGCGGAGTACCCGGGAAGGAATGGGAAAGTTCCTGAAACATCCCCTCAGGGTGCTTACCGAAGAACCCGTTAACATACTTCTTGTCAGTGTTCCGCTCGCCCTTATCGTCTTTATCGGCGGTTTTATTTCAATGGTCGCGTCGTATGGAATCCAGGTTCTCTTCACTTCGACCGTTATTGATGATTTTATTGTCTTTGCCGTCCTGATTGCAATTATTCCTGTGGCCTTCCTCGACTTCAAAGAACAATGGCGCATTAAAAGTCTGGAAAACGCTCTCCCGAATTTCTTCCGTGATCTTGCGGGAATGAATGATTCCGGAATGACCCTGCCCAATGCGGTGCATATTGTTGCCACCGCAGAGTATGCATCGCTGACGCCGCATATCAGAAAGCTTGATCAGGACATGTCCTGGGGCTCAGGATTTGTTGAATCAATGTACCGATTCGGCAAAGAACTGGGCACCCCGCTTGCAGACCGGAGTGTAGACCTGATTGCAAAGGCAAGTAAAGCCGGTGGGGATATCAGCGAGGTGCTCCGTGCAGCAGCAAAAGATACATTTGAAGTTGTAAATCTCGCCCAGGAACGAAGCAACAATATGCTGATCTATGTGATCATCGTACTCGTATCGTTTGCTGTATTCCTGTTCGTCATCGCAATCCTTGTCTCTACATTTTTAACGACGATGGCTACGGCTGGTGCTTCAGCAGCTTCGTCCGGAGCGAAGGGATTTATTGGTCAGATAGATCTCTTCGGGTACAAGCGACTCTTTTCGCATGCTGCTTTGCTGCAGGGATTCTTTTCCGGGCTTGTAGCCGGCCAGATGGGGGAAGGCCGGCTTATTGCGGGCTTAAAGTATTCCGCAATAATGCTGTTCATTTCCTGGGTAACGTTCAGATTCTTTATCTGATCTTTTTTTTCTTTACGGTTAACCCAGACCGGATTAATACGGAGTTTCCGGCCTCCCCAAAAAAAATTCAGTCAAAATCCGGGCTCAATCTTCAGCGTAATATGTTCTTATTATTTCCTGACCCGGTTTATTTCGAGTGAATTACGAAGAAAAAAGAAAAATCTCATGTATGATAAATTTTTTTCGTAGTGCGAGAAATTCAAAATAATAATCTTCAGGAAATATTTTCTGTACTATACCCCTTTAGCGAGAGCAGTTCCTTCACTCTGTCGCGGTGATTACCCTGCAACTCTATCGTGTTCCCTTTAACAGTCCCGCCACAAGCCAGTTTACTTTTCATATATTTTGAAAGATCTTCCAGATCGATATCAGTTGGATCAAGCCCTTCGATAACCGTTACTTCTTTTCCGTACCGGCGTTTGTTTACCTTGACATTGATCCTCTGCTGTTCTTTTGCTACCTCTTCACAAATACATAGTTCCTTAGGTAGTCCACACGTCGGGCAAATCCCACCAATCATTACATGTATTTTTAAGGTTCACGTTATTTATTACCTTGCATTGCCTGAAGAATTGCCGGGTTTAAACGGGTTGCCGTGGAGTATTTCCGGCAAGTCATGACGGCATCCCCGCATAAGTTCGGGAGAATCTGCTTTTTATGATCCGAAAATCCACCTTGTAGTACTTGAATGTCCCTTTTCATTGTGGGTTCAGCGTCACACGTTGGCAAGAGTATAACCGTCGCGGCAATCTGCCGATGCCTTCTCCGGCGAGGGATTCGGGTTGCCCCTTTCAAATCCCAGAATATGAGTCTGAATTCTTACGTCACCCGCGATGGAGGGGAGATTGGGATGGCCCAGGCGATGCAGGCTGCTGCAGCAAAAGTAATCCCGGAAACCGACATGAACCCAGTACTCCTCAAACCAAAGGGTGAGTGCATTTCCCAGGTCGTGCTGAACGGGCGTCCCTATAAAGATGTTCACATCAGAGACTATTACCAGGAAACCCCGGAACTACTTAAAAAGGCACTTGAATCGTTTGAACGTCTGAAATCCACCTATGGTCATGTTGTTGTTGAAGGAGCCGGGGAGCTGCGGAACTGAACCTCTATGACCGGGACATAGCAAATACTCAGTCTTGCAAAAACCCTCCGCCTACCCATGATCCTCGTGGCCGATATTGAGCGTGGCGGGGTATTTGCACAGATCTATGGGACGATCGAGCTCCTTCCGCTTGATATCCGACCTCTTGTCAAGGGTATTATTATAAACAAATTCCGGGGAGACCCGACAATTTTCGTTTCGGGCGTGAAAAAAATTGAGGAACTAACCGGCATTCCCGTTCTGGGAGTCGTTCCCTATTTCAATATCCCTCTGCCAAGTGAGGATTCCCTCTCGATAGGGGATAAAAAACCAAAACAGAGCCTTATCAGGATTGCGGTGATCCGGCTCCCGAAAATTTCCAACTTCACGGACTTTGAGCTGCTCGAGCAGCATGCTGCGGTTGATTATGTTTTACCTGGTGTATCGCTTAAAGGGTATGACTGTGTCATCATTCCGGGAACCAAAAATACTGTTGAAGATCTGGCCGAGATTTTCCGGACCGGGGCCGATCGGGAAATATCTGCGATGAGGAAATCCGGCACGCCGATCATCGGGATTTGCGGAGGCTACCAGATGCTCGGAAAAAAACTCGTTGACACCGGATTTGAGTCCTCTGAAGGTATTTATGATGGACTGGGATTGCTTGACTGTATTACCCGATTTGAATCATATGAAAAAAATACCTTCCAGGTAAAGCGGACTGCGTGTTTAGTCCCTCCCATCCTGTCAGCGATAGGGGAAGTCAGCGGCTATGAAATTCATATGGGAGTAACCGGGACGGGCAACAACCGCGAGGCGCTTGAAGGGGATGGAAGAGTGAGTGATGACGGGCTGGTCTTCGGAACGTATCTTCATGGGCTGTTTTTAAATCCGTCGGCCGTAAATGCCTTGCTCGCTTATCTGCATAAAAGGAAAGGATTACACTTCATCCCAATTCCGAAAGGAGATCCTGATCCCTATGACGCACTGGCTGATCTTTTTGAAGAATACGTCGATATGGACGCTATAGAAACATTCCTGATTTCGTGACCAGCAATTTTTTTTTATTTGTTAATAATAAACTGAAAAATTATCCGATAAGGCTGGTTATGCTATGGAACCCTTCTCCCTGGCGATCGGCGCATCGTACTGCTTCGGCTTGCGTAAGGTCGACCTTTTCCGTAACCCGGCACTTCGAACAGTATGCAAGGGAAGGGGATTTTACAAAGGAACCCTTGATTCTGAATTCCCGACAGTGGATACAGAGTCCACAATGTCCGAGAGGCTCTTTCTTTCCGGGGAGACATTGTACGCTCCCTTTAATTGCTGGTATAATCCGGACATCTTCATCGCTCATACGTATCAGATCTCTTTTGTATTTTCTTTTTCCCCTAATTAATACCAATTCATGCAATGGCATGGTTTTATCGATGCTGACAGGTGCTCCAAAATGCTCCATGAGACCCAGCATCACAACCTGACGCCGTCGGCTAACTATGATTTGGCACATCTCTTTTACCTGACAAATTATTTTATCGAAAAAGATAAAAATCAACTCCGGCACGAGTGAGCTGAATTTTTCTAAATATAAAAAAAATTTTCATAAAATATGTTGGCCTGAAAATGCGTATATGCACTATAATTAAAACTATCCAGCACTAATTTTGTGCTATGAAGGTGTGTATAATGTGCGGTGGGGAAGGGACCCGTCTCCGTCCTCTTACGTTCGAACGGCCCAAACCCTGTATTCCTATCGTTAACCGTCCCTCCATCCAGCACTTGGTCTCACATCTCTCAAACATGGGATTCCGGGAGGTGATACTTACTCTGGGCTATATGGGTAATTCAATCGAGGAAGCTCTCGGCGATGGTTCGCTTTTTGGTGTCGAAATCACCTATGTGCATGAAAAAACCAAACTTGGAACCGCCGGCAGCGTGAAAAACGCCCAGAAGTATCTTGACGGACAGGATTTCCTGGTTGTAGGCGGGGATCATGTCACCGATCTGAACGTCCTTGAGTTCTACCGGGTCCATCAAAAAGAGAAAGCTACCATAACCATCGGGCTGATTTCCATTGATGATCCCGGTGAATATGGTATTGCTGAGATCGATGTGAGTTACGAGATCAAACGTTTTAAGGAGAAACCATCGCCCGGTGAAATCTTCTCTAATCTTGCGAGCACGGGGATGTATATCTGCAGCCCGGAAATTTTTGACACAATCCCGCAGGGCACCAAATATGATTTTGCCCGTGATCTCTTTCCGAGAATGATGGAGGAAAAATATGTGCTGAAAGGCTGGCTGGCCCGGGGCAACTGGACCGACGTTGGGAGCCCGCATTCACTTCGCCAGGCCGAACGGTGGAAGCTGCAGGATATTTCCTTCACCGATATCATTGGCAACCTGTCTATGCACGGGGCACAAATCCAGGGCCCGGTCCAGTTGGGTGATTCGATCACCCTTGGCAAGAACACCAAGGTCATCGGCCCGGTTGCCATTGGTCCGGGAACAACTATCGGCGACAATGTGTTGATCGGGCCCTACACAAGTGTTGGTGACAAATGTATTCTCAGGAATAATGTGAAGGTTTTTTCATCGTCGTTGTACAATCGGGTTGTCGTCGGTGCGAATAGTACAATATCGGGCTCGATAATTGACAACGATACCCATATCGGAGAGCACTGCAGTATTGAAAACGATACGGTGATAGGACCCCGTGTAGTCCTGCGGGACCGGGTTATCGTTCACTCAAAGACCCGTCTCTGGCCTGAAGTGGTTGTTGGTGACGGAACTATAGTAAAAGAACATGTGCTGAATGAAAAATTTGATCTTCGCTATGATGGGTCCTGAGTAAATTTATCCGTAAAAAATAAAGGACGACTCCCCACGGGAAAAGACCGTCAAATGAACCGATTATGAGTTGGATTTCCCTGATGCTCGAAATATGGTCATTTCGGCATCCTCTACGAATTCAGTCTCTTTTTACCAGACGGTGAGTGATTGCAACCAGGGGGTGTCGGGCGTAATCGAGTATCTGAACATCATCGAGTGTTTTTAAATTCATTGCTTGTGCTGTCCGTTCCATGCCCAGTTCAATATCTTCCTTAATCTCGATAATGTATGCGTCGAGCGCGGTGATGCCGAGCTTTTTTGCCGCGATAGCCCGGTGATGCCCGTCAACAAGAATAGTCCTGCCGGGTCGCTTTACAACAATTATCGGCTCGGCAAGTCCCTTCTTTATTTCGTACATCCGGCCTTCCAGTTCATCTTCATAGATTTTTGACTGGGTGGGAAGAAGATCTTTCACCGGAACTGTCCCCCGTCCCAGTTCAGGATCGACCCCGTAGAGTTTCTTCAACGTGGTGATGAAATTAAATACTTTCTCCGGAGAAACGTGCTCTATCTGTGAGCGGATCACATCTGAATTGGATATAATTCCCAGGAGTCGGTTTTTCTCGTCGACAACCGGCAGTTTCTGGATTCCGCTCCGGAAGATCACACGAGCTGCATCATTGATATCCATATCAGGAGCAGCCACTATAAGATTTTTTGACATGACCTGTTCGATAGGAGTTGTCAACTGGACAAAAAGAAGATCCCTCGCGGAAATATACCCGGCCACCTTCTCACCATCGACAACCGGGAATCCGTCGTGATGGGTCTTTTGAATATTTTCTATAACATCTTTAACGGTCCCGTGTAAATCGACACTAACGACGTCATAGGTCATATAGTCCTTGACCTTTTTTTTATCCATCCATAGAACTTTTAGTGAAAAGAGTACTAAAAGTCATCGGAAAGCAGGAGGGAGAAATGAAAGTATTTTTCTTTATCGGCGATTTTGTGAGTTTTTTATCGTAACCGATTTTCAGGTGCTGTTCTGAAAGATCTTCTCTTCCTTTTAATCTGACAGCGATCGTTTCATAGATTTTTCCCTCACTTCAGGATTGTTTTTCAGGTTTTGCTGGCTTGTAGTGACAAGGTGATAATTTATTTTACCAATCAAGGCCAGGTCTCCCTCGGTGATTAACGATTCCGTTCCATCTTGTCCTTAGGAAGAATAGTACCAGGTTAGTATTTATTATCGTTAAAATTTATAATATAAGAGCCGTGAGCGGAATAGTATATGACGGTTGGATTATGATGAATTAAGGAGGAAAAAAAGCATGGGTGAGAAGAAAAAGAAGGAAGCATCGACAAAACTGTGGCAAAAGATCCTTATCGTGGGTGCCTGTGTTCTTTTTGTGGTGCTTATGATAGTTTCCGGAATGGGCTCTGGTTGGTTAAGCATATTTACTGTCGTTAAACCGGGCGACACTGTCGTAATAGATTTTACACTCCTGAATGCAGAGGGAACCCCCATCCTGACTACCGACCAGCAGTTATATACGAAGGATGCAACGACAGGCAGTGGACTGGTCTTTTCAAGACCGATAAGTATCACCGCCAACCAGACGCTGACCCGGTCACTGTATCCTGTGCCTATTTTTACTGCGGCGAGCGGATGGAGTAATCAGTTTGCAATTTTCTCTCCGGAATATAACGCGATCAGCACCAGCCTTGTAGGAATGAAAATCAATGAGCAGAAACGGATCAGCATCCCATCCGGAAATTCGATGACCCAGAACTGGTCAGCAGACCAACTCATGCTTAACAAAGTTAATATAAGCGATATTAATGTCGGGGATGTTCTGGCAATGGGTGTTTCAGATAATCCAGGTGTTGAAGTTACCAATTCTTCAGCAATTACGTATATCCGTACCGGGGAAGTTATCCAGAAAACACAATCAGGTGTTATTGTTGATTTTGGTTATCCGGCCGCTGACATTCGGATTGCATCAATAAACAAGCGTTAAATCTCCCCCGCAAACTCTTTTTATTCCGCCTTCCATTGATTTTCATGGCAGTGCGTGTGATCTGTTTTTATCAGCCGGGGTGTATGGGATGTATGGAGCAGACCCCGATAAATGCGGAAGTCGCAAAATCTCTCAATATAACCATTGAGGAGATAGATGCGACAAAACATCCACATTATATCAATGAATTTCAGCTGAAGGTAACACCGACAATAGTGGTTCTTAAGGATGAACTCGTTCAGCAGCGGTTTGAAGGAGTTGTTCATACCGAACAACTCATTGAAGCCCTTAAAAAATATCTATAACCGGGAGCCGTAGATTCGCTTAATCCGGTGAGCGACCGTCTTCCATCCCTCTTTTCTCATCAGCGGACCATCACGCAGTTTCAGGTGCGAAACTTTGAACCTCTTTCCTGATGCAACATACATTTCTCCTACAACAAACGGCTGCTCCCCGTCACATTCCATGTAAACAGGTGCTGTTTTTCTGCCATCATGAATAGAGATCTTTACAACTACCTGTTCGATTGTACGGGTCCATAACGCAGTAATATCGGGTGCCTTTGCCCGGTTAACCCGTTTTTCACCGCTCTCAATAGAAGTTACTTCGACACCAAATGCTTCCTCGCCACATTCTGCAACGAGATGGTCTCCCACACTGCACTCGTCATCTTCAGCAAGCTCAATCCCACAGACAAGCGACGTCCCTTCTTTAGAGACAATCGCTTTGATCATGATAGACTGTGGTTCGGTTTCTTTTTTTATGCGCTGGTAATGACCGCAGGTAGTGCAGCGGACAAGCAGATCGCGGGATTCAGTGACCATTTCGTGTTCGGTCTCGTCGTTGCACTCGGGGCAGTGGACGGTGATAAACATTGAATATGCATGGCAACCCTTACATGATAAAGTATGGAGGCTCAGGACATTGTGTATTCCCGGGGGCATCCTCTCGTTCTTGGCAGTCACCCGACAACTTTTGAAGTAACACGTGAGGACTACCTGACGAGAAAGGGCAACTGCATTATCGGTATTGCGGCCGACAAAGGCTGCAGCGAATTGTTGCCCGCCTTCAAAAGCGTGGTTGCCCATGATGATGCCATTCTTATTACCCGGCTAACCTGTGGCGGGGTAACGGTAGAAGTGAAGTCCCGGGGGTCTTCGTTACTGACCCTTGATCATCCGACCGACATGGTCTGGAGACGGAGTTCCTTTGTCTGCGGCCGGACAATCGGTATCATGACCGATTATGTGGCGGCAACTTTGCCTAAACCACTGATCATGAACCTTATTGAAGGAAAAGAACTGATCGTTTCGCTGACTGCTATACGTCCCGGGAAAGGGTTGTAATCTTTATTTCTGCCTCGTTAAGAATTTCTTCACACTGTTTCACAAGAGCTGCCCCCTGCTCGTAGAGCTGGATACTCTCGTCAAGCCGGGTGTTCCCGTCTTCAATTTTTTCAATAATTTTTTTCAACTGTTCCACTTTGGTCTCGTAGGTTTCAATCATGTTCCACGCGCTCCACGGTCATCTCACTTCTGCCATCATAAAATCTGATGTTTATTTTGTTTCCTGTGTCGAGGACGGAAACACTTTTTACTATCTTGCCGTCTTTCTCAGCCATACAATACCCCCGGGAAAGTACTGAACGAGGATTCCTTCCCTCAAGAGCAGTTCTCATACCTGCGAGGAGAAGACGTTCACGCTCAAGCCAGGTGGTAAATGCCCTTTCGAGCCGGTCAGACAGATCGGCATTATTCTGTTTTCTCTCTTCCAGTTTCCTGGTAAACCTCTGGGGACGGAGACGATCGCGAAGGTCAATAATCTCCTCTTTTTCCCTCCCGATCCGTGTCTGCATGGCCGACCCCATCACATTTTTCAGATCCTTTAACCGCGCAATCAAAATTTTCCGGTCCGGGACAACAAGTTCTGCCGCGGCTGAGGGTGTTGCTGCCCGCAAATCTGCTGCAAGATCACTCAGCGTTATATCAACCTCATGGCCAATTGCACTCACGACCGGAACCGGGCATGAGACAATTGCGCGCACAACATCCGGATGATTGAAGGGGAACAGATCTTCAAAACTTCCTCCTCCACGGGCTACGATGATCACGTCCACCAGGCCCGCAAGGCATGCGATGGCAAACGCGATCTCCCGGTGTGCCTCCTCACCCTGGACGGCGGTGGGTGAAATGATAATCTCCAATGGATAACGCCGCTCAACAACGGTCCTGATATCGTGGATCACAGCACCGGTTTGGGATGTTACCACGCCAATTTTTGACGGGAACAGGGGTAGAGCTCGTTTACGATCCAAGGTGAAACAGCCCTCTGCAGAAAGCTCCTTTTTCCAACGCTCGATGAGCAGGAATTTCTCGCCGATACCGGCTTTTTTTATTCTGGTAACCTGTAACTGGTATGACCCATGAGGGGCATAGGCCCTGACCGTCCCGGATACTACGACCTCCATACCCTCAGCGGGATCAAATGACAGATTTTCTGCGTCGGATCGCCACATCACGCATTTGATGACCGCGGCGGTATTCCCCCCGCCTTTTTCCGAAAGAGAGAAGTAGCGATGCCCACGTGCGTGGTGAGTATAGTTGGTTATCTCTCCCCTGACCAAAATATCCCGGAGAAGATGATTGTCAAGGAGTCCTTCAATAATCGCTGACAGCTCGGAGACCCGGTAGGGTGCATCCTCTACTCTGGTCGGGACATACGGGCGGTTGAACCAGTCCATCAACAATTATTAGGCTAAAACCTCATATGAAGTAGTACTACCATGGCGTCTTTTTCCGTCGCAAGCATGTTTTTTCATGAGTACACCATCAATGAAATATTCTCATTTGTTTCCCGCGCCGGATTGAATGCCATGGAGTTCTGGCTGGAGACGCCGAATTTCTGGCTTCGTGACCTTCCCGTGAATGAGGTGGTAGAAAGCAGGAACGAGCACCCTGAACTTGCTACCCTGACTGTCCATGCACCCATTCTCGACCTGAACCCCTGCTCCATCAATCCTGATGTAGCCCGGGTGTCCGTCGAATATTCCGTCAGGGCAGTCACGATTGCTGAGCAGCTGGGTGCACATACCCTGACGGTTCACCCGGGTCGCAGAACGGCAAAACGGCCCCCCAGTCCGGCGGACTTCAAACGATTTGATCATTTTGTCTCCACAATGCGCGAGGTGGCGACCGGTAATTCGATCAAAATCGGCATGGAAAATATGGAACCAATCGTTAATTCGCTTCTCTGTTCCCCGGAACGTATGCGTTCACTGCTTGATGAAGAACCGTGGTTGTTCTTCACGCTCGATGTTGCGCATGCAATGGCAAAATCAGGAGATGAACCTGTCAGATATATCGAACTTTGTTCAGATCGACTGATCAATGTTCACCTCGAGCCGGTTCTATAACGGAAAAGCTCACTACCCCCTTGACCGGGATACATCAATGGCGACCGTCATGGAATCTTTAAAAGAACACCATTTCAAAGGAAGCCTTACGCTCGAGATCGAGGATCTGAACCTGCCCCATTCCCTGTCTTATGAAGAAAAGATCGCACTCCTTGCCCGGGATTGTGCCTTTATGCGGGAATGTATGGAATAAAGCGCTGGTTTTATTTAATTCCCTTCTGAATAAGATAGTGTATTTTTATTTATGATCCAGAATAATCTGCGTGCACCAGCACGGCGTGAAATGCGATGATAGAGTACGTTGTTGAAATCCTGCTCTTTATCATCTGTATTCTTCTCACGGCATTTTTTTCAAGTTCGGAAGTCGCCCTTATCTCTATCACCCGAGCTAAAGTACGGACACTCGTCAATGAGGGTCTGCCGGGATCAGATGCTGTGGCGGCATTAAAGGAGTCCCCGGAACACCTTCTCATTACGATCCTTATCGGTAACACCGTTGTTACCACTGCCGCAGCATCAATAGCAACTGCTGTCGCAATCCAAATCTTTGGCGATATCGGCGTGGGGATCGCGACCGGGTTCGTTATAATCATGTTGCTGGTCTTCGGCGAGATTGGTCCCAAGATCTATGCAGCGCGGGCATCGGATTCGTTTGCACTCACGATAGCACCGGTAATCCTTTTCTTCTCCCGTATTTTTACCCCGGTTATCTGGCTTGTCGAACGGATAAGCCCGAAGTTTGGCATCGGAAAGGAGGTCGCGGAACCGGCAGTGACCGAGGAGGAGATCAAGGAATGGATCGATGTCGGCAAGGAAGATGGCACTATCGAACAGGGGGAGCAGGATATGCTCTACTCGGTTCTTGAGTTTGCTGATACCACCGCCCGCGAGATCATGACGCCCCGGGTGGATGTGATCGCCATGGAAGATACGGTCTCTTTTGAAGAAGCGATCCGGGTCTTCAATGAGTCCGGCTTCTCCCGAATTCCTGTATACCACGACCAGGTGGACAACATCACGGGCATCCTGAATGTCAAGGATGTCTTCTCTGCAATGGTCTCGCACCGGAAAGACTCGACCATAAAGGAGGTCATGTATGACCCGATGTTTGTACCCGAGACAAAAAAGATTGACGACCTGTTAAAAGAGCTCCAGGTAAAACGGGTGCAGATAGCAATCGTCCTTGATGAGTACAGCAGTTTTGTCGGGATCGTGACGGTTGAGGATATTCTTGAGGAAATCGTCGGCGATATCATGGACGAGTATGACAAGGAGGAACCCGAAGTCCAGAATATCTCAGAAGGTGTCTACGTAGTAGATGCCCAGATGTGGGTGGAGGACATCAACGAGCAGATGGTGATTAACCTGCCCGTCGATGAATCATATGAAACCATTGGCGGACTCATTATTGACCGGCTGGGACACATCCCCCTGCATCCCGGGGAAAAAACAGAGATAGACGAAGGAAAGATTACCCTGGTCGTGATGCAGATGCACGGACGGCGCATCGTGAAAGTCAAAATAGTAATCCATCCCTCAAAGGACGAGAAGAATAATTAAGAAAGATTCAGATTTATTCACAGAAGGGGAAACAATGAAAAAACGCATCGCGGTACTGGCTTCAGGCAGAGGTTCAAACTTCCAGGCAGTAATCGAGGCGATCCAGCAAGGAAAAATCCCGGCAACCTGTGTCGCTCTTATCACTGACAACCCGGAAGCGTACGCGATTGAAAGGGCTAAAGAGGCAAAGATCCCGGTAACGATCATTGATTACTCATTATGTTCTTCACGTGAGATCTATGAAAATACACTCCTTACGGCGATGCAGCAGGTAAATGCGGACCTCTTCGTGCTCGCAGGTTATATGCGCATCCTCGGCACCCGTATTGTCCGCTCATTTTCCGGAAAAATAATGAACATTCATCCCGCCCTCCTGCCCAGCTTCACCGGGCTGCATGCCCAGCGACAGGCACTGGATTACGGCGTGAAGGTATCCGGCTGCACCGTACATTTTGTTGACGAAAGTCTTGATTGCGGCCCGATTATTCTCCAGCACTGTGTTGCCGTTCGGGATGGGGAGAATGAGGATTTACTGGCCGAGCGGATTCTGAAATACGAACATGAATGTCTTCCTGAAGCAATCCGGCTTTTCTGTGAGGGAAAACTGGTGACTAACGGAAGGACTGTCAGAATCATCTGATTTTTTTTAATCCGGTCTGTTTCTCAACAGGTAAAAAAATCCCCGTTCCTTTTATATTTCATACGCTGATAGATTACCACATCAAGGAGTAAATAACAAGACGATGAAAGAGAAATCCCGCAGCCCTGATACCAAAATGATCGCCAGGGAGCGAATTGAGATCCTGTTTGAACAGGCACAAAAGGAATTTTGCGTGCACATCCGGAACGGAGCAACCGTTATGTCGATATCGCACGAAGGATTGCAATGCGCCAGCGGATCCGTATCGATCAGGAGCTTCGCCGTCAGTACTGTCATCACTGTTATTCATTTCTCGTACCAGGAATGAATATGCGGGTGAGGATTCATCGGGGCAATGTGGTAGTTACCTGCAATTGCTGTAATAAAAAGACCCGTTACCATCTGATGAGGATTCATGTCCATGAAAGCTGATCGATCGATGCAGGATCTCAAACCGACGGTATGGATCGGTAAACTGGGCTGTACCGAAACCATGATCGATGAGATTGTGGAACAACTCAGGAAACGCACGATGATCAAAGTAAAATGGCTCCAGAATATAGAAATCGACCCGGAAAATGTTGCTTCACGGGCCCACGCGACGCTCGTTGAAGTGCGGGGAAGGACGATGGTGCTTGAAGAAAAAAAGAAAACATCAAAAAAATAACCCGCAATTTTCTTCTGATATGGCGGAGAACCCTCCCAGAAACGTATAAAAACCTTATCTACGAATATGTATAGACTGTTAGTAAAAAAAATGAACAGTGAGGTCCCTAAATGACAACGGTATTCGATTCCTCGGCTGACCACCTTATCAGGAAGGTCGCAGAGGAGCTCAGGAAACGGAAGGAAATTACTCCGCCGGCTTGGGCTTCCTTTGCAAAGACCGGGGCACATAAAGAGATGCCGCCCGAAGATCCGGACTGGTGGTTTGTCCGGGTGGCGGCAGTGTTGAGACGCGTCTATGTCGATGGCCCGCTGGGCGTCGAAAGGATGCGGAGTTTTTACGGCGGGAAAAAGAATCGTGGTTCAAAGCCAAATGCGTTCAGGAAAGGCAGTGGATCTATTCTTCGCAAATCCCTCCAGCAGCTGGAGGCTGCCGGACTCGTCATTCATGACAAGACGGGTCGTAAAGTATCGCCTGCTGGTATGGCATTTCTTGATAACATGGCACATGAAGTCAAGCTTAACCCTCCGGCACCGGTACCAAAGCGCGTGAAAGCAACAGCTGAACCCGAACCCAAGAAGGCAGAAGGGAAAAAGTCCGACTCCAAGAAGGAGAAGGGTGAGAAAGTCAGCGGTGTCAAGGGAGAAAAGACCGAAAAGGCTGAGAAGACCGAAAAGAAACCGTCAGCAAAGAAAGCTGAAGGTAAGAAACCAGAAAAATCTGAAGCACCTCAGTGAGGCAAACGCATGGGAGACGACGAGCTTAGTGAACTCCGCAAACGCAGGATGGCGCAGTTGCAGCAGCAGGCTGGCGATCAACAGTCAATGCAGGCAGAGCTCGAACGCCAGGAGCGGATGAAGTCTCAGGTGCAGATGGTGTTAATGTCGATACTCGAGCCCAATGCCCGGGAGCGGCTGAATACCATCAAACTGACGAAACCGGATTTTGCAAGTGCTGTCGAACAACAGCTCATCCAGCTTGCGCAAAGCGGGCGTCTCAAAAATAAGATCACGGATTCGCAACTCAAGGATCTGCTCAGGCGAGCTTGCGCCAAAGAAACGTGATTATTCAATTACGCGAAGGTAATGAAAGCAGGAGTGCTCTACAGCGGCGGAAAGGACAGTTCCCTTGCAGCAATAATGCTGGGTACGTATTACGAGGTTGAACTCAACGTGTTTGTATTTAACCCGTCCCGCCAGGTCCCATCGGTGGATGCTGCGGCACAAGTGCTGGGATTTCCTTTAATAAAGAGAGTATTCAGGAAAGGATTGCTGGACGAGATGGTGGATCTGGTGAATGCATGCGGGTATCCGAATGATGCAATCAATAGAGTTCATCAGATCGCTGTGGAAACTCTTTCCGCTGAATACAAGATAATAGGTGACGGCACACGGTTTAATGACCGGGTGCCGATGCTTTCGAGAGCAGAAGTCCAGAGTCTTGGCAACCGGACCGGGTGCTCGTACGTACGACCGCTCCTTGGGTATGTCAAGCCCGAAGTTGACCGGCTGGTCGACCGTTTCCTCGTGGTAAAATATGGAGAGACGGGAACCATCAGTAATGGTGATTATGAGACCGAGATCAGGGAAGCAGTATCCGCTCGCGGGATAAATCCCGTGTCCCTGTTTCCGGTTCATCATGACCAGTCGCTCGTCATCAGTAAAAAGAGCGATATTCTCTCAGGTGATACAAAATGAGTAAATTGAGCAAAGGCAGGAAAATCCGGCTGGCAAAAGCATGCGACCAGAACCGGCGTGTACCCCAGTGGGTTATGGTAAGAACCAAGCGATCCGTTGTTGCGCACCCGAAACGTCGCAACTGGCGAAAGAGTACGCTGAAGGTGTAAGATAATGGCAGAAAAGATGCAGGAGCACATTTATATTATCCCGCTGCGGGATGCCCGGAGAATGCCCCGCTGGAAACGGAGCAACGGCGCCATAAAAGACATCAGGAAGTACCTTGCAAAGCATATGAAGAGCGACGAGGTAAAGCTCGATCAGGGTATCAACGAAAAGGTGTGGAGCCGGGGCAGTTCAAAGCCACCGTCAAAAATCCGGGTTCGTGCCATGAAGATGGAGGACGGGCAGGTTCAGGCCGAACTTGCACCGGAATCGTAAGATGGAACGCACGATCACGCTTGCCGGGGACCCGAACATCGGGGTTTTTTCCCGGGTACTCGGTAACATTGCGATAATCCCCCCGGATGCCCCGGAAGATTATAAACAGGCACTTACCAGGGCACTCAATGTCGAACTTATAGAAACGACGATCCAGGGAAGCCCCATCATTGGCTCTCTCGTAGCCGGCAATAACCGGGGGATTGTCATGAGCGGGCTTGCGACTGAAGATGAAATCGCGACACTCGAAGCATACCGGAAAGTGCTGCTCCTCAAGGAGTCGATGAATGCAGCAGGCAACGTGATCATGGTAAACGACACCTTTGCCGCAGTCCATGAAGACATGCCCTCAGATCTTGCGCAGGAGATCGGGGAATTTCTGGAGGTAGAGGTGATCCACCTGACCCTTGGCGGTGTGAAAACCGTCGGAATGGCCGGCGTCGCTACGAACAAAGGCATTATCGTGCACCCCCGGGCGACCGCACACCAGATTGCACGACTTGAAGAGGTTTCAAAGATCCCGGTAGGAACGGGCACCATCAATATGGGTAGCGGTCTTGTTGGGACAGGTCTTTTGGTTAATGAGACCGGTTACATTGCCGGCAACGCCACAAGCGGATTTGAATTGGGGCGGATTGAGGATATATTTGGATTTCTGGAGTAAGTATCATGGAGAATCAGAAGTTTGAGGTTAAAGGGACATTCAAAATGGGTGAAGACTGGATGCCGTACACGAAAGTGATTGAGGCACCTAATGAGAAGCAGGCGCAGGAGCGTGCATTTGCCGTCATCGGCAGCAAACACAACCTGAAGAGACGCTATATCAAGATTGATGCAGTCAGCCTGGTCAAGGCTGAGTAATTTTTTTTATTCTCTCATTTATTGCGGTATTTCTCCGGTGTTTTGAAGCAGGTGTTCGCTGAGCACGTGCTGGATATCTTGAAAACTATAGTTCCCGAGAGATAACGATAACCACACCAAACCAATTTTTGGTGTTAGTCTTTCTCCTCAAGAACCGGGAACCTCGAAGTAGCCCGATTCGCTCAACCCTCCCATACCCTCTGATGCATTGGGGCGGATCCATCCTCTCTCTTGATTGACTGAACCGGAACCGGATCGGTGCCGAGGCCGTAGTCAATTGCTGGGACTGAGTATACTGAGGCGTGGCGTTCGCGATCGATAAAAATCAAAACAATGAGATTCCAGCTCATTTTTTTATACTGGTTGCACTATATCACCCTAAAATAAGCCTGGAGAATCACGTCATGAAAGAATCGAAAGAACAATTTAAAACGATAGATGAATACATCAGAACTTTTCCGGATGAGGTCCAGATAGAACTTGAAAAAATGAGGAAGACCATTCAGGAAGCTGCTCCTGACGCAACTGAGGCGATCAGATATCAGATGCCCACGTTCAGGCTTAATGGCAAAAATCTTATACACTTTGCCGCATTCAAAAATCATATAGGGTTTTATCCAATTCCTTCTGGAATTGAAGCATTTAAAAAAGAGTTATCAATTTACAAACAGGGAAAGGGTTCTGTTCAATTCCCGCTGGACAAGCTGGTTCCCTATGAACTTGTGAAAAAGATCGTAAGGTTCAGAGTAGCTGAAAATATGAAAGAGAGCAAAAGTGAGTACTGAGAAGGGTGTCGTTGAAAATTTTCGAATAAACAGCCTTTAGGTATTATTCTCGGGATTTTGTCTAAAGAGTTGTTTAAAGTTTTATAAATATTCTGGCCACGGGGAATTTATCTGCTAATCTGGGAAGCCCTGGTTTTGGAGTGTCTTTGCGCACACGTTCACAAATTTCGTCCTCCCATTGATTGACGCCCGGAACCGGTGAGATACTAAAGCCGTCGTGCTTCTCCGGAACCGGGATCATGTGAAATTCCCTTGCCTTCTTCTATGCAGGAGAGCTGAAATGCGTTCTTTTTCTTTTTCCAGTACTTCCGGAAATACGACAAAGTTATTTATAGATTTATGATCTATTGCACCGCCATAGGTAGGTGAATATTTTGGGAGTTAAAGAAAACCTGCAGTTAATGAAAACCCTCGACGATGCCTGGAATGCCGGACCTCAAAGTCCGCTTTGGGAGACCTTTAAGAAACGCCATAGTGAAGATGTAAAAGTGTATTGGCCAGCCCAACCTCTGGCCACGGTCGGACGACATAACCATGACGTTGAAGCGAAGGAGTTCTTCAAAACATTTGACAACAAGTTGGCAAATAACCCCTACAAGATTATTTTCGGAGACGGAGATCATACCTGCACAGTTGCCGATTGGACCGTAACGATGAAGGGATCCATGAAGGGGGCAGACGGCAAGATGACTCCGTCAACGGGAAAAACGGCGAATCTTGAATTCTGTACCGTTGCCACCTGGAAAAACGGCGAAATCGTCGAAGAACGCCTGTTCTATGACGTCGTCGGTTTCATGAAACAGCTAGGCCTTATGTGAACAAAAGATGTGAGCCTGCCGGCTGAAATGGCGGGCTCGATATCCCTTCCTGAACCAGAGTTCTGGCGAGAATACAGATCCATGACACTCAATGATGCCCAGCAGATATTCGGATTCTTTTTCGCCATCTATTTTTTCATGATCATCGATCGTTCTCACGAGACCTATAAACCGTGGGATACGTACCGGGCAATACGGGGGAAATCCCATAACATCAACCGTCTTGTCCTCGGCTGGATTATCCTGATAATCCTGCCGGTCACGCAGTTTGCGATCTTGTTTACTCTCCTCGGGGTATTCGATGTCGCGTTCAATGCGACGATTACCGGAGTGTTCCGGATTATTCTTATCAGCATCGGTTCGTTCTTTGCACTCGGGTACTATCGGATTTACGAAGCGTTCCTTCACCGTTCCCCGGGCATGTTCTTTGCCGACGATGAACGAAAGGAGCCGTTCGTCGAAATCCGCCCGGATTTTCTTGCCCATTTCATTCCGGGAATTCTCTACCTGTTCATTCCCACGATCCTGCTGGTTGTGGCGCTCTATATCTAGGTGGGTGGTGATTTCATAACGATGAACGATCCATCCTGTGCTCCGGACCCATCCGGACTATGCTCCGGCGTGGATGTTTCGGGATCATCAAAATTGAATAGATCTTTTCCGCAAAATATAATATAATCCCGTATCGTGGTATATTACATTAAGAATTAAAGGTGGTGGAGAAGAGAAATGTCTTCAGTATCTAAGACGTGGGCGTCTTTAGGGAATTCGGAGCGGATATTGGCAGTCCTGTTTGCGGTGGGAATCATTCTGGGCTTCCTGCTGACTCCGTTGGGATTCGAGACTCGTATGAATGAACTACGGACCCTGGCGTTCGCAGCATTTTTTGTGACGGTGGGGTTGTTGATTCCGGTTGCCGGACTGGTTTTGCTGCTGTTCCGAAGACCAAAAGTCGCCGGCGTTCTGGCGATAATCGCTGCTTTGCTCAATTTCCTCACCGCCCCCGCCGACCAGGCAATGTTTTTCTTTACGGTCCCCCCTCCGCCTGCCGTTACGATAGGTGAGTATATTCTCATCCTGGTGGGAGTCGGGTATATGCTGTACGGACCACGAGTATATGACGACAATCGAAGAAATTAGTGCACCATGAGCTAATTTCAGTGGCAGATGAATCGAGACCGCCTTAACCCCCCCTGAATCTTGACCGGCGTTTGGAATGGATAGACCATATTTTCAGTGCCATGTCGGACTTATATATATCACATCCTCTTCGCAAAGCATCAAGTACGCCAGAAGTAGCTGATTCGGGAATCCTGTTTGCTATATCGATGAACGACTCGCTTGAATGCATTTTTAAGAGCTTCACCAGTTTTTTACAATACTTAGTTCCTCAATCCTCAAGGATCTCGATAACCCGGGGCTCAGTGGTCCGCGATTTGGTTAACATCCTGCCAGGCGCTTTCAAAACTCCTTTTCACGCCTTGACAGAGAGTGGTAGTGCGGACCCGTCCACTCTTTTGATTGACGGACCCGGGCCGGATCAGCACCGGGGCCGTTACAGCATCGCAGTTTGAGGTCTGCATTCCTCTCTCGGTTAATCACCGAAAAAAATAATTTCACTGATCGGCTATGTCAGAGGCGTGAGCTGTATCTGTTTCGACAGGTTATAGGCGGTCGCCACGTCGCTATCATTATAGACGAGCACCCTTCCGATGACGAGCACTGAATTGTCCGCAGGTGCTATCTGCTTCATTCCCGTTGGCAGGTTCCCCTTCCAGCCCGGTCCGCTGATGAGATAATCACCCGCTTTTGTACCGGTAGTGCGTTGGCCGACATAGGAGGCATCACCCCAGGGATCGACGAACTCGATACTGTAATATCGTCCATCCATATCCGGCACGTGCAAAACCTGCGGCCCTTTGCTTAGATCAAGCACACCCAATGTATAGAGCGTGTCGTGGTTTCCGCCTGCCAGATTGTTGTGTGTAGATGGGGAAGCTGAAAGTGGGCAACGTATAAAGCGTATTGACGGGAACGCCGGAGGGGTTATCCCCGAAGCCGTTATTGATTACCGCCTTATCCAACGCGTTGTAAATCAGAAGCGGATAATAGTAGATGTAGACAGGGGTGCCTATTCCGAGTACAATGAGCACTGTCACGGCGAACAGGAGCAGCTGCTTGTGCCTGATATCCGGCATCAGCTCACCTCCACGACGGGCGGCACCTGGTACGAACCATTCAGGATTGCCGGGCCGGGCAGGTAGGCGCGCAGCCACAGCCTGAAGTTGCCGGAGGGCGCCGGCAGCCAGTTGGACTCGTTGCTGGATGGCGCTGCGTTTTGGAGGTATATGTCAACGGACCCGTCAGTGTTCGGCGTAAGGTTCGACAATGAACCGACGTTATAGCGGTTTATCGAATTGTTCACCATATAATAGTTTGAGTCTTCCATTGTCAACGACCAGAAAGCATTGTTGGGAGGGAGCCCTCCGGCGGGGAAGTGCAGTATATAGTCATGTGTTCCGTTCAGCTGGCTACCCGTGCTGTCTACGGTTGTCGTCCAGTACACCGCCTCCTCTGGCACGTTAGCGGCGGAAAGCACCTGGGCAAATGCTGCCCGTTCGAGAATGTTATTGCCCCATTCACCGTAATTCAGGGTGGTGCTCCAGCCATTGACTGTCGTTTCCACGGATTGTGCCTCGAGGTAAATGAGAGTACCTCCAACACCGAATGATGCCAGCACCGCCCCCACGATAATTCCGAGCGCGATTACGGCGATGATTCTCGTTTTACTCATTATTTTGGGTGGCTGCACGATTGTGGATGGTTTCGTGGTTTTTCCCAGCATGAAGTATCCGATCGCAGCTCCAATAACGAGCAGGATTAGAGTTATTATCATCATTAACGGCGTGTGGGCAGCAGGTGTCGGACCATTCTCTATCCTTAAAATGAATAAACAAATTATGCCTGTGATAAAACCTGCTGCTCCACCTACGATTGTGGCGTGTTGCTTATTCATGTCTTAACCTCCATTTTATCGATTCCTGGCAGATGATTTACTAGCAATCTTATTTTTTGAGAATAATTCTGAAGCCATTTTTCGTAGCTGTACCAACGGTAGATTCAGGCCCTCCTTTTCACAACGAAATAGGCTATTGCGCCAGTCACCCAGGCAATTAACAAGCCGATTCCCACGCCTCGGAAATAGTTGTTTCCAGAAATGTACCCGAGTGAAATAAAAATCACGCTGAGGACAAGCTCAAGTCCTACGAGCTTGAGGTATGTCGAGAGCCATTTGTCGATGCCTTCTCTTACATCTATTTTTCTGTCAGGTGCTTGTTTTGCATCCATTGAAAATTCTCCCGTTGTTGTAATGCCCATGAAGTCTTGATCCAAAATAATCTGCGATTTTTGTTTTTTCCTGCACCAGCCGGCCCGGTGACCAATTTCCGAAAGGTTCAGTCTCATGCAAACTCCTTCACTTTCGCGAATAGTTCTTCTGCCATTTTCGTAGGGTCCGCAGTCTGAGAAAGGGGAATTTTCAGTTCTTCGGCATACCCCCAGAGCAGTTCGATGCATTCCGTAAACTCTTCGCACGTCCCGCAATCGCCGTCGTGCTCATACCAGACCTGGACGCCGTGTTTTTCGGAAATGAAGATGACCGCATCGGTGTTCATCGGAACCGAACGGCCGATAAGGATGCCAAGCCTGCGGGTTGATTTTAACGATTGAAATTTTGTTGGCCTTTGCCATGCTACGGAGTGCCGTCTCGATCTTCCCGTCAATCGCGAAAAGAGCTTTCGAGACAGCCTGCCGGGAGATCCCGAGGCTCGTGGCGATGGCGATATTCGGTACCCGGTCACGCCGCAGTTTCCAGAACTCGAACCATTTCTCATTTGTCAGCATGTCTATGGAGTCAACTTACGTGGGTTGACAAAATAAATGTTACTGGATAAGATGGCGTGCGTGGTGCGGACCGTCCTCTCAGTGATTGGCGGACCCGGAACCGGAGTGGAAAGGGTCGTCGTGCTTCTCCGGAACCGAGTGCACTGAGGAGCGTTGGGACTGACGTGCCATTGTGGTATTTTCTCGTACTTTAGGGGAAAATATGATGTTTTATGTACGATATACGCATTTCAGGTAAGATATGATCTTCAGTAAGAAACGGGACCCCCGGCTTATTACGGTGCGTCGCGGTGGAACGCTGCAGGATGCCGATCACCACCTTCTTGCAGTCTGGGCGGCAGACTGCGCAGAACATGTACTGCCCCTCTTCGAGCAGGTACAGCCAGACGACAATCGCCCACGCAGAGCGATCGAACTCGCCCGCTCATGGGCACTGGGCGAGATCGCGTGGACCAAGGCCCGTGAGGAAGCCTTTGACGCCAACGCCGCAGCCAGAGCGGTTTCCGGCGCCGCAAAGGAAGCGGCCCACGCTGCCGGACAGGCCGCAGCGGTGGGACATGTGGCAGCCCACGAACTGGGTGCGGCAGCCTACGCGATCAGGGCCGTACGTGCAGCGGCTCCTGAAAATGAGCGTGATGAAGCGGGTCGCCGGGAGTGCCAGTGGCAGCGTGCACAGCTTCCCGACGAGATCCGCGAACTCGTGCTTGACGACGAGAGGTTGCGCAATGAGTTTTGCTGGTTTGTGTTTGATTGCTGACTGCTAGCCCGGACCGGAGTGGTACCTGGGCCGTCGTCCTTCTCCGGAACCAAGGGCACTGAGGACGATGGAAATTACAATAAATTCCTAATGTTCTACTTTACCAGGATCCCTTTTTGAATTCCTCGACTTCGATCCCGGCCTGTTTAAGAATCCCGATCAATGTCCCTTTCTTAAGCTCCCGGTGGAGTGGGACCGAGAAGACCCGCCACTCTTTCTGGACGACAACGTGGCTTGATGTCTGACGCTTTACCTCAAACCGATGTTTCGCAAGGTACTTTGCCAGATCCTCACCGGAGATAACTGGGAGTTTATTCGACATCCGCCACTTCGATCTGGGAGATTTCGCGGCGAGCGGGAGATTTCCGGTGAAGTTCTTCCCGCTGAACTTCTAAAACAAGTTCTATTGCTTCTTTGATATTGGCGAGCGCCTCTTCCCGGGTCTCCCCTTCGCTGATAGCGCCGGGGATCTCCACGCACTGGACAGTGAAACCCCCTTCATCTTGGGGTTCGAGCACCACCGTATATTTCATACGTACTACATTATTTCCGGAGACTATACAATTTTTCTCTGTAATCGATGTTCTGTTCTATCTTCGGTTACTCCGCCAACGTGGAGGTGCGGACCCGTTCTCCCAGCGATTAGCGGACCCGGAACCGGATCCAGTACCGAGGCCGTGTTAATTGCCTGAACCGGGGACACTGAGGAACACGGCGTGAAAGAGGGATGTTTGAGATGTCGATTTAAAAAGAGAAATTATCTCAGAATACGATTTCATTTCCGGTGATTTTTCTGATTTAAGATCGCGAGGGTAATGAATCCCGCCCTGAAAATTGCGTATATACCCTGGCCAGGGCAGGATTTCAGAGATTATCCGGAACCATATAACCTTAATCATGTAAATCCCCTGATTATACAATGGATAAACAATCCTGATAAAAGGAGTTGAGATAAAAATGGATGCATTCCAGGTTTTTCTTCTGATTGTCGTTATTATCGTAGTATTATGGTTATTGATATCCGGGCTTCACCTGATACGGGCGAACGAAGTCGGCATCGTAACCAGAAAGATGTTCGGACCAAAATTACCCCAGGGCCAGATAATTGCCACAAAAGGGGAGGTTGGAATCCAGGCAGACATTCTGATGCCGGGATTATACTATTATTTTCCGATCTTCTGGAAAGTGGACCGGGAAAAGGTTGTTATGATAGAATCCGATCATATCGGTATCGTATCATCGATTGACGGCGTACCAATTCCTGCCGGCCGGCTCCTCGGCGACGAGGTGAACAGTAATTCATTCCAGGACGCACGGTTATTCCTCGAAAACGGTGGCTGCAAGGGGCCGCAGATCGCTCTCCTGAAACCCGGTACCTATCGGATTAACACGCGGATTTTTTCAGTCAAGCCCATGCCGGTTATCGCAGTTTCCCAGGGAAAAGTCGGGATTATTACCGCTCTTGACGGAATTCCCCTCCCCTCGCGGTTCGCCATTGCACCGGCACCGGCAGGGGACCACAGCCATTTCCAGAACGGGCAGGCATTTATCAAAAACCAGGGATACCGGGGAAATCAGCTTGAAACGCTCCAGCCCGGTGATTATTACATCAACCCGCTGCTCTTTGAAGTGATACCGGTCGACATGGCAATTATCCCGCCCGGTAACGTGGCGGTCATCATCTCCAGTGTCGGGGAGGAGCTGGAAAAATCCCCTGACAGGGCACCACCGATAGCAGCCGAACCAAACCTGAATCAGGCGGTGCACGAGGATGCTGAAAAACTGCTGATCACCGACAGGACAAAGCGGGGAATCCTCCGGGATCCCGTTGCGCCCGGGAAATACAACCTTAACACTGCAGCATACAGGGCTGAAATCGTCCCGACCAGCGCAGTGACCATCGACTGGGCATCTCCCGAAGGCTCCAAGGAATCCCTTCAGTTTACCCACGGCAACGTCAAGGAGAACGCAAATGTTGCAGAATTCTTCAAATTCTCCCAGTCTGAAAGTCACGTCAATGGATGGTTTCCAGCTGGAAGTCGATGTCAGGCTTATAATCCGGATACCGGCTGACGATGCCCCGTTTGTGATTGCACGGTTCGGAAGCGTGTACAACCTCATCGAACAGGTCGCACACCCTCTTATCGACGCATCGTTCCGGAACGAGGCAGGCAATGAGGCTGCACTCCAGTTTGTTCATAGCCGTACGGAACTGCAGACAAAGGCCTTCGAGAAAGCCCGCGACGAGTTTAAGAAGTATCATGTCGAAGTCCAGGGACTCCTCATCGCATATATCAAGGTGGACGAAGCACTCCTCGAGACCCAGACGAAGAAACAGATCGCAGTCCAGCAGCAGCAGCAGTACATCCAGGAGGCAGCTGCACAGGAACAGCGGATTGCGGTAGCAGAAAAGACAGCACGCGCCAACAAGCAGGCCGACGTTATCGCAGCAAAGTTATCCATCGACATTGCGAAGGACAACGCATCGGCGGTCCGTGAGGCTTCGTACGGTACAAGGGATGCAACGAAGGCTGAGGCGGATGGCCAGAGTTACGCCAACGAACAGGTCGGGCTCGGAACAGCAAAAGCGTACATTTCGCAGAAAGAGCTCTCGGGCCGGAAAACGTTGCGATGCTCAATGCAATCCAGAAGATCGCCGACGGCCACATAGTCATCACCCCGAATGTCCTTGTGACCGGCGAAGGTGCCCAGGGCGGGAACCTTCTGACCGCATATTTCGCCACACTTCTGGAGAAGCAGCAGAAAGAATCAAATCCGGTTCCCGAAGAAAAGAAGTAAATTGCAGGATGCCGGGGTTAACAGAAGACATGCCCGGAAACCCCCTCCCTTCTTTTCTGCCATGCGGCCCACTGATTCACGGATCTGCGGCATTGGCGGAGCCCTGCCCGTTCTCATTCTTTTTTGCCGTATCTCAGGGCAGAACCTCTGCCGGAGAATAAGATAACTTCGGAAGGTCAGAAAAGCCGGAGCACCCACCTGGGCACAGCGTCGGTGTGCGGACGCGTTCTCCCAGCGATTAGGGGACCCGGAACCGGATCCGGTACCGAGGCCGTCGTGCTTCTCCGATACAGAGGGCAATGAGGAGCGGCATGAAAGAGGGATGTTTGAGATGTCGATTTAAAAAGAGAAATTATCTGAAAATAAGATTTCATTCTGGTGATTTTTCTGATTTAAGATCGTCAGGTATTTTTGAAAAATGACGGGTTATACGAAAATGAGACCTGCGAAATTAGTGGGGTTGCAAACGCCCCCAACGTCGCTGCTGAGCGACGCGGCTTTCGTAAGCGATTGCCGGAGAAAAAATCATCGGAACATTTCTTTAGCCGGAGGAATTAATTTAAATAATAATCATGGAGTGATTTTGTTGACGGGTCCAAGAATTCTCCTGATTACTGTAATAGTCCTGTGCCTGGTTCTTTCCAATCCCGGCGCTTTGGGACTCGCCGACACGGTAGCCCGGGAAAACAAGGAGGTCATTTTCAACATCACTTCTCCGGAACAGGACGACGTGATTTATTTCGATGTGATCCCCGGTTATCTCTATGTTAACGGACAAATTCTCGGATCCGACATTCAGAATGTTGCGGTGACATACGGGGATGAAACAAAAACCTGCAGTAATTCATTCGGATCGAACGTTTTCATTTCCTGTCAATTTCTTGCAGACACGAATCTCCATAGCATCGTAATTACCGTTACTGACAGTCAGAATTCCACAATTGCCGATACACGGAATTTTACTATGATTGCAAGTCTTTTTGGGCCGGGCACAATCTGGGTCTCCGGTTACGTAACCGACAAGAATGGGAACCCCCTCAAAGATGCACTCCTCACCTTTGAGAATACTGAGAACAGCTGGCTGGCGAATACCACAACCGATATGAATGGCAGGTATTCCATGAAGAAGACCGATGGCTTTCATCAGAAAATTACTGTAACGAAAGCAGGGTATCAAACTCTTACTCAGGAGGTAGCGTTTGAACCCTTAACCAATGAACAGAATTTTACCCTGACCCGGGAAGATCAAAATCTCCTGCTCCTGAATTTTTCTACGTCACTCATCGCAGTTTGCGTTGGTATCGGTGTTTTCGCACTACGACCGAAGAATTCCTGAGCGATGGTCTGATCGCCGCTTACTCAATCAGCATTATCGTCCCCTGCGCAGGAACCGGATGGTCATGCCGGCATATTTTGCGGTTTTGATCACATCCCGGAGGCCGGGCAGACATTTACTCTTGGAAACCGGCACGGAATGATCGGGGGGACCGTCATCAATCTCTGGTACTGATGACTGTGAGATGTCGTGATACAGATAGGTTGGTCAGAATCTGAACACAAATAACCCCATTTCAGGCTCCTTTTGCCAATCGAACGAAGCTCATTTTTTGAGAAATCGGAATGGTGTCCACCCACTTTTTTTAAACCGAAAATTGCAGGTGTTTTAAAAAAATAACGCATTATATGTGGATTTTATCCTGCAATTTAGCGGGCTTATAACGTCCTCTTTTCCGGCATGCTGGTTTTGCCTTCAGGGGGAAATATCGCTGCCCGGGAGGCCATGGTGAGCAATTTTCATTTTCACGACGTGAAATACGTTATGTTTACCTCAAACCCTGGGGAAATGGGAGCTCACGGTACCCCGATCAAAATCGCTCTGGGACATGAGTTCTGCCAGGATCGATTCTCCGTCGGAGACTTTATGGATCAATGTTACCTCAAATTAATTTGAATCATAATAGAACAGAGGATATCGTCGTCAAATGTGCCCGCCAGCGCAACATCAAAAATATCAAACGTCACGATCCCCCCGGTACAAGCTCGTGGTGATCACCGGGTCTCAGGCTCCGGGAAATCGACCCTCGCGTTCGACACGCTGTACTCCGAAGGGCAGCGGCGGTATGTCGAATCACTCTCCACCTACGCCCGAGAGTTTCTTTAGGTCATGCACAAGCCGGACGTCGACTCCATTGAATGGCTGTCGCCCTCAATCTCCATCAGCTGAAGACGACCTCGAAGAATCCCCGAAGCACGGTCGGGACCATCATCCCCTCGCTAGACTTCTTAAAATATTTCGCATCCTAAATGTCGCAAAACATTACCAAATCCACTCCTCTCCGGATTGGGGAGATCCGGGTGTATCTTTTCGGAGGGCTTTTCAGGCCTGAATCAATAATCCTGGCAATACTAAATCTGGTATTTTCTTTCATCCCCATACTTCAGTCTGTAAAATGTAGAGTTTTGCCTTCCAACAGGTGCAATTAGCGGCCATTTTAAGCTCCAATATGGCCCCAGACAGCAAAACGGACAGAGAATTGAGAGATTCCCAAAACATTAGTGCACGTTTTTCGAGAATCAGTGCCAAAAAGTCTCCTGGAAAGGCAAATCGGAGGCTGGATTGGGGAGATACGGGGGGTATCTTTTTGGATCGCCTTTTTTGGGCAGAATCGATGATCCTGGTTCTGATTGAATCCTCCCCATACTACAGGCTGTAAAAAGTCGGGTTTTGCCTTCCAATAGGTGCTATTAGCGGCCATTTTCAGCTCCAGGATAGCCTTTGATAGCCGAATTGACAGAGAATTGAGAGATCCCTGAAAAAATAGTGTACGTTTTTCGAGAATTAGTGCCGGAAAATCCTCCGAACCAGCCAATCGGAGACTGAATCGGGGAGATCGGGGTGTATCTTTTGGGATCGCCTTTTCGGGCCGGAATTGATGTTCCTGGCTCTGATTGATCCTCCCCATACTCCAGGCTGTAAAAAGTCGGGTTTTGCCTTCCAATAGGTGCTATTAGCGGCCATTTTCAGCTCCTGGATGGCCTTTGATAGCCGAATTGACAGAGAATTGAGAGAATCCTGAAAAATTAGTGTACGTTTTTCGGGAATTAGTGCCGGAAAGCCATCCGGACCAGCCAATCGGAGGCAGAATCGGGGAGATCAAGGTGTATCTTTCCGGAGGGTCTTTTCAGACCCAGGCTATGATCCTGTCCTTGAATAATCTGACATTTTCACTGACCCCACTTCCTCGAGGCGATCATTTACCCCGAGTCCTTTGTTTGGTTTTTGGACCTCAACTCCTGTTGTTTCCTCCACAAGTCCCACAATGATGTATTTATGCTCATGAATAACATACATATCAGGAGAAAGATTTATCAAAATAAACAATATTGAGGGTGATGGATTTTGGCGGATAGAATTCAAAAGATGAACCAGAATGAACTGATGACGCTCCAGCATTACATGAAAGAATACGGGCAACAGGCTGAGATTTTTGTCGGGCAGCTGGAGATGCTGGAGAACGGGAGAATGGAAGCGTTTGCTGCTATAGAAACGCTTGAGGCAATGGTCGCAGCAGACGATGGGACCGTTCTTCTCCAGATTGGTGGCGGAGCCAGCGTTAAGGCGAAAGTTCTCGAACCTGATAAAATCCTCCTGAGTATCGGCGCTGAAGTTGTTGTAGAGCGATCGAACAAAGATGCCGTCGAATTTTTAAAAGAACGCATCATGGAGATGGAGGCCTCGCAAAAGAAGGTAGCCGAGACGCTCGATCGCCTGCGCACCCAGATGAATGAGATCAATAAGAGGCTTGAATCCGGTACCAGCAGGCCGTCGCAGCAGACCAGGATCAAGAGTAACGGGGCCTTTTCTCGCATGTTTGGAGGACTCAAGGAAAAGCTGCAGGCTGCCCGGGACCGGTTGGGACGCAGCATTCAGGGAGCTGCGTCAGCTGACTCAGACACCTGGAACGACTGGCAAAGCCAGTGATGTGGAAGCAAAAAAAACAATTTCACCCGCTGCGCCAACATTTGCTGACAAGGTTAAAGTTTTGGTTCTCGATCGGGAACTGATCGTTTCTGAAAAAGATATATCCGACGCACTCTCTGAACTAGAGATGACCCTTCTCGAGAGTGATGTGGCCCTGCCGGTCTGTGATGCGATTATCGCCCATGTCCGGACAAGCCTGATCGGAAAACACCGGAAGATTGGCCAGTCTGTTGATGCACTGGTAGTCGGTGCGCTCAGGAGTGCATTACTCGAAGTTCTGGGTAAGGGATTTAATCTGGTGGAATACATTAAGGTCCACAGCCTGCCGGTAAAGATCCTTTTTACCGGCGTCAATGGTACGGGTAAAACAACCACCGTTGCAAAAATCGGAGCATACTTAAAAAAACATGGATATACTGTCGTGATCGGCGGGGGGGACACGTACCGGGCCGGGGCAATAGAGCAGATTGGCGTTCACGCGGAACGGATCGGCATAAAACTCATCCAGCATCAGGAAGGAGCCGATCCTTCCGCGGTACTGTTCGATTCGGTCCAGTATGCCGTTTCGCATAAGATTGACGTCGTGCTCGCTGATACGGCAGGAAGATTCCATAACAAATCCAACCTTATGAACCAGCTTGAAAAAATCCGGCGCGTCATGAAACCCGATCTCGTGATCTATGTCGATGAAGCAGTGGCAGGTAATGATGCAGTAATACGGGCCGCCGAATTTAACCGGACCGTCGGTGCAGACGCAATAGTCCTCACCAAGGCGGATATGGATTCCCGTGGCGGAGCGGCCATCTCTATCGCTCATACTATCGGAAAACCGCTCATGTTCCTCGGCACCGGTCAGCGTTATGAAGATATTATACCCTTCGAGCCTGCACAGATTGTGGAGGAACTCCTGGGAAGTGATAGCTGATGCTCGACACCCTCTCAACTTCGCTGAAGGACGCATTGAAGAAACTTGCCGGAAAAGCGGTAATTGATCGTGCAGCCGTCGACGATCTGGTTAAAGATCTGCAAAGGGCACTGATATCATCAGATGTGAATGTAAAGCTCGTCATGGAGCTGAGCAAAGCAATCCGTACCCGGTCGCTCGATGAACAGCTCCCGAAGGGAACCAATGTCCGGGAGCATGTACTACGGATCGTTTACCAGGAGCTTGTCCGTCTTGTATCGGCAACTACCGACATAAAACTTGAGCCCCAGATCATCCTCATGGCAGGATTACAGGGAAGCGGCAAAACCACCACAACGGCAAAGCTTGCCCGTTACTTTCAGAAAAAAGGGATGAAAGCCGGGGTGATTTGTGCAGATACATTCCGGCCGGGTGCTTATGATCAGCTTGCTACCCTTTGTGCGAGGATTAATATTCCCTGCTATGGAAATCCGCAGGAAAAAGATGCGATTAAGATTACCCGTGAAGGGCTCGCAAACCTGAAGGATCTTGAAACGGTTATTGTTGATACCCAGGGAAGGCATGCCCTCGAAGCCGACCTCATACAAGAGATAATTGAGCTGAATGATCTTACAAAAGCAACTCATCGATGGCTCGTTATTGATGCCGCTCTCGGGCAGCAGGCAAGTGAACAGGCACGGCGATTCCACGATGCAATAAATATCGACGGGGTCATCATCACCAAGATGGACGGTACGGCAAAAGGTGGCGGAGCGCTCTCTGCCGTGGCTGAGACCAAAAGTGGCATTGTTTTTATCGGAAGCGGGGAAACCATCGAGGATCTCGAACGTTTCGATCCCGATGGCTTCATTTCCCGTCTTCTTGGCATGGGAGATCTGAAAGCGCTGCTTGAGAAGGCGGGAGAGGCCATCAAAACGGATGAAATCGATGTCAATGCGATGATGAAAGGGAAGTTCACTCTCCGTGACATGTACAAACAGACTCGAGGCACTCAATAAGATGGGCCCCCTCAAACAGATCATGGGGATGCTCCCCATGGGTAATATGGAACTTCCCGAAGGAGTGTATGATGTCACCAGCACCAAAATGGTGCGGTACCGGATCATTATGGACTCGATGACTCCGTTTGAGCTTGACGATCCTTCATTGATCAACAGTTCACGCATGCAGAGAATTGCCCGGGGAGCGGGAGCAACCCCGGATGAAGTCCGGGAACTCCTCAAGTATTTCAAGACGATGCAGCGCACGCTGAAAGGATTACGGGGTGGTGGAGGAAAATTCAACATGCAGCGCCTGATGAAGCGCTTCTCAGGATCGCAGTGATGACAGCATTTGCTGTCATTGGGCATCTGGCCCGTTCAGACGGGACTTTTTCCCTCAATGACCTGCAGGGGAGCGGCGGACGCATGGATATTCTCTGCCGGTGCGTCAGTGCCTCTCTTTTCCTTTCGCATGATATGCGCAGAAATGCAGATTGTTATCTGGTCATCTATGGGGGACCAGTACCCCCGAAAACTGTCAGGTTTTCCGGAAATCTGGTACGCTCACTCTCGCCGGATGAACGGAGTGCAGGTGCGTTGATCAAAAAGGCACTGGATATTCCCGTAGGTAGTGAATTTCGTGACGCAGCCCCCGGGGTATCCGTACGGAAAGGGGGACTTGAGCAGCTGATGAGAGAGCATGCATTTGCAGTTCTTGATGAGAAGGGAATCGATTTAAGGACTGCAACGATAATTCCCGATGCATTCCTGCTCTCGGATCACCTGAATTTTACCGATGACGAGGAGTTGCTGGTAAGCCAGTGTCCACGGTATTCAGTGGGTCCTGCGTGTATCCATGCAGATCATACCATTACTATCGTGCACAACGAACTGGACAGGAGAAGAAACGGATGGAAATAAACGAGCAGGTGAAATCAATCCTTGCATACGGGGAATGCTGTGACCATTGTCTCGGGAGGTTCTTTGGTAAACGCTCTCACGGACTTTCGGATGACGAACGGGGGCGCAGCCTTAAGATTGCACGTGCTCTTGCAGAAAATCTTCCGTACACGAAGTTCAGCAGCACCTGCTGGATCTGTGGCAATTTCTTTGACAGGATTCCCGATTGGACAGAGCGTGTGATCGCGGCTACAGAGGGCATTGAATTTTCAACATTCCTGATTGGATGCAGGGTCCCCCCACTCATAGCCGAGAATGAGGAAATGGTCTGGAGTGATCTGTCACTTAACGAACAGGAACCGTTCAAATCAGAAGTGAATCGTGAAGTAGGCAAAGCAGTTACCGCCAGAATCGGGAAGACCGTTGACTTCAAGAAACCCGATATGGTTGTCATTCTCGATCTTTCATCAGCACGGGTTGAGGTACAGATTAATTCTGTCTTTTTTTATGGCAGGTACCGGAAGTTTGAGCGCGGTATCCCGCAGACCCACTGGGACTGCCGCGCCTGCAAGGGGGCGGGTTGTGAGAAGTGCAATTTTACCGGCGCACAGTACCTTGATTCTGTGGAGGAGCTCATCGGGAGACCGGTCATAATTGCATTCGATGCACAGAATGCAGTCCTGCATGGAGCGGGAAGGGAAGATATAGATGCACGAATGATTGGGACGGGGAGACCATTTATCCTCGAAGTAGTCGAACCAAAGAAACGTTCTCTCGATCTTGCCGAACTCGAAAAGGAGATCAACCGGGTTGCCGGAGGGCGGGTTTCGGTATCGCTCAAGCGCTGGAGTGATCGTACGGAAGTGGAAACCCTTAAGTCAAACAAAGCGCATAAAAAATACAGGATCCTGGTCGAGGTTGACGGTGCATTAGCAGCGGATATGTTCGCAAATGCCCTGAAAACCTTACAGGGCGCCACAATCTACCAGCGCACACCCGAACGGGTGGCTCACCGGAGAGCTGATAAGATCCGTGAGCGAATCGTCCTCGACATAGAGTATGTAGGAGAACAAGATGGCAAATTTGTTGTCGATGTTCTTGGAGAAGCCGGTCTCTACATCAAAGAACTCGTGTCGGGAGATGGTGGAAGAACCCATCCAAGTCTAGCCGAGATCCTGAACAGATCGGTGCACGTATTCAGCCTTGATGTCGTGCAGGTAGAAGGAGCAAAGGAGGGAGATTAGATAATGGCACATCACAATGGACCAAGAAAAAAAACACGGTATAAGTTCAAGAAGGATCTGAGAGAGCGAGGGCTTCCACCGGTGACCTGTGTCATCCAGAAATTTGAGATCGGCGACAGGGTGCACATTGTCTGTAATCCCTCGATCCAGAAAGGGATGCCACATCGCCGCTTCCACGGGCTGACCGGAACGGTTCTCGGGCAGCGGGGCCGAGCCTGGATGTTAACCATCCGCGACGGTAATGCAGATAAAATCGTCATTGCGCGACCACAACATCTAAAAGCACAAAAGTAAATTCTCTGTGAGGTGACTGGCATGAAAGTAAAGGGTATCATTAGCGAAGAGAGGGTTACACTTCCCGAGATGCGTGGAGTCCTGTTAGGCGTAGAATCTGAACGGATTGCAGCAGAAAAAGAGATGTCCTATGAGTTCCGGCGCAGTATCGAGCATGTCAATCAGCTAGCAAAGACCTCTCCTGAAAAAGCAAACGCACTGGTAGCTGAACTCCTGAAAATGGAAAAAATGAAGCCGGATATCGCCTTCAGGATTGCGAATATAATGCCAAAAACCCGTGATGAAGTAAGGGCGATCTTTGCAAAAGAACGGTATACCCTGTCCCCGGAAGAACTCGATAAAATTATTGAACAGGTAATGGCACACTTTTGAGGTGTGACACATGAAGGCGGAAAAAAAAGAGGTTAATGCGATAGTACTGGATGTGTTAATAAAAGGGCATCCTGATGATCCTCGTCCCCCTTTTAAGAGAGAACCAATTGTTCAGGCAATGGGACTTGAACAGTTCAAACTTCTGGAGCTTGTGCCTAAGAATAACGTATCGATCGAGCTCCATGATAAAATCTATATTGGTGATGCTGAACGGGACAAGATCGAACGGGTAAAGCGTCGGATAGGGTTCAATGATCTGACACAGACTGCCCGGGGCGAACTTCCGTTCGTAATTGAGAAACTGGTCAGGGACCGTGAACCTGATTTCGTAACCTTCTTCAATAAGGCCATCTCGATCACCCCAAAACTTCACATGTTGCACCTGCTCCCCGGCATTGGCAAGAAGCTGATGTGGGAGATTTTAGAGGAACGCAACAAGAAACCATTCGTGAGCTTTGCTGATATTTCCGGCAGGATTAAATCTATTCCGCACCCGGAGAAGATGATTCAGTTACGGATCATGGAAGAACTCCAGGATCCCGATGTCAAGTATCACGTATTCACTTCAAAATGAAAGCGTATCACGACCAGCATTTCCTTATCGATACGCATGCGGTGGAACGCATTGCGAACCTTGCCGAAGTAAAAGGCAATCTCGTCCTTGAGGTCGGTCCCGGGAACGGGGTTCTCACCCGTGCGCTCCTTGACCGGGGTGCGATTGTAAGAGCGGTGGAACTTGATGGATCGCTCTGCGAGAGACTAGATGATCTTTTTTCTGAGGAGATCGCACAGGGAAGACTCTCCGTGCAGCAGGGTGATGCCACCCGGTGTGAACTTCCTCCGTTTGAGATGGTCGTATCAAACCTCCCGTATTCCGTTTCCTCGAAGATCACCTTCCGTCTTCTTGATATCGGTTTTAAAGAAGCGGTTCTGATGTACCAGAGCGAGTTTGCGGACAGGATGGTTGCAGCTCCCGGAACGAAAGAGTGTGGACGTCTCTCAATTATGGTGCAGACATATGCAGCTGTACGGGCATGTTTCAAACTTCCGCCTTCCTGCTTCTCACCCAAGCCACAGGTGCACTCGACGGTTATAAAAATGATTCCCCGCGAGCCGATATTTCCCATTAATAACCGGGGGCTGTACGCGGATGTGGTCAGGGCACTTTTCTCCCACCGCCGCAAGACTGTACGGAATTGCCTGAGGGGGTCGGTCGGCAGCATGCTGGAACAGACCTGGGTAGACCGGGTAATTGTCGCCCTGCCGGAGGAGATCCTCCGGAGCCGGCCCGAGGAACTATACTTAGAGGATTTTGCGACTATCGCAAATGTATCCTGAAGACCTGTGTCAATTATTATCTGTGGATTTTTTTCCCCAGCTCTCCAAATTCGCGTTTCGTGAAAATTTTCGTGTAATAAACTGCCGGGAAGTATATGCCCGGGGCTATCCTACCATGACATAATAACCTTGTGAGATCTTGTGGACGATTTTTTTTCGTTCTATTTTCTCGTTCTAAGACGACAACAAATTCTGTCTGCAGAAATGCCAGAAGGCAGGTCCCTCAAAACCGGCTATGCTGGAAAACCGATACTGTATACGAAATTTTTCCTAAATTTTAGGTTTTGAAAAAATTATTGATGAAAGGTAAGCCCTTTTCTGTACCCGCACAAATATCCTTTTCTCATGCAAAAAATCATATCAGTATGACAACTCCGGGAAAAAAATGCCATTTGATATAAACCAGATCTATGCCCCCGAAGCCGATACGTACCTTCTGCTGGATGCAGTACGGCTGGAGACTAAGGCAGACGACCGTGTTCTTGAAGTGGGCACGGGGGCAGGGCTTATCGCCGCTGAACTTGCAGGGGTTGCCGGTGTCGTTGCGACCGATATAAACCCTCATGCAGCTCTTTGTGCCCGTGAAAAGGGTATCGATGTTGTGCAAAATGATCTCTTCTCCGGGATCCGCAGTACTTTTGATCTCATCATTTTCAACCCGCCCTATCTGCCAACACTTCCGGAGGACAGGATCGATGACTGGCTCGAGTTTGCTCTGGATGGCGGAACGAGCGGACGCGAAGTTATCCTGCGGTTCTCTGAAGATGTGGGCAGGGTACTTGCCCCGGGCGGGAGAATCCTGCTGCTGATCTCCTCGCTTACCGGCCTCCCGGAAGTACGTGATCTTTTTTTCCGGAAGGGTTTTACGTCAGAAATTATGATGAAAAAGAAGATCGAGGACGAAGATTTGTATGTCCTCAGGATAGTGAGGAGGACTTAAAAACAGACTAAAAAAAATTTCAGAGGATGCGTCATAACGACAAATCACGGATTCAGATTATCAACCGTCTCCGCATCAGATTGATTGAGATAATGCAGAAGATCGCGGTGACGATAAGAATCCAGATTAGGTGGAGCACCAGCATCCCTGACAATGCAGGTAACGTGAGCATGCGCATAATGGCGACAAGATGGGTCAGCGGGAGGAGAGCCAGCGCAATGTACTGGAAGAGTATCGGCATCAGGGTGATCGGGAAAAAAGTCCCTGAGAAGAGTGCCATCGGCGTGATGAGAAGGAACGAGGGATAATTCAGGGTATCGATGCTTGGCGTTATTGCAGTAAAGCACATCGCGATGCCGGCAAACATAAGGCCACCAAGGAATGCAACGGGGATGGCGACGAACGACAAGGGTAAGGAGATAACCCCAAATGCAGCGAGGACCGGGAGCATGATAATGACATATAACATGCTGCGGGTTGCCCCCCAGAGAAGTTCGCCTGCAATTACGTCCTCGATCGATAGCGGGGTCGCAATCATCGCATCAAAGCTCTTCTGATAATACATCCTGACATAGGACCCGTACGTGCACTCGAAGAATGCCGAGTTCATGACCGATATAGCAAGAATCGCGGGTGCGATAAAGTTCACGTAGGGGATACCGGCGATTTCCTTGACATAGGATCCAATGCCAAGACCGATCGCAAAAAGATACAGGAACGCCTCGATCAAGGGCGGGAAAAAGTTTACTTTCCAGGTCCTGAAAAAGACCACGAGGTTCCGATGCCAGACCTTCCATGCCCGCCGGGAGATCCGGGTACTGACCAGAATTGTTGCATGATCACTCCCGCAATTTTCTCCCTGCCAGTTTCAGGAATACGTCCTCGAGGGTAGCGGGGCGGGTCATCACGTTATGCGGTGAGCAGTTATCGAACAGAATACGGGCAACTTCGCGGGAAGACTCAGTCAGCTATCTGGATGGTGTCGCCAATAACTTCAAAGGGAATATTTTCCCGCTGCAGACAGGAAAGGACATCTTCGGACGTATTTACTTCCACGATCTCATTCCCAACATATTTCCTGACAAGTTCTGCCGGTGAACCTTCAACGAGGATGTTCCCATTGTCCATGATTACGAGCCGGTCGCAGAGCCGGGCCGCTTCATCAAGGTAGTGGGTAGTGAGTACAATGGTATTGCCCTGAGCCTGCAGCAGTTTCAGTCTGTCCCAGATAAGGTGACGAGCCTGAGGGTCAAGACCGATTGTCGGCTCATCAAGGATGAGCAGATCCGGGTTGTTGACAAGCGCCCGGGCGAGGATTAGTCTCCGTTTCATACCCCCCGACAGTTTCTCGATGGTGACATCCCGTTTCTCCTCTAACTGGACAAACTCCAGCAGTTCCTCTGCTTTTTTATGGGCAACATCGGGCGGCATATCGAAGTAGCGCGAATACGTGAAAAGATTGCCGTAACAGGTGAAATCGGGATCAAGATTCGTCTCCTGAGGGACAACTCCAAGCCGTTGTTTTATCTCTCCAGGAGATATGTCCGGGTCGAGGCCAAATACCCGCAGGGAACCCGAAGTCCGCGGAGACACACACGCGATTATCTTCATGGTCGAAGTCTTCCCTGCACCATTAGGGCCGAGGAACCCGAAAACTTCTCCTTTTTTTACCGCAAAGCTGATACCATTCACCGCGGTCAGGTTACCAAATGTTTTTTTCAGGGTTGATGCTTCAATAATATCAGGAATCGCGTCACCTCCTGAACCAGTGGTTCGGTGTTCATCCATAAAAATCCCGCCCCTGGAACAGCGGGGAATATTTTTTCCGGCAGGGATTATGGTCGATGGGCGGGTTCTCCCGTTCTGGAATTATCAGAGAAAATACGGCGGAAGATTCAATGATGATGTTGCTGTAGTTTCCTGAGAGCCCTTTCTCCTGCTTCGCGGACTTCGGAGAACGGGTCGTGCCTAAGCTCGTTTAACGGGCCGGCCGCCCGGCGGTCACCAAGTTTACCGAGGACTTCTGCAGCCCCGATTCTTATTACTGCCTCCTTGTCAGAAAGGCAGCGGATCAGAGGGTCAACCGCTTCACGGTCTCTGATTTTTCCTATCGCGGAGATGGCAGAGATACGTACAAGCACATCCGCATCCCGGAGTGACGCTATCAATGCGGTAACAGCCGAGGAATCTCCCAGCCTTCCTAACGCCTGGACAATCTCGCTGCGAACGCCGGGATGGGGATCTGCGAGGGCTTCAGAAAGAGGACCAATCGCAACAGGGTTGCCGGATTTACCTATAAGTGCTGCTGCATTCCGGCGTTTTTTTACCGTGCTGCTGTGAAGCTCTGCAATGAGGTCGCTGATTTCAGTCATATATATAAAAATTCATTTTTCACATTCGCCACCGCCCTCAAACGCAAGGATGACTATCTGTGCGTCCTCCGGGGAGAGGCGATCATGGATAAGCTGGGTGAATGCCTGAACATCTTCTGCCGGAAGACAGCCTAAACTTTCCTCACCTGTTCGGATCAAATCGACTATGTATTTGAGTTCTTCATCGGAAAGTTGGCGAATCCTCCGGATAAAATCCTCGGTGTCCTCAGAAAAATGGTTAGAGACCGGAGGAAGGATCGAGTGGAACATATGCCCCGATCCTGAACAGGTAAGTTCCCCACATTCCGGTGCGAGTTTTTTTAATAGTGCGATGTCTCTTTCAGAAAGGTCACGTGGCATGGTAATGTATCCTACCTGAGTATCTCGTCATTTTGTAGGTATACCCGGTATCTGGTTCATGTTTGCGTTGCGATTCACCGGCAGTCCATATTCCAATGCATACCCTATGCAGTCCCCACCGATTGAAATACACCAGTTTTCCGGGTGAAAATTCGCAGGCATACTAAAAAGAGAAAATCAGATGTTATTTACCGAACCATTTCCTGATCCCGGCGAGAATACCCCCGGAACTCTGTGATTTCTGGGGCTTCTTGCTTTGTGGTGGTGATGGACGGGAGATCGTTCGTTTTGGGGTCGGTGCTTCCCGTGAAGGAATTTCCCGGAGGGTTCCCTTTGGCTCATCATCCGAAGGCTCGAAACCCCAGGCAAATCCGATCTTGTAGGCATTTTCGTTCTGACGAATCCAGTTGGCGGCATTCATGTAACCCCGATCCTGTGCCTTTTTGATCGTATCCTGGTGGTCCTGGGTGAAATGAATTTCGCGTTGGAGTGCGATTAATTCCTCGTATACTTTCCCGGGGACTTTGATCTTCTCTCTGCTCATAACTCCTCATATACGGTTATGAAGAGATACGCTATTAAAGGCTTCTCTTGAGTAAAACGTTAAAAGAACCGGTAAATTGGCATCCTTTGCGGACTCGTATCAGAAAATCCACCAGGATCATTTTCCCTGGTGATAATGAAGAATCTGCCACCGGGAGAAACCGGAGAAGCCGGAAGAAAAGTGCTGCTATGGGGATTCGAACCCCAGTCGCGAGCGTGAGAGGCTCGCATGATTGGCCGGACTACACTATAGCAGCAACTGTTCACTAAATTGGGCGATGAGTTTACTTATACTTTTTTACAGGTATACCCCGGTTGATGATGGGGGTACTTGTTGCCTGGCCGCCCTTTATTTCCCTTGCATATTTTTCTTTTTTTAGGTACCGTTGAATACCTATCCTGCGGAATAATCGCCGCCCCTGCAGCCCGGTTATAATTCCGGTGTCTTCGCCGGGGCGTCCATCATTCCCGGTATTCAGGGATGAAGAACAAACAGGGTTTTACAGCCACGCGGGGAAGATTAATTCGGCTGTTCATCCCGACAAACAACTATATCTCGGACATACGGCGAATAATATAGGAATGAGTAGTCTTGAAGAACAGATCCAGGAGCTGGAGGCAAGAGCTTACCAAGACTCCGTATAACAAGGCTACTTCCAAGCATATCGGGCGGATAAAGGCGAAGATTGCACGATTGCGTGATGAAGCAGTCAGCCGTGCGATGAAATCCAGCGGGGGAGCGGAAGGCTTCTCGGTCAAAAAATCCGGTGATGCAACTGCCGTCCTTGTCGGGTTCCCTTCCACAGGTAAAAGTACTCTCCTCAATAAACTGACCGGTACTGACAGTGCAGTGGCCGCGTACGAGTTCACGACACTCACGGTCGTCCCCGGTGCCCTTGAGCACAAGGGTGCAAAGATCCAGCTCCTCGATATCCCGGGACTGATTGCCGGGGCAGCCATGGGCAAAGGTCGGGGCAAGGAAGTGATTGGTGTCGTCCGTAGTGCTGATATCATTATCATTCTCGTGGATGTTTTCAACGAGCGGCACTTCGATGTGCTGATAAAAGAACTTCATGATGCGGGAATACGGATTAACGTACCGAAACCGGATATCACCATCAAAAAGTCTTCACACGGGGGGGTACGGCTCCATGCTGTAGGTACGCTCAATCTTGATATTGAAGAAGTGCGGTCGATTCTGTCCGAAAGCAAAATGATGAATGCGGATGTGCTTGTCCGGGGTGGTGCAACCCAGGATGACCTGATCGACGCCATACAGGGGAACCGCGTGTATGTACCGGCGTTTATCGCGGTGAACAAGGTGGATCTCGTCGACAAGGAGCGGTATCTTGAGATCGAGCACGATATCGCCGAACGGTTCGGGGCCTCTCCTCTCATGATCTCTGCCGCTGCCGGTTACCACCTGGAAGAGGTGAAGGATGCAATCTATGACTGCCTTGGGTTCATCAGGGTCTACCTCAAACCTCATGGCGGCGATGCCGATTTAGAGGAGCCACTCATTGTCAGGACGGGAAGTACGGTACAGGACGTCTGTGTAAAACTCCACCGGGACTTCGTTTACCGGTTCCGGTATGCACGGGTTTGGGGAAAGTCGGTCAAACACCCGGGTCAGAGAGTGGGATTGCCCCACAAACTCATTGATGGGGATCTGCTCACGATCATTGTAGAGCACTGACAGCATTCAGGATTTCTGACAAAGGAGCCTCTGTTTTAATGCCGTATCCGGAGAAATGGGTCCGTGTTGCGGGATACCCTGAAGCGGCAATGCATGCAATAACTGTGTCGATACCGGGAGGTGAACAGCCGGCAATTTTTGCAAGCTGGTGGTAGTTATAATAACTCGAGGTTGGCAATTCCTCAAGGCAGAGATCGATCAATTTTGCCAGGTCTTTTCTCGTACCAAGTGCCATCGAATCCAGGTGTTGCTTCATCTGCATCAGGGTCTCTTTATGCTGAATGCTGCCGAGCCAGAGCGGTCCAATGGGATTCAGGGTCTCGTTACAACAGGGGCAGGAGACTTCTTTAGGAAACATTGCCCGATGTTCGGTGCGATAAGGACATCTCGGACACTGGAGGATATACCCGATCCGTGCCAGAGTCTCATCAGCGGCACGGGCACCGCGGAGCAACCGGAGATGGAGCCGGACAAAATGTTCCCTGGCATAGCAGAAGATCGGTTCGATCCCGCGATCGTATTTAATTGTCTCACGGACAACAAAGCCGAGCAGGATCCTCAGCCCCACCTCTCCGTGATATTCAGTATTCATCGGTTGTGCGAAGTACCGCCGTTTGCCCGCCTTCATATGAGCTCCGCATAAGGGGGCGGTATCTGTAGCGGTTACAAAAAGAAACCGGCGGGTTCCCCTCACTGCTGCATCAACAATCATCGCCGGAGTCCCGAACGGATCGAGATCCACCGCATCAAAAGATCTTTCTGAAAGCAGGGCGTTCGCGTCCCGTTGTACAATTTCCACCGGCAGATTCGCCCTGCAGGCATTATGCGCGATCAGTTCGATTCCCTGCGGGTCACGGTCGTTAATGGTAACGGGAATTTTGCACTCATTTGCTACTCTGATACCCGGACTCCTGAGGCACCCATTGCATCGAGGTAATCTGAGGGTCTGAGAATCGAAACAAGCAGGATCGTGGCGTCACGGTTCAGTTCCATCCGCCGGTTGAAGAAGATAGGGGCGCTCCCGGGGGGAAACTGAGTCGTGGCATCCTGTACGGGGACAAAAAACGTAGTTTTTCCTTCCGTTGTCCCGATTAAATCCATTGCGAGAGTATTGTTGCAGCGCGCAAAACTTATACATATTCCTCCACAATGGATATGGGCAGGGCGAGTGGCTTAGCCCGGACATAGCGTCAGCCTCCTAAGCTGAATGCCGGGGGTTCAAATCCCCCCTCGCCCGTTGTAAAATAGACCGTTCCCTCGTTTTAGTGCATTTTAATACGTAATCGGTCAGATTTGATATCTGATGAGGGTCGCAGGTTTTTTTACCATTACCCGTCCGGTAAATTCATTCGTCGCCGGTTTTGCAGCGATTGTCGCTTACCTGATTGACACCGGTACCGTAATTCCCCAGACCCTGCTCCTCTTTTTTGTCGTGGCATTCATCACCGCCGCCGGTAATACCATCAATGACTTTTTCGATGCAAAAATAGATGCAATAAATCGTCCCGATCGTCCTATACCCTCCGGGGCAGTAACCAGGACAGCCGCACGGGGATTTGCTGTCACCTTGTTCCTTGCAGGTATACTTGTGAGTTTTTTTATCAATTCCCTTTGTATCAGTATTGCTATCATAAACTCGCTTATCCTTCTCGCTTATGCAGGAAAACTTAAACGGACTCCGCTCATCGGTAATATCACGGTGGCCTACCTTTCAGCCAGTATCTTTTTATTCGGCGGAGCGTTGAATGGATGGAACGGGCTTGTTCACATTATTCCGATTTCTGCCATCACGTTCTTTGCAATGATATCGCGGGAACTGCTAAAAGATGCCGAAGATGTTAAGGGCGATATCGCAGGTGAAGCGGATACCCTGCCGATCCGGATCGGGATTAAAAAAACGGCGCTTCTCGCGCTTATCACCACGGTTCCTGCAGTCGCGGCAAGTTTAATTCCCTATTTCCGGTGGGGATGGGGTTTGGGATATCTTGCAGGCATCCTTATTGTCGATATCATCATTATCATCGCCGTTTTACGCGGGCTGAACTGTATTACTCCTGAATGTGTGAAGGCATCCATGGCATCTTCCCTTTTAAAAGCCGGAATGTTTGCTTCGCTGGTAGTTTTTATACTGTCCGCAGTTTTTTATCGCGTAGTATAATGAAAAAAATGTGCTACCAGCCAAGCAACAAGTATATCCCCTGATCATTCCTCAATTACCCTGAGGGAATAATGCCGACAGTCATCCGGAATGGAGATACATTCTATGCAGAAAAAGGGGCGTATTTCGAAGGAAATGTGAAGATTGACGGAAATTTCATTGTTCCTGCACGCACTCACTTCTGGGGACGTCTTACCGTAACAGGAACCCTTGAACTGGGTCCGGGTTCCAGCGTGGCACTCGATGTGAACTGCTGGAATGCTGTTATCGGTCGCCAGTCAAGAATCAAGGGATCCCTTGTGGCACATGGCGACGTCACCATCCTGGACAATGCCGTTGTTCATTCTGTTTTCGCAGGGGGAAAAGTCATCCTGCGTACGGGAGTCCGTGTTGGAGATGTAACCAGTAAAGATACCATCATCATTCACGGAAAGATCAAAAGTGGGAAATTATTGGGTAAAAATATGAAGGTCCTCGGGGAGTAATATTGGATCGACACCGAGGATTGCCACTTCGTAAATATCCGCCCAGTTTACGAGCGTTTCGACACAGCCCTCTTTCATCGTAACCACACCCATTGCGACAAGACCCAGCTTGTCTGCCATATCGATACCTTCTTTCACTTCAGACAGGCAGCCCACACCAATAATCGCTTTCGGGTGATATTTCTTCACTATCCGCTTGATAAAAGAAGAGCCCGGGACGATAAAGATCCGGTAGCCGAGCTTTTCAAGCATGATTCTGGCTTCTCCAACCGTGCACTGTCCGCAGTTGCGGCACTTCAGCCCTTCCGGCGTAAGGTGTGCGGGGCATTTTGAGGAGCGCAGGCACTGCGGTATGAAAACAGCCCGTTCAGAAACCGGAATGCGTTCGAATTCTGTACTATTCATAGCATTGTGGAGTTTTATAAAAAATGAGAGCATCTCGCGTTCTTCAAGACCAAGGAGCCGGAAGAACGCTTTCATTAAACCTTCGAGGAATACGAGTCCTGACCTGACCAGTGTTGGAAAATAAAGCCTGCCCTTCCTGATGGAATAGATAGAGATAATGGCGAGAATGAAGGCTGTGAGCAGTGCTCCGAGAATGATAATGACAGCCGCTTCCCCGATCAGATACATCAGGTTATTCCAGGCAATGAAATCGAGACTCATTTCTGTGAATGTATGCTGTTGCGGACTATCTTATGTTCTTCAAGGATAAGATTGAGTCGATGTTGATGGGTGGGTGTAAAACCCCTTTTTCAGTTATGACAGCGGTGACGAGATCCAGCGGAGTTGCATCAAACGCGTAGTTTTCTACCCGTGCGGCATCCGGGACTACGCAAAGGTTACCCATTTTCGTGACTTCCTCTCTGTTTCGTTCCTCGATAATTACATCCTTTTCTATTTTTTCAGTATCAAATGTTGAGAGCGGTGCAGCGACGTAGAAGGGAATCCTGTGGTGGCGGGCGCAGACCGCATGCATGTACGTACCGATCTTGTTAAAAACCACGTCGCTGGTGATCCGATCCGCTCCCACGAGCACGGCGTCGATGGTATTTTTGCGCATCAGGTGTGCCGCCGCAGAATCGGTAATCACCGTCACCTCAATTCCGTCCCTTACCAGTTCCCAGGCGGTAAGCCGGGCACCCTGGAGTAATGGCCGTGTTTCACATGCATATACGCGAATCTCTTTTCCCTTATCGATCGCCGAACGGATCACTCCCAGTGCCGTTCCCCACGACGAACAGGCGAGCGATCCGGCGTTACAATGCGTTAAAACCGTACCTATTTCAGGAAGCAGATCAGCACCGTTTTCACCGATTGCATGACAGGACGCAGTATCTTCACGGGCTATCGTTTCTGCCTCTTCCAATGCAATCAGGCGTGCGGAAAGAATGGTATCTGCAGATACGATTTTTTCCAGTACCCGGTTGATCCCCCACCCAAGGTTGATAGCAGTCGGCCGGGTTATCCGAAGGATTTCAGCATCCCGGTGCACATCCAATAAAAATTCTTTCAGATTTTTTTTCGGAGAAACCTGAGCTGCCAGTGCGACCCCGTAGGCTCCTGCGACACCAAGTGCGGGTGCTCCGCGTATCTCGAGCCTTGTTATCGCTTTTGCCAATCGTTCAATGCTTCGGCATTCGACAATCGTGAATGTTCCGGGAAGACGTGTCTGATCAATATAGCGGAGACATTCTGTTGTCCTGTCCCACCACAACGTGGCAGTCCTGTTCACTCGGATCGCGTCCTGATTGCATCTATGTAAGCCCTCATTGCTGCGGATCCACCGGACGCGACACTGTCCGGAATATCCCGTGGTGCAGTGGCAGTGCCAGCGACGTAGATCCCAGGACACAGCGTTGCGACCGTGTCCATAGCATCGTGAACTGGTTTGATGAACCCGCTGTCCTCAAGGGGGATACCGAATCGTTCTGCAATTTGTCCGGATTTTTCGGACGGTCCGATTCCTACCGACAGCACAACAAGATCCGGGTGGAGCACCTGAACCTCAGAAGTCTCAGAATTTTCAAGCTGCATGCTCATGCCACTGCTGTCAGCAAGTACATCTGAAGGCATTCCACGGAGGAACCGGACCCCGATTTTCTTGGCACGCTCAAAATATTCTTCGTATCCCTTGCCATAGGAACGTATGTCCATATAACAGATGGTAACGTCCATATCCGGATTTTTTTCCTTGATCAGCATTGCGTTTTTTATCGCCTGCATGCAACAGACACAGGAACAATATGGGCGGTTGACCGTAACATCCCGGGAACCTACACACTGGATGAAAATGATGCTCCCCGGGACCCTGCCATCGCTCAATCGTCTGATTTTTCCCCCGGTAGGGCCGCTTGCATTCATCATACGTTCCAGCTCGAGGCTTGTAATCACATCAGGAAGCTCAAGATGGCCGAACTGTTTCTTATTTCGGGCATCAAATATTGTATATCCGGTGGTGATAACAATACTCGAAGCAGATATTGTTATTATCTGTTCTGCATCACTTCGTTTAATCGCATCCGGGCCACACACGTCGTAACAGAGACCACATTCAATACAATGTTCCGGATCCTTGACAACGATATCAGGTACTGCCTGAGGATGCGGTTTGTAAATTGCTTTTCTGACACCGATACCAGCATCGAAACGGTTGTAAACCTCCACCGGGCAGATCAGGACGCAGTCGCCGCATCCGTTGCAGGCAGATTCATCGATATACCGGGGGGATCTTTTTATCGTTACAAGAAAATGTCCGATCTCACCTTCGATTTTTTCTACTTCGGAGCAGGTATAAATGGCAATTCGCGGATGGCGCTCAACATCAACCATCTTCGGGGAGAGAATGCACATCGAGCAGTCATTGGTCGGAAATGTTTTATCCAGCTGAGCCATGTGCCCGCCGATAGTCGGTTCACGTTCAATAAGGTGTACCTGGATCCCGTGATCGGCAATATCCAGCGCAGACTGGATACCGGCAATACCGGCACCGATAACAACCACATCACCCATGGTTTACATACTCCATAGCGAGGTCTGTGTAAGAGACAGCATTATTGAGAATATGCTGTTGCTGGTCTGCATCTGTCTGTCTGATAATCCTGCCCGGGACACCCATGACCACTGAGTTCGGGGGGATATCCTTCCCTTCCGTGATTACTGCACCTGCACCGATGATTGATCCTGCTCCAACCTTTGCACCGTTGAGCACAATCGCTCCCATGCCGACCAGTACCCGGTCGTGAATGGTACAACCATGCAGGACCGCCCCATGCCCCACTGATACGTCGTTGCCGATAGTGACGGGAAATCCTTTGCTCGTATGAACGACACAATTATCCTGGATATTTGACCTGTCCCCGATGATGATCCGGTCCTTGTCGGCCCGGATAACGGCACCAAACCAGATACCTACCTGGTTTCCGAACGTGATATTGCCGATTATTGTTGCGTTGCCGGCCACAAAAAGTGGCTTGGCAGAGACCCGGACATCCATATGCATAATAACATAGGAAATTAAGAATCAAAGAGTATGAAGGTTATGGTAGGGGGTACTTTTGACCCCCTTCACGATGGCCATAAGCGTCTCCTTACCCGATCATTTGATCTTGCCGGACCAGATGGTTACGTGGTGATTGGTCTTACCAGCGATTCTTTTGCGAGCCGTAAGATCCATCCGATCCGTCCGTTTGCGTTGCGGAAACGGGACCTCGAACAATTTATTCTTACCACTATTCGTTCAACCGGATGGGTTGTCGAACCTCTTGATGATAGGTACGGTTCTGCCATCGATGCGGACTTTGATGCTCTTATCGTGTCTGAAGAGACACTTCCGGTTGCTGTCGAGATCAATAAACTACGGCGCGGAAAAGGTAAAAAGAAAGTGGATATTCACCAGATCAGCTGTGTTCTTGCTGAAGATGGACACTGGATATCCAGTACCAGGATTTATCGTGGTGAGATCGATATCCACGGACATCTATTGAAATGAAGAGCAGCAACTCCAAAGTCTGTCCGGTTCGAAAATTCTGTAATTCATCGTCATCAGTACCCGCATCCGAAGACAGATATCCAATTTTTTGATCCTTTTTTTGGCAGGATCGGATTATCCGGAAATTTTCTCAGCCTTTACGTACCTGAACTTATTCCACCCGTGAATACTACGCAGGAGAAGAAGAAAATCCATTTTTAAAAAACAGGGAAATTTTTTTTAGATGATAAAAAAAATGTAATTATTTCCGTTTTGCAATTACGATTACCATTAACCCGATCATTGATGCAACGACTGTTACCAACGGGGATAATGGAGCCTGTGTAGTTGAAGGGATTGCCGTTGGTGCAGGTGTCATTACGGTTGTAAGCTCTGTCACAGGAGCTGTCGTCGGTTGGAATGTTGGACTTGCAGTTAAGGGGATGGGTGCCGTATTACCCCGCTGGGATGTAGATCCTGTCTTAAAGATCGTATCGGTCCCATACTGGTTCGATACAGAAAGCCGCACATCATAGGCTCCCTCAAACGGATAAAGGTGAGTCGGGTTCTGTTCAGTTGACGTAGATCCATCCCCGAATTCCCATAACCATGTGGTCGGATTCCCGGCACTGAGATCATGGAATTTTACAATAAATGGTGCCTTGCCTTGCCGGCTGTCGACGGTAAATTCAGCGATCGGTGTCTGGGTCACTGTGATATAATCCACTTTTTTCACCGCATCAAATCCGTTGGGATTTGTTGCAGTAAGAGTAACGGTATAGGTACTCGTCGAAGAAGTGCCAAAAGTAGTATAAACATGCGTTGGATTCTGCTCGCCCGAGGTACTACTATCACCGAAATCCCATGTCCAACCTGTTGGACTGCCGGTTGACAGATCCGTGAACTTTACGGTGAACGGCGTGATTCCTTTGGTCTTGTCTGCACTGAAGTCGGCATGGGGGATATTCACCACGGTGATATAATCCCTCTTGGTGTGGCTTATCGATGTGTAGACATCCGAGGCAGTCAGTGTGACAGAATAAATACCCGGCTGCCGGTAAGCATGATCGGGGTTCTGTCCTGTTCCCGAGGAGCCGTCACCGAAATTCCATTTCCAGTCAGAAGGATTATTTGTCGAGAGGTCCGTGAAATGAACATACTGGTTCACACTCACAAGTGTTCTGTCGGCTTTGAAATCAACCCGCGGACCTTCCCGCACCATGATCAGGCTGGTCCTGATTCTGGTATTCTCACCAAAGGCATTTTTCACCGTTAATGATACCGTATATGCACCGTCTTTGTTATAGAGGTGGAGCGGCGGGGCTTGCTCACTTGAATTCTGCCCGTCCCCAAAGTCCCAGTACCAAGACGTGGGGTTTCCGGGAGATGTGTCAATGAACCGTACATATTGCGTCCGTGTCCCCTGCTGGTATAATGGAATTTCTGTGATAAAATCTGCAACCGGAACAACCCCAACGGTGATATAATTCAGTTTTTTCTCGGTATGCTCACCATTATTGTTGGCCGCAGTCAGCGTGACCGTGTAAATACCTTTTACCGGATATATGTGGGTGGGGTTCTGGTCAACGGCAGTTGCGCCGTCTCCGAAATCCCATGACCACGACGTTGGTGAATTAAGGGTCTTATCCATGAAGTTGACGGGGGTGTTAACGCTGACCGTCGTCCTGTCCGCGACAAAATCAGTCACCGGTACTCCGCCGGCAACGATGGTCTGGACCGACGTGTCCTTATTTATCCCGTTGGTGACCGTCAGATTGACATCGAATGCTCCGGGCGTGGTATAGGCATGGACAGGATTCGGCTGGGTTGAGGTAATGCCGTCACCAAAATCCCAGTTCCATGTCTGGGGATTCCCGGTCGACATGTCAGTAAATTTTACCACCAGCGGAGCTTTCCCCGTTTTTGGATCTGCGATGAACCTTGATTTCAGGACGGGTATTGCATGAACATAGTATGATTTCGAGGAATAAGAGGATCCATAATCATTGGATGCAGTCAGGGTTACACTGAAATCCCCGCTGGAGAAGTAGGTATGGACAGGATTCTGTTCCGATGAATCCTTGCCATCGCCAAAGTTCCAGTGCCATGACGCCGGATGCCCGGTGGATCGGTCGGTAAATTCCACAGTCAGGGGAGTGTTTCCCGTTGTGGGTTGTCCGGTAAAGTCCGCACGGGGTGCAAGCCCGATCGCGATATAGTTCGTTTTAATTTCGCTGCTGGATCCGTATGCATTCGTTACCGTCAGTTTGGCGGTATACAGCCCCTGGCGAATATAAATATGCGAGGGATTTTGCTCGGTGGATGTTGCACCATCACCAAATTCCCATGCGTAGGACAAGGGAGTGGTACCGGTCGAAAGATCCCGGAATGCGACGGTCGCCGGAACCGTATTGTAAGCATATAATGCATCAAAATTGGCAACAGGTGCCAATCCAACAACAATGTAGCCGGACTGCGTGCTATCCGAAGCACAAGAACCCGGTAGAATCAGAGCGAAAAGCAGGATTATAATCCCTGCAAATACGTGATAATCGTTTTGTTTCATATCCATCACAATCCACACATATTGACAGCTTTCTATATATTATATTATCATGGCTCTGGATCAACGAGAAAGAATATTTTTTCCGGTACATTGTCAGGATGTTTCTGTAAAAAAGTTACAAAATTGCCATGTTCATTTCCCGAGGCAGCTAAAGCAACAGCGGTAATTTAGATGATGTGACTCGTCAGATCCTTGGTTATTACCCAGTCACAATAGGAGCAATGAAGCCCCTTTGGCAATACCTCGAATTTGCTCCGGATCGGTTCGTTGGTATTAGAAATACATCCGGGATTAGGGCATTTTACCAGCCCCACAATGAGCGTCGGGATCTCTACCCCTTTCTTTTCACAGACTTTAAAATTCCGGATAATATTAATTGTTGCCCGGGGGGAGATAAGAGCAATCCTGTCGACTTCTTCTTTCGAGAGTTCCCGGTTGGTAAGTTTGACGATGTCCTTACATCCCATATTCCTGCTCGGGACATTGGTAGCAATCGAAAGAGCCTCCTGCGTTGTTCCGGTGATCCCGAGAATTTTTACTACGTTGAGTGCTTCTCCTCCGTCTATATGGTCAATCACGGTTCCGTTTCTGATACGCCGGACAAGGAGCCCTTCATTTTCTGCATTTTCAGTTTTCTTCATTGCATCACCCGCATGAGCATGGCCATCCGGACCGGAACACCGTTTCGTGATTGTTCAAAATACCGTGCATAAGGCAGTTCATCGATCCTTGGATCGATCTCATCAACACGGGGGAGAGGATGAAGGATGATGAGATGTTTTTTTGCGCCCGCAAGAAGATCGGGGGTGATACGGTAGCTGGAGGTTACGTTAAAGTAGGACGCCGAGTCGGGGAACCGTTCCCGCTGAATCCGCGTCACATACAGGACATCCACATCGCAGATAACTTCACTGATATCATCGTGTTCAACGATCTCCATGCCCTTCTCCCGAAGTTCCGCTGCGAGTGTCGCGGGAAGCTCAAGTCCTTTCGGGGAGATGGTATGCAGGCGTGCATTATAGAGTGAGAGTGCAGAAGCCAGTGAATGTGCAGTGCGACCATATCGAAGATCACCGATAAGTGCAACATCAATTTTGTCGATTGGCATTGACTGGCGAATCGTATACAAATCGAGCAGAGTCTGGGAGGGATGTTGCCCGGCACCATCCCCGGCATTAATTACCGGGACCGTGGCAAATTCAGCGGCGAGTCTGGCAGCTCCTTCTTTTGGATGACGGATTACAATCGCATCCGCGTACCCGCTGACCACCCGGATTGTATCGGCAAGTGTTTCCCCTTTGGCTATGGAACAGGCTTCAACACTTCCGACTGAAAGGGAAGTCCCTCCCAGTCGTGCCATCGCAGATTCAAACGACATCCGTGTCCGGGTGCTTGGTTCAAAAAAAAGTGTTGCAAGAATTTTACCGTACAGGATATTCTTATCATATTTTTTCTGGTCTATCTGCCGCGCATGGTCAAGCAGAGCGTCAATCTCTTTCCGGTCAAAGTCCCCTATGGATATGATATGTCGCATGTGCCCCCTCCCGGTTCATTCGTACGATTATTGGTTGTTCCTCTTCTAATTACCTATCTCCGCACCGCAGGGTTTATCCTCAGAAAACCCGAAATACCAATATATTCCGGCTATTGTATAGCAAACGATAATATCCAATCATTACGCATCTTATCTGAAACAAATGGAATTTCAAGGGTGATTGATGGTGCAGATACCTATAGCACGACCGGCTATTGGTCAGGATGAAATCTCTGCAGTTACAGCAGTCCTGGAATCAGGAAAGCTGGCTGCCGGAGAAAACGTCACAATGTTCGAGAAACTTTTTGCTGATTATTGTGGTTCTACCCATGCAATCGCGGTGAACAACGGTACCGCAGCTCTTCATGCTGCTCTCCTTGCCGCAGAAATCGGCTCTGGCGACGAAGTAATAGTGCCGGCGTTTTCGTTTTTTGCCACAGCTTCAGCGGTGTCGATGACCGGGGCAAAGCCGGTTTTTGTTGACGTACATGAGGAGACCTTCAATATAGATCCACAGAAAGTGGAGGATCATTTAACATCAAAGACAAAAGCGGTTATCGGGGTGCACCTTTTCGGACAGCCTTTCGACGTTCCGGGAATTCAGCAGGTCTGCGAATCCCATAATCTGACGTTAGTGGAAGATGCTGCCCAGGCCCACGGTGCCGCGTGGAACGGAGAGAAGACCGGAGGGTTGGGGCAATTTGGCTGCTTCTCATTCTATGCGACAAAAAACATGACCACCGGGGAAGGCGGTATGGTTACGACCAGCGAGAAGGTATTTGCCGAGCGGTTACGCCTTATCATCAATCACGGGCAGAGCGAGAAGTACCTTCATACACGGATTGGGTACAATTATCGCCTCACTGATATCGGAGCTGCCATTGGAATCGTCCAGTTAAAAAAACTGGAGAAATTTAATAACCGGCGCCGGAAGAATGCCGAATATTTCGATACCCATATCAAGGTCAAAGGACTTATTACTCCGGTTGTTTCACCGGGTATGCACCACGTGTATCACCAGTACGTGATTCGAATGACTGATGAATTTCCCATGAACCGGCCGGATTTTATTGAATATCTGAAGGTAAAAGGTATAGGAAGTGCTGTACACTACCCTATTCCTCTTCATCATCAACCCGTTTACGCAGTCGCGAACGAACCCGATTCCTGTCCGATATCAACCAGTCTCGCATCATCTGTTCTCAGTATTCCGGTTCACCCCCTGCTCGATCAGAAGGAGCTTGCTTATATCTGCGATGTTATCAACGAGGTGAGATGAATGGATGTCGGTGTGATCGGTGTCGGAGCGATGGGGAGAAACCATGTCCGGGTTTATTCAGAATTACGAGGGGTGGATTCGCTGGGCATTTATGATGTGAATACCGAGGCTGCGAAAGCACTGGGCGAAAAACATAGTGCAAACGTATATGGTTCAATCAATGAACTTCTCGATAATTCTGATGCCGTCAGCGTGGTTGTCCCTACCCAGTTCCACTCCTCGATCGTTGGCCAGGTTTTTGCAAGGGCAAAATCCGTGCTTATCGAAAAACCAATCTGTGCAACGGCAGATGAAGCAAAACAGCTGATGAAAAAGGCACCGGAAGGTATTACGATTGGTGTCGGGCACATCGAACGGTTCAATCCGATCGTTACCGAGATCAAAAAGATCGTTAAAACTCCCCTCTATGTGGAGTTGAAACGGCATAACCCCACGTCAGCACGGATCACCGGAAGTTCTGTTGTAGAGGACCTGATGATTCATGATATCGACATAATCCTGAATGTATTCTTCCCGAATCCCTGCAATGTCCACAGCGTTGGCAATGCGGATGTCATGAGTGTGCTGATGAATTGTAACAACATTCCGGTTTCCCTCTCTGCAAGCCGCAAGGCATCAAAGAAGATCCGGACAATGTATATCGAGGACGCAGATTTCACCATTGAAGGCAACTTTATGACACAGGAGGTGAACATCTACCGGAAACCCGGTCGATACCAGATTGAAGCGGAGCGATACGTGCAGGAAAATATCATCGAAAAGGTGATGGTGAATACGGTGGAACCGCTGAAACGCGAACTGGAAACGTTCATCGACTGTGTGAAACGGGACCAGCCGTTCCCCATTACGCCGGAACAGGCAATTCGCAATCTCGAATTCTGCGAAAAAATCAGTTCTGCAATCTGATTTTGGGTGATTATAATGACTCTTGAATCATTGATGCGGAAACGGGGCCCTATCAAAAAGATTGGGGTTATCGGTATGGGTTATGTGGGTATTCCGGCTGCAGCGCTCTTTGCGGATTCCCCTGCTTTTGATTTCGTCTATGGTTTCCAGCGGGATTCGTCATCATCCGGTTATAAGATTGCCATGCTGAACCGTGGCGAATGCCCACTTAAAGGCGAAGAGCCCGGGTTAGAAGAACTCCTGAAAAAAGTCGTTGCGGCAAAAAAATTTTCCTGTACTGCCGATTTTACAAAAATTAACGGACTTGACGCCGTTACCCTCTCGATCCAGACCCCGTTTTTAAACAAGGAAGATCTCCTCCCGGATTTCTCTGCCCTCACGGAAGGGATAGAGCAGGTCGGGCGTTCTCTGTCTCCGGGAATGCTGGTGGTTCTGGAATCGACCATCACGCCGGGTACCACAGTTACGCTTGCCAAAGAGATCCTTGAACGGGAGTCCGGACTCAAGGCTGGTGTTGATTTCGCTCTGGCCCATGCTCCCGAGCGTGTGATGGCAGGCAGGCTCCTGCGCAACATCCGGGAACATGACCGGATTGTTGGAGGAATTGATCCGGTCAGTACGCAGCGGGCGACAGAACTCTATGCTCCCGTACTCACTCTTGGCAAGATAATCCCGATGTCGTCAACTGCGGCAGAAGTAACAAAGACCACAGAAAACACCTTCCGTGATCTCCAGATCGCTGCGATAAATGAGCTGGCACTTTACTGCGAAGCGATGGGAATCAATGTTTATGATGTCAGGAGAGGTGTTGACAGTCTCAAAGGCGAGGGTATTACCCGTGCCATGCTCTGGCCTGGAGCTGGTGTCGGCGGGCATTGCCTGACAAAAGATACCTACCATCTTGAGCGGGGTGTCCAGGTTCTCGGAAAAGACCTTCTCGATTACCCGGCCGGGGAGCCATCACTCTATGTCCTTGCCCGCCGGATTAATGATTTCATGCCCACCCATATGTTCCGCCTCACGAAGGAGGCCCTGATACGGGCCGGGCGTCCTTTAAAAGGGGCAAAGGTGGCAATTCTTGGTTGGGCGTTTCTGGCCAATTCTGACGATACGCGCAACACGCCATCTGAGCCCTACCGGGATAATCTTATCGGGGGCGGTGCAGCAGTGACGGTTCATGATCCCTATGTTCTGGAGTACCCGGATGTTCCCCTTCTCAGGAATCTTGATGATACGATGAAAGGAGCGGATGCCGTCGTGATTTTTGCCGGGCATCACCAGTATAAAAATCTGGATCCGGACCATATCCAGGCTCTGTCAGGAAAATCACACCCGGTAATCATCGACGGAAGGAATATGATTGATCCCGATCTTTTTATCTCGCGAGGTTTTGTTTACAAAGGAATAGGTCGTGGCGACAAAAACTGCCATGATATTGTTGGGTAATACTGCAAATTTCCGCTGAGTTATCCTTGACTGGTGGATTAAGGTGGAGTTTTTTTTTCTGCACAGTTCAACCGCATCAGTTCGTCTCTCTACCAGATTTTTACGGCAATATAAATCCATAAGCGATAATGTTTAAATCAGAATTTGAAAAACATACTACAGAATGTTCCTCGCTCTCGGGTTGGTGGTACTCTTTTTCTCCCTGATCCCGTATATGATTTATTTTCTTGGGATTTATTTCGGGAGAAAACCTGTCCCGGTTTATCCTCTCCGGACCTACCCTCATATCAGCATCATAATCTCAGCGTATAATGAAGAACTGGTTATCGGGAAAAGAATTGAAAATATTAAACAGTGCCATTATCCCTCGGAGATGTATGAACTGATATTCGTGGATGACTGCTCGGGTGATAATACCAGAAATCTGGCAAAAATAAGCCTGGAACGGTCGGGAATAGATTACCAGATAATCGCAAATACCGAAAGACTGGGTACGACCAGATCGTACAATTCTGCTATCAGGAAGGCAAAATATCCGATTATTGTTACTACCGACGCTGATGTTTTTTTTGACCCCGATGCCCTCAATTATCTTATCGGACGTCTCTTAAGCGATGAGAAAATTGCCGCGGTAACGGGAGAACTCAGGCCATTAATGAACGCCGACAGTACAACGATGCTGGAGGGAGTGTATCGATCCTATTATGGCCGCATGTGTGACTGGGAGAGCGCTCATGAATCGACGTATAATTTTAATGGTGCGATAGTTGCTTTCCGTTCAGATCTCATCGGCAGGATTAATGATAAGCGCGGCGCCGATGATGCGAATACCGCTTTTGAAGCGATCCGGAAGGGATATCGTGCAGTTTATGAAAGTAAATCCATAGTTTATGAGGTGATTCCTCAAAGTTTTAAAACCCAGTACCGGCAAAAGACCCGCCGGGCCACAGGCCTCATCGCAGCGACCCTGTCAAATCTTGATCTGTTGAGGAATAAAGGATGGTTTCCCCAATTCTTCTATCCTCTCCGGATTTTTATGTTTGTGGGTTCACCATTGCTTTTTTTCATTGCGGTTATTTTATTTTCCTTTGGCATATTCTTCTCCAGTCCGCTTCTCTTCCTTATCCTGATCCTCGTCCTCTCTGGAGCGGGTATCCTGTGGAATAACAATCTGATCTCTGCTTTTATCCTGAACCAGTTTTATCTTATCGGAGGATTACTGAATATCGGAAAAGATATGCGGGTTTGGGAAAGCACATCAAATAAAAAAGACTCGCCATAAAAAAATTGGTCATCATCACGATTTCCGTTTCATAATCCATTTGTCTTCCGGGTAGATTATTGCTTGATTTGATCCGGTTATTTTCTTGCGATGGTAATATATCCCGAATGGCAAACGCTTGTCGATGGCCGGGTCCCGCGTTTTGAGCGTGTCATCTCCCGTTCAATCAGCTCGTGGGTATGTATCTCTGAGAACTGTCCTGACGCTGAATCAACAACAATTGCCATCTGCTCTAAAAACGGGGTGTAGCATGCGAGGTACCCCCCGGATTTCAGGAGGGATAGTGCATGCACAATGTGCTCAGGCTGGATCTGCATATCGAGATGAACGACGTCAAACATCCCGTCAGCTGAGAGGAAATCGGCAGCAACTGCTTCAACATTTTTGAGCTTTGCCTCAGTGATATTCTTTTGTGCAAGGGCAGAGAACTCCGGACGTACTTCATACGTCCTCACCGTTTTTGCAATCCCGCCGAAATAGATTGCGGCAATACCGCTTCCCGTACCTGCGTCAAGCACGTCATCATTGTGGTTCATACCCGTGTATGCGATCACAAGTCCGATATCCTTGGGCAGCATCGGTGCTCCGGACCGCTTTCCATAAGTAAAAAAATCAGGTGGGCGGGGGGTGCGGACAACGAATCCAAAACCGCTATGGGTTTTCAGGATATACCCGGCTTCTGCACCAACCAGCGACGCGAGGTCAATCTGGCCTTTATCCGTAGAGAGCGTTCCCGTCCCGGCACGGATAAAGAATTCCCTGCCTTCTCCCACGAGAAGAACGCGATCGCCGGTTTCTATCATGACCTGGAGAGGAGCATTATCGCCTCGGCAATATCGCCTTTCGTCGACACGAGAGCCTCTTTTGCTTTCTCCTCCGACACACTTGCCTGTGCCGCAACCATGGTTACATCCTCGTTTGGAATATCCGGTGCCGCTTCCTCAAATCTCGGTTCTCCGATTATCTGATAGGTGGTTGCACCCTGCATGGTCATGGCCGACACTTCAGCAGTATCGAAGATATAATTCCCCTTTGGTGTTTTGATGACGATACTTATAACGTCTTCAATCTGCTCGACCTGCATGCCGAGCTTCTTCATCATCGCCTTCATCTGGCGCGGATTGATATTTCCCGGAAGCATCCTTCACACTACCCTGCCGTACTTTTACCGCTACTCCGTAATTAAATGCAAGCATCCCGGCACCTGATAATGATGCGGCCCCGCAAGCTACCAGCCTGTCGTTACCCGAGACGACGAGCACATCATCACCCGCGCGGATGGCCGGATCAGCAGCAACAACATGTTTTGCAAAGGCATTCTTTCCCTGTGCGACAAACTCTGCAACATCATCACGGACGACGACCCGGTAACCCGGTGACGGAAGCAGTGACTGCAGACGTTTGGCACCTTCGATGCCAAGTGTCAGCCTGCCATCCGAAGCACGAACCGTAGCAAGGCGAACACCCCCGTCGAGGATCTGACGGATTCTCCCGGTCGTCGAAAAGATGAACGTGCAGCCTTCACAAAAGAGACCGGTCCCCACGCCGCCGCCGAACTGGTAATCAGCGATTGTCTGGACCCGCCGCAGCGAACTGTTCTCCGAGTATCCTGTTGACACGATTCACAAACTCCTCTTCGGCCGTTTTTGGTATATATGCACCAGCTGCGATCTTATGCCCGCCACCCCCACCGCCATATTCCTTGGAAGCATCATTGAGTGCCTGCTGGAGATCGACTCCTTTCTCTACTGCCCGCTCGTTTGTCCGCATTGACACTTTCGTCAGTGCTTTGTCTTCCGGCACTTCGCACATGATCAGGATCGGCTTTGCGCTGTTCAGTTTGGAAAGTGCCATCCCGGCACCGATACCGACAATGGTATCCGGGTACTTCCCGCCAACATGGATATATTGCAGATTTTCAAGTTCCTTTACGCCGCTGTCGAGAATAAACTGGAGCAGGTTGCGGATGATAGCACGGTGGTTATTCAGCATATGTTCGGCATCCCGGTAAGCAATACCCCGATCACCCCGGAGGATTGCACCACCAACCTGCGGTTTTGCCCACCTCCCACAGGCATTGAGCATTGTCGCATACTCCTGCGCATTCCGCAGCGGAGTCCTGGGGGTTTCATCAGGGAACCCATATGTTTCTGCGAGGAGCCGGTCAACCCGTTCACCATTGGCGATAAGCTGCTCGGCGAGTGCAGAGATGATTATTCTCCGCTCTTCAACCGGGATTTCCTCCCAGACAAACCAGCGCCCATCGGATTTCTGCTGCCGTATACCGAGACGCTTCAGGAACTGCCGGGCGCCTTCAGGGTTATTGCTGATACCTTTGATATAAGGATCATCGTTGTATGCGAGCGAAAGGTAGAGAGGACGTGTTGACGTGCCATAGCAGTTGAGATCTTTTTTTCTGACCTCAACCGATTGATGCCGCACACCGTCCTCAACGATGATGTCACGTGCCGGGCCGACAAGGCCGCACTTCTCCCGCGCCATCATATCCCCGACATTACCGATTACAGCCAGCTTGGCAAGATCAATATTTGCATCGTCGAGCTGCTTTGCAAGGAGATAGGATACTCCCGCTGCGCTCATCCGGGAATAACCATAGGGCAGGCAGTTCACCTGGGTATACTGCCGTTCGCATGGCTGGCTCACATGGTGATCGATGATGATGACCTCTTTTTCAATAAATCCCCGTTCGAGAAGGAGGTTCTGCTGGCCGGCGCCAAGATCGGAAAAGATCTTGAGCGAGGAGTCGGAGGGTACCTGCGGCATCGTGAGCGGTTCGAGCTGCCGGACAAAAACAGATTTGACATGGATTTCCTGCCGGGATATCGCCTGGGAGAGGATTGCCTCGCAGGAAATACCATCCGCGTCGATATGGGAGATGATAGTAATTTCATCAGCCGCCGCGATCTGTTCTGCGGCTGCTTTTATATCATCACAAAAACCCATTGCCTATTATTTAGGAAGTTCAAACAGATGAAATGTGCTGGGTAGGCAACCGGATATGTTTGACGGGTTCGTTGAAGGAGGGATAATCTCCCCTGCGAGGATGCGGGTGGTGGAAGCAAATGCGATGGCGCTCGGGGTGACTGAGCTCCAGTTAATGGAAGGTGCGGGTAAGGCACTCGCCGATATGGCACGCTCAGCCGGCCCGGAACGCATTCTCGTGCTATGCGGAAAAGGTAATAATGGCAGTGACGGGATGGTGGCTGCACGTTATCTTCAACGGGGCGTAGACACCGATGTGTGTTATCTCGATACTGCATCCCGGACAACGGCATGCGGTCATCAGCTCCAATCCCTCAGGCACTGCCGCGTCGGCCTGCACCCGTTCCAGTGCCGGGACGACATCGAAGCCCTACGATCCCTTTTCAGGCGGGCAGACGTTATCATCGATGCGTTACTGGGAATCGGAGCCTCAGGTGCGCTGACGGAACCTCTCAAAACCTGCGTAGCGATGGCGAACGATTCGAAGGTCACTATTATCGCCGCCGATGTCCCGACCCCGGGCATGCGGGCGGACCGGATCTGTGCATTTCACCGTTCCAAGATCGAAGGTTCGACCGTCATCGATATCGGTATTCCGGTCGAAGCCGAGTGTTTCACCGGTCCCGGGGACCTCACGCTCCTCCCGGCCCGGTATAAGAAGGCCCACAAAGGTGTCGGGGGAGAAGTGCTGGTCATTGGAGGGGGACCGTACCAGGGTGCCCCGTACCTTGCCGGGCTCGGTGCCCTGAGGGCAGGCGCGGATGTCGTGCGGATAGCGACCCCGGTCTTCGAGCCGGTCCCCGATCTTATTTATGAGCGGCTTGAGGGGAGACGGATCGGGATGGAGCATATCGACCGGCTTATTGCCCTCGCAGAGCATGCGGATGTGGTTGTCTGTGGAAACGGGATAGGAACGGAGAGCCATGATGTCGTTACGGCACTGGCACCGCATTGCAAGAAAGCGGTCTTCGATGCAGAGGCACTTCATCTGCCATTGCCCGTTGCCGCGAAGGAAACGATCTACACCCCGCACACCGGTGAGTTTTTCCGGATCACCGGTACAAAACTCCCGGACGATGCAGTCGGCCGGGCAACTATTGCAAAAGCCGCCGGGCTCCCGGGAACGGTGCTCGTCAAGGGGCACATCGATATTATCACTGACGCGAAGCAGGTGCGGTTCAACCGTACGGGTAACCCGGCGATGACGGTAGGTGGGACCGGGGATGTCCTCGCCGGTGTCTGCGGTGCACTGCTTTGCCAGCTTCCCGCGTTCGAATCGGCCTGCATCGCTGCGTTTGTCAACGGGAAGGCCGGGGACTATGTTGCGGCTCAACGGGGCGGCGGGATGCTGGCATCTGACCTGGTCGACCGGATTCCGGTCGAACTTTTCAAAAAAGGTGAATAAATGGTGGAGTTTACCCATATCCAGAACGAGCGTGCACAGATGGTCGATATCAGCGCGAAGGGGGACGTCGTGCGCGAAGCGGTTGCGGCGGGGAAGATATTCCTCCGGCCGGAGACTCTCAAGGCAATACAGGATGGGGCGGTCGTCAAAGGGAATGTCCTTGCTACTGCACGGGTTGCAGCAACATTATCGGTTAAAACTACTCCTTCGCTCATCCCCATGTGTCACGCAATACCGATCAGTGGAATTGAGGTTGATTTTGAGGAAGGTGACGGATTCATAGAAACGACCGTGCGGGTTAAATCGACGGGCAAGACCGGGGTTGAGATGGAGGCACTGGTCGGAGTTTCCCTTGCACTGCTTACCATCTGGGATATGGTTAAATCTGCAGAAAAAGATAAAGCCGGCCAGTATCCGGTTACCCGTATCGAGGATATACGGGTTATCGAGAAGCGCAAAGGAATCTGACTGCGGATTTTTAAAAAAGGCAGGTGGCCGGAGTACTTTAATAGACCTCCGGTTAAAGTATGTAGGAATACGGGATCCGTCCCGTAGACAAGGAATGTAGCTCTCAAAGAGCCGAACCTTAGGTGATAACCATGGTAAAATCGATGTACGCCTTCGTCAGGGAGGCATGGAAAGTACCGGCAAAAAGCGGAGTGAAAGAACTCCTCTGGAATCGCATGCAGGAGTGGCGTCGCGAGGGGAGTGTCGTTCGTATTGAGCGCCCGACCCGGATCGACCGCGCACGGAACCTCGGATATAAGGCAAAACAGGGTATTGCGGTTGCGCGCGTGCAGGTGCGAAGGGGTGGCCGGCGCGCTTCACGGTATGTCCGGGCACGCCGGTCAGCACGTATGGGGAAAAACCATTCCACTCCTGGCAAGAGCATCCAGCGGATTGCTGAAGAGCGGGCTTCAAAGAAATTTCCCAACATGGAAGTGCTCAACTCCTACTGGGTCGGCCAGGACGGGAAGTTGAAATATTACGAGGTAATCCTCGTTGACGGTCATCATCCCTCAATCCGGGCTGACAGAAATCTTGCCTGGCTGGCAGAATCCACCCATCGGGGGCGTGCTGAGCGCGGGAAGACTTCTGCGGGACGCAAAGGGCGCGGGATGAGAACCCGGGGGACGGGTACAGAAAAGACACGACCGAGTATTCGTTCCCATGCGAATCAGGGCAAATAATCTTATTCTCTTTTTACGTACGTTACCTTCATGAAGATCACCGATGCCTGTGTTTATCCGTATCCATCCGGGGACTCGTCGGTGCGCAGGATGGCAATGGAAGCCAGATTTCTGGGATTTGACCGTCTTGTGGCGCCCGGGGTAACTCCTGGCGAATTTCATGGCATTGAAGTGTCGAATGGCATTTTCATCAGGGATACTCATCTAAAAGATCTCATCAGCCGGATCAGGAAGGGGAGAAATGATGAGACCGTGGTATCAGTACAGGCGGGAGATAACGGGTTTAACCGGGCGGTGATAGGTATTAAGGGTGTCCACATCCTGCGAGGCATTCAGTCAGCGGATAAATCTGCATTTGACCATGTCGCAGCCAGGATGGCAGCTGATAATCGCGTCGCAATTGATATCGATCTCTCCCCACTTATATCCGGAAGGGGTATTCTGCGCCAGCGTGCCATTCACCGGTATCGCGATATTCTGGTCCTTGAGCGGCGGTTTGAGTTCCCGATAACACTTTCTTCACATGCACGTTCAATTCTTGAAATGCGTGCGGTCCGCGAGATCGCCGGGCTCTGCTCTCTCATCGGTATGGACACTCCTGACGTCGAAAGGGCGTTTACCGGTGTAGACGCTGTTACCACCCCTCCCAACCCGGCAGTGAGGCTGATCTGATGGGCGCCCGTCCTCCAACATTGCGCGAGAAACGTCGTTATATCTTGGTTTCAGTCGACCCCTCCGGCACGAGCATCGATCGAAAAGATCTCTACTATGCAATTTGCGAAGCCAACACCTCCCTCTGGGGCGATGTAATGGCCGCAGTAGTCATGCCGGCAGTTATTGCGTCTGAAGGACAGTATGTGATCATCCGGTGCCGTCGGGGGACCGAGCGAGAACTCTCAATTGCACTCGCAACGATCACGAGTTGTCACGATAACCCCATTGCCCTGCGCATCGTTGCAGCTTCCGGTACGATCGAAACATTGCGCGAAAAGATAAAAAGACCGGAACTTCCTGATTCGGATTCGGCATCTTCGCGCGAATACAGTTTCGGAGAAAAATCGTTCCAGACAGAGTATTGTTACGGGCAGAAGGTTGATGTAATTGAAAAGGGATTTAAAAATACAAACCGATTATTCCTAACAAAAGAAGATCTGGAGAAATTCTAATGCAACCACAATATCAGATGGGATACGACCGGGCGATTACCGTCTTTTCACCCGACGGAAGACTTTATCAGGTAGAGTACGCCCGGGAAGCAGTCAAGCGAGGGACAACTGCAGTGGGTATCAAGGCAAAGGACGGGGTCGTCCTGATAGTCGATAAACGAGTGAGTTCGAAGCTTCTCGAAGCCTCATCGATTGAGAAAATTTTTAAGATCGACGAACATATCGGCGTTGCTTCATCCGGCCTTGTGGGCGATGCGCGGGCTCTTGTGGACCGGGCCAGAATAGAATGCCAGATAAATCGCGTGTCCTATGATGAGCCGATAGAAGTTGAAGCTCTCGCAAAAAGCTCTGCGACCATATGCAGACGCTCACCCAGTATGGTGGCATTCGTCCGTACGGAACGGCGTTGCTTATCGCCGGTGTCAGTGATGGCGAATGCCGTCTTTTTGAAACCGATCCATCGGGAACTCTCCTGGAATACAAAGCAACGGGTATTGGTATCGGGCGACCCGCTGCGATGAAGGTCTTCGAAGAGGAATACAATCCCGAATCTGAAGTTAACGATGTCATACTCCTTGGGCTCAAAGCTCTCCATTCGGCCACTGAAGGCAAGTTTGATGTTGATACTGTTGAGATTGGTGTGATCAGTCGCGAGAATCCGGTATTCCGTAAAATGAGCAAAGAAGAAGTCGCTTCATTTGTCGGACAATTCAAGCAGTGACCGACTATGATCCCGCTCGAAAGGGCCGTGGTAGCCCGTCTTGAGAGTTTCGGGGAACGCTTTGAGATTCTCGTGGATCCAAATCAGGCTGCTCTGGTCAGGCAAGGCCAGAATATTGATATCGAGGACGTAGTCGCAGCATTACATGTTTTTGGCAACGCCTCACGGGGAACCCGGGCCTCAGATGAATCCCTTGAAAAAGTGTTTCATACCACTGATTTCGCTGCTGTTGCCCGTCGCATCATTGAAAAAGGTGAGATACATCTCACTGCCGAACAGCGCAAACACATGATTGAAGAAAAACGCCGCCAGGTGATCACCTTTATCGCAAGGAATGCGGTAAACCCCCAGACCGGTCACCCTCACCCTCCGCAGAGGATAGAAATGGCGATGGAAGAAGCACGGGTGAATATCGATCCTTTCAAACATCTTGATGAGCTGGTCAAAGAAACGGTCAAGGCATTAAGACCTCTGCTTCCTATCCGGTTTGAAGAACTGCGGCTGGCGATCCGGATTCCGGCGGATTTTGCTGCAAAAGCATATGGGGATATCGCTGCCGGCTCCACCATGGAGAAAGACGAATGGCAGAAGGATGGTTCATGGGTCTGTGTGGTTCGAATTCCTGCCGGCATCCAGGGTGAATTTTATGATCTCGTCAACAAGTCTGTCAAAGGGAGAAGGGCAGGTCAAGATCCTCAATCAAGTATATTAATCCCGGGGACAAATAAAAGAAGACAGATCGGTGGGTATGCATTATGGCAAGCTCGACACATAAAGCAAAAGGAAAAGTAACTGGTAGTTCAGGACGTTTTGGCTGCCGGTATGGAAGATTTGTACGTAAGAGAGTAGCAGATATCGAAGCGATATCAGGAGCTCTCCACCGCTGCCCGAAATGTGATATGCAGACCGTTCAGCGCAAGGGTACCGGGATCTGGGAATGCCGGAAATGCAGCTATAAGTTTGCGGGAGGGGCATACCAGCCGCAGACGCCGGCCATGAAGATAGCCCAGCGCGCGATCGACAGGACTCTCGAGCAGATAAAAGGATAATTCCGGATCTGATATGGCAAGTACGTATAAATGTGCACGATGCAAGCAGAAAGTCGAGATAGACGTAAACGTAAGGTGTCCCTACTGCGGCCACCGCATTCTTTTCAAAGAGCGTGGTGCGGCGATCAAAGAGATGAAAGCGCGTTAATTAATTCTCATAGTGCAGGAATGCCCATAAGTAACTAATTTTATCATCTTTTTTTATGCATATATGTGCGAGGTAATCCTGTGACGGTTCATGAGGCCATCTTCCGGTTTTCGACACCCCATGCCCGGCAAATCTTCGCTGCACTCGCCCCGGAACTTTTCGATGAAGTAAATCCCCGCTCGCGAATCTATTGTTCTGTTGAAGAGGAGGAGACGCTTGTGCTGACGATAGAAGCACAGGATATCGCAGCATTGCGGGCAGCCCTTAATATGTTTCTCCGGCTTGTTAACATCGCCGGTGAAATGCAGGATATCGTATAGTCATCTCTTATCGGATCATCCTGTCTGCTTAATCGTGCGAGGCCTACACCGGTTTTTAGAATAACCCTTTTTATCATGGGGAACTGATACAATAACAGGAGAAAACAGGAGAAATTCGTATGAACAATCTTTCACCAAAAGTCCAGAACCAGTTGGGCATGCTCCAGCAGATACAGCAGCAGTTACAGACGATTCTTTCTCAGAAGGCCCAGTATGAGATGGCAGTGCGTGAGGCAAAACGTGCACAGGAAGAAATTAGTGATTCGGCTGAAGATGCGGTCATGTATCTGAGCGTCGGAACGGTGATGATGCAGAAGAAAAAAGACGCGGTCAGCGCAAAACTCACCGAGAAGATCGAGTCGCTCGAGTTGCGCATCAAGTCCCTGGAAAAACAGGAGAAAATGATGCAGGGAAAATTTGAGCAACTCCAGGCCCAGATTAAAGCAGCAATCGAGGGTAAGGGTGCCCCTTCTGCAGCATAATCCTTTTTCTTACCTGCTTATCAGGGGGCATTCACTTTTGTTTAAGTCTTAATGGATACCGTCACTCCAAATCAGAAAAAATTATCTCAAATGAGGATGACGATCCGGGTTCCTTGGTGTTCATTCTAAAAAAGGAAGAGATCAATGTGCCCGGTTGATCAGATTGATCGCGTTCACCAGTGCATCGACCGAGGATAAGACAATGTCGTCCCCGGTCCCGCTTGCATCGAAGATATGCCCATGTTCATCCTCGACTGCAATGGTGACATGGCACATCGCATCCGAGCCTCCGGTGATCGCCTGAATGTTGAACTCTTTCAACAAAATCTCGGCTGGGACGATGCCGAGGATCGCCCTGAGTGCAGCGTCGACCGGACCATTGCCTACCGCTGAGAAGACATGCTCTTCGTTGTTCACCCGGGCCTTGACGCTTGCCGTCGGTATCATGTGGTTGCCGGTCATAATCGCGATATCCTGCAGGTCGAACATCTTGTGGTTCAGTTCTATCCCCATCGTGCTCTCGGCGATCTCATAGAGATCTGCCTCGGTCACGCGTTTCCCCCGGTTGGCAACGGCTTTGACCTTCTCGACGATGATATCCAGCTGGGCATCGGTTGGTCCGATATGCACATCGCTGAGCATCTGGCGGACTGCGTGCCGCCCGACATGTTTTCCCAAGGTGAGCCGGCGCCGGTGCCCGACCATCTCTGGAGTCATGATACCGGGCTCAAACGTCTCGGTACACTTAATCACACCCTGGGTGTGAATTCCGCTCTCATGCGAGAAGACATTCTCACCGACTACCGGCTGCGTAGGCGGGATCGAGATACCCGAAAACCGGGAGACGAGGTGCGAGGTCTCGACGAGCCGCTCCTTTTTGATCCCGGTCCGAATCCCGTAAATCGACTCCATGATCATGATCGTCTGGGCAAGATCCGCGTTCCCGGCCCGTTCCCCAAGACCATTGACGGTAACCTGAACCTGAGATACACCTGCCTCCACCGCAGCGATCGTGTTTGCCACGGCAAGCCCAAAGTCGTTATGGCAATGGACATCGAGCGGACAGTCAACGTGGCTGGTGATCCGGGAGATCAATGTCTTCATGCCCGAGGGTGAGATAACACCGACCGTGTCCGGAATGTTGATGATCGTCGCTCCTGCATCTGAAGCAGCCCGGCAGACCTCCATTAAGTAATCATTCTCCGTCCGGGTCGCGTCCATGGGTGAGAACATGCAATGATCAACATGACGGCGTATGTACCTGATGATTTCCCTGGTAATTGTGAGTACTTCCTCCCGGCTTTTGTTGATCGTATTCGTCCGCTGAATGTCAGAGGTTGGAATGAAGACGTGAACCATGTCTACATCGCATTCAAGACATGCATCAACATCAGCTTTTACTGAACGGGCAAGCCCGCAGATATCCGCCTCAAGACCGAGCTTTTTAATAGCGGTCACCGTCTCTTTCTCGGCCTTCGAAGATGCAGGAAATCCTGCTTCGATTACATGGACGCCGATAGCAGAGAGTCGACGTGCGATCTCGAGTTTCTGTTCAAAGGTGAATGCAATCCCCGGGGTTTGTTCACCATCCCGGAGCGTAGTATCAAAAACAGTCACTTCTTCATGAGCATGGCTATCGGTGAAGAAGACGATCCCCCGCAACATCCTTGCGAGCAGTCATAGATCTTAATGGTCATGCGGATTATAAAAATATACCCATTAATTGACGGAATCCGGGTCTTACTGACCCGTTATCATCGATTTTTAACGATACGTTTAATACCAAATTATCCCAACATAAATAGCGCAGTGCCCCGCCTTAACTCAGCTCGGTAGAGTGCGCGGCTGTAGTATGGTTTACCGGAAACGGTAACTGCGCGGCTACCGCGATGTCCCCGGTTCGAATCCGGGAGGCGGGACATTTGTTCAACAAGGAGCCCAGGTAGTGTAGTGGCCCATCATGTTTGCCTGTCACGCAAACGACTCGGATTCGAATTCCGACCTGGGCGTTCACTAATTTTTCATTTTTAACAATTCAGGGTTGTATGAAGGGAACCGGTGTTCCCAAAGACAATCCCCGTCCGGTCAATCCTTCTGATTTCGACGTTTAAAATTTATACGACACGATATCCGCGATCTTCCAGAAAAACCTGGATTCTGGCTTCAGAACCAGGACTTGACGCCCTGATTTTCTGGTACGCCTCATCCCATACGCTCCGGAGCCCGGGATCATCTGAATGAAGCGAGAGATTACCCGTGACAGTTCCAAGAACCCCTCCGGTTTCATTAAAAATCCGCATGATTACACAGCGATAGAACTTGCACTGCGACGGACTATCCTGATGGATGGTGCATTGTATAAGATTTCCGTTCGGCCGGAGGAACCTGCAGGCAGCGGGGTGTTGATCGGGAAACGTCTGATCTGAGAAGATCTCTCTCTTGTCATCATCCACCCTCACGTTAAATGATGTCCCGGTCGAAACCGACTCACAAGCATATTCGAACGGGCGAATCATGTGATCTATGACAATATAGTCACCCATATACATACAGCATACACCACATTGACGGCAGGCAAAAACCATCAGAGATCACCTTTCAGCGGGAATCCGGGGCAGATGTGTTTGATCATACGCATCAATCTCGTTGGGAATCGATCTTATTCTGTTTACTTCTTCTCCGATAATTTACCGATGTTAGTTTCCATGGCAAAAGCCATCGACCGGTCTTCAGGTTACCGTCTCACCGGATCTTTTCCGCAGCTCTCTGTGCAATATCCTTAAATGTTTCATAATCGGTTGTCGTGCCTGTCATCGTAATTTTTTCATAAACATCCTTTTTTGTAAAAAGGACGGTATACACAACCGGGCTGGCAGGATCATTGTCATTCGATCCCCGGAATGCGATACTCCTGTCGCCGATTGTGGGGAACGGCATTTCGTGGAAGGTGCCCGAACCTGTGGATCGGGATTTCATATCCTCTTTTTCGATGGTGAAGACTTTATTCATGTTCTCCAGCGGGAAAATACTGATCGACTGACGGATAAAAGTCTCATCGTCTTTATCCTTGTTAAGCCGATAGAACAGGACAAAATATCCTTGTCGCCAGCCAAGATCCCGCGCCAGCTGGGTTACTTCCGGAGAGATCATGACCGAACGGTCTTTAATACTATAATCCGGGTTCATATCAGAGAGCTGGAGTGCCATGTCAGAGGGAGGGACGGTTGCGATTTTACTCTCCGGAGCTGTCGCGGCAACCTGGGTTGGAGTCGGGGTAGGCACCGGCTGGACTGGCTGGACTGGCGGTGTGGATGAGCATCCGGCAGAGCATATCAAAAAAATGAGAATCAGGATAAGGATCGCATACCATTTTTTCATATCGTACACCATAGTGGAGGGAATTTAATAGGTTGCCGGTGGGAATTTTTTTCCTCCGTAAATGCCAGTCATAATAACCTGTGCGTTCAGAATCAGCAGTGATTTACGATAAAAATACGGGAATCATCCGCGCATCCCGGCAATTAAATTAATGAGTCGGTAATCACCGAATCATAGTTATGACAAACAGAGGGTATTTTTGGCTTTTTAACCCGGTCGTAAAATCCCCGGTATGATCCGGATTTAAGAAGATTGTTATTTCCTGACCCTAGGCCGTCATTGCAGATCCTTCATCGGATCACCTTCCTGGAATGATATTATTTTTTTAACAAAACCTTTTCTCGCTGGAATTACTAATTCCTACAGAAGTGTCGAGTGATGAGGGGGTATAATGGGCGATCCGGAACTTCGTAGTGATGAATCGGTTATCTTGCGGACTGAAGGGATATTTGTTAAATCGATTCCTTTTGAAGGTATACTTACCAACAAGCGGATCATCCTTGTCGACAGGGTAAAAAACCTCCTACCGCAAAAAGAGATTCCTCTTGTGACGATTAAGGATGTTGAAGTCGGCGAAAATGCGATCCGCGACCAGATTATCAGTCTTGTCAGTCCTGTCCAAAACCGGTGAAACACGACAGATGATCCTCACGTTCTCCCGCCAGACCGGTGGGAACCGGATCAGGGAGCGGGATGCATGGGCTAAGGCATTGAAAGGAAATATTTCGTCCTCATTCGAACAGGTCATTCGTAAAGTCGTTCCGGGACGGGGAACCGCGTTGAAAAAAACAGAGCGCACAGTACAGCCCCGTATCGAGGTCAGCGCACCCGTGTATCTACCCGCCCATCCTATAAAAAAAACCGCTCCCCGTAAAGAGTCAGAAAGGCATTCCCCGGTAAAAATTATTGAGACTACCCGGACCGTTGCCCCGTCATCACCCGGGATTACGGGGTCTGAAGCCCCGGTTTCCGGTTTCGGTACGTATTGTTCACGGTGCGGAACCCGTGTGCCGGAGGGATCGGGTTTCTGCAACCGTTGTGGATCCCCGATCGTTGTTCCCTTCGGCGTGCGGGCGGTTGAAGCGCCTGAAAAATTACCTCAACCTTCAAAAAAGGAACCTGCGGCAGGAACTATCCCGCCGGTCACCACGGACATACTGCCGACAGATCCTTCCCATGACCATTCAGTCTGACTTGATGGTTTCAGATTCCCTGCAGGAAGTACCCGGCACCAGGAGGTCGCCCCGCAGGAGCCTGCGTCTTTCACACCTGACCTCGAAACAATCGATCGGGAGCAAGATTCCGACTCTCTCCCGGCCGAGGAGGAACCTGGATTCAAAACACCTGATATCACCCCATCGCAGGTCTCAGAATCGATTTCCCTGGCCGGGGAACTTCCTGCCCCGCGAAACCCACGACCCGGCTTCAGGTTTAAACCGGGCAGGTACACAGTATATGCCATCATTGTGATATTCCTCATTGTTGCGGCTGTTTTCGGAGGATTTTTTATCTACCCCATGATATCAAAAGGGGGTCAGATCGCGGCTAATACGAGTACGTTGCCGACAGCCACGAGTGTAACCCAGATTCCTTCAGGGAATATAATTAACCCTAAAGTGACCCCCGTGGTTACCGTTCCAGCCGAGGGTGTCTATGTTCATACCAGGTATCTCGGCAGCTTTAAAGGAACCTATGGAATGCCGACTGCCCTCCAGGCTGTTACAAGTTCCGGCGACCGGTACTATCCGGTTGAGAATGCTACTGACATTGTGCAGGCTTCGTTTGGGAAATCAGACGGTTCAACAAGACAGACCCTTCTGGTAGAGATTGTCAGGAATGGCCGGGTAATCACATCAGGGAACACGACCTTAGGGTTCGGGAAGGTTACTCTATCCGTAGATACTCTAACAGGCGTGGCAAAAGTCCCTGAGATCAGTGCAGGAGCAGCAGAAACAACAACAACGAAGGCGCAGACTAATCAGACCTAGGAATCTTGACGGTGTCATCACCCCCAGGTGCATTCATGACAGCGGAAATAACAATAATCCCCCCTATACCATCCCTGTTTGAAAATAGTAAATCCTATTCCCGTCTTTTTAGTGACTATTCGTTGCAGTTGTCGCGAATTTCCCGAAAAAATAAGATCGCCCCTTACCTTTATCAGATCAGGTAATGGTAAAAAAAAAGCTCTGAAGAAATCATAAGAAAATTATTCTGACGCGCTTTTGGGCTACGTCAATCGTTGCTTCTGTCCCGGCCGCTAAGGCCTCCCCCAAAATGCATAATTCCTCCGCCGGTTGACAGGAAATCCTCTGGAGAAGGAAAGAACCCGTGGAGTAGAAGTAATTGAACTATGAACGGTGACCGTATTTTTACGGAGTCCAAAAAATTATATTTTCCCGGGTAATTCATGCTGTTCTTCAGTCTTTCTCCCTTTTCTCCATCGGTAGATCCCGTATCCTGTGCCAGCGACGATGATGAGGGGCAGGAGCGTGAAGAGAATAATGATTATTGCATCAATCATGCCGAAGAAGCCGGTGATACCTTCATTGATGGTGGAAATAAAGTTATGACCCGTTTCGCCACCCACCGGCTCTGGTTCCTGGAGATTTATGGTAATTGTTGAGAGATCGATCTGACTGTTGAGGTATTTCAGCCTGCCCTCAAGACGGTTCAGTTCCGTCTGAACCCTGTCTATCTGCTGTTGGATAGTAATGACATCCTCAACTTTTACTGCTTTTTTCATGATCTGGTTATACTGGGCAAGCTGATTCTGGTACGAGGATTTCTGTGCCTGAAGATCAACATACTCCTCAGTTACGTCCCGTCCCTGGGTAGAAACGGTTTTGACCGTACCGATCGCCTTTGCCTCAGTCAGGGTATTTTCAAATTCGGGTGCAGGAATCCGGATTATCACCGTACCTGAAAGACGATTGTTATAATTATTCTGGATATTTGTGGAAGAGAGGTATCCTCCCTTTCGCAGTGCAAGGTTTTTAAGTGTCTCGACACCCCGTGGCACATCTTTTACTTCGATGGTCAGGTATGCAGTATTGATAATCTTTGTATCAATGCCGGAACCCCCTGAACCGGATGGTGAAGCAACACCGGTTGATTCTGCCAGAGCGTTGCCGGAATACATCATCTTAGACAGGTCCTGTGATTGCCCATTGGTATCACTTACCGGTGAAATTCCCTGTGGCGGGGATGCCCTGTCTGAACTTATTGCCGGCAACCCCGTGCATCCGGCAGCCGCAACGGTCGCGATGCATACCACGAGCAGCATGATGTTCTTGTAATTCATACAAAATGCATCACGGTGTAAAATATTTATATCCGTCGTAAACTACGAATAATTTTGGAGTTATCCGGAAGAAGACTTCCTGAAATGTATTTTAGTAAACCTCTCATCATCACCGCCGCCCTTTCCCGGAGGAGTAATCCTATCCTGCGTCACTAAACTCCTTTGAAAAAAAACCTTTTGATCAGCGACAGACCGGCAAACGCGGTTTTTTGTTCAGGTGATCGCTCTTATATAATAAAACAGGAGATACATCATGGTGATTAGTATGGCCGAAATCAATATACCTGAAAGACCGGAAGGAGCCGATGAACTTGAGAAGATGGGCGTGAACGAGCTGGGGAACGCCCTCCGTAACAATACCGATCCCATGGTACGGCAATATGCCGCATACCTGCTCGGCAAGGCAAAGAATCCCCGTGCCATCCAGCCACTTGTCGAGGCGCTGGGTGATTTTGACAAGTCAGTTCGTGAGCAGGCGATGCTCGCACTTTCCTCAATCGGCAAGGCAGCAATTGAGCCGCTGTCTGCAGCGATGAAGGAGCCCCAATGGGAGACCCGGTACCGTGCGGCCGAAGCCCTGGGAAAGATCGCTGATGAAAAAGCGGTCAAGCCCCTTGTCCAGGCTTTGAAGGATAACCGGGATCACGTGCGGTATATGGCTGCAAAGGGCCTCCGGGCTCTTCGCAATTCGGATACGATTGAACCGATGGTAATCCTGTTGAAGGATGAAAACAAGTACGTCCGGATGATGGCGGTACGGGCGCTCGGTGCAATCGGCGGAAAAAATGTGAACAAAGCGCTTAAAGATGCTCTCGAATCGGAAAATGACGAGAAGGTCAAGGAAGCGATCGCCGAAGCAATGAAATAACCCTGGATGATCCATTAACACATCCTCTTTTTTCTCTTACACCCTGCAGTTTATTGTATAACGATTTCTCTCCTTCCCGTAACGATATTTCATCATAAAATCCCGGGTAATAATTTTCTGCCAGGGTATTTACCGGGTGCCTTACTTTCCCCGGATATCAATAATAACAAAACTTATCGTTCCGGCAGAAGTAGTTATAATAACTCGGTTTCCGGATGAAAATCTGATAAAATCGGATTAAAAGCGATTGGAGTTTGCATGACGGTGACGGGTCCGCCTGTACGAAGGATACGATCCATCTCCATCTCACTTTTACTTTCCATGGTTCTCCTTATCATTTGTACCGTCGGGTTCCTATCCTTCAATGGTTACCTTTACACGAAAACCAATTTTGAGCGTGAATCCACCCTTCTTCAGGCACAGACAGAACAGAATATTGTTGAAGCGATGCGGCTGGAGGAGATTACCTGGAACGTCTTCGATGAAACCCTCAATGAGCAGATGAAGGACGGATTAACAGCTGTATTCCTTGAATATAACCGGACCGGAGGCGAGACCGACAGGATGGACCTTGCCATGGTCAAAAACAGCCTCGGGAAAAATTACGATATTTATCTTATCAATGACACCGGGGTCATTATATCTACGACATATATGCCTGAACTTGGGATGGATTTTAAGCGGATCCCGTACTTTTATGACTATCTTACAAAAATCCGCCAGTCAGAAGGATTTTTCCCTGATCGAATTATCCGTGACAATCTGGGGTCAGGTCAGTTGAGGAAATTTGCCTATATGCCCACTCCTGACCACCACTTTATTTTGGAACTTGGCCTTTCAGGGACGACTTTTGACGTAATAAACCAACAATTGGATGACAAGAATAATATCCAGAGGATCATTTCAGTTAACCCTTACGTGGAACAATTTACGATCTTTAATTCCATGGGAAGACGCCTGGATAACAACAGCCTTCCTGAAAAAACCGTACAGGGATATATCACTGAAGTCCTGAAAAACCGGAAGACTCTTGAAGTGCAGGATCCTGAACACCAAAGGATAACACGATATCTTTTTGTGGATTTGAAGGTCGATAAATACGGATCAGATCCCAGCAGGATTGTTGCGATAACCTATGACCTGCAATTAATTCAGGATGCCCTGAACCGGCTTATCCTTTTCCAGTTCGTTACCGGGATTACCGCAATTGGCATCGGATGCGCCCTGGCATACGTATTTTCACGACGCATTACCCGCCCCATTACCAAGATTGTCGACGATGTAAATATCATAGCACACGGTGATCTTGAACACAGGATCGGGACTACACAGAGCACCGAGTTTGCCATCCTTGAAACCAGTACCAACATGATGGTCGATTCGCTCAAACTCGCCCTCCGGCAGGTAAAAGACGGAGAAAATCTCCGAAGGGAAATCATCGATCAGCTTCCCGTGGCTGTGTTCATGAAAAGCCTGCAAGACGGAAAATATACCTTCTGGAATAAATCCAGTGAACGGATTTTCGAGCTGAACGCCTCTGAAGTAATCGGAAAGACTGACCGTGAACTTTTTTCAAACGAGATGATATCCACTATCGATCACGAGGACGAGGAGGCTGTTCTCAACCATATTTTTATCAGTAATAAGAAAATTTCAAACAAATCCCAGGGTCAGCGTCTGCTCCATATGATCATCGTACCCATCTATAATTCGGAGAATACCTTGCAGTATATTCTTGGAATCGGTGAAGACTTAACCGAAGAGACCCGGAACCTGAAGATGGATCTTCTTTTCAGCATAACCCGGCGGGATATTCTTGATCAGCTCGCCGTTATCATGACGTATCTGGAGCGTGCACAGCTCAAGACAACCCATGAAGCCATGCAGATCTTTTTTGATAAGACGATAGAATCTATCGAATCGATCCGAAAACAGATGGCATTCGGGAAATCACTCCAGGATATCGGGATTACTACGCAGGCCTGGCAACCGGTCAAAAAGACATGGCATGATGTTATCAGGCTTCTGCCGGTGAACAATGTCGATATTTCGTTGGAAATACCGGATATCGAATTGTACGCAGATCCCCTCCTTCCCCGGGTTTTCTATAATCTCCTTATAAATGCATTAAATCACGGTGGGGATCATCTTACAAAAATAAGATTATTTTCCCATCTCTCTGATGAATCTCTTATCCTGATTGTCCAAGACAATGGCAGCGGGATTCCGCTCGATAAAAAAGAGAAAATATTTGAATTCGGCTGCGGAATGGGCGCCGGTTTCGGCCTGTTCCTGATCCGGGAGATCCTGGGAAACACCGGAATCATGATCACTGAAACAGGCGAACCAGGGAAGGGCGCGAAATTTGAGATCCTCATCCCAAAAGGAAAATTCAGGTTTACCTCATCAAGTGGATAAATTCCCAGGATAAAAACAAAAATCCCTGGCTTAACAACTAAATCAGGTGTTTTAACTATTCTCTCTCAGAATATGATGGTATATTCGGGATAGTTCTTTGTTGAACGCTCTTAAAAAAAGTAATTACCGCTGTACCGCACCAAGATTTGCCTGTTCCACGGTTTTTGCATAGCGGGAAAGGACTCCGGAAAGGGACTTTTGTATCGGTTTCCATGTTTTCCTACGCTGTGCGAGTGTCTTTTCATCGACAATTATCTCGATCCTTTTGGTAAAGAGATCGATTTCAATCCGATCATTTTCCTCAATCAGTGCAATTGGTCCGCCAACCGCGGCCTCGGGGGCAACATGCCCGATACAGGGCCCCCGCGTTCCGCCTGAGAACCTCCCGTCAGTAATCAGAACAACCCGGGTGTAGCCAAATCCCATGAGGGCAGAGGTGGGCGAGAGCATCTCCGGCATGCCGGGTGCACCCCGTGGACCCTCGTTCCTGATGATGATAACGTCCCCTTCCTGAATTCCGCGGGACAGGATGGCGCTCATTGCTTCCTGCTCACCGTCGAAGACGCGTGCAGGCCCACCATGTTTCCACATCTCTTTTGGTACTGCCGCACATTTCACAACCGCACCGTCCGGTGCGAGAGACCCGAAAAGGATCTTGAGACCGCCGGCGGGGCTGACCGGGGATTCGACAGGCTGGATAATATTTTCATCCCTGATCTTCGCATCCCGGGCGATCTCCCGGACGCTTTTGCCGGAAACCGTCGGCGAGTCATCAAGATACTTCCCGAGCCTGTTGAGCACACCCGGGATCCCGCCGGCACGGTACAGCGCCTGCATAGAGTACGGTCCGGATGGCTGCATATGGCAGATATGCGGTATCTTCTCTGCAAGATCATTGAAATCATTCAGCGACAGGGGGATACCGGCCTCGGTCGCGATTGCCATAAGGTGGAGGACGGTATTGGTCGAACCTCCGAGAGCCATATCAACCCTGATGGCATTGTGAAGGCTCTGCCTGGTAATGATATCCCGGGGGACGATATTCTTCCGGACTAACGGCAGGATCGCCTCGCCCGTCTCGCGTGCGATCCGTAGCTTTGCTGCATCAACCGCCGGTATCGCGGCACACCCGGGAAGCGACATACCCATAGCCTCCGTCATGCATGCCATCGTATTGGCGGTATAGAGACCCTGACAGCTGCCGCAGCCTGGCATCGCGCAGCGCTCCAGTTCGCACAATGACATTTCGTCCATGGTACCCGCCGCGACCTTACCCACACCCTCAAAGATATCAATGAGCGACAGGTCTTTTCCCTCCTGGTAACCGGAGAGCATCGGACCACCGGTCAGGACAACCGTGGGGATGTTGCACCGTGCAGCTGCCATGAGCATACCCGGTACAATTTTATCACAGGTCCCGATGCAGACCAATCCATCGAACCGGTGAGCCTGAACCATGAGCTCAACAGAATCTGCAATATTCTCCCGCGATGGGAGGGAGTACCGCATTCCTTCATGTCCCATGGCGATACCGTCGCAGATCCCGATTACCCCGAATTCGAACGGGACTCCTCCCCCCGCAGCGATACCTTCGCGCACCTTCTCCGAAAGTTGTCGCAGATGGATATGCCCGGGGACGATGGTGTTATACGCGTTGGCAATTCCAATAAACGGGAGATTCATTTCACGGTCAGTCACACCAAGCGAACGCAGGAGCGATCGATTTGGCGCCCGCTGATATCCGGTTTTTACGTCATCGCTGCGCATGTATTCCCAACCTTCTATTCTTCTGGAGATAGATTCGTATTTCTATGCCTTTATCTCTTGGGTGAAAAAGAAAATTAATCTCTGAAGAAATCCAAGCCAATCCATTTTTTTGTTGACACGCTTGAAGGTCCATGCGGGCGACCTCCCTTCCCCCATTTCATCCGTTTCCAGGGGAATTTTCCTGCCAACTTTTTGAGGGTCATTACATCGGGGAATGACCCGGCGGGAGAACCGGAGGCAACAATTGCTGCATCCCAACAATGCCGGAACAATTTTTCCTGATTTCCCTGAAAATCGCAGGTGCTCATTCATAATTTGGGGGTTAAGACCTCCTATTCTGCCTCATAGCGATGACCGACGCCGCCCCTGACGGTCGTCCTGTGACGAGTCAGGGATCTTCAATAAAACCTCCCTTACCCAGCTGGGCACAAAGATGCTCTGGGTAAGGACCCTCGTAAAATATCCCTATTTTTTGTAGTTCGGGAGTGAATTCCCGTCAATGTCCATTTCCAGGAGCTCGAAAATCGATTGTTCAAACTATCAGGCATCCCTGTCAATCGTTTGAAAAACGACACGCCTCACCGACAAATATGTCCGAGAATGCATCGGTGAAATACGCATGAGTATAGGCGCCCAGTGCATTACCGGAAATTAGGCCATCCTTCCCGGAGTCGATGCCTTTTCCCCGAGACAACCTGATAGCGAACCGTGCATCCCGGTCCGTATGCATACAGGAATAATGAAATTCGTGCCCGGTTATGACCTGAGATGGGGGAAGAAATGAAGAATTTTCGATACTTTCGCCCTTAACATAACCAAGCGCCTGGATTTTATTCGTCATCTCCGCATTTGCAGGCAGAACGCCACATAATTTGTATATTCTGTCGGTTGCAATTTCGTTGCTGAGATACATAAGCCCTCCACATTCAGCATATACCGGTATCCCCCTGTCTACCCTGGATTTCAATTCCCGGGTACATGGTGAAGATTCGAGTTCAGGAAGGTAGAGTTCAGGATATCCTCCCCCGAAATAAAGGGCATCGACACGAGGAATTGGATCCCGCAGAGGACTAAAAAAAATAAGGTCTGCACCCGATGTCCGCAACCGATCCAGGTTATCCTGATAGTAAAAACAGAATGCCTCATCAAACGCTACACCAATGGTGGCGCGAAACCGGTTTTTTCTTTTCAGTCGTAAAACCGGTTTCTGTGGTTGCAAAACCGGGTTTTTATGCGCGACGGCGATAAGTGCGTCCAGATCGCAATATTCTTCAATCACATGACCGAATGCCGCCATCGATCCCGTCTCATGGGACATCTTAAGACCAAGATGACGACTTTCGATGGCGATATCTTCCCGTTTTGGAATCCAGCCCAGAAAAACACCAGCCGGGAAAGTGTCAATCATCTGGCGGTGACGCAGGCTTCCCACACGATTTAAGATCACGCCGGCAAAGGAGATCCTGGTATCAAAGTCCCGAAATCCCTTTATCAGTGCCAGAACACTGCGTGACATGCCTTTTACATCGACAATAAGGACAACCGGAGCGTCCAGGATTCGGGCTATGTGGGCGGTACTTGCAAAATCTGTACCGTCAATCCCGTCATACAGCCCCATAACTCCTTCAATAACCGCGATATCAGACTCCGTTTGCCGCCTGATCAAATGTCCGGGTAACCCCGTCCTCCCCCATCATGAAGGGATCAAGGTTCCGGCAGGGTCGTCCGCAGATACTGGCGTGGTGAGAAGGGTCGATAAAATCCGGACCCACTTTGAATGGCTGGACTTTTTGTCCCCGTGCGGTAAGGGCGGCCATAATGCCGCTTGCAATGGTGGTCTTTCCGCAACCGCTGTGGGTCCCGGCAATAACGATACGCGGGATTGTCATGCGGAATCCCCGTTCATCATTTCTACCATGATCGGGACATTGCTTTCTCTCGCATACCCATTAACCCGCTGGCAGACGCGGTCGACCATGGTTCCGGTTGTCACAATCAGGGAATCTTCACCGAGAAGTGATTTGAGAATGCATTTGTCGATGACACCATGCGTAAAATCCAGGTTAATCTTTTCGTGTTCCGCCCGTTGTTTTGCCCGGGTTCCCATTGCCCCGATCGAAATGACGGGACGTCCCGATCGCCAGCGGGAGAATGATTCGGCGCTCTGCCCGTCGACATTATATATTGTTATTGTCCCGGGGCGGACACAGGAATATTTTCTTTCAAACATAGTTTCGATACCCTGCATCATATCGAGGACGGTGCGGGGTTTTCTTCCCGGTAAGATAAATCCACGTTTTTGCAGTTCCCCATGCAGCTCCAGCAGTGTCGGAAGAAACAGGTGTGCCCTGCGGACAAATTCCGGATTACCGAATGCCACGTCGGGCACGCCCTCCTGGAGAATTTTTCCCTCAAGCATCAGGATTGCCCGGTCTGCCCAGGGATATGCCAGTTCAATATCATGGGTCGAGATGATTACGGTCTTTCCTTCATGGTTGAGTTCATCGAGAAGTTCCATGATATCTTCCGATCCTGAAGGGTCAAGACCGCTCGTTGGCTCATCAAAGACAAGTACGTCCGGATCCATTGCCAGCACCCCGGCTATTGCTACCCTTTTTTTCTCCCCCCCGGAAAGGTGATGGGGAGGCCGGCGTTCGAAACCTTCCAGCCCCACATGACGGAGCGCTACGGTGACCGCCTCTTTTACCTCATCGTCCCGGTATCCCAGATTGACCGGGCCGAATGCTACATCCTGGTATACGGTTGGTGCAATGATCTGGCGATCCGGGTTCTGGAGCACAAAACCCACCTGTTTTCGCAGCCGCCGAAGGGATACGGCATCGTACATTACTTGTTCATTGTCAAAGAGCAGGATCCCGGTGTCAGGACGGATCATACCGTTGAACATCGTAAGGAGCGTTGATTTACCGGCGCCGTTGGGTCCTACCAGGGCGATTTTTTCCTTTTTCCGGATATGAAAACTAATACCGCAGATTGCTTCCACGCCCCGTGGATACCGGTAATGGATATCACGGGCTTCAAGGATAATGCTGCTCATGGGGTCACCGGGATGATAGTACCAGTTCCTGACAGGATCACTACCAGGGTCGAGAGAAGTAGGAATGCCGCAAGGGCAAGGAGAGGTCTCCTTTCTATTGGTCGGTTTTCCCCGAGGACTGCAAACTTTCCGTCATAACAACGTGCATCCATTGCCTGAATCAGATCTTCTCCGGCATCCCAGACTGGCTATGAAGGCAGCACCGCACAAGGATGCACAGGAGTGTACAGATTCTTTTACCGTTGAATACCCAAGGCGCATAACCTGTGCAGAATATACCTGGACGACCTGGTCCATGAGGATAAAGATGGTACGATAGATGATCATCATTAAATCGATCACAACCTCTGGAATCCGGCACTTCCGCAAGACAATGAAGATATCTGTCATGGGTGTTGTGAGAGCTATAAATAACATTGCCGAAGTGCCACCTATTATCCTGCAGAACACAAAAAAACCCTGATTAAGGCTTTCCCTTGTTACCGATAACGAAAGCAATGGAAGGAGATCCCAGCGCAAAAACGGCTCACCTCCTCCATAGATAAAGATGATACCGACAACACTGAAAAACGCAAACCAGACCGGAACCTTGAAGAGCTTAGAATAGGTTTTTGCGTCCACTCCGGCAAGAAAAAGGACTGCGCATGCGAGAAGAAGTGCGATGCATAAGGGAGATTAAATAACTTGATGAAAGGAGGCAAAGAAGGATCCCCCGAGGCCTGCCGCGAGCTTTATGGAGGTGTTGACCTCCCGGAGACCATTCCTCTGGGCAATATCCTCAAGAAGCTCGTCAAACATAGGTGGATCCCATCATAAGTTGCCCGATCATACTTTTTTCTTCTGTCCAATCCAGTACCCGAAAATTCCCCCAACCAATACTCCTCCGATTGCGGCCTGAAGCGCAAACAATGTAGATTCTATTTCCGGACTTGGCGGCACCCACTGGGGGATCAGTGGCTGAAAATTTTCTTCCGGTGTATGGGAGAGGTTCGCTATCAACTCTGATCCGACCGTATCGGAACCGCGAAATGTAGTCCCCGGCATAGACGAACTTGTGTAGATGAATAATGCACAAAATACCGCGATGGCAACTCCAGACACTACCTCGAGCAGATACCTGCACGCCATCAGAAATCCTTCCGCGAAGCATTTATTTTTTCTTCTGAGAAGATTTTCAATGCGATCAGGATATCCGGTTTGAGTCTTACGATATATTTGAAGACAAGAGCCAGAATAATACCTTCAACAATAGCGAGCGGAATCTGAGTGACCGCGAATATTCCCATGAACAGGACAAACGAACTCGCAATACCTCCGGTTTCCGCCGGGTACGCCATCGCCAGTTCAAGAGAGGTCGCTATATAGGTGAATATATCCGCGAGCGCTGTTACCAGGAAAACCGTAAGGTAAATATTTACGGAAGTATTCCGGAGTGCCCAATATACAGCATAACCGACAAAAGGTCCAATAATACCCATTGAGACAATGTTAGCTCCCAGGACAGAGAGCCCTCCATGGGCGAGGAAAAGACTCTGGAATAAAAGAACGATTGCACAAATGAGTGCCGTGATCCAGGGTCCAAAGGATATTGTCGAGAGGCCGGTTCCGGTAGGGTGGGAACAACTTCCGGTTACCGAGGGAAGTTTTAACGATGAGAGGATGAAGATGAAGCCTCCGGTTACTCCAAGCATGGGCAACGTCTCCCGGTCGGCATCCAGTATTTTTTTCAACTGACGCATTCCAAGGAAAAGACAAGGCAGTGCTACAATCCACCAGAAAAGGCACCACTGCCAAGGTAAGAAACCTTCCATAATATGCGTGAAATCACCTATTGACAAATTATGAAATTTTACTTGATTTAATTCCACTTTTTTTGTATAGTAACATGATACCATCGGCTATTTAAGATTTTTTAAAAAAAAAATGTTCCTGAAAACCGTATATTTTTTGGTCAGCTCCGCTTTTTCCGGTAATGCCAGACCAGATAAGCAATTCCAATGATCCCCGCCACGATAATCGTGAGGTAGACAGGGTTTGAGAGGACCGAGGCAATCCCCGATGGAGGTATTACATCGACTTTTACTTTCATCGTGTCTGAAATGTAGGTGTTGTCGAGCGCATCCCGGTACCGGATCTCTGAATCGAGTCCATATTCCTTGAGGGTAGCTGAACGATCTACACTCACTTCGTAGGATGCAATGACGGAGGCACCTGGTGCGAGATCTCCGATATAGGCCGTATCGTCATTGCTGGTAAACGGATCTACAGCACTTATCCTGCCTTGTGCACTGTATATGGTAGTGTCACCGGTATTCTTGTATTCGACGTTGATGACTTTTTTACTGCCGGGATTCATTTCAGCGGGAGCTGAAACCACTTCAAAATCTGCTTTGCCCCCAACCGGTATCCCAATGGTTTCACTTTTTGTGGTGACAAAATCCCCATCTTTATTTTTATATACCACTTCTACATCGACGGGATACGTCTGACGTTCGGCATCACCGGATACTGAAACCTTGTATCTGCAGTCGACAGTACTTCCCGAAGGAAAGTCTCCAATATAAACACTGCTATCGGTTGGTACGATGGGACTGTTGCCATTGCGCAGAATTTTCACGACAGCCTTGGTCCCATTGTCGGAACCGGTATTTTTAATTTTCAGGTTAAGGTACCCCTCAGTTCCGACATTCAGGTGTTCAGGAGCTGCTGACAGGACGTCAATCGAGATATCGGATTTAATTTTTATGGGAATCCCGATATCTTCATTTACCTGTTTATAAGTATACTGAATGGTATCAAAACCATATTGCTCTGCCTGATATAAATAAGAATAATTCAACGTCAGCGGAAGAACATAGTTTCCCGCTGGTGCGTCCGCGTTAATTTTTGTGGTGAACACTGCCCTTACACTTTCTGAGCCTTGCACATCGCCAAGCATCTGGGGATCGGATTTGATCACCAGCGGTGCATTCCCGGGATTGAGATCAGCGGTAAGGAACTTTGCCGTATTTGGAAGATCGTCGCGGCCAACGATTGAGGACTGGACAAACTTGAATTCATTGACGCCGGTATTTTCGATAACGACCGTAAGCTGCACCTCATCCCCCGGGTTGAATTCATTGGTTCCGGATATAGATGCTGAAAGCTGTGGGCTCCCGGCCATATATTTTGTGTCTGCCATTGCAGGGATGATCAAAAACGCACAGAGAACGAGCAGCATGCACGACAATTTTCCGATAAGTCTCATCAGGTAAATCCTCCCAGGGTTCGCAGGTACTAGTGTTGTTCGTCTGCGATAGATAACTTATTCTTACAGGATCTACTTTCATGTCTGTTACATATTATAACATTGTCCCTGTTCAACGGTAAAATTCGGAGCACCAGTTACATTCCCGCACCAGATCCCGTATTCCGGTTTTCAGGGGTGGTTCACTTAATTCCGGTTCTCACATCTCCCGAGTTTTTCCTACCGGTAAACTCCCCGATATAATGCGATTGTCATTTTTTAGCCTCAATGCGGTCCAAAAAAAAGTCTGCCAGAGCTCATCAATACCGGTCAATACCCAGGGTTTGCATTCGGGTATTCAACAGAAAAATTCTTCATCATTTCCCGGAAATTGAAAGGTATGGTTAAAAACCAGACCCTTTTGACGTTTCCCGCCCAGTTTTTGATGAGAAAAAAAATATCTTAAAATTTCTTTACGGATCACGCAGTTTCAATCTTTTCTTCTTCGTGCAGGCCAAGTGTCCTGACAGAATCTTCCCGCATCCTGAACTTCTGAATCTTTCCGGTAACCCCCATGGGAAAATCTTCGACGAACATCACGTACCGGGGGATCTTAAAGTGAGCAATTTTGCCCTTACAGAAATCCTTGACCTCCTGTTCGGTCATGGTCAGCCCCGTCTTTATCTTCACCCATGCACAGAGTTCTTCGCCATATTTCCGGTCAGGGACCCCTACGACATACACATCCGCAATCTTTTCGTTGTGGTGCAGGAATTCTTCGATCTCACGCGGATATATATTCTCCCCGCCCCGGATTACCATGTCCTTGAGGCGGCCAACTATCCTGAAGTAACCTTCCTCATCCATGGTGCCAAGATCACCCGTATGGTTCCACCGGTTCGAGTCAAGGGTTGCATGGGTTGCTGACGGATTATTGTAGTAGCATTTCATGACGCAGTAACCGCGAGCACAGATCTCCCCGATCTCCCCGACCGGAACGATCTTTCCCGTCTTGGAATCGATTATTTTGAGCTCCGTATGGGGAAAAGCACGCCCGACCGTCGAAACACGCCGCTCAACCGGGTCACGGGTCGTGGTCATCGTTACGCCGGGGGATGTCTCGGTCTGCCCGTACACGATCACGATCTCGCTCATATGCATTTTTGTATTCACCTGTTTCATTACTTCAATCGGACAGGGTGATCCTGCCATAATGCCGGTGCGTAAAGATTTCAGATTGTATTTGGCAAAATTGGGATGCGTGAGTTCAGCGATGAACATGGTCGGAACACCGTGAAGGGCGGTGCAGCGTTCTTTCTCAACGGTCTTCAAGACCTCTTCGGCGTCGAACGTGGGAGCAGGCAGGACCATGGTTGACCCATGGGTCACACACGCGAAGTTAGAGAGTACCATGCCAAAACAGTGATAGAACGGGACAGGAATGCAGAGCCGGTCTTTTTCGGTAAATCCCATCCCTTCACCGATGATATACCCATTGTTAAGGACACCATGGTGGGTGAGGACGACTCCTTTCGGAAACCCGGTGGTGCCACTGGTATACTGGATGTTGATTGCGTCATCGAAAGCGAGCAGGTCGCCCCGTTCAACGAGTTCATCGTTTGTTATCTCTTCAGCTTTTTTCAGGAGTTCATTCCAGGTAAACATGCCATGGTAAGGTATGTCTCCCAGGAAAATTGCAGTTTTCAGGAACGGGAACTTCTCAGAGGAAATCCTGCCGGGCTTTGCCTCATACGCTTCCGGGCAGGCTTCGTAGAACATTCCGACATAGTCGGAGGTTTTGAACCGTCCCTGAATGATGAACGTCTGGATCTCCGATTGTTTGAGGGCGTATTCCAGTTCGTACGTGCGGTATGCGGGGTTCATGTTCACCATAATTGCCCCGATCTTCGCCGTAGCGAACTGGACGACAACCCATTCAGCATGGTTCATAGCCCATATACCGACACGGTCACCCTTCTCGACACCCATTCCCATCAGACCCCGGGCTACCCTGTTGACATTTTCCAGAAATTCGCGGTACGTCCAGCGAATATTCTGGTGGACGGAAACGATCGCCTCAGTATCCGGGTATTTCGCGGTGATATTGTCCAGCATCTCACCAATTGACACTCCCAGTAACGGAAATGTCGAGGTCCCGCTTGCATAACTGCCCTCAACCATCCCGGAAATATGGGGTGAGAACAGGATATATGATTAATGATATGATTTCGCACTGCTCTCTACACCCGACGATTTTTATCCTGGGGAATGCAAAAGATCGTTACCAATGTCAGAAATTTGACAAAGGGTAAACGGCGACCTTGGGATAGTTTCGGCCGAAAATACCGGGATTTTCCTCCATAATGCGGAAAATGAAAACCATTAAATTAATTTAGCGCGATTCTGTACAGTCAGCTATGGGCAGATCTCTGTCCCGCTTGACCGGGGGGTTGTGGCCTAGCCCGGAATGGCGACGGGCTCCAGCGGTCTTTGCGTTCTTGTGCTGCAGATGATGAACAATGGGTCTGCTGAATTAATCTTTCTGATATCTTTCAGAAAGAACACCAGGACGAATTCCTGATGGTTGATGATGACCCGTTGGAGCACTGATGCATGTCGGAGAGACCCGTCGATCGTGAGTTCAAATCTCACCAACCCCACATTTTCTTAAAAGATCTTCTCTCCTGAGGGATTCCTTTTCGATAAATCTGCATCCTCTGGATGGTATATGACCCAGGATTTTTGAATAAAGATCTGTCACTCGCATCCAATCTTTTATGGGAGCCAACATGCAATCCCCCATCTATGCATGCAGAACTTCACCTGGTCGATGCCTTCACCGGAACCCCGTTCCGCGGGAACACCGCCGCTGTCTGCATCCTCGGAGAACCGGCCGATCCCACCTGGATGCAGCAGGTCGCCACCGAGATGAAGCATTCAGAGACTGCATTTCTCAACCCGGTTTCAGGCGGCTGGAACCTCCGGTGGTTTACCCCGGTACAGGAGGTGGAGCTCTGCGGCCATGCAACGCTCGCCTCTGCCTTCGTGCTCTGGGAGAACGGTCACGAAAAACCCGGTTTGCCGATCTCCTTTGAAACTCTTTCCGGGACGCTGACGGCCCGAAAAGATGGTGAATGGATCCTCCTTGATTTCCCGGCCGAACCGGTCACAACGGCCGGGCCGGTGCCCGGACTCAGCGGGGCATTGGGAGCAGAGCCGGTCTTTACCGGGCGGAACCGGTTCGATATCCTCGCCGAACTTCCTTCTGCGGATGATGTGTGCGATCTCGATCCTGATATCGCCGCCCTCGCCGCTCTTCCCGCCCGGGGGATCATCGTCACCGCGGTTTCCGATCTACCCCAGTATGATTTCGTCTCCCGGTTCTTCGCCCCTTCAGTGGGGGTAGCGGAAGACCCGGTGACCGGCTCGGCCCACTGTTGTCTTGGTCCCTACTGGGGAGAAAAACTGAAAAAGACCACGCTTATGGGGTTCCAGTGCTCGGCCCGGGGCGGGCTGGTCCGTATTACCCTGAACGGCAACCGGGTCGTTCTTGGCGGCCATGCGGTGCATATCTTCTCGGGAAAGCTGCTGGCCTGACCAGGCGGCCCCTTTCGTTTAGTAACTTTATCATCTATTACGGGCACATAATAGCTACAACGAAACGGAGATTTCCATGTATCTTGTAGGAGAAGCACTCATTGGCGATGGTGCAGAGGTTGCACACATTGACCTGCTAATGGGGGACAAGGAAGGTCCCATCGGAACCGCATTTGCTCACGCGGTATCGCAATTATCTGCCGGTCATACACCGCTTCTTGCGGTTATCCGCCCGAACCTGCTGACAAAACCGGTGACCCTGGTCATCCCGAAGGTTACCCTGAAGACGATGACTCAGGTAAACGAAATGTTCGGGCCGGTCCAAGCTGCCGTTGCAAAGGCGGTCGCGGACTGTGTTGAAGAAGGCGTTTTTTCTGAGGTTGATATCGAAAAGGTTGTCATTCTGGCATCCGCGTTTGTTCATCCGGACGCCGTGGACTATAACAAGATTTACCGGTATAACTATGGCGCGACAAAACTTGCCATCCACCGTGCACTGGATAAGTTCCCTGACGCAAAGACCCTCATCTTCGAAAAAGACCGTGCTGCCCACGCAATCATGGGATTCAAGGTAACACGGCTCTGGGACCCGCCCTACCTTCAGGTAGCTCTTGACCTGGTCGACATGGGTAAAGTCGCGTCCGTCCTCAAGGAACTCCCCCAGAATGACCATCTCATCGTCGAGGCAGGAACCCCGCTGATCAAAAAGTTTGGATTAGGTGTCATTTCCGAGATACGAAAGCTGCGGCCTAATGCATTCATCATTGCGGATATGAAGATCCTGGACACCGGCAACCTCGAAGCGCGAATGGCGGCCGATGCGTCCGCAGATGCTGTCGTCATATCAGGACTCGCTCCCGCATCAACCATGGAAAAAGCAATTGCCGAGGCCCGGAAAGTCGGCATATACTCTGTCGTGGATATGCTGAATGTCCAGAGCCCTGCAAAAGTGATCGAGAAACTGAAAGTCAAACCCGATATCGTGGAACTTCACCGTGCGATCGATACCGAAGACACCGCTCACGCATGGGGAGACATCGCAGCAATCAAGAAAGCGGCGGGAGGGAAACTTCTCGTCGCAACTGCTGGGGGCGTGCGGGTGAACGTGGTAAAAGACGCACTCAAAGCCGGAGCGGACATCCTTGTTGTCGGGCGCGCAATCACCGCAAGCAAGGACATCAAACATGCGGCTGACGAGTTCCTTGATAAACTTGAGAAGGAAGAGATTGACCAGTTCAGGGTTATGACTGACTTTTAAGATCTATTAGCAACCATAGTCCCCGGCCAGATTGTCTCACTCTCAAAAGAAATTCCAAATTTATCCTCGATTTTTAAGATATTAGAGTCTTATCGCAGTGTGAAAATAAAAAGATTAAATCGAGTTTTTTTGGTTTTTATTTAATGTTGAGCCTAGCCCTTAAATCAGCGGCAACCTTTTGCTGATCTGGACAATTTTCTTTAATTGCTTCGAATGCTTCTTTCTCTTCCGTATGGGCAGTTTCGCGTTGTGTGGTGACCCATTTAATCACTATACCATCAATAACAGTGCCGACGAGTCCAATCGCCGCTTGGGTAATATTTGATTGTATCGCAGCGATGACCAGATAAATCAAAACAAGAATGAGAAACACACCAAATATCCACGTGAGTACATTCCAAAGATTATACCATCGTGCAGCGTTTTCAATGACGCGCAACTGCTACTTCACAATTCACACTCATATATTAATCACCGTTTTAATAATAGTCAATTAATTATCTGAAGTTTATAAAATTTTTCAAAATATTGACATTCTTTCAATCACATACTATAGGGAGTTGCATTCTAGTAAACCGCGTAAAATCCATGGTTTGCCAATCCGGGCATTTTTAGAAAACCCCGCAAAATGTCCCGGATCCCATCTGAGCAATATTAAGGCCTGAAACCTCAAAAAGAGCCCATTTTGGCTTTTTTGAAACAGGGGTTCCAAGCCTTGTTCAAAACTACTCGGCACTGAAGGCCGCACGAACAAAATAAATGCCTGCCAAACTGCGATAAGGTGCATCATAAGGCATTATATCCTCCTCAATTTTGGCCTGTTTTAACAAACTAAGCATTTTATGGGGTTTTTAGCATAGGATTCACATAATATCGGGTTCCCGGAGGGCAGTTTATCTTTAATGCCCGATGAGTAATTTTTCCCGCCTTTTATTTGTGAGTGTATTCAATTCCGGTGTTTGGATTATCCTTGGGGTGGAGAACAGACCTCACTGCAGGTGAATTAAAAAAGGGTAGGGAGCCACTCACTGCTGTTTCCTTCCTGACTTCATGAAGGATACCATCACCGTGATCCCAATTGCTCCCAGGGGAATGAGTGGGGAGAGCGGGGAACCTGTGGATCCTGAGCCCTGACTCACGGTGATATACGATAATTTTCTTTACCGGTTTGTTGCCCTCAGGATATTCCGCTGTCAGGATAACCGTGTAAGTTCCGGGGATTACGTAGGTATAACTCGGATTGCGTTCCGTGCTGGTGCCGCCATCACCAAAATCCCAGAGCAATGACGTGGGCGTCCCGGAGGTTGACAGGGAGAACTGCACGGTAAGAGGGGCAGTTCCGGCAGTAGGTGTCCCGCTGAAGGACATCTCCGGTAATGTGGGCAAAGAAGTCGGGGTCGTGGTTATTGCAACCGTTGCTTCGGTAACTGGGGAAGGGGTTACTTCAATATAGTCTGACTGTGTTGCCTGGTTGGATCCTGCAGTGTTTACAGCGGTCAGAGATACCGTATAGGTACCAGGGTCTGTGTAGGTATGCGAGGGACTTTGCTCTACACTCGTCTCACCGTCACCGAAATCCCATAACCATGACGTAGGGGAGTTGGTGGAAGAATCGGTAAACTGAACGGTGAACGGAGTTGTGCCGGAGGTCTCCGATGCATAAAACGAAACCTCAGGGACGTCACCTACTGTTATGTAGTCGGTCTGGGTTTCGGTGTTACTGCCCGCTGTATTTGTCGCAATGAGTGAAACCGTGAAAGTACCCGCAGTGGCGTACGTGTTGGAGGGATTTTCAGCGGTGCTGGTATTCCCGTCGCCGAAATCCCATACCCATGAGGTCGGGACGTTGGTGGAAGAATCGGTAAACTGAACGGTGAATGGAGCTGTGCCGGAGGTCTCCGATGCATAAAACGAAGCGCCCGGCACAGCACTTACCGTGATGTAACTGGTCTGCGTGGCCGTGTTGGCACCCGCTGCATTCGTCGCAGTGAGCGATACCGTGAAAGTACCTGCAGTGGTGTACGTGTTGGAGGGATTTTCAGCGGTGCCGGTATTCCCGTCGCCGAAATCCCACAACCATGAGGTCGGGGAGTTAGTCGAAGTATCGGTAAACTGAACGGTGAACGGAGCTGTGCCGGAAGTCGGTACTGCCAAAAAAGCTCGAAACCGGAGGAAGTGGTGTGGTTGTGGCTGTTGTCGCCGGCACGGTGGTTGCTGTCGCATTGACTGTTGTATTAGCCGCAGCAGCTGGCAGGATGATATTTCCGAAACAAAAGAAACCGATGCAGATGAGCAAAAAAATACGGGACCTGAAAAATCCCTTCAGGTACATGATATCCCCCTTACTGTACCGGGGTCTGGGTTGCATTATAACCCCCGCTTCTGGTATGTTCCAAGTACCATACTGTCGAGGTAAGGCAATTTTTTGACATTAAATAGCATAAAGGGCCTTATTGTCTTTCCTCCATTTAATTGTTACTTATACAGGCCATTTAGAAACTTTTAAATGATAAAATGTCGTATATAAGTTACATGGTGCGTGCTCAACACTTCACCATCGCCGGTCAAAAGAACTAGGAGTAACGAAACACTATGAAAACACCAAAAATCTATTTCGGTGCCATTGCAGTCTTCTGTATCACTGCGCTGGTTATTGGAACGGCCGGTGCTGCAACCATGACGCAACAGGGCACCAATAATAATATTAAACATCAGGCAGGGCAGTTCGGGCTTGAAAAAATGCTGGGCAACCTGACCGAAAAGGGGTATGATGTTTCGGCTATCCAAACTGCAGTAACAAATGGGGACTACAAGAATGCCATGACTCTGATGAAAGAGTTCAGGACTGCACATCCGGATGCATTTCCCGTACATGCTCAGGGAGTGCCAAAGGCCAGATGAATGGCCAGATCTGGGAAAACAGAACACTCCAGATGCTCAACAACCTGACCGCAAAGGGGTATGACGTTTCGGCCATCACCTCAGCGGTGACGAGCGGAGATTACAAGACAGTCATGACGCTGATGAAAGAATTCACGACCGCACATCCGGATGCGTTTCCTGCGTGCGTTGCAGGAGCTAAGGGACAGATGAATGCCCAGCCAAACGGAGAAAAAATGCTTCAGATGCTTGGCAACCTGACTGCAAAAGGGTTTGATGTTTCAGCTATCACCGCGTCGGTAACAAGCGGAGATTTCAAGACCGCCATGACATTGTTAAAAGAGTTCAGGACTGCACACCCGGATGCATTTCCTGCACACGTTGCAGGAGTGACAACGGTACCTGGGCTGGCAGAGGAGGGAACAGGACAACCAGTAACTAAAAAGAACCTCTGATCGTTTCAACCCTCAATAATTTTTATTGTTAAATTCGGACACCTTGAGAATAATTCATAATTTTTGGAAATCGGGGAATGGAGAAAAACTTTCCCCCTCTCCGAACCCCTCAAAAATTCAAGAATTGAAGGGCATTTGAATGATCGCGATAACCATGACATTAACCCAAAAGAAGGAAATTTAACCGGGAGCCATGAACTCAATGTCCATGTTATTGAAATTCTACGTGCAAAAAGTAATGTCAAAGATAATTCCGGAAAAAATAATGCAACAGAAGATCCAGAAAACCAGGAAAAACAGGCGAGTTCATTGATTTGACAATATGCTGAAATCTCTCTCGTCCTGGAAGCGTTGTATAGCGGAAATTGTTTTTCATTAGTTATTGTGGCTACGGTAATGGCTACTCGATCATTCAGGGATTATATGAAGACCGGATCACCTTCTTTCAATCGATCATCTGAAAATTTAGAGGGTTCTGGTTGAGAAGTATTCCGCCGATATTTATGAATATAAACCCAATTCCTCCAAAAATTATCATATTAATCTCTTCCCCTCTTTACAGAGTTGCTCTCTATTTAGCCTATGCATTACCAGGGAATGTTCTCAATCTTGTGAATAAAAAGCCTAAAACCTGCCAGGTGTTTTGCGCGTAGGGCAGTCCCTCTGGATAAGATAATGGGAAACATCCGGCTGATCCTTTTGTCAGGTTCTTTGTAAAAAAATTTCCAACATGACCCGCCAAAAATTTTCCATCCACCTTTGAATAAAAGGGGCTTACTTCCTTATCGCTCCAAAAATCCCAGCCCCGCTTCACCCATTCCCGTACCGGAGAAACTTCTCGATATTCATCAAACGAACCTCCTCCCCAATATACAAAGTAACATACCAAATAGGGAGTACCAGGTCATAAAACCGCGTAAAACACCCGGTTTGCCAATCCGGGCATTTTTAGAAAACCCCGCAAAATGCCCGGAACCCAAATAATCTCAAAATGGAATGGAAACCGCAAAAAGAGCCCATTTTGACTTTTTTGAAACAGGGGTTCTAAGCCTGGTTCAAAACTGCTCGGCACTGAAGGCCGCACGAACAAAATAAATGGCTGCCAAACTGCAATAAAGTGCATCAGAAGGCAGTATATCCTCCTCAATTTTGACTTTTTTTAACAAACTAAGCATTTTATGGGGTTTTTTAGCAGTGAATTCGCATAGTATCGGGTGCCCTGTGGGAAAATTATCGTTGATGCCCGATGGGTAATTTTTCCCGCCTGATATTTGTGAGTGTATCCATAGCGCCGCACCTTGGGATAAGGGGGTCCATTTTTTTCCCGGGACAACTGATGGGGGGTTAGCTCGCTCAGGATTTTACGATGAAGATGCCTACGCGGAAAAATTATAGAAAATAATAAAAAATAATTACAGTATTATATTTTTTTACGACCGTAAGAAGAATATTAAACCAGAATTAATGATTACATGAGATGACAATCTCTCCTGATCAAAAAATCTGTATAGAAAAAATTCTGACAGAGTCTTTGACCACCTGGGAGGAACTGTTTGAAAAATATAATTTTTTTGCGTCGTTTGAAACCAGCAACAGGAACGGGGACATTGGCTGGGCCATTCTGCATCGGATTGCAGAAGAAAATAAAAAATACCGGAGTTTTATTCAGAGTTTTCCCGAACATTTTGAAGTCCAGAGGGAAGTCGGTAATTATGTTCATGAGATTATCATGAAAAAAGTTGAAGAACATTCCGTCTGAGATTATCCTTTTTTTTAAAAATAAAATTATTCAAACAGCCGGTAGTTCGGTGCTTCATCCGTGATCAGGATATTGTGCGGGTGACTCTCGGTCATACCGGCATTGGTGATCCGTATAAATCCCGCATTCTTCTGCATTTCAGCAATCGTCTTTGAACCCGTGTACCCCATTGCCGACTTGAGCCCGCCAATAAGCTGGTACATCACTTCCCCGACATGACCCACATAGGGGGTGACACCTTCGACACCTTCCGGCACAAACTTGGTGCTTCCGATATCCTTTTTCTGGAAGTACCGGTCACTCGATTGTCCGGTACTCATGACCCCCAGCGATCCCATTCCCCGGTATTGTTTATAGCGCCGTCCTTTGATGGTAATCACTTTGCCGGGTGCCTCATCGGTCCCTGCAAACATGCTGCCCATCATTACGGTGTCGGCCCCGGCGGCGATCGCTTTTGCTACGTCACCACTGTACCGTACGCCGCCATCGGCAATGATCGGGATCCCTGCCCCGCTCGCGATATCTGCGACCTGTGCGATGGCGGTAATCTGGGGAACACCCGTTCCTGCCACTATCCTGGTCGTGCAGATCGAGCCCGGGCCTATGCCGACTTTAATCCCGTCCACCCCGGCACTGACCAGTGCTTCTGCTCCTGCACGGGTCGCGATGTTGCCGGCAATGACATCAGCTTTCATGCTGCCCTTGATGTCTTTGACTGCCTGGACAACTTTCATGTTATGGCCATGGGCGCAGTCCACCACGAGTGCATCCACGCTGTTCTGGTCGAGCAACTCGGCGCGGGAAAAATCAAACGGTCCGACTGCCGCAGCGACCCGGAGGTTGCCTTTCGTATCGCGGGTCGCAAGCGGGTACTGGCGTTTCTCAAGGATGTCCTGCATCGTAATAATACCGATAAGTTTGCCCTTGCAATTCGCGACCGGAAGGCGCTCGATCTTGTTGGTATACATTATCTCGAGTGCCTTTTCTGCGGTAATCTCCTCATCGGCGACGATAGGTTTCCTGGTCATGATTGAGGTGATCTTTTCATCGCCACGTTTGGAGACAATAGCCCGTACATCACGACGGCTGACAATCCCGATGATCTTCCCTTTATCTACGACCGGGACTCCGCCGATACTGTACTGGTGCATCAGGCGCTCGGCATCCGAGACCGAAGCGGTATCCTCTACGAAGAGCACATCGCGTTCGATGAGTTCTTCTGCCTGTTTGACAAAAATGACTTCCTGCAGTTCGCGTTCAGGTGTCATATTCCGGTGAATTACTCCGATACCACCTTCCCGGGCGAGTGCTATCGCCATTGAGGCTTCGGTAACCGTGTCCATCGCCGCGGATACGAGCGGGATATTCAGATTGATTTTTTTCGAAAACATTGAGTGCGTATCCGCGTCGGCGGGTTCAAGCCAGGATTCCCGGGGTTCGAGCAGCACATCATCAAACGTTAACGAGAGGGGCACATCCAGTTTTTCGACGAACATAATTCACCTTATCATAGCTAGTGCGGTTTTTATGAGGTCTTCACGGACCGTTGCATTCCGGTCGCCACCGCAGACCATCCCCCGCACACCGATAATATCCGGATTGATCCTTTTAAGGGCATCAATATCTTCAAATTTAAATGCTCCGGCCAAGGCGGTACCGAGTCCAAGTCTCCTGTTATTATCAGTAAATGTGCGGAGCATCCTTTCATTCATAAAAGCAAAGGTACTCTGGCGATCTTTGATGCCGGTATCCACCATGGCAAAATCAGCCCCGCATTCAGCAGCAATTGGTGCCATTTCAATCGGAGAGATGGAATGCATACGCTGGTAATCGGAGTATGCAGCGATCACGACATATTTTTGGGGGAATTCATCCTTTACGGCTTTGACGACGGCGCTGATAACCTCCCGCGCCTGTTCCTCTCCGTCAAAGGCAAGTCCGATCTTTACAAAATCAGCCCCTGCGCAGGCAGCGCCGTATGCAGCAAGGGCAGCTCCCCCGGGTTTATAATTAAAGTCACCAATTGCTGCACTCACTGGTTTTGCTGAAAGTGTTTTGATTTCCCGTATCACCCAGGGAAAGTTGGCGCCCAGGGAGCCTTCTGAAGGTTTTTTGACATCAATTATGTCAGCATCGACGGAATGTTTTGCTTCGTCAATCGTGCTTGGGCTGACCAACAATTGCATAAAGTTTAATGATCTTTTATCCTAATAGTGATTGCGTTCGCCTATGAAACTAATTCTTGCGATGGATTTGCGGCAAAATCTGGTCGTCCATGGCAAATCCGGGCAACGTGAGACGTATAAACCCCTTGATTGGGGTTTTTCTCCGACGGCGGAACCTATCAGTTTTGTAAAGGCGATCAAACCAAAATACCTGTATGTAGCCGACCTCGATCGGATCGAAAGGACCGGGTCCCATGATGCGGTAATTCAAGAGTGCGCAGAGAACGTAAGGTGCTGTTATGTTGACCGAGGATGTCAATCTCCGGATGATATGCTGGCAGGGGACCATATTGTGAATATTATCGGAACTGAGACCGGGGGGAGCGATCTGTCGCGATACCATGGAGGCTGCCTCAGCATTGATATAAAAGAAGGGCGTGTCATACCCTCCGGGAAAGATCCGGTGGATGTTTTTGCCTCCGCCCAACACTGGGATTTTGACTGGTGTATTCTGCTCAACATCAGCGCTGTAGGCACCGGTAGCGGGATTGATCGACCGATGCTGGAAAAAATCCGCAGGGCATATGACGGGAAGATCTTTTACGGCGGAGGTGTAGCAACTCCTGGCGATCTCAGACAAATCAGCGATTCAGGATTTGATGGTGCTATCATCAGTACCGCCCTGCATACAGGAATCATTCCGATTGCCTGGATACGGAGGGGAAGCTGTTGTTAATCACGCTCGAGGGTATAGACGGGAGTGGGAAGAGCACATTACACCATGCGCTCCAGGAATTACTTTCTGATCTCGATCCCGTCTTTACGCGTGAGCCGGGAGTTACCTGGGTGGGGGATTCAGTTCGCCGGGCGATAGCAGAACAACTGGATCCCATAACGGAGGCCACCCTCTTTGTTGCTGATCATGCAGCTCACCTTGCAAAAATTATCCGTCCTGCGCTTGCAGCCGGAAAACTGGTTATCTCGGATCGATACAGTGACAGCAGGTTTGCGTATCAGGCAGTCACCCTTGAAGGAGTGATCCCGGAACCGGAAGGATGGCTGCGGGCGATGCATAATACGTGGTCGATAAAACCGGATAAAACATTCCTTTCTGTCCTTCCCATCGATGAAGCCCTTTCCCGACTCAAACCGCAACACGAGCGCGAGCATTTCGAGAAACGTGATATCCTCGAGAAAGTGCAGAACAATTACCTCAGATTTGCGGACGAAGATCCATCGCGGTTTGTACTTGTAGATGCGATGAAAGAAAAAGATGAGATTGCTACGTTTGTCGCCGACGCTATCAGGCAGATTTTACTATCGTCACAATCACGTCGCCGACCGTGATTACATCAACTTTTGCACCTTCCTCGAGATAGGAGAACTTCGGCGCAAATGCGTTTTCCGGTACCTCCACCTCAGTACCTCCGAGAAGGATCGTTTTCGGTGGATTGACCAGGTGATCGGGTGACAACGATTTTACCGCAGCCATGAATGTCTGTCCCTGATTACGGAACGCCGGCCCAATTACGGCGCGGTTGAAACTGATATCCGTGATCACCCGGTCGAGTTTGCCGCGTCAGTACGCCAGTGGACGTCTGCATTCAGGGTGCGCCCGGTATCTCCTTCATCGTTGACCGTATGGGGTGCGTAAATCGTTACCCTCCCGAGGGGTGCATTGAGGGCGAGTCCGCTGTCATGCTTATATTTACGCACCTCCGCGACAACCTGGACGAGCAGGTCCCCTTCACGCCTCGCCGCTTCATCTTCATAGGTGAAGGAAACCCAGGGTTGCCGGTGGACGCTCACGCCTTTGTTCAGATGGGAGTAGCATTCTTCCGCGAAGTAGGGAGTGAACGGGGCAAGCATTTTGGAAGAATATTAAACCAGAATTAATGATTACATGAGATGACAATCTCTCCTGATCAAAAAATCTGTATAGAAAAAATTCTGACAGAGTCTTTGACCACCTGGGAGGAACTGTTTGAAAAATATAATTTTTTTGCGTCGTTTGAAACCAGCAACAGGAACGGGGACATTGGCTGGGCCATTCTGCATCGGATTGCAGAAGAAAATAAAAAATACCGGAATTTTATTCAGAGTTTTCCCGAACATTTTGAAGTCCAGAGGGAAGTGGGTAATTATGTTCATGAGATTATCATGAAAAAAGTTGAAGAACATTCCGTCTGAGATTGTCCTTTTTTTTAAAAATAAAATTATTCAAACAGCCGGTAATTCGGTGCTTCATCCGTGATCAGGATATTGTGCGGGTGACTCTCGGTCATGCCGGCATTGGTGATCCGGATAAATCCCGCATTCTTCTGCATTTCAGTAATCGTCTTTGAACCCGTGTACCCCATTGCCGACTTGAGCCCGCCAATAAGCTGGTACATCACTTCCGCGACATGACCCACATAGGGGGTGACACCTTCGACACCTTCCGGCACAAACTTGGTGCTTCCGATATCCTTTTTCTGGAAGTACCGGTCGCTCGATTGTCCGGTACTCATGACCCCCAGGGATCCCATCCCGCGGTACTGTTTATAGCGCCGTCCTTTGATGGTGATCACTTTTCCGGGTGCCTCATCGGTCCCTGCAAACATGCTGCCCATCATTACGGTGTCGGCCCCGGCGGCGATCGCTTTTGCCACGTCACCACTGTACCGTACACCACCATCGGCGATGATCGGGATCCCTGCCCCGCTCGCGATATCTGCGACCTGTGCGATGGCGGTAATCTGGGGAACACCCGTTCCTGCCACTATCCTGGTCGTGCAGATCGAGCCCGGGCCTATGCCGACTTTGATCCCGTCCACCCCGGCACTGACCAGTGCTTCTGCTCCTGCACGGGTCGCGATGTTGCCGGCAATGACATCAGCTTTCATGCTGCCCTTGATGTCTTTGACCGCCTGGACAACTTTCATGTTATGGCCATGGGCGCAGTCCACCACGAGTGCATCCACGCTGTTCTGGTCGAGCAGCTCGGCACGGGAGAAATCAAACGGCCGACCGCCGCAGCAACCCGGAGGTTGCCTTTCGTATCGCGGGTCGCAAGCGGGTACTGGCGTTTCTCAAGGATGTCCTGCATCGTAATAATACCGATAAGTTTGCCCTTGCAATTCGCGACCGGAAGGCGCTCGATCTTGTTGGTATACATTATTTCGAGTGCCTTTTCCGCGGTGATCTCCTCATCGGCGACGTTAGGTTTCCTGGTCATGATTGAGGTGATCTTTTCATCGCCACGTTTGGAGACGATAGCCCGTACATCACGCCGGCTGACAATCCCGATGATCTTCCCTTTATCGACGACCGGGACTCCGCCGATACTGTACTGGTGCATCAGGCGCTCGGCATCCGAGACCGAAGCGGTATCCTCTACGAAGAGCACATCGCGTTCGATCAGTTCTTCTGCCTGTTTGACAAAAATGACTTCCTGCAGTTCGCGTTCAGGTGTCATATTCCGGTGAATTACTCCTATACCACCTTCCCGGGCGAGTGCTATCGCCATGGAGGCTTCGGTAACCGTGTCCATCGCCGCGGATACGAGCGGGATATTCAGATTGATTTTTTTCGAAAACATTGAGTGCGTATCCGCGTCGGCGGGTTCAAGCCAGGATTCCCGGGGTTCGAGCAGTACATCATCAAACGTTAACGAGAGGGGCACATCCAGTTTTTCGACAAACATAATTCACCTTATCATAGCTAGTGCGGTTTTTATGAGGTCTTCACGGACCGTTGCATTCCGGTCGCCGCCACAGACCATCCCCCGCACACCGATAATATCCGGATTAATCCTTTTGAGGGCATCAATATCTTCAAATTTAAATGCTCCGGCCAAGGCCGTACCGAGTCCAAGTTCCTGTTATTATCAGTAAATGTGCGGAGCATCCCTTCATTCATGAATGCAAAGGTACTCTGGCGATCTTTGATGCCGGTATCCACCATGGCAAAATCAGCCCCGCATTCAGCAGCAATGGGTGCCATCTCAATCGGAGAGATGGAATGCATACGCTGGTAATCGGAGTATGCAGCAATCACGACATATTTTTCGGGAAATTCATCCTTTACTGCTTTGACGACGGCGCTGATAACCTCCCGCGCCTGTTCCTTCCCGTCAAAGGCAAGTCCGATCTTTACAAAATCAGCCCCTGCGCAGGCAGCGCCGTATGCAGCAAGGGCAGCTCCCCCGGGTTTATAATTAAAGTCGCCAATTGCTGCACTCACTGGTTTTGCTGAAAGTGTTTTGATTTCCCGTATCACCCAGGGAAAGTTGGCGCCCAGGGAGCCTTCTGAAGGTTTTTTGACATCAATTATGTCAGCAGCGACGGAATGTTTTGCTTCGTCAATCGTGCTTGGGCTGACCAACAATTGCATAAAGTTTAATGATCTTTTATCCTAATAGTGATTGCGTTCGCCTATGAAACTAATTCTTGCGATGGATTTGCGGCAAAATCTGGTCGTCCATGGCAAATCCGGGCAACGTGAGACGTATAAACCCCTTGATTGGGGTTTTTCTCCGACGGCGGAACCCATCAGTTTTGTAAAGGCGATCAAACCAAAATACCTGTATGTAGCCGACCTCGATCGGATCGAAGGGACCGGGTCCCATGATGCGGTAATTCAAGAGTGCGCAGAGAACGTCAGGTGCTGTTATGTTGACCGAGGATGTCAATCTCCGGATGATATGCTGGCAGGGGAACATATTGTGAATATTATCGGAACTGAGACCGGGGGCAGCGATCTGTCGCGATACCATGGAGGCTGCCTCAGCATTGATATAAAAGAAGGGCGTGTCATACCCTCCGGGAAAGATCCGGTGGATGTTTTTGCCTCCGCCCAACACTGGGATTTTGACTGGTGTATTCTGCTCAACATCAGCGCTGTAGGCACCGGGAGCGGGATTGATCGACCGATGCTGGAAAAAATCCGCACGGCATATGACGGGAAGATCTTTTACGGCGGAGGTGTAGCAACTCCTGGCGATCTCAGACAAATCAGCGATTCAGGATTTGATGGTGCTATCATCAGTACCGCCCTGCATACAGGAATCATTCCGATTGCCTGGATACGGAGGGGAAGCTGTTGTTAATCACGCTCGAGGGTATAGACGGGAGTGGGAAGAGCACATTACACCATGCGCTCCAGGAATTACTTTCTGATCTTGATCCCGTCTTTACGCGTGAGCCGGGAGCTACCTGGGTGGGGGATTCAGTTCGCCGGGCGATAGCAGAACAACTGGATCCCATAACGGAGGCCACCCTCTTTGTTGCTGATCATGCAGCTCACCTTGCAAAAATTATCCGTCCTGCGCTTGCAGCCGGAAAACTGGTTATCTCGGATCGATACAGTGACAGCAGGTTTGCGTATCAGGCAGTCACCCTTGAAGGAGTGATCCCGGAACCGGAAGGATGGCTGCGGGCGATGCATAATACGTGGTCGATAAAACCGGATAAAACATTCCTTTGTGTCCTTCCCATCGATGAAGCCCTTTCCCGACTCAAACCGCAACACGAGCGCGAGCATTTCGAGAAACGTGACATCCTCGAGAAAGTGCAGAACAATTACCTCAGATTTGCGGACGAAGATCCATCGCGGTTCGTACTTGTAGATGCGATGAAAGAAAAAGATGAGATTGCTACGTTTGTCGCCGACGCTATCAGGCAGATTTTACTATCGTCACAATCACGTCGCCGACCGTGATTACATCAACTTTTGCACCTTCCTCGAGATAGGAGAACTTCGGCGCAAATGCGTTTTCCGGTACCTCCACCTCAGTACCTCCGAGAAGGATCGTTTTCGGTGGATTGACCAGGTGATCGGGTGACAACGATTTTACCGCAGCCATGAATGCCTGTCCCTGATTACGGAACGCCGGCCCGATTACGGCGCGATTGAAACTGATATCCGTGATCACCCGGTCAGACTTTGCCGCGTCAGTACGCCAGTGGACGTCTGCATTCAGGGTGCGCCCGGTATCTCCTTCATCGGTGACCGTATGGGGTGCGTAAATCGTTACCCTCCCGAGGGGTGCATTGAGGGCGAGTCCGCTGTCATGCTTATATTTACGCACCTCCGCGACAACCTGGACGAGCAGGTCCCCTTCACGCCTCGCCGCTTCATCTTCATAGGTGAAGGAAACCCAGGGTTGCCGGTGGACGCTCACGCCTTTGTTCAGATGGGAGTAGCATTCTTCCGCGAAGTAGGGAGTGAACGGGGCAAGCATTTTGCAGAGCGCATCAAATGCGGTATAAAGGACAAGGAGTGCACTTTTGCGTGACCCGCCGCCGGTATATAACCTGCCTTTGACCAGTTCAATGTAATTATCGGCAAGAATATCCCAGGCAAACTCGCGGATCGCCTTGAGTGCAACATCAAACTGGTAACACTCCATCGCATCACCTACCGACTGGATAGTGTCCGAGAGACGTACGAGAAGCCACCGGTCGGCAAGCGCAGTAACCGGAACGTTTTTATCAAAGCCTTCCTTCTCCAGCTGGATCAGGGCGAATTTTGCAATGTTCCACATCTTGGTCTGGAAACGTGATGCGGCCACGACATCATTCCAGTTGAACATGATGTCTGACCCGGTTGCAGCCCCCATTGCCGACCACTGCCTGAGCGCATCGGCGCCATACTTCAGCAGAATTTCCTCCGGAACGATAATATTGCCCCGGCTCTTGCTCATCTTGAACCCGTCTTCGCCCAGTACCATGCCGTTCACCAGAATCTCGTCCCAGGGCTTCTTCCCGGTCAGGGCGACGGAACGAAGGATGGTATAGAATGCCCATGTACGAATAATATCATGACCCTGGGGACGGATCTGGGCGGGGAAGTACAATGGTATCCCGCTTCCATCCCAACCGGTCACTTTAAGGACAGAAATTGAGGAGTCCATCCAGGTATCAAGGACATCAACTTCCCCGCTGAACTCATTGCTGCCGCATTTCCGGCAGGGGTGTTTTGGTTGTACGAGTGTCGGATCAACCGGGAGATCGTTTTCATCGGGGGTTATCATCTCTCCGCACGTGGTACAGAACCAGACGGGAATCGGTGTCGCAAAGATCCGCTGTCGGGATATGCACCAGTCCCATTCCATCTGTTCGATCCAGTTTTCCATTCGCCGGAGCATATGCTCCGGATGCCACACGACCTGGTGAGCGGCCTCCTGGATCTCATCGGGTTTGATCCTGACGAACCACTGACGTTCTGAGAGGATCTCTATCGGTGTTTTACAGCGCCAGCAGGTACCGACACGCTGCGCCAGTCTCTCCTGCCTCTTCAGTATTTTTAAGGATAACATATCGGCAAGAATTGCGGTGCGGCACTCAGCGGTAGTCATGCCCTGGTAGTTATTCGCAATTTCTGTCATCTTTACCCTGGCGATCAATTGCTTTGCGGAGAGCGAGGTTGTGCTGTTTCCACCAGTGGACGTCCTGTTTGTCGCCAAACGTACAGATCATAACAGCACCCGATCCAAATCCGGGATCGACAGCCTCATCCTGGACAACGGGGACATCATGACCGAAAAGCGGGACCTTCAACGTTCTGCCTTTCAGGAAATGGTACCGTTCATCTTCCGGGTGAACCGCCAGTGCAACGCAGGACGCAAGGAGCTCGGGTCGTGTAGTTGCAATCTCCACCCCGTTGAAGTCAAAAAAATTGAGCAGGGTTTCCCGGTCCTCATATGCTACCTCAGCAAATGCGATCGCTGTCTCACACCGTGTACAATAATTGACCGGATGCTCGCTCTGGTAGATATAGCCGTTTTTGAACATTCGCAGGAATGAGAGCTGCGTCTTGCCATAGTAATCCGGCATCATCGTGATGTATTCATTACTCCAGTCTGTCGAAAACGCCATCTTACGGAGCGTAAGCCGCATCTGGGTGATGTTTTTCTCGGTGAGTTCACGGCACATCTGCCGGAACTCCTCGCGGGAGACATCATTTTTTGTAATGTGGTTGAGTTCTTCCACTTTAACCTCGGTTGGAAGGCCGTGGCAGTCCCACCCCTGGGGAAACATCACGTTAAAGCCCTTCATTCGTTTATAACGGGCCAGAAAGTCGATATAGCACCAGTTTAATGCGTTACCAATATGGAAATTGCCCGTGGGATAGGGCGGGGGTGTATCGATCACAAACTGTGGTTTTTTCGATTTTTTGTCAAAATAATGATCTTCGTCGCGCCAGGTGCCGCGCCAGCGTTCCTCCACCTCAGCGAAATCATAGTTTTTCGGCAGTTGATCAGAGGATATCATTCTTGAGAAGGTTAGTTGTGAAATAAAATATAGTGATCGTATCCTGGAACGCTGTACCGGGACCTTAGCCATCCGGCATTCGTTTTTTGGGAAAAACCGTACGATAAAACTCTTTTTGCTTGAAAACAAATAACTGACAAATGGAGAGACAACGAGGACTCGGTTACGCGGCAATGCTTGTTGCCGGTGCCATTCTGACCGCTCCCTATATCCAGCCTGCGTGGCTGATGAGTCTGATCGTTATTCTCTGTGCACTTATCCTGTGGCGTTTTTTTGAAACAAAATATCTAGCGTACTCTTTTTGCGTGATTGGCGTGCTCTACGGTGTTACGCTCCTCCCTCTTTTTGTGTTCAGCTGCACCCTGGCGATGCTTGTCATGGGAGAACTGGTCTTCCAGCGCGGTGCTGACGATCTGAACACCTATCTGTATTATATAATCTCGACAGCATGGGCAGGCGTGCTCGTTATAGCGTATCTCAACCAGAAATTTTTCCTTGCAGTGATCTTCGGTATCATCGCCGCGGTCCTGTTGAAGACCATCCTCCTCAAGTATGAGGATGCGCTCGTCATAGAAGCGATCGGGATTGCCATGACGATGTGGCTTATCCGTGAGCTTAACTATCAGGCCGATCTCCTGCTGGTGGTTATTGCGGTAATCGTAGGTTTTTCCTTTGGATTTTTTGCATTCCGGGCAAAAACTGCTGATCTCTCCGGCCTCTTCTCTGCGGCACTCGTGGGGGTTATCCTGCTGGTATTTGCAGCACCTCAGGGGACGCAGTGGTTCCTGATTATGCTCTCCTTTTTCATTCTTGGTTCATCGGCGACCAAGTATAAATTTGAGTATAAAAAGAGGATCGGCGTTGAACAGGGCCACAGCGGGGCGCGTGGATACAGGAATGTCTTCGCAAATGGGATCGTCGCAGCAGCAGCGGCAGTTCTTTTCGGAGTTTTCCAGCAGCCGGTCTTCATTGTTATGTATGTCAGTTGCGTGGCAACGGCTGCAGCAGATACCCTGGCAAGCGAAATTGGTGTGACCGGTGGAATTCCCTACATGATCACCACCCTTAAAAAAGTCCCGATAGGCACCAACGGGGGTGTTACGTTACGCGGTGAAACAGTTGCACTTCTGGGTGGTTTAGCCGTATCACTCGTCGCTCTTTTGCTGAATGTAATTACACCATGGATGATGGTAATTTGCACCCTTGCGGGTTTTGTCGGTACAAATATCGACAGTCTCGTCGGTGCGACGCTGGAAAACCGGGGGTTTCTGGGTAATGCCGGGACCAATCTGCTTGCCACGATCGGAGGGGGATTATTTGCAATTTCCTTGTTTCTGTTCATAAAAATTTAGAATT
>CAWHHQ010000001.1:0-326484 GCA_963829225.1 uncultured Methanoregulaceae archaeon | reverse complement strand
TTGACGGCGCGGGAAATTGCAGGGGGTATTCAGGCTCTTGAAAAACGTGCATGATCGGAGTTAACACGCGAACACACGAAAAATCAGAACAGTTACGAGAGTTCCCCGCTTAAAGGGCCACCGAGGCACTGAGGGCAATGGGGTAAACAGTCCTGATCCGCCGCGGGGGTGCCCTTCGGGGGCGTATGTCGTTCATATATTGAGGGGAAATGGAAAGACTTGTAATGTCCTTTCAGTTTCAGGTTTTAACGATCATAAGAGAACCCTCAATTTTTTGATGGCACATTTTTGATTCTCATTTTCAAAAACGATGAATCAGATTAATCGCCAGGGTTTACCCTCAGAAAATCCCGGTGAAAAAAATAACCTGCAGGTTCAGGATCTGACCATGAGGAAAGTCCACGAGTCTGCCTCTTGTCGATATAATGATTTTCCCCTTATTACACCGGTGAAAACACCGGTGAAAACACCGGTGAAAAATTGTTGAAAAAGGACCGGCAGGTTACCTAATATTTATACCAGCGTCCCTTGCTGTCAAATTCACCTGTCGTCGGCTGTTGGGTGATAATAATTCCGCCGGCCAGTTTCTTGAAGAAACACGCTTTATAGCTGTAGAGAATCGGGAGAAGCAGAACGACACCGAGGAATAGTACCTACTGCGGTGACCCCTATGCCCCCCGGGCCAATTATCGCGACGAGCTGATCCGGGCTGAGTGTCTGGAGCTGCGTCTCATTGTAATGGGACAGGGGTTCGAGCTTATCATACAGGAACGCTTCCCAGATTATTATCAGGGCAAGAACAACGCCGATGAATATCGCCAGGTAGACGAGTAAGAATACGATCACTTCATTCATGTGGGCGAAGACCAGATGGATGCTGCGGCTGATGGATTCGAATACGCGACGTTCCTCGAAAACTGCAGCGGTATCGTAAAAGAAGGTAAGGATGAGCGTTGGAATGGTGAAGCCAAAGGTAAGGGCGGTGACTATATTGATATCAGCGATCCCAAAAAGGCTGAACGTTACTGTCAAAAGAATAAAGACAAGTATAACGCCGGAAACAATCACAAGTTGGGGCAGGAGCACCCGGAAATAGTACCCGATGCCCCCGGCAAGCAATTCCCGGACGGTGCCTTCATTATTCCTGATTATCGTGAGTATTCCGGTAGTAAAGATAAGGAGCACCAGACCGGAGAACACTATCAGCCTGCCGGCAAAAGATGTTCCATAAAGATTGAGGGTGATCCAGAGAGTTGCTGCCAGAGAACCCCCGACAACACCGGGTATCCAGAGTATTGGCATCCGCCTGAGGAGAATTAACGCCTCTTTGAGTTCTGCGATTGCCATCGTTACCGGACCCTTGGCATCGCAACGATCTCCCGTACCTGGAGATCAAAGAAATTACCGGTATACGAAGGCCGGATCACGCAGACAGTATCCGCACCACTTCCTGTCCCTCCAACCGCAATAACTTCCTTATTGATGTCCAGTACTCCCTGGTCAGCAGCGATCAATACACATTCTACCGCGACCTTGAGCCCGACAGCGACAATACGCCGTAAGGCCTCTGCGACTGCGTCGCTTCGCGATCCTCCTCCAACTTTGGGCGATCGGGAAAAAGCCCGTTCGATTCCCGAGAGCGCATGGGTGCCGGTAATAATCCGGACACCCTGTTTCCGCAAGTTTGCTGCTGTCTCCCCGGAAAATTCCCATTCACCAGGGCGTGCGAATCCGAAAACATGGGATACGACGACAAGCTCAATCCCCGATCCCTTCATAGCTTCGAAAAAGACCTGTGCGGTTTTTCCTGACGTACTCGCCACAACAATTGTTTTAATTTCAAGTTCGTTGGCGCGTTCGATAGCAAAACCTGCCGAATCCCGGGTATTGGATTCACCCGGCTTTTCAAAATACAAGATTTTTTTCTGTATGAACGTCATAAGTATCTTTTAATAAGCAGGCATGAAAAGCTTTGTCAGATTCTCTGCGTGTATGAAACGATCAGTTTTTTTCGTGCCCACTGGAAAGAATGGTTCAGAATATAAGAATGGGAAGGATCATTCCGGTCCATTGGAACTAATTGCCAGAATCACGTCAGACAACAACGCGAGAACAGTATCGAATAATGTTATGAGGAACCACACATGATCACTCTGGCCCTTGCGGGTAAACCTAACTGCGGAAAGTCGACATTTTTCAAGGCGGCGACCATGGCCAATGTCGAGATTGCCAACTATCCGTTTACGACCATTAATCCGAACTTTGGCGTAGCCTATGTGCGAACGAAATGCCCATCCAAGGATCTCCACCTTACCTGTGGACATTGTGTAGACGGCAACCGGTTTGTAGCCGTGAACTTAATCGATGTTGCCGGGCTGGTCCCTGATGCGCATAAGGGTAAGGGGCTCGGCAACCAGTTCCTTGACAACCTTCGCCAGGCAGATGCGATACTTCATATCGTTGATGCGAGCGGCGGGACGGATAGCGAAGGGAACCCGGTGGGTACAGGGAACCATGATCCGGAGGAAGATATCAGATTCCTGACCTTTGAGATGACGATGTGGGTCCACGGGATTCTCGATAAGCACTGGACGAGAATCAGCCGTATGTCCCAGGGAAAGGGTACTGCCATCCAGCAGGGAATAGCCGACGTGTTCACCGGTCTTGGCATCACCATGGAGGATATCCGGGATGTCGAGCTGAAACTCAAACTCGATCTCGTCCACGCCACCATCGACGATCTGATCCCGCTCTGCGCAGAGATAGTGAAAATCTCAAAGCCCATGCTCGTCGTAGGGAACAAAGTCGATCAGGCACCTGAAGCACTCCGTTCAAAACTTGCCACTCAGGACATTGCATTTGCAAGTGCTGCATCCGAGCTCGCATTGCGGAATGCAGCCGGCTCTCATGTTATTCAGTATCTGCCCGGAGACCGGGAGTTCAGCATTGTCAACGAGGGAACGCTCAATGCTGCGCAGAAAGGCGGACTGGCAAAGATTGCAGAAGTGATGAAACAGCACAAGGGCACGGGCGTCCAGCAGGCCCTGAACCGTGCGGTATTCGGGTTGCTGGACATGATCGTCGTTTATCCGGTTGAAGACGAAAACCATTACTGTAACAAGAAAGGCGAGGTGCTTCCCGATGCCTTTCTGATGAGGAAAGGATCTACCCCCCACGACCTTGCGTTCCAGGTGCATTCTGATATTGGCAAGGGATTTTTATATGCGATTGATGCAAGGACAAAGATGAGGATAAAAGAAAACCATCTGCTCAAGGACGGGGACATCATCAAGATTGTTTCAGCGGCAAAATAATTGCGGTGCTATGCGGCGATGTAAGACGCCCGGCATCCAATTGTCAGACAATCCCGCCGCACTTTGATAAAATAACCATTTTTATTGGTTTTTTTATCAGGAAAAAGCAGTCTTTGCCACAAAGTTTATAAAAGGATAAAGTAAACAGGAAAATTACCTACAGAATGAAAAGGAGGTGAAGTCATGGGAGGAGACATCTATCAGGCACAGGTTATTAAAAATTTCTTCGATACTATCACCGGTACGGACCGGAACCTGACACGGATTTACATGTGTGTAATGAGCCTTGCAAAACTCCGCATGGAAAAGCCGGAGAAGATGACCGCCCTGGTCGATCAGCTCAGAAAGAGCAAAATCCAGAAGGAACTGTCCGTTGACATTCTCGACTACATGTGTGATGCGGCAAATTCGCTTGAGCTGAATATGGTTCAGACCGCGTTCGGTGTCAGGGATATCCAGCAGGTTGCCCAGGACTTCAGCGGTGTCAGTCTCGACAGCCTCTGATTCCTCTGGGAAGTAATCATATTTTTTCCCATAATTTCTGAACCGTGACATTCCTTATGTTAATTTTGTCGCCCGAGAGCTTCTTTGGACATGTATTCCCGTGATTTCTGGTACTAGTCCAGACCAAGTGCCTTCTTGTAGCCCGTCAGTAATCGTACAATAAATTTGCGATGCTCTGCTAATGTCTCCTCATCGTCAGGAGATGTAATAACGGCGACCGTATATATCAGGACCAGTGCGTTGTCCAGCTGGAAAGTGCCAGGATCTTCGATCCGGTCCGGGGGCAGATCTACCGGAATATACGGACGTTCCTCATCAGAAAAAGTCTGTGTTAGATCTGCAGTAAACTGTGCGTTTTCGAGATCCTCCGCATTTGCACGGACAATTGAGAGGGCTTTTTTTAGTGCACTATTAACTCCGTTATCGGGAATAAGGGATATCGCCCGGTTACATTCCTGGATTGCATTGGGATAAAGTCTGAACCTGAAGGCAAGGAATGCTGATGCAATCTCATGTGCGGTCGCAGCAGGAAACCCGTTTACGTGGGATTTCATGCGGTTGATGTAGGCGGTAAGAAATTGTTCCATTCTATCAGGTTCTCCATTGGTTTTTCTGATGAATCAAATTTTATATTCAGCCGCGCAGCGATGCGGAGGCCCGGCAATACGAGGGTCTGTAAAATAAAAATACAGGTGAAAAACTGAGACTATTCACTTCTCATTTCGGTTTAACCAACACAAAAAGGATTGATACCCCCCTCTTCTCTTTACTCTCGTAGTCATCAGATCCTTTTATGTTTTGGCATACCCCTTCATGAACGTTGCTCATCCGGGATTGGGACATGAGGGTAACCGAACGCATCATCAGTATATATGAACAAAGGAGCTCTAATATTCAGCCAGCAACATGGGTGTCGTAATCTTTTCTGATGTTCATGCAGATTCAGTCGCAATAAGTGCGCTCGCATCGTGTATCCGGTCATCACTGTTCCGGGATGCATTCGGGCATGTCGACGTTCTGGTGAATCTTGGAGATCTCATCCACCGTGGAGATCGCCCCCGGGAAACGCTGGAGATGATCCATACCTTATCCCGTGAATATCATCTTAAGTCGGTTCTTGGCAACCACGATCATGCCTTCCTGAACGGAATCCTGGTAAGCGGAAGCGATCCGGCGAGCATGTACCGTCATGAACAGATAAGGAACTCCCCGCTTCTCTCCATCTTTGACAAGATGCCAATGGAATTGTCAGATCGGGGGATGCTCTTTGTTCACGGGGGGCCATTGGATCTGGGAAACCAGACACTCCGCCTTAAATGCTGGCAGCGGCTTTCTTACGAATCCGGGGATTCTTTCGCCGGGTATAACTATACGGCGTCGATGGCGTTTGATGCTCTCGAATCTCGTGGGTTAACCCATATGTGCTGCGGGCATCAGCACCAGAATATCTGCTGCCAAAAAACACCTGATGGTATCGTCCGCTCCCCGATCGAGTTCGTTCCTCTTGAAGGAACAATGGACAGCGAGGGACGCAGCATTGAGATAGCAAGAACCCCGCTGGATCTTCCCTCACTCCTGCGAGTCGGTGGCTGCCACGGGGATGAACCGGAGTTTGCCTATACCGATTTTTCAACGTTTTCGTTCATTCGAATCAATTCAGGAGACTGGTAATTACCAGATCACTTCAGTTCATGAATATTTTGTTTTCCCGCTCAAAAAGTATTTTGTAAGATAAGTTTATAAGGCGTAACCACAAAATGGTAATTATGCCTCGTGCTGGCGAGGGACGTTCGATTCGAATTGATCCCGAGGTGTATGAGGCGCTTCTGGTACTCAAACGCCGGAATATGACGTTTTCGGATGTCATTGCCCAGATGCTCCGCGATTGCTATGGCTGGTCTGATGAGTTTTCCACCAACCAGAGTGATCTGGGGGATTTTCTGGAGATAAATGCTCAATAAAAGCAAAAAACAGCCTTATGGGGTTATTGAAAAAAAATGAAACCTGGTGAACCGATCACGATGCCGGTATTTACCCTCTTACCTGTGTCTGGTCGTCAATCTGAAGTTGCACGCCCTTCCCCATAATTTCTTCAATTTTATTAACGAGTTCTTTTTCCAGGAACGGGATCTTCTCGATTATTTTCTCTCGCCACTCTGTGAGGTCTTTTTGTTCCTGGATTTCTTTTTCCAGCACATGTTCAAGCTGGGTTTTTTCCCGTTCCAAGGTTTTCATCTTCACAAGAACAGGATGCGAGGAGAGAGCGTCCTGAATATTCCTGCATCCCGCCTCCTGGTTTTTCACATCTGTACAGGCTGTGCGCATTTCCGTACAGAATTGTCCGGTATCAGAAAAAATTCCCCGTTCTTCCTTATTTTTTAATATTATCTCGCCGGTGCCGATCATCCGTTCCGCGATGGGACAGGCCATCGTGAGGGCAGATGCCAGTTCGTCCGGTTCAGGAACGGTATGATCTGAGAGCAGGTCGATTACCAGTCGGAGAGCTGAAATCTCTGGAGGATGGCGTTGTTTCGTTGCAATTTTTTCCGCTTTCCGGAAAACGTGGGAAGCTCGTCATGGAAAGTGTCGTGTACGCACGGGTCAACTCATCCCGCTTCTTTTCCCGGTCATCAAGGATGAATTTTGTTTTTTTGATCTCATCAAATCCTGCATCGATCGACAGGTGTTCCAGTTCTTTTTTCAGGTGCTCAATCCGGCTGGTGACATCGGCAATCCTGGTACGAATCCGCTGCTCTTTTTCACGGGCTTTTTTTGCATCAGTCCTGATGTCCAGCAGGGCATTATAGACCATCCTTACTTCATTGGTCAGTTCTCTCTGTTTTCGGTAAGCAGTCAGGGATGTGGTTATCCCATTAATTTCACGACCGATCGCATCAATTCCGGTCTTTACCGCTTTCATCTCTTCAGGAAACACAACCTGCAGGTACCGTCCCTGCCCGCGAGTGCTGTTGAGACTGCCTTTCACGCTTTCCACCGCGGCAGAATAAAATTCTTCAATATCTTCCGGGAGGTCTTTTGATAGTGAGGCTTTCATCGCCTTTACAAAAAGGGGAAGTGAGTTTTTCGCGATCGCCTTGAGTTTCGGGTGGATTGCCGGATCGTGTTCGGCATCGGCAATTCCGTTGACAATATGCCGGAGTTGTGCCGTTGCATTCCGGATATTTTGTACTGGTGCATCTGTTTCGGTGTTGAGTGTAGTCCGTAAGACGGTTTCATGTTCGTCGAGCCATACCGGAATGGCGTCAAACGTGAGGGTGATATTCTCCGGCTCTTTCTTTTTCAGGAAATCTTTGAAAAATTTATACATGGGTTTCACCGGGTCTGGATAATACTGTGAAGGCGGCGTATCAAATTTTACTGGTCATTCAGGGAAATCTGGCGTAACCTTTCCACGCCATCGATCTCTTCAAGTACCTGGATCACCTCAGGGGGAACGAGGTTTTTCCAGGGTTCCCCTGTGAGCATACGCCTCCGGATTTCCGTGCCGCTCAGGATTTCCCGCTCATACATTTCCGGTGACTGGACCCTGATACCCGTCTCTTTGAAGAGTTGCATCACGAGCGGGTTTGATGAGTAGCAGATGTCGAAGGGAGGTGTCATCGACCGGACATGCGCAACCCAGAGCGCGTTGCGCTGGATATCTTCAATCGGCAGGACGTAAAACGGGCGACCGAGGGATGAAAGGGCCCGGGTGATCATCAGGACACGCTCTCCGGCAGTAAACGGGTTATCCGGAAGATGAGAGAGTTGCGCGCTCCCGATCCCGATTATGATCTCATCAACCTCGCCTGCAATATGCTCGAGAACCGACTGGTGTCCGTTATGGTACGGCTGGAACCGACCGATATAAAATCCGCGTTTCATGGTTTTACCCCTAGGTTTGCAATACGCGCGGCAAACGCACCGGCAGTGAAACCGGCATCGATATTAACGACAGCGATCACCGAACAGGACTGGAGCATGCTTGCAAGGGCAGCTCTCCCCTTTCCCATATACCCATAACCTGTGCTGACCGGAACCCCAATCACCGGTTTGTCGACAAGACCGGCGACAACCGAGGGAAGTGTTCCCTCGCGGCCTGCGCAGACGATGAAAACATGGGCACCGATTAACGGTTTCAGGGCAGGGAAGAGCCGATGAATTCCGGCTGCTCCGACATCATAAGCGGTCCGCACTTCGCATCCCATCTCTTCAGCGATGATCTTCGCTTCCTCGGCGACCCCGATATCTGAAGTGCCGGCGGTGATTATACCGACAATACCCCCGGTTTTCTTCGGAAAACTGCCTTTCGAAAGCACAAGAATGTGCCCTGCTTCATGATATTGAGCACTGATTCCCCGGCTTCGGGCTGAATTCTCCAGGGAACCAACCTGGTCCGGCATGATGCGCGTAATGATACACCGCCCGGTTGTTTCGGTATGCTGTATGCCAATACTGGCCAGCTGGTTTGTATCTTTTCCTTCAGCAAGTACAACTTCCGGCATACCACATCGGACGGATCTCCCGGTATCCATGCAGGCAATATCACCGATATGATCGAGTCGCACTCCCGTTATCTCCTCTGTGGCAGAATCCAGGGTAATCTCGCCCTTCTTATAACGGGCTAACACGTCCTTTAACGTCTGGTTAGGAGGCATGGTTGTAATAATACAGATATGGGACGGCGTATAATAAGTTAGTTCATACCATGACGTACCTCACGTATGTTGCCCTTTTTGGTGCGGCAGCAACCATTTTTCTCTGGCTGCGCGATGCGCGGATATTTTTCCGTACCGGTCTTCCCGGCTACCGGAAAGCCGCATACCATGGTGTAGCATATGGCGCCCTTGCTTCAGCAGGGGTCGTTTTAACGGTGTCCCTGCTGGAACTGCTGGGCCTCGGCGTGATCCTTGGTGCGTTGTATCTTCAGGGAAGGATAGTCCGCGAGAAGGTGTGGGGAAGTGAAGGGACGCTCCAGCGCCTTTTAGGAAGTGTATCAATCCACAGGGCGAATAAGAAATAACACCAACACCAACAGTACCTGGACAAAGGACTTTTCATATGCTGCAAAAACCGAGGGGAACGCGGGATTTTTTACCCGATGAAATGGAAGCGCGGCGCATGATCGAATGGCGCCTGCGGGAAGTAGCGCGTCGCTGGGGTTACCGGGAAGTCTGTACACCGGAGTTTGAGGATCTCGAACTCTTCACTATGCGGTCGGGTGAAGGGATCGTTGAGGAGATGTATGTCTTTGAAGACAAGGGAGGGCGCAGGCTTGCTCTGCGACCCGAGATCACTGCCGCAGTAATCCGGATGTACATAAACGAAGCAAAGGTCGCACCAAAACCGCTGCGCTGGTGTTACTTTGCTGACTGCTTCCGGTACGAACGTCCCCAAAAAGGCAGGTATCGCCAGTTCTGGCAGTTCGGCGTTGAGCTTATCGGGGCAGATACAGCGCAGGCCGATGCGGAGGTCATTACCCTCGCTGCAGACATGCTCAACGATACAGGAGTCATGTACGATCTGAAAGTAGGACACCTATCATTCATGAGAAACCTCCTCAGGGATCTCGATTACCCGGCACAACGAAGGATGATGGCTTACCTGGATAAGAAAGATTTTGATGGCCTCAAAAGTACGCTCGAATCCATAAATAAACCTGATCTCGTTACGTCCCTCATTTCACTGGTCGCATGCCGTGATCTTGCAGAAGCATTCGAAATCGCCGGAACCATTCCCGAGAGTGAACGTATCACCCGGACAATTGAAAGTCTTGACGCAACGGATGTGAACTACTCGTTGAATTTTGGGATTGCCCGGGGACTGGACTATTATACCGGGACGGTCTTTGAAGGTTTTGCCCAGAACCTGGGTGCAGAGAATCAGATCCTTGGCGGCGGGGCTTACCGGCTCGCCCACCTCCTGGGGGGCGATGATGTGGCGTCCTGCGGTTTTGCCATCGGATTTGACCGTGTGATGGTTTCCCTCGGCGAACTCCGGCAGAAAAAGGATACAATTGTTGCAATAGTCTGTACCGATGAGGGTCGCAACCATGCCCTGAAGGCTGCCGGAACTTTTCGGGCAGCTGGTATTCGGACCGAGATGGATCTCATGGGACGGGGGCTGGGTGCCCAGCTTACGCATGCATCCCGTTCGGCAGATTTTGCCGTTATAATTGGCGGGCGTGAGGCAGAATCCGGAACGGTAACACTCAGGAACCTGCAGAGCGGAGACCAGAAGATTCTGGATCTTCCCTCAGCGATCGCCGAGGTGTCGTCTCATGGTGCTCGCTGACGAGCTGGCCAAGCAGCAACGCAGCATCAGTGTAGCAGAATTCTTCGAGAAGAATAAGCACCTCCTTGGTTTTGATTCCCCCACCAGAGGGGTAATCACCACCATCAAGGAAGCCGTGGATAACGCACTGGATGCATGCGAGGAAGCGCAGGTCCTCCCGGATATTTTTATCAGCATCAAGAAAGTGACGAACGAGATCTTCCGGATCATTGTTGAGGATAATGGCCCCGGGATCGTTCCTGCCCAGGTGCCTTTTGTCTTTGGCAAGCTCCTGTACGGTTCGCGCTTCCACCAGATACGGCAGACCCGGGGCCAGCAGGGAATCGGGATCTCGGCAGCTGTTCTCTATGCCCAGCTGACCAGTGGAGTCCCGACTGTTGTCATTTCACGGACCGGGCCCGGGGAGTCAGCGTACCGGTTCGGAATCCAGATCAGGATAGAGACGAACGAGCCGGATATCATCTCTCAGGAACCATTCGAATGGGACCGGATCCATGGAACGCGAGTCCAAATCGAGTTTAAGAGTACGATGTCGGCTAAGAAGAAGCTCTTGGAATATCTCCGGTACACTTCCGTGGTCAACCCTCATGCCCGCTTCCGGGTAGAGCTCGACGATGAATCCTTCACATTCGAGCGGGTGAGCCAGGAAGTGATCGCCTGCCCGGTGGCGATCCTGCCCCACCCGCACGGTATTGAGTTCGGCCAGTTGAAACGGATGGCATCTTCAGGCGACGTAAGCCTTGTCGATTTTCTTGTGGAATCTTTCAGCAGGGTGGGAAAGAAGAGCGCTCAGGAGATGTGCGAGCATTCCGGACTCAAAGGCACCCTCAAAGTGAAGGGACTTTCTTCCGATGACCTGAAAAAGCTCCTCGCCGCCATGCAGGAAGTCGCGGTTCCGGCCCCGCCTGCTACGCAGTGCCTCTCTCCCATTGGCGAGGAACTGATCCGCCGGGGACTGGAAAAGGAGTTCCCGATGGATTTTATTGCTGCCCGGACGCGGCAGCCCTCGGTCTTCTCCGGTCATTCATTCATGGTGGAGGCGGCAATCGGCTACGGGGGAAAATTACCCGCGGAAGGCAATGCGATACTCCTGCGGTTCGCCAACCGTGTCCCGCTTATGTACCAGCAGGGCGCCTGTGCAATCACCGGATCTGTCACCGGCATAAACTGGAAGTCGTACAACATCCCCCAGCAGGGGGGGTTCCCGACCGGGCCGGTCCTCATTCTCGTCCATGTGGCGTCGACCAACGTGCCATTCACCAGTGAGAGCAAGGATGCAATTGCCGGTATTCCGGAGATAGAAAAGGAGATCACCCTTGCCCTCCAGGATCTTGGACGGGATCTCAAACTTTTTGTGTCCCGCCGGGATAAAAGCAAAGTGGCAGAAGACCGTGCCCGTGCGGTCTGCGCGATCATTCCGGAGATTGCCGCAAAAGTGAGCGAAATTGTAGAAAAGCCTCTCGTAGATACAACCCCTATCGAAGGAAAACTGATGCATAAGCTGATTGCTAAAAAATGGACACGCGAGGGAAAAGTCACTATCGAGTCTGAGTAATTACAGTGGACATGAAGGGGAATTATCGCTTTATGATATCTCCGGTGATAATGCTGCAGATGCACTCCCGAAAGCTGACTTTATGACCGAGATGGACGGCCAGTTTACCAAAGTCTGGAAGGTCGATCTCTCATCCCGGATGCTATGGCGCGTATCGTATTCAGGGAAAGGCGGGGGCTTACTCGAAATCCGCGGGATAGAGGATAATAAAAAGATGGTGGTGGATCTCGATGTCTAAAGAAGAGCTGGAGAAGAAATCGATGACTGCGCTGCTCGGCATAGCCGGCGCATGGTACGACCAGATGAAATCTGGCGAGATTCCCTCCATATCCCTCCCTACAAGGACGAAATACAATATCGAGTTTGACGATGCGAGTGAGGTCTGGAAGTATGGCGACAAGGAGAGCATGCGGACAGCAGCGTCGGCAAAGAGCGCCACGCACCTCCTGAAGATGGCCTATGTGATCGGGTTTATCAAGCAGCAGCTGATCGAGAACCGCTCTTCAACGCTGAGAGAAATGTATTATATCTCGGAAGGCTGGAAACGGGCGAAGTTCGGAGCACAGGACGAGAGCAATTTCCTGATCGAGGATCTCGAGATTCTCTCCGAAGTACCCCGCGAAGGGTTTCATCTCCATCCCGAGGAAAACGGAGCATCCATATATGGCCCGATGCGAATCCGGGAGGAGACCCGGCGGGGCATGAAGACAATCCATTGCCAGGACGATGTGGGTCAGGCGGGGTACACGATCCCCAACAATGTAGAGAATATCGAATTCGTCGATCACGATGCAAAATTCGTCATCGCCATCGAGACCGGTGGTATGTATGACCGTCTCATTGAGAACGGGTTTGATGAGGAGCATGATGCCATTCTTGTCCACCTGAAAGGCCAGCCGGCACGGTCAACGAGGCGGATGCTGAATAAGATCAGTCTGACCTGGGACCTGCCTGTTCTTGTTTTTACTGACGGTGACCCGTGGTCGTACCGCATCTATGCCTCGGTCGCGTATGGTGCGATTAAGAGCGCCCATATGTCCGAGCTCCTCGCAACGCCGAAGTCCCAGTTCCTCGGCCTGCAGCCCCGGGATATACGGGATTACAACCTCCCCTCGGACAAGCTCACGGAAAAGGATGTTGAGGCGCTCAAGTCGGAACTTACGGACCCCCGGTTTGCAACCGATTACTGGAAGAAGGAGATCAACCTGCAGCTCGAGATGAACCTGAAGTCAGAACAGCAGGCATTTGCTGCACGGGGGCTGGATTTTGTAACGAAGAAGTACTTCCGCCCGGCTGAGCGAGATGGGGATTATTTAGGAATCCTTTCACGCATGTATCGGTTATCGCTGGATACAGAAGAAGGAATGAATTCCTAATTATAGATCTTGAAGATCCTGAAATACGACCAGAGTTGATATTTTGAATACAGCAATCCCGGGTTCCTGATCAGGATCCTGGCATATTTTACCCACGGTGTATTCTTAACCTGATCTCTGCATTGCTTCCAGTCCTTTTTATTCAGTGAATTCCAGGCACGGATGATCTGGTCTCCCATCCGCGAAATTTCATAGCTGTTGATTAAATGTTCGGGAATCACCACTGTCTCTTTATTCTGATCCAGATGACAGTCTGTTACCTTAAAGAAATCAGATTCGCAGGTTCTTAACTTATTAATACCGAATGAACCCTGGGTTTTACTCACTCGATAGTTGATCAGCTTTTCATTCAGGATTACGACAGGTGCACGTGCTGCCGCTCTCAGCCACATATCAAAATCTGATGCGGAACCAAACTGATCGTACCTGAATGGAGATAATTCTGTATACAGATCACGACGGAGCATCGCCGTCGGGCTTGGTAAAAAATCGGCATATCCAAGGGCAGAACTGAGTATTTCCAGAAAAGAATGCGGTTCTGAGTCTCTCATCTCCGGAGGGATTTTGAATTCTCCAATGATCTCATCGTTTTCATCGATAATATTCCCCTGAGTAAAAATACATCCGACACCGGGATATTTTTTAAATGTCTCTACCTCTCGTGAAATCATATGTGGCAAGTAAATATCATCAGCATGGAAAATTGCCAGGAATTCTCCCCGTGCGTGCTGAAAACACCTGTTCCAGTTATATTCCGCGCGGGGAAGATGGATAACGTTGAGAATCAGGTGTATTCTGGGATCCGTGAATTCCCGCACGATACTGACGGTGGAATCTGAAGAGCAGTTGTCCACAACAAAAATTTCAATATTTGTATAGGTCTGATTCAGGATCGAATCGATCGTTTTCGTTATGGTTTTTTCACCATTGAATACCGGAATACAAACACTTACCAGCGGTTCCTGATGCTGAGAATTCTGCATGGTAGACTCTGTAAATTCTGTTATCAATCTTCTAAATAGGTTATTACCTTACTGTCCGGTAGTGGTGAGAATTTCACTACCTGATATTCTTCTCACCACGTTCATAGCATTCTTGGGTAATCTTCCTGCTGTGATCGTATCGATCATGGACGATGTCTGCATTCATCATCATAACCATGAAAAAAATGCATTAAATGTTGCAATAATGTACTCACACATTTCAGGTTTCAGTCCGGGATATACTCCGACCAGAACAGATTATTCATGACGAGATCAGTGTTGACCAGAGGTCCCGCAGATCGGGAAATCATATCCGAATATGCAGGTTGTTTCATCAGGTTCCCGCCAAATAGCATCCGTGTTGCAACTTTGTGTTCCTCAAGAAAATGGACGATATCATTCCGGGTAAACCGGGAGTCATCCCCGATAAGGATTGGAAAACCAAACCAGCTCGGATCTGAATGCGGTGTCGGGCGGGGCAGGACAAAATAGTCCTTATATTTTTTCAATCCCTGATATAATACGTCGAAATTCTCTCTCCTTCTTCGTATAAATCCCGGTAATTTTTTTAACTGCTCGATTCCCGATCGCCGCCTGCATATCGGTCACTTTTAAGTTATAGCCGATATGGGAGTAGATGTACTTGTGATCGTATCCCTGGGGAAGATCTCCCAGTTGCCAGTCAAACCTCTTTTTGCAGGAATTATCGCAACCGGGTTCGCACCAGCAGTCCCGCCCCCAGTCGCGGAAGGAAGCAATGATCTTTTTGAGGAGAGGATCGCTGGTAAGGACTGCACCCCCTTCGCCCATCGTGATGTGGTGGGCAGGATAAAAACTGCATGTTGAAATATGCCCGAATGTCGCCGGTATGTTTTTTCCTGTAGATCTGATCCAAGAGCATCGCAATTGTCTTCAATAAACCAGAGATTATACTTTCTGACTATTTTGGTTATGGCGTCCAGATCGGCGGGATTCCCGAGCGTATGCGGGACCATAATCGCTTTTGTTTTTTCAGAAATTGCGTCCTCAATGAGATCTGCCTGGATATTGTATGTTTCCCTCTCTATATCCACAAAGACCGGGACGAGATTATTCTGGAGAATCGGGTTGAGTGTTGTCGGAAAACCACATGCTGTTGTAATTACCTCATCGCCGGCACGTAACCGTTTCTCCCCCAGTTTCGGGGACGTGAGCGCAGAAACAGCAAGGAGATTGGCTGAAGACCCTGAATTGGTCAGAAGGCAGTATTTTACCCCGATATAGGCTGCCAGTTCTTTTTCAAATTGGGCGGCATAGCGCCCGGTGGTGAGCCAGAAATCAAGAGATGCGTCCACGAGGCTAATCATTTCTTTCTCATCATAGACGCGGCCGGCGTAGGGAACGGGAGAAATGCCGGGAATGAATGTCTGCTCATGTTTGTTTTCGCAGATCATAGAGATCCTGTATTTTTGAAAATATTTCCTGACGGATTTTATCTTCTTTACTCATGAATTGTCCCGCTCCGGAAGCATGTCGATAATCATGGCTGATTCGTAACTCTTCCCGCGATAACTCAGGTTCCTGGTCTTCCACGGGTTTATTCACCGACAGTTTGGGGATCACCCTGAATTTTTCATCGAATAATTACTTCAAGGAATCCGGGATTTGAATCGGAAAAAAGCGATTCGAGAGCGGATGCGATCTCTGCGTTGCAGACATATTCTCCTGCCGGGAATATTGTATGCGCTGACCACTTTCTGGAAATCCGGGTTACTGTATCCGATTACTGATGACTGTAACCGCCCACCGAAATACTGCTCCTGGAACTGGCGGATCATGCCATATCCACTGTTATTGAGGAGAACAATTTTTATCGGCAGGTTATGATGGTACACTGTCTGCAGTTCCTGGATATTTAACTGGAATCCCCCATCCCCGGTAATGACGACGACCATCCGGTCAGGTTGTGCAAATGAGGCGCCAATCGCCATGGGTAGTGCCGAACCGATCGAGGCCATTCCCCCCTGGGTTAAAAACCTCTGGTCCTTTTTCACCTCAATTATCTGTGCCGCCCACATCTGGTTCTGGCCGACATCAACACAGATAATTGCGTCATCAGGAAGGGCTTGTGATACTTCACATAAAAAATGGGACGGGGAGATGGTTTTCTGATTACCTGTGCAGTCATGCGGAATATTTCATTTTATTCTTGTGTATCCATGCAAGCCAGGAAGTGTAATTTTTTATGATAAAATTCTGGGAATTCTGGTTCAATGACCTTAAAAATGCCTTAATGTCCATCTGAACCGGAAGATCAACTTTGATTTTGTTGTTCAGTTCATGGGCATCGATATCGACATGAATAATCTTTGCTGCCCGGGCAAATGTTTCCGGGTTCTGTTCCGGTCTGCCGCGTATCAAACCGTGTACCTAGAGCGATAATAAATCTGCATTTGCAACGGCAAATTTGCATATCTGTTGCCATAGGTGCCAATCATGCCAACGAACAGTGATCATCGTGGGGAAATGAATCAAGTCCCATCAGGGATACTATCAACCGGGATGCCGTGTAGCATGAGCAAAATCAAAGAGGTCTCGTGGAGCTTTTGAAGATCTGACACCTCCCCCGGGAAGGATTAATGGGCGTGATGAGGATTCAATCAGGGTTTTGATATGGCTGATGAGTTTTTCATCAGGAATCACGGAATCAGACTGAAGGTAATTTACTGGCGTGTTGTATTGACGGTTCTATCTCTGATCGCTGGATATTAAGCGGGAGATCGATAAGAACGGGTCCGGGCCTTCCTGTTTTTGCAGTGACAATTGAATTCTCCAGTATTTCCTGCATGTCTTTTGGTTCGCTGATAAGAACGGCATCTCTTAACAATCGGTGTTACGATGCTCACGATATCCGTTTCCTGAAATCCGATCTGGCGGACCGGCCTGCCGAATTTGTATTCGTAGGTATTTACCTGGCCGGTGATGAAAAGACAAGGAATGGAATCAAAATAACAACTCCCGATCCCCGTTATCAGGTTGGTTGCACCGGGGCCGCTTGTGGCCATCGCAACACCCGATATTTTCACCTGCACGGGCATATCCTTCCGCGGCAATTGCAGCAGCCATTTCATGGTGCATAGAGACAGTCCGGATATCATCCCTCCGTAGAGAGAATCCAGGAGGTGACCCAGTGCTCCCCCACAAATCTCGAAGATATGGGTAACTCCTTCAGCGGCAAGGGTGTTGATGACATAGTCCGATATTTTCATGCGGGCTCCGGTGATATTTCATATAATCCTTTGTGCACCTTAAACCAGTCAACGGTCGCGGCAAGGCCACGTTCCAGTGAATATTCAGGTTCCCAGCGCAATTCTGACCTTGCCTTCTGTATATCTGCCTGCCAGAATGCGGGTTCGTTTTTCCAGCTCTGGGGGATGCCGGTTTCGTACGTGACTTCATTGCCAAGGATCCTGATGATCCCATCGACAACCTCACCGACGGAATGTTGCCGGCCCGATCCGATGTTGTAGATTTCCCCGGATGGCTTCCTGAGGCTGAGTGCTGATTCATACGCATCGAGAACATCATCGATATAGATGAAATCCCTCACGAACCCGCGTGAACTGATCTTCGGATTGATCCTTTGCAGCGCGGCAAGGATGACGGACGGGACCAGCCGTGATTTTTGTTCGTACCGCCCATAGGGTGAAAAAAGGCGGAGGGTGATTATGGGAAAGTTGTATGCAGCCGCATATGACTGGCAGAATAATGTCGCTGCTGCTTTTGACACTCCGTATTCAGTGACAGGTTCCAGAAGAGCAGATTCATCCATTGGGGAATTTTTTATCCCGTATTCTGAAGAAGACCCGGTATTTACCATCAGGCTGACACCGATATCCCGGCAGCTTCGTATACATTCACGGTGCCGGTAATGTTTGTTTCAATGATTTTTTCTGTAGTATTTTGCTCGGCGCTTCCCCCGTATGCTGCTGTATGGAAGATAACATCCGGGTGGATTTTTCCGAGTGCATCCCGCAACTTTTCATATTCGGTGATATCTGCAGGAACTGCATTGACTTCCTTAAGAATATCCCTGATCCTCCACGTGTCTGAAGTTTTTCTCAGGTTGATAAAAACCTCGGCTCCCCGTTCAAGGCATCTCCGGGCAAGGTTGGAACCGATGAATCCTGTTGCGCCAGTAATAAAGACTTTCTCTCCGCCTGACAGACTCATGACTTACCCTCACACTGGGGAATATTTGATCCGGGGGCACTTGGTCTGGTTCCGGTGACCATAAAGCGAAGACCAGACTGTTCCTATCATGTATTACCGTTCCCACCGATAAGGATTTTTTTCAAACACCAGAAGAAATTGTCTGAAATCTCGTACCTGTAGTATTATTCCCGTGCATAACATCCTGCATATACGTTTCTACCTGCCCCAGGGAAAACTCGTACATATCCATGTTTCCCGAATAATAGTTCCTGTACCAGCTGATAGTTTTCCGTATGGCATCATCAATGGCGTACGCCGGTTTCCAGCCCAGCATGGCCATGGATTTTGCACTGTCAAGCTTGAGATACCCGGCCTCGTGGGGTGCATTTTCGTTCGTGACGGCAGCTTTCCATGTACCTTCTCCCCATTCCCGGATAATTTTTTCAGTAAGAGTCCGGACATCAACAGGGTTCGAACAATCCGGGCCAAAATTCCATGCATCCGCATACGTTTCCGGTTCCTCTCTCATCTTCAGGGCGAGCCACAGGTACCCAAAGAGTGGGTCAAGCACGAATTGCCACGGGCGGACTGCACGGGGATTCCTCACTTCGACCGGATTGCCTTTTACGAGGGCCCGGATACAGTCCGGCACGATCCGGTCTTCTGCCCAGTCCCCGCCACCGATGATGTTACCTGCCCGGGCCGACGATAAAGAAACCCGGGGACCCGTACCTGAACTGAAAAAACTTTTCCTGTAGGAAGCGATGACCAGTTCGGCGGCTGCCTTGCTTGCACTGTACGGGTCATGCCCGCCGAGCGGATCCTGTTCCCTGTACGCACAGTCGCACTCCCGGTTTGCATAGCATTTGTCACTCGTAATACAGACACAGGTGACCGGATAACGAGACAGCCGGACGGCTTCAAGGATATTTGCAGTTCCCATGACATTTACATCGAAGGTATCACGAGGGTAGTTATAGGAGAAGCGGACAAGCGGTTGCGCAGCGAGATGAAAGATAAACTCCGGACGGTATTTCTTTATCACCTCGAAAATTTTTACCTGATCAAGAATGTTTCCCCGGATATCGATTACGCGATCTGCTAATCCGGTTGCCTGGAAGAACGATGGATCGGTCGGCGGATCAAGACTATACCCGATTACCTTCGCACCTAACGATTCCAGCCATAGGGCAAGCCAGCCTCCTTTGAAGCCGGTGTGGCCGGTTACTAGGTACGGTCCTGCCATGATATGCGCCGGTTAATTTTTTATGTACGGTCATTAATTCCACAGTTTCCATGCTGCCTTTCCGGATGCCCATTCCTCTTCAAGATAATTTTTATCCCTCAGGGTATCCATCGCATACCAGAACCCTTCGTGCGTAAAGGCGTTCAGCTGACCTTTCTTTGCCAATAATTCCAAAGGCTCTCTCTCAAGAATCGTGGAATCGTCCTTGAGGTAGTCAAATACTTCAGGTTCGAAAACAAAGAAGCCACCGTTAATATGCCCCCCATCACCCTTTGGTTTTTCGAGGAAGGAGATTATTTTGTGATCATCCTGTATCTGCAGCACACCAAATCGCCCGGGAGGCCGGATGGCAGTTAATGTCCCGATTTTTTTCTTTCTGGCATGAAATTTCAATAATTCCGGGATATTAACATTAGAAACGCCATCCCCATACGTGAGCATAAATGATTCATCCCCGATATAGGGTTGAATTTTTTTCACCCGCCCACCGGTCATGGTAGTATCCCCCGTGTCGATCAGGGAAATTTTCCAGGGTTCGGAAAAATTGTGATGCGTTTCAAGGGTATTGTTTTTAATATCGATGGTGACGTCAGACATGTGCAGGTTGTAGTTTGCAAAATATTCTTTGATCACATAGCCTTTGTATCCAAGACAAACGACAAATTCATTAAAACCGAAATGAGAATAAATCTTCATTATATGCCATAAAATAGGTTTACCCCCAATTTCTACCATCGGTTTGGGTCTGACGACGGTTTCTTCGCTCAGACGAGTCCCTAATCCTCCTGCAAGAATCACAACCTTCGTCTCAACCACCTGCACTATTCTTACTATACATTATTTTTATACTATTTATGAGCCCGCGTGAAAAAAGTAACTCCGCCGGTATTAATGTTTTATTCAGCAGTAATTTGTTATTCCTGTTTTGGATTTTTCCGGGCATTGAGTAGGTATTTAGAATCTGTACGGGGAATATCTATGAAATCTGATTACGATGACGAAAATTGGTTTTTACAATTATTACCCTGTCTATAACAACAACCGGATGTTTAATCCTGAAATTAATGCCCCCATTGGAGACGATTTATTATACCCTTTTCACTATCTCGCTCAAATTGCCCGGGAAAAAGGCATATCACTTTCGACCATTGATACCGAACGTCTCGATACTTATGACGCAATTATTTTTCTTGATTATCCTGGAGATCATAACCGTTTTTTGAAAAAATTAATTGAGATGAAGTACGAAAATTTGTACCTCTTCCTGTTTGAAAATGAGATTATAAAACCGGATAACTGGAAGAAGGAACATTATCTTCATTTTAAAAAAGTATTTACCTGGCGTGATGATATCATCGACAACAACAAACTATTCAAATTCTTTTTACCCAACAAAATTCCCGATTTAATCTCTCTCGATATTTCGGAAAAAAAGAAATTCTGCTGTCTGATTGCAGGAAATAAAAAAAAGCGTCACCCGCTGTGAACTCTACTCCGAGAGGATACGGGCAATCCGATGGTTCGAAAAAAACCAGCCGTCACAGTTTGATCTCTATGGTAAAGGATGGGATCTTACCCTACCTCCAAATCTTTCACCTTTCAGACCTGTTCTTCAACCTCTTTATGACCTGGTTTTTCCGCACTATCCCTCGTACCGGGGGGGGATCACATCTAAACGTGCGATTTTGAAACATTATAAATTTTCGATCTGCTATGAGAACGCACGTGATATCCCCGGATATATCACGGAGAAAATATTTGACTGCTTTTTTGCGGGATGTGTCCCGGTATACCTCGGGGCTTCGAATGTGACGGATTATATACCGGGGACTGTTTCATCGATAAAAGGAAATTTGTGGATTATTCGGAGTTATTTAATTATATGAAAGAAATGACTGACGATGATTATTTGGATTATTTGCATAAAATTGAATCGTTAGTCAGAAGTGAGAAAATTTTACCTTATGGTGCAGAATATTTTGTAGACTTTGTTTTGAACGCATTGGATTTATAAAAATAGGATAAAATAATGATTTATTCATTGGACATTAAAGAAATATTCAAAAAATAGTTTATGAAACAATAACGTCAACAATAATGTACATTGCATTCAGAGGATTTTACAGGAAAGAATTCAACTATGACAAATGACCAACCTCTTGTTTCGATAATCACTCCTTCATTTAATAAAGGACTTTATATTGAAGAGACGATAGCGAGCGTACTCAATCAGACGTATGAAAATATTGAATACATCGTCATTGATGCGGTATCGACGGATCAAACTCATTCTATTTTAAAAAAATATGAAACTGATCTGAAATGGATATCCGAACCGGATAAAGGGCAATCCGACGCGATAAACAAAGGCTGGAGGATAGCAAAAGGAGATATAATTGCCTATCTGAATGCAGATGATACGTATTTGCCCGAAGCAGTAGCCTCAGACTGTCGCCTTCCTTTCGGATCACCCGGATGTAGGGATGGTCTATGGTGACGGCATTACTACTGACGAAAAGGGACACCATCAACACTTGGAACACTGTGGCGAATTCAACCTGAAAAGCCTCATATGCGGCAGGGACGACATCCTTCAGCCATCTGTTTTCCTCCGGAAGGAAGTATTCGAAAAAATTGGAGACGTCGATGTAAGTCTTAACCTTGCAATGGATCTGGATTATTGGATACGGATAGGACTACAATATAAAATCGGTTATATTCAAAAACCCCTCTCGATAGCAAAAATATATCCGGATGCGAAAAGTTCTGCATTTATGCATAAGTATGTCCATGAATTTGAGTATATCCTGAATAAATTATTTTCGAAGATTCAGCTCTCCCCAGGAAATCATATATTTCAAAGAAGAGGCGTATAATTTCGTTTACGTAAAAGGAGGTCTGGATTATATTCATGTATTGATGATACGCGAAGGTGTTCCGTATTTATGGAAAGCGTTTAAACAAAATCCCTGGTTGTGTATAACAAATACCGGGTCTCTCATCCTGCGGTTTGCCCGGAAAAAAACTTATATCGAAGGACGGTTTCATGCGGATAATCCCGAACAATGAGATATTCCTTGCGATTACCTCATGTTTTAACAATGTTCAAAATTCGTATAAGTCCTGGAATTGTTCTCAATTTTAATTAATGCAAAGTCCCCAAGAATCCTGATGTTATCTGAACGAATATTATCGGTTAATTCCAGAAATTTTGTATAATTACAGAAAAAACGCAAAAAAACGAATTCCAGTTTATGCAAGGAATTTATATCAGGTCAATCGCCTGCTTATAGACTTTTTTCGTTGCATTTGCAGTTTTTTCCCAGGAAAACTGTTTCGAACGTTCATATCCCTTAAGGATTAACTGTGTCCTGAGAGTATCATCAGAAATGATGTGTTCCAGGGCATCGATTAACGATGCCGAATCATAAGGATCGAAATATAAAGCCGCATCGCCTCCAATTTCTGGTAACGAACTTGTATTACTCAACAGTGTTGGGCAACCGCTGGAAAACGCTTCAAGAACCGGCAGCCCAAACCCTTCGTAGAGTGAAGGAAAAATAAAAGCACGAGCATTTTTATATAATTTTTTCATTGTATTATCATCAGGTTGAATATGGTGAACTTTATTGAGAATTTGAAAGTTTTTAAAACATGAGATTTCATGAGGGCTGAAAGGTTCACCTCCGGCACAGCATACTTGCAATTCATTATTCTTCAGCAATAACGGTGCAATAGTCTTAATAAAAAACGTGAAATTTTTATAGCTGGATCTGTTGCCTACGAATAAGATATAGGATCCCGCACAAATCGATGGATCTGAAAAATTATTGATCTCCTCATTCTGACCTATCATATTTTCAAACGGATTTCCGAGATAAATGACGAAAATCCTGTTTGGATCAACGTTGATAAATTTTATAATGTCCTTCTTTGTACTTTCAGAAATTGCAATAATACAACCTGCTTTTCCTATAAGCTGTTTTTTCCATGGTATTGTAGGATCCTTTGAGGAAAAATACGCAGGATATACTTCATGGATCATATCATAGACGGTGAGAACAAAAGGTTTCTTCCCTAGGTGTTTCAGGAAATATGGATCATAGTAGGTTGGGTGAAAAATATCGAAATTCTGCTTTTTTAGTAATCTTACAGATTCCTGTTTGCCGATGCTTAAAATTTTATTATTGAGTAAAAAGGAAAGTATATCGCGTTGGGTCGCTTTTTGAACGTACGAAAATAATTGTGTACCGTGAGAAAAGACCGTTTCTGTTTGACCAATATTCATCTAATGGATGAAATTTTTGTAAATTTTTATTTTGGGAGCAGCGGAGTGCGATTGAAAAATCAATCGTGGGATCAATCGAAAACCGGGACATCAGTTCGCAAAAGTAGCGGGACACACCCCCGTACATCTGTTGGGTGAAGATCTGATGATCATAAAGGATGCGCATCACGGGAGTTCTCGTCCTTTTTTTATGATATTCTCCATATCTGAGACAGTCAGACTTTTTTTGGCATGTTTTACTATAGTATTAAACAACTGCGACGAATGTTTAATAATAAACCTGAAAAAAAACGGCTGGATCTTTTTCGTAGTAAAAAGATGAATATCTCTGTAAGAATACGCGTTGAGTCCATATTTCAATGCAATAAAGTCAAATGTTTTTCTGGAAAAGAAGGATACATGCTGCCCATGTTCTAAACCATAGTACCACCAATCTTCAGGGTTAGGAATAGGATCTGGCAATAATGAGGTTGTGAAAAAAATGTTATGAGAGATTGCCAGCATCTTTTCAATATCAACAATTGGATTTACTAAATGTTCGAAACATTCGAAACAGGTAATTAATTCAATTTCTGACAGATCGGATAGTTCAAAACCTCTTGAAACCAAATTTTTTGTATATAAATCGTACCAATAAAAATCAAAACCCATATCCCTCATCAATCGAGTGAGTATTCCATACCCCCCCGCATAATCAAGAAATTTTGCTTTATCATTGAAAAAGAAATAAATTAGTGCTGCAGTGATTTTTGAACATTCAATATTTCGTGCGAGAATTCCCGTATCAGAAATATTGATTGGATCCCGGTAGGATTCCGATAACCAGCAGGGATCTTCAGTGCAAACGTATCCACAACTCTGACACTGGAAATATTGTGCTGTGTACCTTTTTAAAATTTGACCGGAAAAAATTGGATCCATCGGAAATCCGCAAATATTGCATGGTTTTTCCATAATTTCTCCATCTTTTTCATTTTATTCTTAATTTATTTATCAGAAGGCTGAATTTTGCCTTCAATACACTTTTTATCCATCCTGACTACCAGTTTTTTTCTGTATATCTATCCGATGCGTAATCTGGTATAATATATTTAGGATAAACCAAAGGAAATTCTATTTTTTTTGTTGGCAGCCTTGAAAAAATTGTATCTCCCGTAGTATGTGCACTGCGCTCATCAAATCCGATATTTGATACTAAATTATTATCCGGCATGATGGACAGTCCCCCTTGTGTCCAGCATGAAAAGACCCATTGGTAATCCCACGTGTTAATTAATTTATTATAGACAGAGTTGAAAATCGATTCCCAATATTTCACCATTCTCTTTTCAGATAAAAAATTGTTGAGATATCCATTTTCTCGGAATTCTGGCCAAGAATTCATATCGACATCATAATGGCTCCATGCGCGTCTCCACGAAGCCCATCCCCATATATGGAAATACCGTGAAAAATAGAAACTGCCCTCTGTCCTTTTCCTGCCAAACTGAAAATTATCCCCCGATATCATCATGATCCGTTCGTCATCACGATATTTTTCAAGGAGTTCCTGACAGAACGAGAAAAAACTCTGGTCCGGAACACAATCATCTTCAAGAATAATACCCTCTTGCACGTTCGAAAAGAACCAGTCTATTGCAGAACTCACCGCATATTTACATCCAAGATTTTCATCCCGAAAAAGAGTGGAGACCCTGCAGTCCCAATCCACCTGCTTGATAATTTCCCGGGTCTTTTTACCTGAGCTCGATAATCTTCGGACCGTTCTTTACGTGGTCCATCCGCTGCAACAAAAAGTTGTGCAGGTTGCGCTTTTCGGATTTCATTGAAAACAATCTGAGTGGTGTCTGGGCGATTAAAGATAAGGAATAAGATGGGGGTCTTCAAAGGAGTCATGATCGATTTCTTATCTTTTTTTATCTTGTCAGAAGGCTACTCGGAATACAACCGAAATTTTTTTTCTATGGAAAACACATCACTTTTTGTGTCCTTTTCTCAATAACATTAAACCATTCCAGAATGTTGGATGCATATTACAATATGTTCTTTGATCAAAAATTATTTGATAATTATATTCACTCTGCTGCATGAAATCTATTGTTGCCTGGCGGGGGTCAATCCAGTTTGTATCATCAATAAGTACCAGCGACCCGTCTGCAAGGTAGGGCTCAGGCAATTTTAAGACCTTTAAATTGATTTTTATAGTCTATGTTCACCGTCATACATATAAAATCCGATCTCTTCCTTCTTGAATCTCTGAAAAGTATTTTTCATAGTCCATGTCATAAAAAAAATGGTTCTGGCTTCTCATTTTGTTGAATCGTTCAAGAAATTGTTGCCTTGGTCCACCAAATTCTGAAAAATTATCTATCCCTACACAATTTTTTCCCGGGTTGTTCATCATGCCCGCAAGATAGGTAAAGCCATTCCACACCCCCACGTTGACGAACGATTGACCTTTCTCAAGATTGCGAACTCCATAATTAATGATTGCACCCACAGCAATAGTTGAAAATCTCGGTACATCACGCAATTTATTCAAATTGATTTTGATTTCCCTGTCATTTTCAGGAAAGATTGTATTGAATGATTCAAAGGAAAATTTAAAACACTTATCAAAAAACCAAGAAATTTGATGATATTTCCATGGCAACGGTGTTTCTGGCCTAATATATCGAAATTTTATCTTTGATACAAATTTTTCAAATTCCATATCAAAATTCACTCCTTTTTTTTCTGAAAAATATCAAAACAAAAGACAGTTTTTTAAAGATATATCGGGATTATTTCAATAAATTTTTCTTTCCAAATCAATTTTACACTCACTGATAGAGATAATTTCCGTTTTTAGTTATATGCTAATGCTTGAAAAAACTATCCTCCTTTAGGCCATCGAACCCCGAGATTGGAACTGAGTTCCCGGATTCTCATTAAAAATGTTCCTATCCAGATAAAATAAAACAAATATGTAAATTACTGCCCCGAAAATAACCAGGCCGAATACGGATACCACATGAGTAATGGGAAGGAGAAAATGGATAACCATAAGAAAAATACCCATAATCCCTGAAGCAAAAATAATATTTTTTATGGAATTATATTCGAATTTTACCGAAACAACACGGGAAAGGAGAATATGTGCACCAAGCGCATTGATGGTCATTGCGATAAGTGTTGCAACGGCAGCTCCGGTGATTCCGATAACTGGAATAAGAGCGATGTCAAAAAGGATGTTTGCGAAAGATGCAAGCGCAGTTATCCAGAAGGCATCTTTCGGTCGGTCGAGGGCTGCTAGACTCATCGTTCCCAGGTACATAAAAATATTGACAATCTGCACAAGTAAGAGGAAAAAAAGGGCAGATGTTCCCGCAACAAAAGGTGCCCCATAAAGATAATAAAGGAGATTTTCACCCAGAATCCACCCCCCGACGCAGGTTGGTATTGCAAGAAAAAGTGAATAGGTATAAGCTCTCGCGAGAGAATTTTCAATTTCTGTAAGCTGGCCCTTTACTCCCCAATTACTTATTTTGGGATAAAGAACGGTATGGAAAGCCAATGTTGTGAATGTAGCTATAGTAGTAAGTCTGAAATGCAGTACGATAGATTCCAATATCTGCATTATTCATAAAAAATCCGATGAGAATTGTGTCGGCATAGGTAAATACAAGTGAACCTCCCGCAGTCAGGAAAATCCAAAAAGAAAAGACGGAAAGATTTTTTAGATGCGATATCCTGAACCGGATTAATTTAAGGTCAAGATATCTGAAATTTACCAATCCCCCAGCAATCAATCCGGCAATAAATCCTCCGGCAAGTCCGGCAACACCAAATCCCAAAAAAACTGCGGCAATTTGGAAAAGAGTTCGCAGGAAAATATCCATAAACGCACTTACCTGAGAAATTACTACTTTTCCAGCGCTGAATGTCCCAATCGCAGTACTATTTGAAAAAACCGATACAATAAGTGCGAGTAAGAGCCAGAAAAAAATTCCCGATGAAGTGAAGTCTTTCAGGAAATTTGCTGCAAAAAGAAGCAATGACACAGATAATGCAAGAAGTACAACTCTTACTACTACAAATGCTGAAAAATACTCATTTTGCTCTTTTCCTTCAGAGATTCGTTTTATTGCTGCTACCCCGAAACCCCCGTCGCCAACCAGATTTAATATTCCAAAGTACGCAAGGAATAGGAAATACGCACCGACTGGTGCGGGTCCCAGGGTGTGGGCAAAGTATATCGTGGAGAGGAAGCCAATGCCCGTCAATATAATTGTCGAACCGAACGGAAATTAAGCTTTGGCGCTGGATTGAGCCGATATTCATCAGGCGCGATACAAAAATCGAATCGGAGAGCACATAGTAAAATTGTTGAGAAAATTGTTAATGATTTCGTGATGTAGAGCAAATAAAATTTTTGATTTTATAATATCGGGCTCCATAGAAATCATCGAACTGAAAGGTTGAGTATATCAGACGATTCTGTAGAATCATGGATAATTCATGGATCAATCATATTTTTTTTATTCAAAGATTCCAACATCCCGTGTTGAATTACCTTGATTCAGAATTTATGTATTGAATCGTCTTTTTCAATCCGGTTTCCAGATCCACTTTAGGTAACCAGTTCAGCAGATCCTGTGCTTTAGTGATAACCGGGCACCTGCGGTGGGGATCATCCTGCGGAGTGGCAGATATTCAAGTCCTGAAACGAGCCTGTAATTTTTTTAATAATGTAAGCCAGATCCGCAATGGATAATTCATTCGGGTTACCGATATTGATAACCTCCCCTTTTAGACCATCTTTTGCCACGAACCGGAGTAATCCTTCAATCTGGTCCGTTACGTAACAGAAACTACGAGTCTGCGATCCATCACCGAATATGGTAATTGGTTCATTGCAAAGCGCCTGTGTGATAAACCGTGGGACTACCCGACCATAGTAGCCGTCCGCTCTCATCCGCGGGCCATAGGTATTGAATATCCTCACGATCCTTACATCTACACCATGCTGACGCATATATGCCATGCAGGTGGCTTCACCGGCACGTTTTGCCTCATCGTAACATCCCCGGATTCCCAGAGTATTTACGTTCCCGTTATAGGTTTCTGGAGTCGGAATAACATGCGATTCTCCGTAAATCTCGCTTGTTGAGGTGAAAAGTAACCTCGCTCTGTTTTTTTTGGCAATCCCTAAAGAAATCCATGTCCCTAACGTATTTGCCTTCATTATCTGAATGGGAAATTGTTCAAATTCGAGCGGTGATGCACGGGACGCCATGTGGAGGACAAAATCAATTTTTTCGTCTAATATAACCGGCTGGGTGATGTCATGCCGAAGAAAAGAAAAATTTTCATTTTCCTTCAGATTCTCTATATTCTCTTCCCGTCCGCTTGCCAGGTTATCAAGGCAGATGACCCTGGCATTTTTTTCCAGCAGAACATTGCACATCCAGGAGCCGAGAAATCCTGAGCTCTCTGGTAATAAGAACCGTCTGATCTTCAAACGATAAATCTTTCAGATACGAACAGATCCGATGAAGATCTTCACGTATCATAGAATATCTCCGGAATGCCTAAAAACTATCATGATCGTTTCCTCATGAGAGTTCGGATGAAGTTGTCAATATCTTCACCCAGTTCATCGTCCTTGATACCAAGTTCAATATTCGCTTTCAGCCAGTCGAGTCTGTTCCCTATGTTGTACCGTCTCCCGCGAAAAAGATGCGCGTACACCTTTTTGTCTGAATTTAATATCTTGATGGAATCGGTAAGCTGGATTTCATCATTTTTCCCTGGTGATGTTTGTCTGATAGCTTCAAAAATTTCCGGAACCAGGATATAGGATCCCAGTATTGCAAGATTCGAGGGGGAAGAAGCCGGCGAGGGTTTTTCCACGAGATCCTCGACAAGGAAATTATCTCTATCTATTTTAGTACCCGAAATTATTCCGTAATGATCAACCATTCCCCTGGGAACCCGTTCCACTGCAATGACCGGCGCTTCATACTTTTGATATACTGACATCAATTCATGAATACTGGGAGGAATGGTAATGGTATCGCCCAGCATGACGGCAAAGGATCGCCGGCAGCAAATGATTCTGCATACCGGATTGCATCTCCAAGCCCTCTCATTTCTTTCTGGCGAACGAAATAAATGTTTAAGTCCTGGAGTATCCGATCAAGTTCATCGAGATATTTGTTTTGTTCTGACTGGTAGTTCTTATCGAGGTAATCCTCAACAGCACGTTTGCCTCTGCCGGTAATAATAAGGAGATCCGTAATTCCGGATTGATATGCCTCTTCAATGACGTATTGAATTACGGGTTTATGGACAACGGGCAACATTTCTTTAGGCATGGATTTAGTGACCGGTAAAAACCGGGTTCCCAGCCCGGCCGCCGGAATTACTGCTTTTGTAATCACCAAGTTAGACACATCCCTGTCATTTTCATATCTTCGTAGTCTGTAAAAATAATACCCGGTATGCAGAAAAATTATTAATTAATTTTTTCCTGCATATATTAGTCACCTGCAACAAACAGCATCACCTCATCTTTATTAAATGATACTGAGTTGGAGAGGGTATGTACTTTCTGAAGAAAACCGCGTTCTCAACTCCCATTACCAGCACATCCCTTCATAGACCGCTGCCTCAGCACGGGCCCGATCGATCCTGCGACCGTCAATCACCAGTTTCCCGTGATAATCGAGTGACTCAAATTCCTTCCATTCAGTTACAATCAATACTGCATCTGACAATAGCACTTCTGCAGCTGATGCTGCGTATGATATGCCGGGGAACAACTCTTTAAAATGTGCCATCGCTTCCGGATCGTATACTTTCACCGTTGCGCCCGCAAGTAATAATAGGCGGATAACAGCAATTGCCCGGCTCTCTCGGATGTCATCTGTATCCGGTTTGAATGCAAGCCCGAGAACACCGATGGTGTGACCACGGGGATCGAGATGCTTGTTCAGGAGTGCAATCATCCGGGGGGCTGTTTTTCGTTTGTTTCCATCACGGAGTTAAGAATAATCGGATCGATTCCTTTGGATCGGGCTTGGGCTATCAGCGCATTCACATCCTTGGGGAAACATGAACCCCCGAACCCGAGCCCTGATCTGAAGAATTTCGGGTTAATCCGTGTGTCGAGCCCGACACCGGCAAACACGTTATAACTATCAATACCGGACAGTTTGCAGAGATTCCCGATCTCATTTGCAAAACTAATCTTTGTTGCAAGGAATGCATTGCTTGCAAACTTGATCATCTCAGCGGTCCTGATAGTTGTCATGAAGAGAGGAACCTTGAGTGGGGCGTATAATGTTTCAAGTATCTCCTGTGTGGTAAAGTCCTGTACCCCAATCACAACCCGATCAGTATGAAAGAAGTCATCTACCGCGGTTCCTTCTTTTAAAAATTCCGGATTCGAGGCTATACCGAAATCAACCCCGTTTTTTCCCCCCGACTCCCGCTCCAGCAGTGGTACGATCAACTCCTCAATTGTACCAGGAATCACGGTACTTCTTTGTGACAATTATATGGAACCGATTCCGGTGACGAAGTGATCTGCCAATCTTTTTTGAGACTTCCTGGACCTGGCTGAGATCGCTGGATCCGTCATTTTTCGGTGGAGTACCAACACAGATGAAGGTAAGATCAGTCCCCCGGACTGCATCCGGAATATTTGTCGTTATTTCAATCTTATTTCTGTTTTTTGTTAATAAATGGTCTAGTCCCGGCTCGAATATTGGACTCTTTCCGGATTTTATGAGATCGAGTTTTTTCTGATCTCTGCCGACAAAAATAACCTGGTGACCCATCTCGGCAAAACATGCGCCGGTTACCGATCCGACATAACCCGTTCCAATAATTGAAAGTTTCATGTAAACCACATTTTTTCTGAAATCAAAGGACAATTCAGCCGATCATCGTTTTTCCTAATTCTTCGCTGCTGTTAATCATGAGGAACTGATCATATCTTTTGATTTGCGGAGTTCATACGTTGTGTCAGCTTAAAACGGTGACTCAATATATCACAATTATTTCCTTCATATGTATGATCTGATTTTCATTGAATATGGGGATTTTCAGGCAATTCAATGATTTTGTAGCCTTTCATTAGTAAATTATACCTTATAGAATCAGTAGGTTTTTCCTTGAAAATCATACATACTAACAGTCCCCAATTCATCAACCCTGTTTCTGATAGTATATCGAGCAGGTGAATTTTTCTTTTTACTTTTTTAAATAACCGAGATTCATTATTCATTTCCTCATACTCAACACCGTCAATATAACAGTCATTTATTCCCTTGTAAGCAACCATTCTAAAATTCATACCTAGCGCAACCTTTTCTACTTCTCTTACCGAAATAGTATATACATAATTGCCGACTTCCTCAAAACCATGCAATTCAATTTTTTTATTTAATATTTTAAATATAAATCTTTTAATCCGAAAAAAGAAGATTTGACGATTTGTGTTCAAAACATTTAGGTCATTAGGCTCAATCAATACAACACCTTTTTTACAGACCCTTAACATTTCATACAAAGCGATCATGGGTCTTGGAAAATGATGATATGCCTCTTTACAAAATACAAAATCAAACTCCTCCTCAGAAAAAGACAGTTTTTCAGCATTTTCTTTTTTAAATCGTGGAATAAATCCTTTTTCTTTACCTTCCCTCAATAAATAATCTGATATATCAGTTGCCAGTACATTCCTGACACCCTTGCTGAAAATATAATGGGCATCCGTGCCATATCTTCCATCCCCCACGGTAAGCCACGAAGCACCAAGATCAGACAATAAAGGATCGATAGAACTCCACATTCTTTGATGGCGCCAGGCATCCACTGTAGTAGATTCAAACCAGGTGTTTGCCTGATTTTCTCTATCTCCGCCCAAAGCATATTTTTTAAAGTGGTTTTCATGCTCTTTATAGCTTTTTTCTGGAAAATCTGTGTTCATAATTTTTTATTCATCCCTTCCATTAATTTTAAATTCGGTCGGCAAAATATCTGTGGAATCTTTAAGCATTCTGTCTTCAGCCATAAAATGTGATTAGTAATTGTTGTTTTTTTCATAATTTAAAATCTGGTAGTTAAAGGCAGGAAGCAACCTTACTGCGAAAAAAAAAATCAAAACATGTACTCCTATTAATTGCATACTAATTTGTTGGAAAAAAAGATTTCCTGAAATATTCTTAAATAAACCAACATGTAGTTATCATTCGCTACGTAAAAAACTTGAAAAAAATGGTATCCGGTACGCCAGCAATGTCAGCAATGATCCCCGGAACCAAAGTGCTGAATTGTATCTGCACAATGGGTCCCATACCACTCAATGGTCCGCTGCAGTCCTTCCCGGAACGGCATCTTTGCCGTAAACCCGAACTCCTTTTCTGCCCGGCTCACATCCAGGCTGCGTTTTGGCTGACCGTCAGGCTTTGAGGTATCCCAATGGGTATCACCGGAATACTGTGTCAGGTCCCGGATGAGTTCCACCAGATCGCGGATCGTGATCTCCATGCCGGCACCCAGGTTTACCGGATCAGGTTTGTTGTATCGCTCGGCAGCAAGAATGATCCCCCGTGCTGCATCATCCACATACAGGAATTCACGAGATGCCAGAGCCTGTACCCCATACTTCTACCTCCGGTGAATGGTCTCTCTTCGCATCGGTAAACTTCTTGATGAGAGCCGGGATGACGTGAGAACTTTCGGGATTAAAGTTATCCCCTGGTCCGTACAGGTTCACCGGCAGGAGATATATTGAGTTGAACCCATATTGTTGCCGGTATGCCTGGGATTGTACAAGGAGCATTTTTTTTGCCAATCCATAGGGAGCGTTTGTCTCCTCAGGGTACCCGTTCCAGAGATCCTCTTCCCTGAAGGGCACCGGAGTGAATTTCGGATAGGCACAGATTGTCCCGATGACAACGCACTTCTCTACTTCTTCCTGTCGTGCCGCCTCGATCATATGAATGCCCATGATCGCGTTGTCAAAAAAAGCTGTGCAGGATAATTCTGGTTATACCCGATTCCCCCTACTTTTGCTGCAAGGTGGATTACGATGTCGCAGTCTTTTGTAACGTTACGACAGTTCTCCCATTTCCGCAAATCGATCTCTTTGCTCCGGGGAATCCGGATATTTTCTTTATGGACGCCTTTTTCGAGAAGCTGATTAACGACCTGCGATCCAAAAAAGCCAGCGCCACCGGTGATGAGGATTTTCTTATCTGACCAGAATGTCATAGGTGTGTCCAGAATATTATCGTATTATGATCCAATAATAAAGATTATTGATTACTCCTTTTTTTTATCTATGCTTGGGGGAGTACTCCAGTATCCGTGAATCAATCCGCGTTCCACCAGCGACACGGGAACTTTGATGATACAATGTCATCGGATTCACCGATTGGTTCCAGACCGGCTGATTTCAAGTCAGCATCCACCATGATCTTTACCAGATCCCCGAATTTTATTGAAGGTTTCCAGCCGAGTATCTTCTCAGATTTTTTCGGATTCGCGATGAGGACATCGACTTCTGTCGGGCGGAAGTATTTGGGATCTATCCGGACATGTTTTTCGGTGTCAAGTCCTGCATAGGCAAATGCTTCGTGCAGAAACTCGCGAACCGAATGAGTCTCCCCAGTACCTATGACGAAATCATCGGGTTTCTCCTGTTGCAGGATGCGCCACATACATTCTACATATTCGGGGGCAAATCCCCAGTCACGTTTTGCTTCAAGATTTCCAAGATATAGGAACTTTTCTTTTCCGGATATGATCCGGGCGATGGCCCGGGTGATCTTCCGGGTGACGAATGTCTCACCACGGCGAGGCGATTCATGGTTGAAAAGAATACCATTGGAGGCAAAGAGGTTGTATCCTTCCCGGTAGTTACGCGTCATCCAGTACGAATACACCTTCGCACATGCATAAGGACTCCTCGGGTAGAAAAGAGTATCTTCTCCCTGGGGAGGACTCGCGGCACCGAACATCTCGCTGGAGGATGCCTGGTAGAATTTTACCGCATTCTTACTCCGACGGGCTGCTTCCAGAATCCTCGTCGTACCCAACGCAGTGACATTCCCGGTGTATTCCGGCGTATCAAAACTTACCCTGACGTGGCTCTGTGCCCCAAGGTGATAGATCTCGTCAGGTTTTATATTATACAGAATATTTGATATCTGCTCCGAATCGGAGAGATCTCCGTAGTGTAAAAAAAGGCGGGCATGGGTATCGTGAGGGTCGATATAGATGGAATCAATCCTGCTGGTGTTGAATGTTGAAGATCGTCGTATCAGTCCGTGGACTTCATAGCCTTTTGAAAGGAGCAGTTCTGCCAGGTAGGATCCGTCCTGCCCTGTTATCCCTGTAATAAATGCTTTTTTTCCCATGATATGTCTCTCAACTAATAATTTACCCTTAAAAAATTTGAATCTATGGGGATATTTTCAAAAACTGTAAAAAAATTGTGTTTAAAGATATCCTTGGTAAGAAAATTCCTGTTCTGATCATGTCACGGATTGCCCAAAAGACACCTGTTAACTGGTCATCACAAAAAATGAATTATTTTTATTAAAATAAGTGGCAATTCATCGTAGCAATGCATTGCTGCATGGCTTAGATTCATATTAGCAGCAGTCATTTCTTATCTATGACTGAATCATTCAATTTTTCTCTTATAAGGTGTGAAAAAAATTGAAAAAAATATCCATGATGTTATTTTTGGGTGTTTCGATTTTCTTTCTCTGTCTGGTAGGTCCGGTAATGGCGGAGACCGGCGTGTATTGGCCCGGAGCCGGGTTCTATCTGAAGATGGATAACGGCAGCACGTGGAATCCGACGACAGATATGTATCTGGCATGGGATAATGCGGCCAATGACCTCCCGATAGCCGGAGACTGGAACAGTGACGGTCGGACCGAGACCGGCGTATATCGTCCGGGAGCCGGGTTCTATCTGAAGATGGATAATATCAGTACATGGGCACCGTCGAGTGATGTGTATCTGGCGTGGGATAATGCAGCCAATGACCTCCCGATTGCCGGAGACTGGAATAGTGATGGGCGAACCGAGACCGGTGTGTATCGGCCCGGAGCCGGGTTCTACCTGAAGATGGATAACGGCAGCGCGTGGAACCCGACGATTGATGTATTCCTTTCATGGGATAATGCGGCCAATGACCGCCCGGTTGCCGGAGACTGGAATAGTGACGGTCGGACCGAGACCGGTGTGTATCGGCCCGGAGCCGGGTTCTACCTGAAGATGGATAACGGCAGCGCGTGGAACCCGACGACGGATGTATTCCTGTCATGGGATAATGCGGCTAATGACCTCCCGATAGCCGGAGACTGGAACGGTGACGGTCGGACCGAGACCGGCGTATATCGTCCGGGAGCCGGGTTCTATCTGAAGATGGACAATATCAGCACATGGGCACCGTCGAGTGATGTGTATCTGGCGTGGGATAATGCGGCTAACGATCTGCCAGTTGCAGTATCCTCACCCCAAGTTCAAATCGTTGCGCCTACCGCTGCATTCAGCTCAGATGTGCAGTCTGGAGACGCGCCATTACTTGTGCGGTTCACTGACCAGTCGATTAACACTCCGACTTCATGGAAGTGGGAATACCAGACAAATGGAACGAGTACCTGGACGGAATTCGGATCCGGTGCCCGAAACACGTCCTTCAGTTTTCCCGCCGGTACCTATGACATCCGACTCAGTGCAACAAATGCGGGTGGCAGTGCTACAAAGACCGAAACCGGGTATGTCACATCTAGCATTCCAGCGCCCATTGCTGCATTCAGCTCAGATATACAGTCAGGATACGCCCCGTTAACCGTTCGGTTCACTGACCAGTCGATCAACACTCCGACGTCGTGGAAGTGGGAATACCAGACAAATGGAACGAGTACCTGGTCGGAATTCGGATCCGGCGCCCAGAATCCGGCCTTCAGTTTTCCCGCCGGTACCTATGACATCCGACTCACTGCAACAAATGCGGGTGGCAGCGCTATAAAGATCGAAACTCAGTACATAACATCAAGCATTACAGCACCCACTGCTGCATTCATTTCTGATGTGCAGTCCGGAGACGCGCCATTACTTGTGCGGTTCACTGACCAATCTACCAACACTCCGACATCGTGGAAGTGGAAGTACCGGATAACGGGAACGAGTACCTGGACGGTTTTCGGATCCGACACCCGGAACCCGTCATTCAGCTTCACCGCCGGCACCTATGATGTTCAGCTTACCGTGACCAATGATGGCGGGACTGATACGAAGACCAAGGCAGAGTACATTACCGTTACCGAAAGCCCCGAAGCACCTTCAGCAGCTTTTACCGTGAATAAAGTATCTGGATACGCTCCTTTGACGGTCAGATTCACCGATCAGTCAACAGGAACCGAGCCCTTGAGATATGCGTGGGATTTTAACAATGACGGATCAACAGACAGTACGGCTCAGAGTCCTTCATTCACTTATTCAGCTGTTGGTGCATACACCGTCAAACTCAAGGTTACAAATAATGTTGGCAGTGATAGCACTACCAGATCAAATCTTATTACCGTTACAGAAAATCAATCTGGCGTATCACATACCGGAATTGCCCTGACATTTGACGACGATTCCGTGGATGCATGGTATGCAACCCGGGAAATATTACAAAGATATAACGCACATGTGACGTTTTTTGTCTCAAATCTTGGCGGCCTCGACCAGAGCGAGATAAACGAACTTAAATTATTACAAGTCTGACGGAAATGAGATTGCATTCCATGGATATAATCATGAGGACCAAGTAGAATACCTGCAGAACCATACGCTCGATGATTACATGAATAATGAAATAATCCGGGGTGTTAACCTCATGAAAAGCTGGGGTTTGAACCCGGTGGATTTTGCTTATCCCTACGGTCATGATGATCCTGCCACAACCCAGGCTCTGGAAGGATATTTCGGACATATGCGGGACACTTCGTACGATTGGGAGGATCCATCGATATATTACCTGTATGGATCAAACCAGGCATATATTTCTGGCATGGGTATTGATGACAATACCTATAATCAGTCGTTGGATATAAACAACATTTACACGGGCATTTCGAAGGCAAAGACAGACCACAAGATTCTCATATTTTATGGTCATAAAACGGTTGCGTCCAATCCCGCCGAGTATGAGACATCCTATGACCGACTGGAAAAAATATTACAGTATGCTTCTGACAATTCCATGAAAACCTATACTATATCAGAAATCCATTAAATTTTTTTTTAGAATAACATTCATTCGATTGGAAATTAATTAAAAAAAACTAATTTAGCCCATTTGCTGGGAAAGCCTCAGCCGTGATTTGAACACGGGACCTGCTGATTACAAGTCAGCCGCTCTGCCAACTAAGCCACTGAGGCGCCATATAAATTAGACATTTGATAGTAAAAAAGATGGTGCTCCGTTGTATTTCTGCCGATTCCTCTCAGGACTTCTGATGCAGGGAGAAATAATCCTATCGTTCAATGAAAGAGAATGAAAACAGAACAGATTATTTCGGGAAGAAATATTTTTTAATCACAAATCGGTATTTATTTCCAAATACCTTATAGGAACAAGAACCGACTAATGTGTACAGATGGCACAGCTCACCGTCGATATCGGAGGGAGCCCCGGGATCAACTGCCGCGGATTCTGCGAATATTGTTATTTTAAAAAGGTACGGGGTGTCCAGCCGCTGGGATGCAGGGTACTGCCTGCCGTTCAAGAAAGGATGTGATTACTGCACCCGCGGTATCCGGGAAGAATATAGCGGTTTCAAGGATCTGAAGACCATCGCCGATGAGACTCTGGCAAACCTTCAGAGCAGGAGCGGTGATCTTGAACGGATCACCATCAGCGGCGGCGGGGATCCCAGTTGTTATCCGCGGTTCACCGAGCTGATAGAACTCCTCGGCAGTATGGAGGCCCCCCTCCATATCGGATACACAAGCGGTAAAGGCTGGGACGATCGAGCCATTGCAGATCTGCTTATCGATAACGGTCTTACTGAATTATCATTTACCGTCTTTGCAACAGATCCGGCTCTGAGAAAACGATATATGCACGATCCGACGCCCGAGGTTTCGTTATCGATTCTCGAGCGGCTCTGCGGGAACGTCGATGTATACGCCGCTGCGGTTGTTCTCCCGGGTGTCAACGATGGCATCGTCCTTGAACAGACCTGTGAATGGCTCCAGGACCGGGGAGCGAAAGGTATTATCCTGATGCGGTTTGCCAATACGATACGGCAGGGTCTGGTGCTCGGGAATGGACCCGTCATGTCGGATCAGGAAGTACAGTCGGTCGCATCGTTCCGCGATTCGATTTCAGATCTGAACAGGAAGTTTACGTTGAAGATCTCCGGGACCCCCCTATGGGATCCGGATATTGGCTCACCCTTTGCGATCCTGAACGAACCGGACTTAATAAAAAAACTCCCCCGTGTCCAGCGGAGTGCAACGGTTATCAGCGGGAGCATCGCTGCTCCCTATATTGAAAATATTCTCAAATTGTGTGGATCACCGGTCTCCGTACCTTCCGGTGACCAAAGAGATCGCGTGTCTGATTACCATTGACGATATACGGGAACTGGATCTCTGTGACCTGGAACAAGCGATTATTATCCCCGGCCGGGCGTTTGTGCATGATGCCGAATGCGGGGAAGTACTCTCTCGTGATGGTACCCGGCGTGAAGTAATCCGAGGTCCGGAGATGCTGACTGCCGACGCCGAGACCAGCATGGGCATGACCCGCGACCAGGTTCTTTCCCTGGAGATGGATGGGTTTGCGGACCTTATTCGGACCATAAACCGGTACGGGAAATAAGGGATTTTTTTTCAAACGGGAAAAAAAGAAAAATATGGATCTTATGCCAGTGCTGCGGTGATACCAATCACACCGGACTGGATAATTACCGCAACGGCAATGATGACACCGCCCATCTCGAGAGCGACCGCGACATTACCTTTCTTGATCTCCTCGAACTCTTCGATACCTTTGGTCAGTTTGTCAAGGATGTTCAGCGCGAGGTAGATCGCCGCAACGGCGAGCACGATACCAAGGATAAGCTGGATGAATGCAACGCCAACCGCAAGCAGACCGTCAACCGACAGGATACCCACGCTCAGTGCCTTATTGATACCTACGGAAAGTCCCGAGACGCCTGACTGAACCACCAGAGCAATGGCAACGAACACCGAAGCGACAATAATCCCGACCGCGGTATTTCCTTTTGCAAGTTCTTTCTCCTCGTCGATACCTTTGGTGATCCTGCCGAGCACGGCAAAACCGATATACAGTGCCAGAACGGCAAAGATGATCGAAATAAGTAACTGGATTAATCCTACAACTGCATTTGCCAAAAGCATGGTTACACCTCAATTTACGTAATTTTGTTTGACGAAAGGGTAAATAAATATATCGTCAGGAAAATGAAAAAAAGCAGAGATTTTCTGGAGAAATGGCGATCTGAATAAAAAACGGGGACATAATCGAAAACGGAATGAAAAAATGCGCTTAAGAACTGGAATACAATGCTGCGGGAGGGTTACGATCCCCCGATCTCCAGATCTCTCGAAGCCGTGAAACGCATGAACGCGTCCATAAAACCCTATGAGTCTGGCGCCCTAACCGGCTAGGCCACCGCAGCACAAAAGTGCATAATAAAAACACCGTAAAAACTATTAAATGTTCTGATAAAGCGTTTTACCATAATGTCAGTCTTTTTTTGGCTGCAGAAACAGAGTTACTGCAGCGGATATTGCTGCAACTTTCTTTCCCTGTTCAAAAGATCCCGCGAGTGTCTGCATCCGGGTTTCCTCATCACGTTGGTACCGGTCGAGTGTCGTGAAGATATGCTCTTCCTGTAAAAAGTGAGTATGGGTATTTCCTTCTACAAACTGCTGGCTGTTCATAATCGCGTAATGGAGCGGAAGAGTTGTTTTAATACCCAGGATAATATATTCTGAAATGGCACGTCGCATCCGTTTTATCGCTTCTGATCTCGTGCTGTCCCAGGCACAGAGTTTTGCTATCATCGAATCGTAATTCGGGGGAATCGTATAACCCATGTGAATTCCGCTGTCAACCCGTATTCCGGGACCACCCGGCGAACGATACCGGATGATCTTCCCCGGGTCGGCGATAAAGTTATTGAGGGGATCTTCAGCGTTGATCCGGCATTCGATTGCATGACCCCGGATAGAAAGGTCCTGTTGCTCGAAGGGAAGGGATTCTCCTGCGGAAATTGCAATCTGTTGTTTTACAATATCAACACCGGTAATAATTTCTGTGATGGTATGTTCGACCTGGAGACGGGTATTCATCTCCATAAAATAGTAGTCCCCCTGAGCGTACAGGAACTCAACCGACCCTGCGTTTGTATATCCAGAAGCCTCGGCAACTTTAAGAGCAGAGTCTGACATCCTCCTCCGCAATTCGGCAGTCATGATGGGAGAGGGAGCTTCTTCGATCAGTTTCTGGTGACGGCGCTGGATGGAACATTCCCGGTCATAGAGGTGGACTGCGTTGCCGTGTTCATCGGCGAGTACCTGGAACTCAATGTGACGTGGTTTCACCAGATATTTTTCAATGAAGACCGTTGCATCGCCAAATGCGGACAGCGCTATACGCATACTTGCCGCGATCGCATCTTCAAGGGTCTTCTCATCATTGACAATCTGCATGCCAATGCCACCGCCCCCTGCGCTTGCCTTGACGATCACCGGATAACCAATCATTGCTGCAACTTTTTTTGCATCCTCAATATCTTTAATGCCATCAGTTCCGGGGAGAACCGGGACACCAGCGTCCTTCATCATCTGTTTGCTGCCGATCTTCGATCCCATTGCCCTGATAGTCTTCCAGCCGGGACCGACAAAAATTACATTTTCATCCAGGCAGATTTTGGCAAACCGGTAGTTCTCGGCTAAAAACCCGTACCCGGGATGGATCGCTTCCGCTCCACTTTTTTTGGCAATATCGATGATCCGCTCCATGTTAAGGTAGCTTTTCGAAGGGGGGGATTCTCCTACATGGAAAGCCTCATCCGCATATTTAACATGAAGCGCGTTTTTATCCGCGGACGAATAGATCGCTACCGTTTCGATATCGAGCCTCACGGCACGCCCGCATGACCCGGATGGCAATCTCACCCCGGTTGGCAATCAGGAGCTTCTCAAAATATTTCATTGCACCACCAGCAGGACGTCTCCATTCTGGACGACATCGCCGGTATCCACGAATATTTCCGTGACCTTGCCGTCCACCGGGCTGTGAATGGGGTTCTCCATCTTCATCGCCTCAAGTACGAGGAGTGTTTCCCCCTTCTTCACGGTAGCACCGCGGTTTACCAGCACCTGGAGTACCATACCCTGCATATTGCTCTTGATACCCCCGGCAAACTCGCCACGGGGAATCTTTTGTGGGGCAAGTCCCGTCACTTCAATTTTGCTCCCCCCGACAGAGACAATCCGGACAGAGAAGATTTCTCCATCCACCTCAACTTCCATCTGGTCGGGTATCTTCGAATCCGGTTTTGCGATTAATTGTTTTTTGGGGATGTCTTCACCGGCCCGCTCTTTTTTGAGGAATGATGGGGCTATTGCCGGATACAGGATATACGTCAGGATATCCTCTTCCTTTTTTACAAGGCCCGCTTTCTCTGCTTCTGTTTTCATTTTCCCGTATGCCGGTTCGAGCAGATCGGCCGGCCGGATGGTGATTACCTCATCATCACCGATGATCAGCTGTCGTATCTCGTCACTTACTGGTCCCGGCGATTTCCCGTAAAGGCCGCGAACATAGTCTTTGACTTCTTTGGTTACGTTCCGGTACCGTTGTCCTTTTACCAGCACGTTGAGTACAGCCTGTGTTCCGACAATCTGGCTGGTAGGGGTGACAAGCGGGGGATAGCCGAGATCCTTTCTCACCCGGGGAATCTCTGCAAGTACATCATCCCAACGGTTCAGGGCATCCTGTTCCTGCAATTGTGACAGGATATTGGAGATCATCCCACCGGGTAACTGGTAGAGAAGGACATCGCTGTCCACACGTTCAGATATAGGATTGATCAGCCCGGCATATTTTTCCCTGATATCCAGACAGATGTTGCGGACTGTACGGAGTTTGATAAGGTCGATCCCGGTCTCTCTCTGGGTGCCGATGAGGGAAGCAACCACGCTTTCGGTCGGAGGCTGGGAAGTCCCCATCGAGAACGGGGACATGGCTGTATCGAGGATGTCGACACCCGCTTCTATTGCTGCCTGATAACTCATCGGGGCAATACCGCTGGTCGAATGACTGTGCAGACAGACCTTTACATCCACTGCCTTTTTGATACCCGTGATCAGCTCCCGCGTCTTCTCTGGCATGATAAGCCCGGCCATATCCTTGATGCAGATGGAGTCGCATTCGTGTGCGTAGAGGTCTTTTGCCATTTCAATAAAGGTCCGGGTGGTATGAACGGGACTTGTAGTATAAGAGATTGCACCCTGGAGGTGGGCCCCGACGTTTTTGATCTGGTCCATAGACCGTTTCATATTCCGGATGTCGTTCAGGGCATCAAATACGCGGAAGACATCGACCCCGTTTTTATGGGCCGCGGTGACAAACCTGTCGACCACATCATCCGGGTAATGACGGTAACCAACGAGGTTCTGGCCGCGAAGGAGCATCTGGATGGGTGTATTTTTCAGTTCAGTCTTCAGAGCCCGGAGACGGTCCCAGGGATCGTCATTTAAGAACCTGATAGCGGTGTCAAAGGTCGCCCCCCCCATGCTTCCACGGAAAAAAAACCGCAGGGCTCGATCTCCCGTGCCAGCAGAAGCATATCATCAGTGCGGAGCCTCGTCGCTATGAGTGACTGGTGAGCATCCCGAAGGGTGGTATCGGTGATGGAGACTTTTTTAGGAGAAGCAGAACGCATGAGGATCCTCAGGGCTATCGCAGGATCATAGCAAGCCTCTCAAAACTTCATCGGTAAAGTATAAAAAATTCACTAACTGGGATCAGAGCGAAAAATACAACGCAGACGGCAGATAGTCCTGCAGCAATATCCCGTGGCTTTGTTAAAAAAAATGGACACCATGTACCCCCTGAATGGTAGCCACGAATAGCAAGCAGTTCCGCGGATTCCTCTGCCCGGGCAAGGGCACCATGGACAAGAATCAGGCCGGCAGAAATAAGACTGCGTACTCCCCATCTCGTTCCCTTGATCTTCCCGGCCAGCCGAATCCGTTCAAAATCGGCGGTAATTAATGAGAGGGACTGCATTCCCATTTCGGAGACCAGACCGAGGTCAAATCCTGCCCTGTCGCCAAACAACCAGACACTGATGTCAAGGAACTCCACCGGCCGCTGCTCTTCATAGAGCCACATGCCGATAAAGATGATCACGGTCATCCGGATGAAGTATGAAATGCCATTCCCGCTGAAAAATTCCAGCACAAAGCCGAAGAAACCTGTCATCAATACGAGGGGAATAACCAGCCGGTTCTTTTTCAGGATGTTAATACCCGGGGTAAACACCAGCCACCACAGGAATGCAAGAGCCGCACCCTGAAGACTGATGAACGCAGAGATCGAGAGGATCCCCGCAACGGAAATCCTTATCCTTGGATCCTGCATGCCGCCTCCAGAAGGTCTTGTTGGGAAATGTTGTCCGGTCTTGATCCGAGAACAGTAAGTTTTTTTACTGATGGTGGGAGACGGTGCCAGTGGACAAATGCATCCGGGGGACTGCCACAGTCGATAAGCTTCCCGTCCTCAATCTCCCATATCCTGCATACCCGGGGAAGGATGTTCTGCTCGTGGGTAAAAATTATCGTGATACCCTGAGATCTCCTCTCGAGGGTTGAACATAATTTTTCCTTTTCCCCGCAATCCAGTGAGCTGAAAGGTTCATCGAGGAGCAGAAGGTCGTAGTTTTTTGCGAATACACACTCAAGATGCAGGCGTTTAAGTTCACCCCTGCTCAGGGCGAAAGGGGAAGTTTCCTCCCGGCCGGTTAGCCCGGCGGCCGCAAGGATGTCACCGGGGGGGCTCCCCAGGATGTACACTCTTCAGCAAGAGTTCGACCGGTAACGTGAAGTTCCGGGAACTGGAGTGAGAGCATGCAGGACGATATATCCTCTTTCACGACGAAGCCTCCGGATAAGGGGAAAAGTCCTGCCATTATGAGTGCGAGGGTTGACTTGCCACTCCCGACGTCCCCGCCGACAAGGTGGGTGCCTTCCTTAAATGTGCCGGTCGCAGAAAGTGACCAGCTGGCGCGAACACCATGTGTATCCTTCAACGTAATTTTCATAATCCGTACTCCCATAAAACCGGGTAATAAGCAGTCCCTTTGAGGAATGGAAAGATATCTTCCGGTTTCCCGTAATGGGTAACCCGACCCGAATCGATGAAGAGGAGGTGATCACTCTCTCGTGCGGTGTCCATATGCTGGGTACAGCGGATCACATACCGGGCTCCTGATGCTCTGATCGCCAGGTCAATTGTTGCTGCACGGCGTGCATCAAGATGAGAATCGTACTCATCAAGAACGAGCACTTTCGGACGATGGACCAGTGCAGCCGCAAGAGAGACAAGGGCTTTTTCACCTCCGGATAATTCCTGTATTGCCCTTGTGAGGAGATGTGAGATGCCAACTGACTCCGCACACGCCCTGACTTCCTTATCAATTGCACCACATGATACGGCGCGGCGGAATCGAAGGGAGGACGCGATCTCATCGATCACCCTTGCAAACAGAATATTACGTTCAGGAAACTCATTCACCCATCCGATCTCTGTCTCCCGTGGTGGCAGATTGTCGATACTGACGGTACCGCGGTCCGGCAATGTTATTCCAGCACAGATCTTGAGAAATGACGTCTTCCCGCTGCCGTTTGGGCCGATGACGGTGGTAACTCCTGGATCAACGTTCAGTGCATCGATGGTCAGATTCCGATAGCGTAGAAATTCTATAGCGATCATGGGAGTCTTTTCTCGATTGCGTACGCGGAGTAGATCTTAATCACCTCGCCGGGTATGAACGGAACCAGTCCTGCCATAACAGCGGGTACAAGTCCCCCCCCCAAAGAAAATATCAGCCACGCGATGCCCACGGCATAGATGACGGAGGTCCCTGCCAGAAGTCCGGTGATCCGGATTGCCGGGGACGGGGATTCATACGCCAGGCCGACTACGAGCCCCGCACCGATAAATCCGACCAGGTAACCGCCGGTAGGACCGAGCAGGATACCAAAACCGGCAACTCCCGCATGAAATACCGGGAGGCCAAAAACGCCAAGAACAACATACAGCGATATGGGGATTACCGCATAACGCTTCAGTATCATACCGGCGAGTAACACGAAGAGGGTCTGCAGGGTCAGTGGAACCGGGAAGAAGGGTATCGATACCCACGCTCCAAGACTGATGAGCCCAATAAAGGCGGCAGAGTATGCAATATTTCTTGATTTTTGAAGATCCCCGAACATCGTCAACCATAAAAAATTACGTGGTTGACGATAAAAAAGTACCTTTCAGTTACTGGTGATAGCAGTCGCCGGCGATTACCCTTTCGAGTTTGCCATTGTCTTTGCGGATGATAAGAGCCCCGAATTCATCGATGTCGATTGCCTCGCCTTCGAAACTGTTCTTCAGTGTCCTGATCTGGACCCGGCTTTCAAGGGTAGATGAGAGGCTTTTCCATTCCCTGATAATCGTCTCGTATTCACCGCTCTCGATCAGGAGATAGTGGTTTTCGAATTCCTTAAGAATCCGTGCGAGGAAAGATGCCCTGTCCACTTCGTGGCCGACTTCGGCGCTTATTGAGGTGATGTCTTTTTGCATCGGCATGGTGAAATGGCTGAGGGGGACATTTACATCAATGCCGATGCCCAGCAGGCAATAATGGACGGTATCTGATTCGGCAGCGAGTTCAAGAAGGAGCCCGGCAACTTTTTTATTGCCAATGAAGATATCGTTTGGCCACTTGATGAGGGCACCGAGATCAAATTCCTTACGGATAGCCCGGGCAACCGCGATGGATCCTGCCATGGTGATCATAAAGATGTGATCGATAGGTACATGGGGTTTGAGCACGACCGTGATCCAGATTCCTCCGATCGGAGAAACCCACGCCCTTCCCATCCGGCCTATTCCGCCGGTCTGTTCCTCGGCGATGATCACCAACCCGTGCATCTTCCCGACATCTCCCTCCGAGCACATCTGTTTGCCGACCCAGATGGTCGAAGGTGTGTTATCCAGGTATCGTATCTTCTTACCGACAAACTGCGTTTTTAATTTTTTATGCACTTCATAGGGAAGCAGTTTGTTGCTGGCATGGGTAAGTTTATAGCCATCTTTCTGCGATGAGGAGATCTCGTACCCCATCCCGCGGAGCTCCTTGATGTGCTTCCAGACGGCAGACCTGCTGATCCCAAGATCGTTGCTGATCGTTTCACCGGAGATGGCGGCCGGGGATCGTTCGAGGATCTCAAGTACTTTGAATGCAGAATCCGGCACGAAATTCACCGCTTTGATCCGCTCTGTTCTGAAGGAAGCGGACAGGGATCCTTGCCGCATACCTGCTTGAGAATCGCAGACTGGTGCTCCATGAGGGTCGCAAGATCAAAAATACCGGTAATATCCACGATACCGATTGCCCCGATAGCGTTCCCCTCGTTATCCCGGATGGGACTCACGGTCACCGGAACTCCCTTGTATGCCCCGCTTGCCGGTGTTGTTTTTATAGGAATGTTCTTTTCAATCGCTTCGAGGAGAACAGGCCCGATGTAATGCCGGTCGACAACCCTCCCGTCTTCAACCCGGATCCCTTCTTTTTCCCGCGATTTTGCGGTCACGGGAAGGCGGTGGATTAATTCGTGGACTGCAAGGACAATGGGCTCGAGATCGCCTGCCTCCATGCTGCAGGACAACGAATATCGGTGCATCGGTAGTATACCTCTCTTTAATTACACTGGTCAATTTCTATCTAGAAGAAGATTGCGGAGGAGGAAATGCCCGGACTTTTACAATCCCTCACACCGGATAGCCTCGTAAGGAGCCATCGTACTGCTCTGGTACGCTGGCCAGAGGGCAGTGATATTTCGTCCGCAAGGGTGCAGCATGACCTGTTCTGGTTGACTCAAAAGTCGTCCCGAGGTTGATTTTCCGGTTCATGGAAGATCCTTGTTGTCATCCCGGGTTTCCGACCCTCTCCGGCACAGCGGCGAGTCAGGATTCCTCACCATCCTTCCCTTGCTCATACTGTAGGTTCTTGTGGCACAAGGGATGAGATCGGGGTTATGGGTGACCATGACGATGGTGATGCCTTCATTATTCAACTGCCGGAATAACGCCATGATCTCGGATTCGGTTGCATCATCCAAATCCCCGGTCGGTTCATCGGCAATCAGGATGGATGGTTTGTTGATGAGAGCCCGGGCAATTGCCACCCTTTTCATCTCCCCGCTCGAGAGTGTTTTAGGATATGCATCCGCCCGGTCCCCCACGCCTACCTGGTTGAGGAGATCACGTGCTTTGATACGGTTGCCGGGGCCGCCCGGATAGAACAGTGTCGGGATCATTACGTTCTCGAGCGCGGTTACGGTGGGAATGAGCCCGGAGAACTGGAATACGAACCCAATTTCCTGTGCCTCAGTTCCGCGATCTGGTTATCGGATAATGTGCTTATATCCACCCCCTTTATCAGGATTGTGCCGGCGGAAGGGCGGATGAGTCCGGCGAGCATCCCGAGGAGCGTTGACTTTCCGCTTCCCGATCGTCCGAGGATGAGGATAAATTCTCCCTTCTGTACACTGAATTCCACGTTGTCGACCGCCCGGACTTCCGAGCTGCCCGCGCTGAATGCTTTTGTCACGCCATTAACCGATATCATGACTCACCTTTCCGCATGGTTTCGTAGGGTCCTGAATTGTAGATCAGGTATGCGGGAAATAAGGATGCGATCCCGCCGATTATTACCGACAGAAATACGTCGCCTTCCCCATATAACGCTACCGTAAATGGTGAGGGGATCCTAAAGGGAATTTTTAATGTGAAGGCAATAGAATCCTGGAACTCGACGTGAATTTATGGTCGCGGCCCAATCCCTGCGATGATCGCAAATGACCGCACCACAGCAATATTCCGGTAAGGGCGGTTCTTGAGGTTTCTTTCAACAAGTCTGAAAAAACTGAAGGTTTGGAGGGAAACACTAATTTCATTCGTATTTCCAGAAGAGGTATCCACCAATAATTATTACGATGACGCCGAGTATTTCCAGCGCGGGAAGTGTTGTCATCCTACATGGGTGAGTGGCTACTTTGCACATCCCTATAAGGATCGTTGGGAACAGGACGACGAGTACACCCATGGCGATACTGAATATGCCGACAGCCTGCCGTGTTTCCTTGCTGCTTCTTGCAACGAGCAGTCCACCTGCAACGACAATTAATGCACCAACCCCCGAATCAGCGCGGGCTGTCCAGCCGCAGGTCATAGGTACCTTCATTCCCGTTGAAGAGATCATGTAACTTCCTTCCACCTCGCAGACAGGGAAAATAATCCATGGAACCAGAATAATGAGAATTCCCGAGATAACCAGCAGGACGCCGTACAGGTTTACGTTTTTATCGGTCATCAGGATCCAGTCATCACTGAAATTAAAATAATTTTGGATTGTGCCAGTTCTTAAATATCTTTTTATTAATATAAAATTCATGGAGCTAATAACTACATTATGCGCTCGAAGTTAGAGGTGTGGCACCGAAGATCCACCCCTCCAACTTGATGGTTCGGTTCAGCCGGTGGTCATTGGTTAATGCCGTTTTTTTGAAACCCCTGATTCTCCGCATGTGATCCTGGTGAAACGGTCCATCTTGAAAAGAATCAGTCGTTGATTTACCGTCCCTCAAGTCGGATTGCATCATAGGGATTCATGGTACTGCTTCGGTACGCCGGCCAGAGTGAGGAAATACTACCGATCGAAATGACAACGAGCAAAGCAATAGCGGCCATTATGCTTATTCTCGTTATTGAAGGCATAGTGAAGGTAACCTGGAGGACGCTGTTAAGGGAGCCTTGCAGGTTCAGGATGGTAAAAGCCGCTATGCTTGCACCAACACCGGCAACTCCCCCGATTATTGCGAGAATCAGCGATTCAGCTACGACAAGCAAGAAAATAATGTTTCTTTTCGCACCCATTGACATGAGCAATCCTATCTCCCTCTGGCGTTCGTGGGTTACCATCGCCGCAATGAGTGCTATCAGGGGGAGAGCAGCAATCACGACAAATACTGAGATAATATTCAGGAGATCAGGGATGCCCTGAATATCCCGGGAAGTGGGATCCAACGTAAAATGTCTACCGATAACAGAAACATACCCTGACGGATTCGATGGCTTAATCTCCCGTCTGATTCGGACAACAACAGAACCGGAGTCTTCTCCAGGGGAATCCCGTATGAGTATCGCATTAACCTCCCCGGGAGAGATGCGTGGAGATGTGGGAGGAACAATACCCTCAACAGCCGCGAGAGAATATGCATCATCCAGGCGTAGGAAAATGGTATGATCTGAAGAGGACTGTGTGGGATCAAGCTTGCCGGCAATCGTATATCTATTGCCTGATATCGAGATCTGCGATGAAACCTCTCCGTTTATTTCGTGACCGATAATCACTTCGCCATGAGCAAGAGGATGGTCAAGAGGCTGTCGCAACCAGGGCATTATAGTAAAATCCGTTGCTGGATCGATCCCAAAAATATCAGCCCGTGATGATGACAATTTTGGTGAATTCAGTGATGTAACATAGAGTTGGGGGCTTACTTGCGTAACTCCCGGGACTTTTCTGATTATATCCATAAATGTTGAGTTCATGCGGAAGGTTGATGGTTCGGCTTTTACGATTGCCATGGTATTATCTGAACCACTACCCTGTAAAAATACCATATACTGCGCAGGAACAACGATCTGGTCTGCTCCCATCCGGGACAATCCTCTGTTGACGCCTTCTTCTGCACCGGCCATGAGAAACTGCCCGGAAAAAATGTTTACCGCGATAAAAGAAAAACAAAAGACAGCTGCCAGGTTCCGGCCCGGTTTATTCCGGATGCTGGCAATGATGAAGGTCAGGAAATCCATGTTGGCGTTCATGGCAGATTCCCTATTGTCAGATGACCAGAATTCTCCTTCATCACAACGTTTGGTATTATGAGTTTTCTGGAAGTCGAGGATTTGATCACACTGTTTCCTTTTATCATGATTCTCCCTTCCGGATACTCTCATAAGGCTCCGAACGGGAGATAGTGATCGCCGGATAGAGTGAAGATAACCCCCCGATCCCTATTGAAAGGAACAGGGTACTGACCACTTCAATCAATATTGTTCCGGGTGGGGGGATAATGAACGGGATCTTAAGGGTAAAAGCAATAAAATCCTGAAAGGATATCAGGATACCCGCCGCGACAGTGATTCCTGTAAGTCCGCCGATAATTGCAAGCGCGAACGATTCTGCCAGCATGAGTCTCATTACAAATCCTTTCTTCGCTCCGAGTGCCCGAAGTATGGAGATCTCTTTCATTCGTTCCTGGGCAACCATGGCTGAAATGAATCCCAGGAGCGGGATCGCAACAATGGTTACCGCAATCGTCGCGCCATAGAGGATTCGCGTGACAGCACCGAGTTGTCCGCTGACTGCGTTAAGGAGACCATCCGGCGTTATGGTTTTTGTTCCCGGGACTTGTTTTTGTATCTCCTGTGCAATATCGGCGGGTAATACACCAGGATCAACTTTAACCAGCACCGCAGAAACCATTCCCGGTGGAATTGTCAGTTTTTTGGTTGCTTTTAATCCTGATTCATCTGCCATAACGTAGGCATCCTCAAAACGGAGAAAAACAGAGTTATCAACTCCCATGCCGGTCCGTGCAAGAATTCCGACGACATGGAAGGTATGACCATAAAACATGAGGTCATTCCCGACGTTCTGGATAATTGAACTCCCGATAATAATATCGTCTTTACCGAGCGTAACTTCGGGATTATTCTTCAGCCATGTGGATATGGTGAAGTCATGTTCCTGATCGATTGCGATCATCTGGACGGGAGCAGCGCAGCATGATGCGAACAGGGTTGCAACATAGATCTGAGGACTCGCTTTTGCAACTCCCGGAATACGGGAAATCTTCTGAAAACCGGTATCCTCAAAGAAAAAACTGTTTGGCTGACCGATCAGGATAACATTCTGCCCGGCCGCAGAATACTCTTCGGGAACTACAAGAATATCGGCTCCCATCCGGGATATCCCGGCATCAAGGCTCTGCTGCGCACCATTCATTAAAAACTGTGACGAGAAAAGTGTGGCAGCAATAATTGCATAGGCAAAAATGGCGGCGATATTCCGGTAAGGACGATTCACCAGGTTTCGTTTTACCAACGAGAACGACCGGAATTCAGGTGGGGGGATCATTTTCAAATCTTTTCCTCTATGAATATCAGCAGGCGTTTTCACAATTATCCAACTTTCTCAGATAAACCAATCATATTATTCTCTATCTGTGAACAACCTCATGATTCACTCAGATTATGACGACCTGCAGAGACAATTTTATTCATTATAGTCCTTGTGCATTCTGTCATTCCCTATAATGAGTGGAAAAATAACCTGGGACCTTTCGACTATGCGGGGAACCTGAAATGAAATATGATCTTCACGCTTTTTTCAGGGCTCATCATAAAAAACAATGCTAATATCAGTTATGTATGTATTGTTCCCTGCATAATTCACGTACATACGGGTTTGAAAATCCCTGACAACGTTATTCCCCTCCTGCATTTTTGCCTCCCGTAAACAGTTTTCGACACAATAAGTCCTTTTTCAATAAAATATTTGATAATCAAAAAAAATCGCACTTATAAACTCACTTTTTTAGAATTTTCTGCTGTGAGAGTCAGACATTTAAAAATTTGTGGGTAAAAAATCCCTCAAAGTTTCAGAATTGATCAACAGGTTTGCGAGGAGAGAAATCCTCTGGATTCTTCAGATAAAACAAAGAGTTATTTTTTATTCCCGGATCACAATAAAAAAGGCGAAAATTCAAATCCGGAGTGAATACGTTATTATTTCCTCATTCCTTCAGGAAAATGTCAATTTTAAAGAATCGATTGGGCACTAACGCGAAATTATATTTAAAAACTTATATTTTTTAAAAGGCCGATCAGGTGGATTTTTCTCAAAATAGTGAATTCCTGGAGTCCCCGATTATGTTTCAAAAAATGAAAGATTCACCAGTATTTATAATCAAATAAATCTTTTATACCGGTTATGTGGAACTTGATTTTTACGCTACCTAGTAGCTTCTCCACGCAACGTAATGATAAATCCCGTCGTTCGGAAATATCCTGGGTTACCCTCGAATTCATGCCCTGGTCCATACCCCGATAATCCGGCAATCTTGATAACAGTTGAGGTGTTTACGATTATGTTAGTGTACAAAGATACCGAAGATAAAACCTGCAAGAAAAAATCTCGTGCCGTTCTAAAATTTAATGCCAACCTGGTTGTCATTGGCATTGTGGTAACAATGTTATTGATGATCACGAGTGCTGCCGGTGCGATCAATGCACCAGGTCTGAACGTATCGAATATCAACGTAACCGATACCCAGATCTCCCTTGTCAGTCCGGTTCCGAGTGCGCAACAATTGAATCTCGTGACCGTTCTTACGACCCAGACACAGAATGCCCTTGCAGCGCTCACTGCCCAGCCAACAGTTGTGCCTACGGCTGGCCCGACAAACCTGATTGCTTCAACAACGACAAAAGATATTGTTGATATCGGTACCTTGAATACCAATACCGGTATTGTATCAGTCAACAGCCAGTTTACTACGCGAGCGGGCAAGCGAATCCCCCAGTCTCAAAAATTGGCAGCGGCGGCAGATTACAAGGCGACACGCGATGCCTACCTGCTCCAGGGTAATCTGACAGCTCAGAAGACTCCTGGAGGTTATCAGACTGCAGGATATTCAATTGCTGCGGTCCCTCCCACAATGGATCCCGGCGGAGTACCTCATTATTTTGGTCCTTTCCCCAACTATGCCAACAGCCCGATGCCCATGGGGAACATCTCCAATATTACGGTAACAAATGGAGGGACGGGTTATGCAGCTCCGGTTGTTACGATAACTGATGCATACTTTACCGGATCCGGAGCGACAGCGACTGCTGCTGTTTCACTTGGTGCTATTACTAACATCACAATAACAAATCCCGGTATTAATTATACTGCCCCCGTTGTCATCATCACAGATGCAACCGTGGGAAGCAGTGGGGCAGAAGCAACGGCTACACTTGGCGGGCCCTTCACCAGCGGCATCAGGAAATTCGTCGATACGCTGCCGGGTTTGTACACGACAGGAGCAAACAACCTCGGGAATTTTATTCCTGTCGCAATACCAGACAAGACAACATTTCCGGGTTCAGATTATTATGAGATAGAGCTCGGCCAGTTCACGCAGAAGATGCATTCCGATCTGCCCAATACCACGTTCCGTGGTTACCGGCAGACGAATACCGTTGATCCAAACGCGAGTGGTTTCCACTATCTTGGGCCGCTTATTGTTGCTACCAATGGCACTCCTGTTCGGGTCAAATTCACCAACTCGCTTCCCGTTGGAGCCGGTGGCAACCTATTCCTTCCGGCAGATACCACCTTGCCGGGTTCAGGCATGGGCCCGTTTGGCATGAACGTGACTCCGATCTTTTATACCCAGAACAGGGCGACGCTCCACCTTCATGGTGGAACTACCCCATGGATAAGCGATGGGACGCCCGACCAGTGGATCACGCCGGCGAATGAGTCCACGCCATACCCGAAAGGTGTTTCTGTATATAATGTCCCTGATATGCCCGATCCGGGAAATGGATCCCAGACGTTCTTCTATACAAACCAGCAGAGTGCGCGGCTCATGTTCTACCATGACCATGCAGCTGGTATTACTCGCCTGAATGTGTATGCCGGCGAGGCAGCAGGGTATTTGATAACCGATCCGGTTGACACTGATATGATTACCGGAACAAACACGCAGGGTATCAACCCCACCTTCGCAAAAGTCCTTCCCGACATCGGAATTCCTCTGGTTATCCAGGATAAGACGTTCGTGGATGCTCGAACCATCGCTGCCCAGGATCCTACGTGGAACTGGGGATCTACACCGGGTGTTCCCGATACCGGTGATCTGTGGTGGCCTCACGTTTATATGCCGGCGGAGAACCCTGGTGTTCGTTCTGCAACCAATCCCTTCGGACGATGGTTCTATGGTCCATGGTTCTTCCCGCCAACACCCCTCCTGCATCCACCCATAGCAAACCCCTACTTCGGCCAACCCGGTGAACCGCCGCAGATCCCGGGAACCCCGAACCCGTCTGCAGTTGGCGAGGCATTTATGGACACGCCTCTCGTTAATGGTGTCGCGTATCCCAACATGACAGTGCTGCCCCAGGCATACAGGTTCCGGATACTCAGCGTTGCTGATGACCGTTTCTTCAACCTGCAGTGGTATGTAGCTGACGCAAACGTCACCACCGCAGATGGCAGGAATAATACTGAAGTCAGGATGGTGGCTGCATTTCCCGGCGCTCCGGGATTCCCTGCCACCTGGCCAACTGACGGACGTGAGGGCGGTGTGCCGGATCCGGCAACACGGGGCCCGTCGTGGATCCAGATCGGTACTGAAGGAGGGTTCCTGCCGGCACCGGTCGTGATTCCGCCTCAGCCAATAACCTATGTTACGGATCCGACACGGTTCGATTTCGGAAACGCGGATAAACATTCTTTGCTCCTTGCAGCAGCCGAGAGGGCGGATGTCATCGTGGACTTCTCCCAATATGCCGGAAAGACCCTCATCCTCTACAATGATGCCCCTGCAGCTTTTCCTGCGGGTATATCACAGTATGATTATTATACCGGCGCTCCGGATCGAACCTCAACCGGTGGGGCACCCTCCATTATCGCAGGGTACGGTCCAAACGTCCGGACCATCATGCAGGTCAAGGTAGCAAATACCACACCTGCGGCAGCATACAATGTCGCAACCCTGAATTCGGTGTTCGCCAAAGGTGCCACGAAGAGAGGGGTCTTTGAAGTATCCCAGCCGCCGATCATTATCCCCCAGGCTGAGTACACCAGTGCCTATAACCAGGTTATGCCGGTAAATAATCAGAATAATCAGATACAGATTCAGGATAACTTTTACAATTTCACAACCATTTTCGGTGCCCAGCTGAACATTACGTTCCAGCCAAAAGCACTCCATGATGAAATGGGTGCCGTATACGATGAATATGGACGGATGAGCGGCATGCTGGGGCTCGAGTTACCCTCCGGTACCTCAGTTACCCAGACCTTCACCCCTTACCCCTACGCGAGTCCGCCAACTGATGTCATAATGACGTCCTTAGGTGCGTTGAACGGATCTGCCCCGGGAGACGGAACCCAGATCTGGAAGATCACCCACAATGGTGTCGACACCCACCCCCTCCACTGGCACATGTATAATGTGCAGGTAATCAGCCGTGCTCCATGGGACGGGCTGAACAACATGGCGCCTGATCCTAATGAACTTGGCTGGAAGGAAACCATCCGGGTGAGCCCTCTCGAGGATACTTATATTGCTCTGAGGCCGGTGAATGCGACGGTGCCCTTTTCAGTTCCCGACAATGTACGGGCGATCGATCCTACGATGCCACTCGGGGTAATATTAGCGGGACCTCCGGGCGGATTCTTCGACCCGGCGGCAAATGGTATCACCGTGCCAAACCATCTGGTTAACTTCGGCTGGGAGTACGTGTGGCATTGCCACATTCTCTCACATGAAGAGATGGACATGATGCACTCGCAGGCAATTTCTGTGAACGATCCCGGTGCAGGACCGACCACCCTCAGGTCCGGCGAAGTCCACAATGCAACGACAAATACAACCGCAGTATTCCTGGTATGGAATGATCAATCCACGCAGGAAACGGACTGGCTCATCCAAAGGACGAATATCAGCCAGAGTAACTGGACTGACTTTATGACCGTCCCTTCATACTCGAAGACCCAGACGGGTGGGACGGCGATGGCAATTGACGGTTCTATTCCCGCAAACACCGTCCCGAATTATTCATACAGGGTCCTGGCCTCAAATGTCGTTGGGGACGACTTCGTGTATGCCGCACCATCGGTTGGCTTCCCGACGGTTATGCGCAATTCATCCGTGTCTAATGTAAACATCTCACAAAATGTTGCACCGCCCGGTGCGGTAACTTTCGGGGCAACTCCCTCGATTGGGTTTGCGCCTCTCAATGTCTCCTTCACCGGCATATCAGCCAGAGCCACCGGGTGGAGCTGGAACTTCGGGGATGGAAACTGGGCCGGCGACAATGGGATGCAAAACCCGAATCACGTCTATCAATTACCCGGTAATTATACAGTAACGCTGACTGCAATGACAACCGGAGGAAATACTAGTTCGACACAGAGTACCACAATCTCGGTGACGCAGACTCCTCCCCCGGCCGTGCCTGTTGCGAGATTCACCGCGAACCAGACGAGCGGCAATGCTCCCCTTGCGGTGGCCTTCGACGCAACGACCTCTACCAGCAGTCCTGCAGTATGGGCTACCTGGAGATGGACGTTCGGGGACGGGACGTTCTCGTCCCTCCAGAACCCGACCCACACGTATACAGCCGGTGGAAACTATACGGTGTCATTGATCGCAATGAACCTCGGCGGGACATCAGACTCCCGCAACAGGAGCGATTAATATCACTGTCGTTGCACCGGTAGCGAATTTCACCGCGACGCCGACGAGTGGCGCCTCGCCACTGACAGTAACGTTCACCGATCATTCGACGAACGGACCAACCGCATGGAACTGGACATTTGGCGACGGAAGTGCTGTGAATGCAACCGTGCAGAATCCGGTTCATGTATACCGTGCCGGAGGCAATTATACCGTATCGTTGAATGCGAGTAACGCCGGTGGGAGCAACATCTCGACAAGGGTCGGGTATATTAACGTCGCTAACGGAACCGTCACAACCGGCGTATACCGCCCCGGAGCCGGGTTTTATCTGAAGATGGACAACGGCAGCACATGGAATCCGACGACCGATGTATTCCTTGCCTGGGATAACGCGCCCAATGACCTCCCGGTAGCCGGCGACTGGAACAGTGACCGGCGGACCGAGACCGGCGTATACCGCCCCGGAGCCGGGTTCTTCCTGAAGATGGACAACGGCAGCACATGGAATCCGACGACAGATGCGTTCCTTGCCTGGGATAATGCGGCCATTGACCTCCCGGTAGCCGGCGACTGGAACAGTGACGGTCGGACCGAGACCGGTGTGTACCGTCCCGGAGCCGGGTTCTTCCTGAAAATGGACAACGGCAGTACCTGGAATCCGACGACAGATGCGTTCCTTGCCTGGGATAATGCGGCCATTGACCGCCCGGTAGCCGGCGACTGGAACAGTGACGGTCGGACCGAGACCGGTGTGTACCGTCCCGGAGCCGGGTTCTATCCTGAAGATGGATAACGGCAGTACCTGGAATCCGACGACAGATGCGTTCCTTGCCTGGGATAACGCGCCCAATGACCTCCCGGTAGCCGGCGACTGGAACAGTGACGGTCGGACCGAGACCGGTGTGTACCGTCCCGGAGCCGGGTTCTATCTGAAGATGGATGCCGGCAGCGCGTGGACTCCGACGACGGATGTATTCCTTGCATGGGACAATGCGAATGGGGACTTACCCATTGCAGGTAAATTTGTTTAAAATTATCAATTTCCATCTTTTTATTGAGATACGAAGGGCGGATTCCTGAATAGTCGGTTAATGCTGAATTTAATAATAAAATATTAATGAGCCAAAGTAAAACCGGGGATTTTCACGGGTTCGTGACCAAGGCGGGAGAGATTAAATAATGTTAGGAAATCTTGTAAATTTTCCTGAAAGCATGGCAGATCTAGTCTTCGTTGAATGATCAAAAATGCATTAATCCTTGTAGGAATGAAAAAAAAAAGATTGCCGAGCATATAGAAATTGTATATGTCATAAACAACACATTCATTTCAATGACGGACATAATCAGTAAGATCCGTATCTGATTTCCGGAATCCAGGTGTTCAGAAGTGATTGTATGAAAAAAATCTCCGGGCTATTTTTATCGCTTGTTATCTTCCTGGTACTTGTTCATCCTTTGAGTGCAAGCGATCAGAACCTGTCAACGTACAGTTCCGGGGTCCGGCTTCTCTCACCACTGCAGACAGTAACGAATATCCCCCTCAAGGAAATACAACCTACAAATCAGCTGGTTGCCGCTTCAGTGGACATCCGACCGGCAATATCCGTGATTCTTCCGTCAGATATTTCCCAGCCCTTCCCTGCCAATTCCTCACAGGGAACCTTACTGACACAGGGGAATTTACCTGGAAATGTATATTCAACGGTCAATTCAGGGATTACCCGTGGTGCTTACACCCTCAACTCAACAGTGGCCAGCTCCCCTTATGGCAAGAACTATGCATCTGACCGGTTAATAGTGAGGTTCAAATCCCCGAAGAGTGATGAACCTGCGATTTCAAGTGCAAGAATTGAAATGGCTCATGCAAAAGTTGGGGCAAAAGTGAAAAAAGACTTCAGTTCTGAAGGTGTGTCCGGATTGCAGGTTGTACAATTGCCAAATGGGACTGATGTGCAATCTGCGGTTAAAGAATACCAGTCAAATCCTGATGTCCTGTATGCTGAGCCGGACTATTTTATTGCGATTTCCCCGGATCAGGCCAGGCCAGTCGTCCAGGGTACTAAATCCTCTGCAAATCCTTGCGACAACACCCAATGATCCCCTGTTTGGTTCTTTGTGGGGACTCCATAACAGTGGACAAACGGTGAATGGGTTAGCGGGTACATCGGGTGCCGATATCAATGTAACGGCTGCATGGGATATTACCAACGGATCAAGCACCGTCATTGTTGCGGTAGTGGACACTGGAGTGCTGTATACTCACAGTGATCTCTCGGAAAATATCTGGACAAATCCCGGGGAAATTCCGGGAAACGGCATCGATGACGATCATAATGGCTACATCGATGATATTCATGGCTGGAATTTCGTGACAAATACCTCCGACCCGCTTGACGATAACAGTCACGGTACCCATGTATCCGGGACCATTGGCGCGATTGGGAACAACGCAATTGGCGTGGCTGGTGTAAACTGGCATGTAAAGATTATGGCTCTCAAAGCGTTCGATGCCTCCGGATCGGGGTTCACCTCCAACGCTGTTGCAGCTATCCTGTACGCAAATGCAAATGGTGCGTCAGTAATTAGCAATTCATGGAGCGGATCTGGTTTTGATCAAGCCCTCAAGGATGCAATTGACGCATCTCCTGCAGTGGTCGTATGCGCCGCGGGAAATATTGATCAACAGCACATTCAACCCAATAATGATTTGGTGCCCCAGTATCCTGCATCATTCACTTCTGCTAATATAATCAGCGTTGCTGCAACCGATCAGAATGATCTACTCGCTTCCTTCTCGCATTTTGGGCTCGTTTCTGTAGATCTTGCTGCCCCGGGAGTGAATATCTGGAGTACGGTCAATGTTGCCGGGCAATATGGCGTTATGAGTGGAACCTCAATGGCGACGCCCCATGTTTCCGGAGTTGCGGCACTGGTGAAATCGGTGAACCCGACTCTGAACGCGGTTCAGATAAAAAATATTATTCTTTCGTCCGTGGATGCGAAAGGGTCCCTCACCGGGTTAGTCAGTACCGGAGGTCGATTAGACGCATACAGGGCAGTTGCAGCGACACCGCCAGCCCCCCCGGTGGCGGATTTCAACGGCACACCAAGGATTGGAACGTTACCACTTACGGTAACATTCATCGATCTTTCGACAAATCTGCCGACAGCATGGCTCTGGTCATTTGGTGATGGGAACATGACGAATGCAACGGTGCAGAACCCGGTTCATACCTTCCCTGTTGACGGGAATTATACCGTTTCACTAACCGTGAGTAATGCCGGCGGGAGCAACATTACCATCAAAGCCGGATACATCAGCGTGACGAACAGGACGGTTACGACCGGCGTGTACCGTCCCGGATCCGGGTTTTACCTGAAGATGGACAATAGCAGTACCTGGAATTCAACGACCGATATATTCCTCGGGTGGGATAACGCGGCGAATGACCAGCCGGTTGCCGGTGACTGGAACGTTGACGGTCGGACCGAGACCGGTGTGTACCGTCCCGGAGCCGGATTCTATCTGAAGATGGACAATAGCAGTACCTGGAATTCAACGACCGATATATTCCTCGGGTGGGATAACGCGGCGAATGACCGGCCGGTTGCCGGTGACTGGAACGTTGACGGTCGGACCGAGACCGGTGTGTACCGTCCCGGAGCCGGATTCTATCTGAAGATGGACAATAGCAGTACCTGGAATTCAACGACCGATATATTCCTCGGGTGGGATAACGCGGCGAATGACCAGCCGGTTGCCGGTGACTGGAACGTTGACGGTCGGACCGAGACCGGTGTGTACCGTCCCGGAGCCGGATTCTATCTGAAGATGGACAATAGCAGTACCTGGAATTCAACGACCGATATATTCCTCGGGTGGGATAACGCGGCGAATGACCGGCCGGTTGCCGGTGACTGGAACATTGACGGTCGGACCGAGACCGGTGTGTACCGTCCCGGAGCCGGGTTTTACCTGAAAATGAATAATGGCAGTGTCTGGGATCCGGCGACTGATGTATATCTTGCATGGGATAATGCAAACGCGGATTTGCCAATTTCAGGTAAATTTGGTTAAAAACCATTCTCGATCACCTCCTGTTTTTAATGGGTAACATCACTGATGTTGTCAATGACCTGATTTTTTCATGAAATGATATTTGCAGGGGAAAAAAGAAAAAACCGATATAAAGATAGGCCGATTCTATTAAATTCAAAAAAAAAAATTTTCAGAAAAAAAGGCATACTAGACAGATCCGAATCGCAGATTCATGTTTTTTTTATAAAAATAATTTTTTTAGAATTTAATTGTATTTCAAAAATTGTAATTATACAAAATATTTTTATATTTGGTATTATGGAATATACATCCATGAAATCTGGAAAACATCTCTCATTTCTCCTGACCCTTTCGTTGGTTCTTCTGATGACTGCGGTCATAGTTCCCGGTGTAAGTGCAGCTAATGCTACCATCACCGGTGTCGTACCGTCATCTGGCCCTATTACCGGCCTCACGAACGTAACCATAACCGGAACGAACCTTACCGGAGCGAGCCTGGTAACGTTTGGAGGTACATCTGCAACCAATCTCCTCGTTGTCAGCGCTACCCAGATTAATGCGACCACACCTGCCCATGCAGCGGGGGTTGTTGACGTTAACATCACCACACCCTTCAACGGAACTGCGGTCGGGACGGGATTATATACTTATAACACTCCGCCGACGTTTGTCAGCATCCTGCCGTCATCCGGCCCTATAACCGGAAGTCACGAACGTAACCATAACCGGAACGAACCTTACCGGGGCGAGCCTGGTAACGTTTGGAGGTACATCGGCAACCAATCTCCTCGTTGTCAGCGCTACCCAGATCAATGCGACCACACCTTCCCATGCAGCGGGGGTTGTTGATGTTAACATCACCACACCCAATGGGACAGCATCCGGACCGGGAGCATATACCTATAATTTCCCGCCGACGTTTGTCAGCATCCTGCCGTCATCCGGCCCTGTAGCCGGAAGTACGAACGTAACCATAACTGGAACGAACCTTACCGGAGCGAGTCTGGTAACGTTTGGAGGTACAGCGGCAACCAATCTTCTCGTTGTCAGCGCTACCCAGATCACTTCGACCATACCTGCCCACGCAGCCGGTGTCGTTGACGTTAACATCACCTCACCCAATGGGACAGCAACCGGGTCGGGGGCATTTACGTATATCCCTGCCAAGACGGGCGTGTATCGTCCCGGTACCGGCTTCTTCCTGAAGATGGACAATGGCAGTACCCCCTGGAACGCAACGACGGATTTAACACTCATGTGGGATAATGCAGACATTGACCGACCGCTTTCTGGCGACTGGAACTTTGACGGGCGAACCGAAACCGGTGTTTATCGTCCCGGTACCGGCTTCTTCCTGAAGATGGATAATGGCACCACCTGGAACGCAACGACGGATTTAACACTCATGTGGGATAATGCAGCCATTGACCGACCGCTTGCGGGCGATTGGAACCTTGACGGGCGAACTGAAACAGGAGTGTATCGTCCCGGTACCGGCTTCTTCCTGAAGATGGACAATGGCACCACCGCCTGGAATGCAACGACTGATATGTCTCTCATATGGGATAACGGACCGACGGACCTCCCGATCGCCGGAGACTGGAACCTTGACGGGCGAACTGAAACAGGAGTGTATCGTCCCGGTACCGGCTTCTTCCTGAAGATGGACAATGGCACGACCGCCTGGAATACAACGACTGATATGTCTCTTCTGTGGGATAACGGACCGACGGACCTCCCGATCGCCGGTGACTGGAATAATGACCGGCGAACCGAAACAGGAGTTTATCGTCCCGGTGCCGGGTTCTTCCTGAAGATGGACAATGGCACCAGCTGGAACACAACGACCGACTCATCTCTGATGTGGGATAATGCGATGGGGGACTTACCTGTTGCTGGCTTCCTTATTAATTAAAAAAAATCTCCTTTTTTTTACCGGCAGGAACCGGGGTATTCCAGCATGATTATAATTGACGAATTTGAACAATAAATACCGTGAGAGACATAACCTTACGGTATAAATTAACAACGGCTCTCTGGTAACCGGAACAGCCTCCTGGGGAAACGACATTGAGATGGCCGGAAATGGGAAAATGCCGATGGTATTCGTGTTTTTTTCTTATAGAATAGGTTCTTTTATAAGATTGCATTCTTTTCATCCGGAAAATCTTAACAGGACATCCTCAATTTTTTGTCTGTGATATTTTCCCTTTTCAGAAGATGATGTTGGCAACCCTTAAGTGAATTGTGAACAAAATTAAAATTAATGAAATATTTTGTAACCGGTGGTGCAGGATTCATCGGAAGTAACATTGTCGACAGGCTATTATCAAACGGCAACGATGTGACGGTATATGATAATTTTTCCACAGGAATTCCGGAATATCTTGAAAATGCCAAAAAAATTTCCTCATTCACGTTAATAAAAGGGGATCTTCTTGTTCCTGATTTGTTAAACCGCGCTATGTCCGGCTGTGATTTCGTCTTCCACCTTGCGGCGAATGCTGATGTCCGTTTTGGCACAGAACATCCTGCAAAAGACCTCTACCAGAATACCATTGCAACGTTTAATGTCCTTGAAGCCATGCGGAAAAATTCAATTGATAAGATTGCATTTTCTTCGACCGGCTCGGTCTATGGTGAGGCAAAGGTCATCCCCACCCCGGAATATGCACCATTCCCCGTCCAAACCTCGCTCTATGGTGCATCCAAACTTGCAGGTGAAGGGCTTATTCAAGCATATTGTGAAGGGTTTGGATTTCAGTCATGGATTTTCCGTTTCGTATCTATTCTTGGCGAGCGTTATCCCCACGGCCATGTCTTTGATTTCTATAAGCAGACTTCTGCTCACCCGGAGCACCTCGAAGTCCTTGGTAATGGGCATCAGAAAAAATCATATCTCTATGTCCAGGACTGCATTGATGCGATTTTTGTGGCTCTGGAAAAATCCCGGGATAAGGTTAATATCTACAATCTCGGTACCGATGAATATTGTGAAGTAAATGATTCCATACAATGGATCTGTAAGTATCTCGGACTCGAACCTGAAATCAAGTATACGGGAGGTGAGCGGGGGTGGATAGGAGATAATCCTTTTATTTTCCTTGACTGTAAAATGATCCGGTCGCTCGGGTGGAACCCACGATGTACAGATCAAAGAAGGAATTATCAAGACGCTTGAATTCCTCGAACAGAATCCTTGGGTGATGGAAAGGCGAGCATGAAAGTCTGTGTATTTGGATTATGGCACCTGGGCGCCGTCATTTCAGCGTGCCTTGCAAAATCCGGGCATTCTGTTGTCGGTCTCGATTTCGACCGGAAGAACATTGAAAATCTTCAGAACTCCAGAGCACCTGTGTCGGAGCCCGGATTAGATGATTTAATCCTTGAAAACCTTCAGAAAAAAAAATTGAGTTTCACGTATGATCCTGCAACTGCACTGGCAGATGCTGAGGTAATATGGATTGCGTTTGATACACCCGTAGATGAACAGGATAATGCAGATTCAGAATATATCGAAAGGAATTTTGAGGCGATCTCGGGATTCTTATCGAATCAGACAAAAATTATCATCTCTTCCCAAGTTCCGGTAGGATTTACACGGCATCTCTCTAAAAGATTCCATGAAATGTGTCCTGATAAAAAAATCCTCATAGCATATTCTCCGGAAAATTTACGATTGGGAAAAGCGCTTAAAACATTCTTCGAACCGGATAGGATAGTTATTGGAATTGAGCCTGGGGAAAAAGCATTATTCTGTCCATTTTTCATGACCATCAGCAATAAATTGGAATGGATGAACATCGAATCTGCGGAAATGACCAAACACGCAATTAACTCATTTCTTGCGACGTCAATTTGTTTTGCAAATGAAATCGCAACTCTCTGTGAATACGTGGGTGCGAATGCAAAAGAGGTCGAACGGGGATTAAAAACTGAAGAGAGGATCGGTCCAAAAGCATACCTATCCCCGGGCACTGCATTTTCCGGAGGGACCCTCGCGAGGGATATCCGGTTTTTACAAAGATTGGGGGAAAATAACCACCAGCCGGTTCCCCTCATCAACGCGGTTCTGAAAAGTAATGATTTCCACAAAACATGGATCCAGAGAAAGTGTCTTGAAACAATGGGGAGTCTTGCGGGAATGCACATATCGGTTTTGGGACTAACCTACAAACCTGGGACAAATACCCTACGGAGATCACTTTCAGTCGAACTTTGTATATGGCTTAAGGAACAAGGGGCAGATGTAACTGCTTTTGATCCGGCAATAAAGGAATTGCCAACTGTTTTACGAGGAAAATTTTCATTGTCAAAAAGAGTTAAGGATTCTGTTGAGAATGCCGATTGTATTATTATTGCAACAGAATGGCCTGATTTCCAAAAAATCGACAAAGGAATAATAACAACCATGAGAGGAAAGATAATCATTGATTCTAATGGATTTATGGAAAAGACTCTTGGAAATTTTAACAAGATGCGATATTTTATGGTAGGGAGGAGTTTCAGTGACATTGTCTGACCGAAAAGCAATCAGGTCAAATGCAAACCAGGGTTTTAGGTTTACTGTTGAATGGAAAACCAAAGTGAACAGAAACTCAAGAAAAACATCCGAAATCCTCAAAATCTTCGTTGAAAGATGTGGTTCCGAGGTAACAAAATGATAATCACACGGAGCCCTCTCAGAATTTCTCTTGGAGGAGGAGGTACAGATTTACCATCATATTATCGAAAATATGAGGGGTTTTTAATCTCCGCTGCAATCGATAAATATGTCTATATCAATTTACATGACACCTTTGTTGAAAATCTTATTATAAAATATTCCAAAATGGAAGAAGTTGACAGTATTGATGATATAAAACATCCTATTATTCGCGAAACCTTAAAATTATTAGGATTTGAGGCCCGTTACCTCGAAATTGCGAGTCTGGCGGACATCCCTGCGGGTACTGGATTGGGGTCATCAGGCAGTTTCACATGTTCGCTTCTGAAAGCGCTTCATGCCCATAAAAACAACATAATTACTCCTGCAGAACTGGCAGAACAGGCGTGTCACATTGAAATTGATATTTTAAAAGAGCCTGTCGGAAAACAGGACCAGTATATTTCCGCATTTGGGGGGATCAATTGCTTCTCTTTTTCTCGGGATGATCGGGTCAGGACAGAAAAACTCAACATTTCCCAGGAGATGCTCTATAATCTCGAAGATCACCTCCTGCTCTTTTTCTCCGGGTATTCTCGATCCGCATCTTCAGTTCTCAAGGAACAAGACGATAAAAGCAGGAATAATGATACTTCAATGATCGATAACCTGCATTTTGTCAAAGATCTTGGGTATAAGAGCAAGGAGGCATTTGAACGAGGAGATCTCGAAGAATTTGCAGACCTGATGAATATTCACTGGGAACACAAAAAACAACGGTCAGATGCCATGAGTAATAACCGCATCAACTCCTGGTACGAAATTGCCATGAAAAACGGAGCACTTGGTGGAAAACTCATCGGTGCCGGTGGGGGGGGATTCCTGATGTTCTATGCTGAGGACAATAAGAAACTCCGCCACGCGATGGCTCACGAAGGACTTCAGGAAGTCCGGTTCAGGTTTGATTTTGAGGGAAGCAAAGTGGTGACCTCGTCATAATGTTACCCGTAGTTATTCTTGCCGGGGGTCTTGCCACCCGTCTTTATCCTGCCACACGGATAATCCCAAAATCTCTTATCGATATTGCCGGGCAACCATTCATCTATCACCAGATCGCCCTCCTGAAAGAGAAGGGTGTGTCAAAAGTGGTACTCTGCGTCGGTCATCTCGGCCAGATGATCGAAGATTACACGGGGGATGGTTCCCGCTGGGGCATCGACGTACGGTATGCGTATGACGGGAATATTTTGCTGGGAACCGGTGGGGCTGTAAAAAATGCATTACCCCTTCTCCCCCAATCTTTTTTTATCCTGTACGGAGATTCCTATCTCGACATTGAATATAACCGGGTTGTCCAATGTTTTAATGATGAAGGCAAGCCGGTGCTTATGACAGTTTATCGGAACAAAAATGCTTTCGATTCAAGTAATATCCTCATGAAAGATGGAAGGATTATTAAATACGATAAGAAAATTCTCGACCCCGCAATGGAATATATCGACTATGGTCTCATAGCCGTACGGAAAGAGATCTTTGAAGCATGTCCGTCAGACAAACCATTCGACCTCACGCAAATCCTTTATCCTATGGTTGATGCCGGCAAGGTCGCAGCATTTGAGATTGGGATACGGTTCTACGAAATTGGATCGACCCGTGGAATCTTGGAGACCGAGGACTATATCAGGAATCGAACGCCATCATTTTGACCGGGGAAATTTATGAATGAAACCGAGTATATTTCCACATTTCTCGACGATGCCATTGTCATCATAAACAGGCTTGACCGGTCTGAGATCCAGAAGATGTCAGTGATCCTCCAAAACATCAGAAGGGAAGGCGGACGTTTGTTCATTCTTGGTGTCGGCGGGGGAGCTGGTCACGCATCCCATGCAGTGAATGACTTCCGGAAGATCGCCGGGATCGAATCCTATACACCCACTGACAATGTCTCGGAACTTACCGCCCGGATCAATGATGATGGGTGGGAATCTGTCTTTGTTAACTGGCTGAAAGGGAGCAGACTCACAAAAAAAGATGGGATTTTTGTCTTTTCTGTTGGAGGAGGAAATGCGGATAAGAATGTAAGTGTAAACCTTGTGAATGCCCTCAAGTACGCAAAGGAAAAAGGGGCAAAAGTGATCGGTATTGTAGGGAGAGATGGGGGTTATACTGCAAAAGTCGCGGATGCCTGCATCATTATTCCCACGGTGAATGAAAAGACGGTGACACCCCAGACCGAAGCATTCCAGGCAGTAATCTGGCATCTCATCGTATCGAGTCCCGCAATGCAGAAGTTCGAGATGAAGTGGGAGAGCACAAAGTAAGTCCTTCTTGGAAAATGAAAAGAGCAGTTTTTCTAGACCGGGACGGGGTCCTCAATGAACTTGTCCTGAATCATCGGACTCAAGAGTACGAACCGCCGCATATTCCTTCAGACCTTATGCTATTTCCCCATATTATCGAATCTCTCCAAACACTTCAAAATGAACAATTTGATCTCTTTCTTATCTCCAACCAGCCCGATTATGCGAAAGGGAAGGCAACCCTCGAGAACCTTCAAAAGGTCCAGGTAAAACTTGACCGGATTCTCAGATCGGAAGGAATCCAATTCCGTGACTATTATTACTGCTATCATCATCCACAAGGAATGATCCCGAAATATTCCTTTGAATGCGAGTGCAGGAAACCCAAACCATTTTTTCTACTCAAAGCAGCACAGGATTATTCCCTCGATCTATCCCGATCATGGACAGTTGGTGACAGGGATTCGGATATTGAATGCGGGAGAGCAGCCGGGACAAGAACCATCCTGATTAAAAATCCGAGATCATCAAAATATCGCCATTCAAGCCAGCCCCATTTTACTGCAACAAATCTTAAAGACGCACTAAACATAATACTTCCTGAAAAGTAGGAGAAAAATATCTTTTGGATAGATATCATGAAACGAGGATTACCCCGATTTAAGATCAAGCTCTATGCCGATGGTGCAGACCTGGATGGCATGATCGAAGAATATAAGAAAGGGATCGCGAGTGGTTTTACCACTAACCCCACCCTTATGAAAAAGGCAGGGGTAAAAAGTTATGAGGATTTCGCGAAATCTGCCATTCGGGCAATTCCTGATCTGCCGATTTCATTCGAGGTTTTTTCAGATGATCTTCCTGGCATGGAACTTGAAGCCAGGAAAATTTCCGGATGGGGGGAAAATGTGTATATTAAAATCCCTGTCACGAATACTCAGGGAGAAAGCACCGCTCCTCTCGTAGAAAAACTTACAAACGATGGGCTCAATCTCAACATCACTGCAATCCTGACCCTTGATCAGGTAAAAACGGTTGCAAAAGTTCTCTCTCCGGATACACCCAGTATTGTTTCGGTTTTCGCTGGACGCATCGCTGATACTGGTGTGGATCCTATTCCTCTCATGAAAAAATCAGTAAATATTCTCAAATCAAATTCAAAGGCCGAGCTTCTCTGGGCGAGTACGAGAGAATTATTAAATCTTGTCCAGGCAGAATCCTGTGGGTGCCATATTATTACGATAACGAATGACATATTGAGAAAGACCCCACTGGTCGGCAAAGATCTTTCTGAGTTGTCTCTTGAGACGGTAAAAATGTTTTATAATGATGCACAGAGCGCAGGATATACAATATAATACAGCATAATTCGAAATTTTTCTAAAAAATCTCGAATCGTTTATTGCTGAAAAATATCTAATCCCTTATGTGGCAGATACAAAAGTAACGATAAAGATCAAAAGGTGAAATAAATGAATGTTGGAATAGTTGGGTGTGGGGTAATTGGGAACAAACGAGCGGATTCTATCGCCTCTTTATCTGGGCACCCCTTGAAAATGGTTGCAAGCCAGACATTGAATGACGCAAAAACACTTGCAGAAAAATATCATTGTCGATATACCCAGAACTGGAAGGAATTAGTAACTGATAAGGATATTGATATAGTAATTGTTTCGACAACAAATGACTGGCTTACACCCGTTACTATCGAAGCGATCAAAAATGAAAAGCATGTCCTTGTTGAAAAACCCGTTGCGAGGAATCCTGAAGAGCTTAAAAAATTAGTAGATATCGCGCGTGATTCAAGGGTAAAAGTGAAAGTTGGTTTTAACCACAGGTTTCATCCCGCCATATTAAAGGCCCGCCAACTTATTAATGACGGTGAAATCGGGGAACTCATGTTTGTCCGGGCAAGGTATGGTCATGGGGCAAGAAAAGGTTACGAAAAAGAGTGGAGATCCATACCCGAAATTTCCGGCGGCGGGGAGGTAATCGATCAGGGCATTCACATCATTGATTTGTCAAGAGTGTTTCTTGGGGATTTCTCCAAAGTGATAGGCCTCATAGATACCATGTTCTGGGATCGCAAACCAGAAGATAATGGCTTCATGATTTTGAGAACACCAACCGGAAAAATTGCTCAGCTGTCTGCCAGTTGTACGCAATGGAAAAACCTCTTTTCCTTTGAAATTTTTGGAAAGACAGGTTTAATTAATATTGATGGGCTTGGCAGGAGCTATGGTCTTGAAACTTTAACTTTGTATAAAATGAAGCCCGAAATGGGTATCCCGGACAAGTCCGTATTCGAGTTTCCCGGAGATGATGATTCCTGGCGACTTGAATTTGAAAATTTAATTGCCGCAATTGAAAAAAATACACCCCTTAATGGCGCTCTTGAGGATTCTGTAAAAGCACTGGATATTGTCTCATCCCTGTATTCATGGAGTGCAAAATTTTCTCAGGAAGAAATGAATTAAACAGTCGAAATCATCAATGATGACTTAAGATTACACATTTTAAGCGAATAATCAAACATCAGGATTGACATGAGCCAGACCGGAAGTTTTGAATTTTATGATAATTATCCAGACACCGTTAAAAAAATTCAGCCGGAGTTATATCACGAGATCAGGAAAATCATGGACAATGAACTTAACTCATTTTTCACTAAATATCATCGGAAACCAATTATTCTGGATATCGGGTCTGCAGGTGTCCTTCCCTATGACCAGGATCTGATAGAAAACGTTGTGATTCTGGATCTTTTTAATAAACCCCCCTCTCTGAAATTGAATAATAACTGCGAATGGATAGTCGGGGATATATTATCAGAAAATTTATCACCACGGCTCCGGGAATATGGCGGTTTTGATTTCATTATTATGAGCAGCCTGTTACACCACCTTTGTGATGAAAACAATAACATTGTGAAAAATCTGGAAGCCTGTTTTTCCCGTTCTGCCAGGATGCTCTCCCGGGATGGTTCAATTTGTATTTTCGAAAGTACATGTTCAAAGAATATCGCAAAAATTGAAGATTTTATCTATCCTCTGTATAGTAAGATATTAAAAAATCTTTTAAGGTTCACCTTTGTCAGAATGGTATCTGCAGATGAGGTTCTGGCAACACTTGCTAAGCTAGGATTATGTACCTAAAATTGTTCCGTTTAAGCAGCCAACACATATCGCCCAAATGTACTGGCGAATTCCCATAAAATTCTATCCACTTCCGGATTGATGCGATTTTTGCATCTTACGGTCAGAAAGATAACTAAACTCCTTCGTTAGCTTTCATCTCTTTTGAAAACATAATTTTTCTGGATAAGGTAGCCTGTAATTGAGCTGAAGATGATTTGCACTATTTTTGCCTGAATTTCTCCAAGATGAATTGTTTCAATCAAGAAAACCAGAATAAAGGTATTCAACAAAAAAATAATTCCGATCGTTAAAATATATTTTGAATAGAGTTGAATTTTTCTTTCCGATGTATATCTGAACGTCCAGTTTTTTTGCATATAGCATACAACAATTGTGCCTAGGCTGAACGAAATAAGATTTGCTATTAAATAGTCAATATGAATGAATGTTACCAGAAGTGAAAAAAAGGAGAAGTCGATAACCGCTCCAATACCTCCGGAAATACAATATTTACAGAACTGCTTGGTGGCATTCATTATATCGGTTCTCATTTTTTTACCATGTATTAATCTGTAAACGCTGAACCCCGCCTTCATTGGTCAGGTTTGCGCAGGGTCAATAAGCAGCGGATTCCGGTTGGGTACCTTATGATTTTTCCGAGGTGAATTTCGATAAACATTATCCAGAACAGAAAGTAGTCATTGAATACCCCCCCCATATGAATCAATTCTTTAACATTTGTTTTGCTATAATCAGAATTTTCTTTCCCTCTTCGTTTGTTTCGCAGTTTCACGAATTTAAATGCAGGATAAATAAAGAACCCGAAATGGGATGCCCTGATAATTGAAAATTTTAATTTTGAAGCTAACTTACAGAATTGGTTAAGATTATACCTTCGAAAATGTTTGAGTTGCTCATCGAAAAAATCGTATAAATCCTGATTCGCCGGCATTTCTAAAATCGCATAGCCTCCGGGTTTCAAAATTCGATAGATTTGTTGCAATGCGGTTTCATCGTCTTCAATGTGTTCAAGCACATTCAGTGCAATAATCACATCAATGCAATTATCCGGAAACGGGCAATCAATAAGATCAAATTGTAAAAGCGGAATACCTGCGATATTTTTTGCGATTTTTTCAAGAGGCTCAGGAATGCAATCTGATCCGATCAGAATTTTTTCAGGAAATATCTTTTTAATATCTCTTAAAAGATACCCGGACGAAGAACCGATTTCGAGAATAATGGCATTTTTGTCTCTATTAGTTTTCTCAAGTTCGAATTGAGCATGGAGGCGCGATGCCCTGTCAATGTAATAATCGCCAGCCTCAACCTCTTTCTCGTGGAATTCTGTCAGACTGGCATCCCATCCAGAACTGCATTGGGTGTATTTTAAAATCTGGACTTTTTCCTCACCGATCTGAAAACCATCCCCGGTCCAGACAGGTTCTTCCAGATATCCCGGTGGGGTGGGGAATTTAAACTCCATTTAAAGATTCTCCGTCTTCTCAATGATATAGAGCGGACGACCCTTAACCTCCTCATAAATTCTTCCGACATATTCTCCCATAATCCCCAGGGAGAGCAGCTGAACTCCGGACAGGAATGTAATCAGGAGAATTGTCCACGTCAGTCCCGGGGTCAATTCAGTATGGAGAACCAATTTTTCGATCAATGCCCAGAGCCCTAACAGAAAACTACCGCATGCAATAAGTCCTCCGATTATTGATGCGAGCTGCAATGGACGTATTGAAAAACCGGTTATCGCATTAAATGGAATGGTAAGAGACCCATAAAATCTGTTATAATGCGTATCTCCCGAAATTCGTTCATCCCTGTCATATTCTACGAACGTCTGTTTAAATCCAACAAACGCTACCATCCCCCGGAGATAACCATGTGATTCATGCAATCGTTTTAACTCATCGATGACCCGACGGTCCATGAGCCGGAAATCCCCCGTATCTGATGGAATTGATACGTCAGTTATTTTATTTATCACCCGATACCCAACGTAAGAGATCCATTTTCGAATGAAAGTTTCACCATTGGGTGATCGTCTTTTTGCGTAGATTACTTTAAAACCCTCCTTCCATTTTTCCAGCATCTGTTCGATAAGCTCAGGTGGATCCTGCAAATCTACATCGATAACTACACACACATCACCTTTACAGAAGTGAATCCCCGCCAACGTTGCAGCGGGCTGCCCAAAACGACGACTGAATTTTATCAACCGGATGTTTTCGTTGCGTTTTATTTCATCCAGGATTATCTGCTCGGTGTTATCCGGGGATGGATCCAGACAAAAAATAATTTCGTAATCATTACGATGTCTATCAAATAAAATTTCTGCCCTTTTGAGAAAGGGACGAATATTTGTCTCCTCACGATAAACAGGAACAACAACTGAAATGAACGGTTCTTTTCCTGACATGATCCAATACTATATTTAATTTCTTACGTATTTCTACATGCTGTTTTATTTGGACGTTGTTCTGCAAATATCTCTATAATCTCCTTATAATATCCGGATATATTAAAAACAAAAAAAAGAGATGGGTTCATATTTTTCAAAGCCATTCAATTAATTAGATACGATGAAAAAATATCTCATAATTGGAAGCGGAGGTTTTATAGGGTCATATCTTGCGGAATTCCTGATTGAGAAAAAGTTGTGTGTATACGGCACTTTTTTTAAAAATACAAACAGGATCGAACATCTCAAAACCAATATTACCCTCCTGGAGTATGATATTAGAGACAAAATAAGAATTGAAAACATAATTGATAAGGTTTCTCCTGATGTGATTTTTTATTTGGCGTCACAGAATTTTGTTGTGCCGTCGTGGGAAAACCCCGAAAATACCTTGAAGACGAATATTTTGGGAGCACTTTATTTTTTGGAGGCTGTCAGAAAATCCGGTACAGATCCCCTCATTGAAGTAATCAGCTCAAGTGCCGTGTATGGACTAAACCAGGAAAATGAAATTCCGGTAAAAGAAAATAAGGAATTCAGGCCCATCAATCCGTATGCAGTCAGTAAGATTGGAGTTGATATGCTCTCGTATCTTTACTGGCAGGCTTATAGTCTGAAAATAATTCGTGTACGACCGTTTAATATAACCGGTCCAAAAAGGACTTCTGATGTTTCATCCGATTTTGCCAAAGAAATTGTTATGATTGAAAAGGGTCGAAGAAAAGAACTGGTAGTTGGAAATCTTGAGCCGGTCCGTGATATTACGGATATAAGAGACGCGGTGAAAGCCCTGTGGTTACTCAAAGACAAGGGGTGTCCAGGAGAAGCCTACAACCTCTGCAATGGGCATGGATACAAAATTGAAGAAATATTGAACATATTAATTTCTTTGTCAATGCTAAAAGATATTAAAATTTATCGAGATCCGTCAAAACTACGAAAGACGGATGATCTGCTACAAATTGGTGACAATACAAAACTCCGGAATCTTGGTTGGATACCGGAGATCCCTCTGGAAAAAACTTTATCTGATATGTTACATTGGTGGAGAAATTCTCTTGAAACCCCGGATCCACATGATTGACTAAAAAAATACACCAGATAGGATTTCTCATTTTTCTCGAAAAATTTCTGGCAAAATTCAAATCTGTTTATTGTTGATTTTCTGGTTTTCCTCTCTAAATAATTTGTTTGAAATGGATTGAAATTGATTTATTTTGGAAGGTTCATTTTATGTTTTGTGTTGATAGAAATATTTATCCCGTAATTTTTGAACCGGGAGGCGGGCGACCATTTTCCCCCCCTATCCGAATCAGGCAAGAGTAATATGTAATCACTTTTAATTGGTCAACATAACCCTAATATGATATCAGACCCTATTTTGTAGTCATAATATGAATTTATTGAAAACCAAGTTGTTGATAAAAAAGAAAAAAAATCAATTAATCTTTGTTTTAAAAAATTATTATCTCATTTTATGTTTATTGGTTCTACCAGCAATACTCTGTGGTCTTTTTATAGCCAAATTTGGAGTTAATGTTGTTTTTTGGGACAATTGGGCACGGATCCCTATCTTGGAACATTTTTATAATGGCACTCTTTCATTTGGTGAGATTTTTGCACAACGGAATGAACACAGGATCTTTTTTTTTAATATTATTTATCTGATCATTACACCGTTAACCCATTGGAATGGAATCGTGGAAATGTATTTTTCCTTGGTTTTGATAGTTTTAATCTGTGTATCAATATTTTATCTTTATTCCCGATACTGGGGAATTTCAAAACTATCATTAATTAAATTTTTACCAATTCCATGGTTATTATTTAATTTCAGGCAATGGGAGACTCTGATACAAGGAGAGGCCATAATGGCATATCTCTGCGTTTTCGGTTTTGTAATTGCAATAGTATTTATCGAATTGTCTGAAAAAATTGATTACAAATTTTGCATTGCAATTATCGGAGGTATTGTATCAACATTTTCATTTTTAAATGGACTCCTGGTATGGCCAATTGGTTTTTTATTGATCTTTCTCATTAAAGATAAAAAAAAGACGATGCTTTCCACTTGGGGTTTGATAGGTGTTGCCAGTTATTTTATGTATTTTTTAAATTGGATCAAACCTCTGCAACATCCCGATTTTTTTTACATTCTCCAGCATCCTGTAACCGGGATTGAATTTTTTTTGGTAAATGTTGGTTCCCCTCTCGGATATGATTACCTTTCGTCAATTTCGATGGGAATGATAATTTTAGGAGTCTTAACCTGCTGTGGAATTTTTTTATTAAAAAATAAATTATTCAGACAACATGCAATCTGGATTGTTTTAATCTTCTTTTCACTGGGAACATCTGTGATGATGACTATAGGCAGAGCCGGATTTGGAGTTTCACAGGCACTTGCCTCAAGATATGTTTTATCTACCATAATCGGGATTATCGGATTATATCTTTTAGTGCTTGCTATTTATAATAAAAATATCAAAACCGATGATAAAACATGGAATTATTCACCTCTTATTGGTATAGTGACGGGAATAATAATTTTTGGAATAATCTGTGGAAATATTTCAGGAATCGGAATGCAGCGAATTTTAAAGACCATCAGGAGATATTAGCAAACTATCTTATCGGATATTCTACTGCAACGGATGATCAATTACAACAATTATTCCCCGATCCAAATATCGTGAGAGAACAATCAAAATTTTTGGAAAGTGAACATTTTAGCGTTTTCTATTCTCCGGATAATGTATTTAAATTAAATAAGCCGGTACCGGTTCAAATATTTAGTGGACAATCGTTTTTTACCGGATCCGGTAAAATAGGTGATGAAAATAAGTATATAATATTTGAACATCCAATAGCTCAAAACCAATCTATTTTTTATTTTGCTCATATTCCCGTTACAAATACGTCAATACTACGCTTTGATATTGCCTTAGATCCCAGCGTGTGGTCTCCTGAAAAAGGCGATGGTGTCGATTACAAAATTTACATTAATTCTATAGCCCCCGAAAATCTGATTTTTTCACAATATATCGATCCAAAACACAATATGACAGAACAGAAATGGAATCCGTATAACGTGAATTTGTCATCTTATGCGGGAAATAACGTCACTTTGTTATTTTCTACACTGCCGGGACCGAAAAATGACGGAACATATGATTGGGCCTGGTGGGGGGATCCCATGATTACCAATGGATAAAATGATTAACCGGCTTTTTTTAAAGTTTTGAAATCTTAAGAATCTCTCGGTGTTCTCCCTCAAAAAAAGTCTATTTCTTTTGCAATACTGCAATAACTTCATTATCATCCTGTTCGAAATGCACAACAGAAAATGGATGCCCAAGGTACTCGTTTGTTTTACTAAGTACTTGAAAAATGGTTGCCGAATCCCATACATGATAATGGATGCTGTAATTCATCGTCATGAGTGAAGACACCCTGGCATTAATCTCATCAGGATCTTGTTTTTTCTCAACAAGATTTACCCATTCGTAAAAATGATCTTTTCGGGAAATTTCTGTACCTTTGATATCATCCTCAACAAGATGATCGAACTCCGTTAGTGAGCGTTCTTTATCAAAAGTATACGTCTTTTCAGGGATCGCATAATAAATAACCCCCCCGGCTTTGATTTTCTTTAACTGGTTTCGGATTGTCCCAATCGGATTTTCACAATGTTCCAAAAAATGATTCGCAATAATGAAATCCAATGAATCATCGGCAACTGTTGATAATGTTTCTCCGTTATCAATAATATCAATCGTTACCATCTGAGCCGGGTTTAAATCAGAATAGTGTTTTTGCAATTCGTCTGACAGCAACCGGTCCACATATTTGACATGCGCATATTCACTAATCGAAAGAGGATTATGTAAAGCGCCAATTTCAAGTCCTTCTCCTTTAAGATATTTATAACTTATTCTTTTTCTAGCCTCTGACGAGTCCCGGATCACTGTTTTTTTATCGGGAAAATGAGCGAGAATGGAAGATATTTTTTTTATAAGAATATTCATTTTCTGGCGTTTAAACGGTACAATACCAAGGGTAGTTTTCCCCCCCAGTTCATCAAAAACATCAATTTTCAACGTGTGCGAACCTTTCGCGAGGGAAATATTTTTAAAAAATCTGAATCCACATTTCCCAATATCAATATACTGGGGAAATGCAGCCTTGACATCATTTCGTTGCAATCCGAAGACTGCCTCACCAATCTCACGATCATCAATAATTATTTTTATTGATTGTATGCCAGTTTCTGAATATGCCCAGCCATTACAGATAAAGTCCGAAGAATAGATTTCGGAATTCTCTGATGGTTCATCGATATGTCCTATCATATTCAAAACGCTTCGTTATTTTGTTTTATTGAAAAATCTTCTCTCTCCAAAGTCAGATTTGGACTGTAATAAGGATCTCCACTATCAATTACCGTCCCCCACCGGTCCCGGATTAACCTTACTTCTTTGGAAAATCTTGCCTGTTTTTCTGGAGTATTTTCATAACCCCGACTCACTGATTCGTGGTGATATAACTGAGAATACGGTGTATAAATAATGAGATAACCCGCACTTCTGATCTTTAAACAAAGATCTACATCATTGAATGCAATTGCCAGATCTTCATTAAATCCTCCAATTTCCTGAAAGACATTTTTACGCATCATCAGACATGCTGCGGTTACGGCGCTGTAATTCCCAATTATTTGTGATCTGAGGAAATAACCATTGCAATTAGCTGGCAGATTTTTATGCGAATGTCCTGCAACACCTTTTTGACCCGGAGTACCCGTTATCCCCATGATAACTCCTGCGTGCTGGATAAGATTATTTGGGTAGAGCAGTTTTGCTCCCACAGTCCCGATACCATCCCTCTGTGCGTGTTCAAGCATTGCAGAAAGCCATTCCCCGGAGATTACTTCCGTGTCATTATTCAGAAAAAGGATATAGGGGGAATCAACCTGAGTAACGGCGTAATTATTTATTGCAGAAAAATTGAATTGTTTATCATAGTGTAAGATTCTTATTTTAGGATCTGTGTTCAATGAGTTATAATAATCAAAAGTATCATCTTCTCTGCTCTGATTGTCAACAATTACAATTTCATAATTTTGGTACCTGGTTTTATCTAGAATTGACCGGACACATCGTTTTAAAATTTCAACATGATCTTTCGTGGGTATTACAATTGATACTCTGGGATGACTTTTGATGCTATAACGAATTCTGTAGGAGCTTAATGAAAAGCCATCAAAAACCTCCCCCAATTGACCCTTTCGGTTCAAGAAATCAGCCAGTGCTTTTTTTGCAGCGGCTATAGCATAGGGCTTTGCAATTACACTATCAGCCGCAGATCCCCGAATTATTCGCCAGTGATAGAGGATCTTTGGGATATGGGCAATTGATACCGGAGAAATCCTTTCTGTACATCGCAAAAAGAGATCATAATCCTGAGATCCATCATATCCTGAGCGAAAACCCCCAATTAAATTGATAAGTGATTTTCGGATAACAGAGAAATGACAGATATAATTCTGGGATAATAACAGATCCGGGGACCAATCCGGCTTAAAAAAGGGATCTTTCCGGTTTCCTTTTTGATCAATTTTATCTTCATCGGAATAGATGAAATCAAAATTATTCTTCCGATTGAGTACATCGACTACTTCATAGAGCGCAAACGGGGCAAGTTCGTCATCATGATCGAGGAATCCAATGAAATCTCCGGTGGCAAGGGCAAGTGCCTCATTGGAATTTTCAGCTATTCCCTTGTTAACGGCTAAAAATTTTACTTTGATACGAATATCTTTTTGTGCATATTCTGTTAAGACCTGTTTTATATAACGCTTTGATGAACCCCCATCTACGATACAGAGTTCCCAGTTATCATAAACCTGATTAACAACCGACTCAATAGCAAAATGCAGCCATTTTTTATCAGTATTCCACACGGGAATAATAATGCTGATCTTTGGACGAAAGGAAAAAGTTTGAGCAATTTTCTTTAAGTGATTTAGCGCATCGGGCATAGGTTCATTTTTTTTAATCCATTTCTGGTAATCATCTGATCCATTATTCCTATGGAAATACCGTGTAACGTATTTGTTGAACGGTTTAATTCCATCATGTACAAGAATTTTTCCGCAGGTCCTCCCGAGATCATAATATTTTCTCCTTTTCGTTTTTTGGGGGAGGAGCCGTTCCACAATTTTTGTATGAAACTTCATGGTGAGTTGCCAGACAATACTGTTTTCAATCGAAAAAATCTCCTGTTCAAGAGAATTGATACGGAGCATTTGTTCTTGTACCTGGTGACCTTTTATCTTGTTTTCCTGTGCCAATTCCTGAGCTTTGACGGTTATCTCCTTTATCTGCTGGTTCTTTTCAGCCAGTTTTTCGTCAAGTCCTTCTGCTTGAACTGAAATTTCTTTGCACTGTTGTTTTTCCGGTTCTATCGACAATACATCATGGAGTTTTGCGATGTTTTCGGTCATCATCACTACCTGTTCATTTCCTGATGTCAAAGTCAGCACAAGTTCTTCTATACAGGTAGTTTTATCTTTGAGATTTTTTTCTAGTTCGGCTATCCTGGTCTCTAATGGGAATTTCAATTCCTGTCGATATTCCTGGAGAGCATCAAAAAATAATGTACTAATATCCGTTTCTTCGAATGCCGGCTGTATTATGTTATCGGATGGATAAGCTGTCAATATGTACTGGTATACAGTAGAATCCGGTAACGACTTGATAAATTTCACTAGGTCCCGGGGTATTTTTGTTGCTTCAGTCTTTAGCTCTGTGGTTCCCATAGCCCGGTTTGTCTTCTGTAGATTCGTGATCTGATAACCGCATCTCGTGAAAAAGGCGTGGATATTTTTTAACCCGAAAAAGCGAAGATGAGTTTCATCGAGAAGTCCCACCGATGTGTAATGGAAATCTCCATTGAGAAGATTGAGCAGAACATCCCCGTGAAAAAAATTCGGCAGAGATACGGCAATATAACCCCCGTGTTTTAAAAATTTCCCTAATTTTTTCAAAACTATTTCCGGTTCTTTAAGATGTTCCAACACATCTCCGCATAAGATAACATCGAATGATGCTGTTTCAAGAATCTCATCCAGGTTCAGCAGCTCAATATCTGCTGTAATCATGTGGTCACAGAATTGTTGCGCGATTGAAGCAGCGTCTTGATCAATCTCTATGCCGGTAACATGGTTTCCATGCTCTTTTAATATTTTACTTATATAGCCGGTTGATGTTCCGATTTCAAGAATAGTTTTGTTAAATCCGGTACTTTCTATTAAGAGGGTATGACTATTGTTTTTATTATCAAGCTCAATAGTGGGAGGTTCATATCGTTTTGATGGTAACTTCTCATCCAATTGTATCAGATCCTCTATGGTCCGGTTGATCATCAATTTCTTTTCATGATATTCAGGCTATTTTAGAATGGGAAGTTATTCAGTGATAATTATTGCTTCCAAATCAGTAAACCCTGACATATCCTGCTCGTTTTTCACATAAAAAATAATATGGTCTTCCATCCTGTCAAGCACTTCAACAACAAATCCCGGATGAACGATGGCAATCGCCGATGTCAATGAATAGGTTCCGGTACCTAATAAAAGATGCATTGAAATATTTACAACAGGAAGCGGGCCTTTTCTGATTCCCGCAAGATCACATTTTTTCCATCGGGTGTTTGTCCCATACACCTCGGTAAATTTGTTTCTTATAATGAATCCTATTGTCAGATCCTCATCAAAATCCTGATTGGCAACCATAGTATACCGGATAACCAGCAAATCTCCTGTTTTGAATGATACTTGGGGAGACCCTTCAGAATTTAACAATTCGACTTTTTCAATGATAGCTTTTTTATTGCCATATCGCACGATACCGCCTCTACTCCCGATAGGAGGAATAGGAATACTGAGGTTGATTCCATCAGAATTGTCCGACGTTTGCTTATCTTTTGGAGGTTTTAGTGCTCGAATTATTTTGCCCCATCCCCACGCACTCCAACAGTAACTCAGGTCCTCACTGGAACCCGAAGTACTAAACGTGAAAGAAACTGTCTTACCGGAAAATTTTTCCAGCGGAAGAATGAAATTATGCCATCCCCTGTCCCCAAGGTTCCGTTTTGGCTGGAGTACGCGGGAGAAGATATTTTCTGTTGTCCCATCAAAAAGGGCAGTGATATCGAATTTTACCCCTTGAGGGATCTTCTCCCAAGCCCCCGGGAGAATGCCGATCGCAAAAGCAAGCGATTCACCAGATTCAACAGGAAGGGTATAAGTGATCTTTGACGGCGGGTGTGCAAAAATTACCTGTCGGGGCATTATGTGGTTCTCGATTGTCTGCGGCTGGACCTGAACTCCTTTGGCATTCTCAATCTTTGCCTCGGAAAGGTTACAGACAAAATCGTACACAGTCTCGTCTCCCTTGCCAGGAACCTCCCCATGTTCGATAAGGTTTCCTTCGCTGTATGTCCGCTCGCGTTCGGTAACGAGTGCATAGTACTTGTTCACTACAGTGTCGGGATCCCCGCGTTCGATGATCTGCCCGCCATCTAAGAGCAGCGCTTGTGTACAAAGATTTCGAACCGCTTCTGTATCGTGTCCAACATAGAGAATGGTCTTTCCCGATTCCTGCATCTCCCTGATCTTACGAAAACAGCGGTGCTGAAAAATAGCATCTCCGACAGCAAGAGCCTCATCAACAATAAGGATTTCCGCATTAACATTCACCGCCACTGAAAAAGCGAGTCTGACCGTCATTCCGGAAGAGTACGTTCGAAGAGGTTGATCGATGAAATCCCCAAGTTCAGAAAACTGGACAATTTCATTAAATTTTTGATCAATCTCCTGTTTTGAAAGTCCCATAATCGAACCGTACATATAAACATTATCTCTGCCGGAGAATTCGGGGTGGAATCCGGATCCAAGTTCAAGGATTGCGGATATTTTCCCGTTAATTTGAAACGATCCCTCGGTAGGATATAAAACTCCGGCAAGAATGCTCAGGAGCGTGCTTTTTCCGGATCCATTTTGTCCGAGTATTCCCAAGGTAGTGACCTTTTGGTATCTCGAAAGAAATATCTTTTAACGCCCAGAAATCAGCATGTCTCCGGATTCTGCCAAAACTTAGATATTCAAGAAACCGTCCGCTTGGTGTAGTGAATAATTTGAACTTTTTTCCAAGATTTTTGACGGTTAATGCAGTCACAGGAGTTCACCAAACCCGGTTTTTGTTTTCCGGAAAAATGCTATACTTAAAACAAATAATAGCAGAGTGAAGATCAGGAATGGAAGAATAATATCAGACTCAGGGAGTTTACCATAAAATAAGGCATCCCGATATATTTCCAGCATATAATAGGCCGGATTCAACCTGACAATCCACTGAAAATTTATTGGAATAAGATTAACCGTGTAAGCAATCGGAGTCGCCCAGAACCATATCATGAAAACTGCCCCCAGAATTTGAGGGATATCCCGAAAATAAACTGCACCACTTGAAAAGAAAAATGCAAGTGATAATGTAAAAATAAACTGAAGTGCGATCACAAGTGGAATGGTAAGAATATATATTGTTGGGACACCCTTCAACAATAAAAGAAGGACAAAAAAAATACCGAGTCCTATAAAGAGATTCACAAATTCTGACAGTGTGGTGTATATCGGAAAAATCTCACTGGGAAACGGGACTTTTTTAATATAGTTTTTATTTTCCGTTATCGAGCGAGATGCTCTCATCACGGAATCCTGAAATGCAAGCCATGGAAGAAATCCGGAAGAAAAGTATAACGCAAAATCCCAGATATCGGTATCTCCGGGAAGACGGACCTTCAGGAACACTCCAAAGACAATGATATAGACTATAAGCGTTATAATCGGGTTAATCACTGACCAGTATAAACCCAGAAGAGATCCCACATATTTTGATGATATATCTCGTTTAATGAAATTCCAGATGAGTCCCCGGTATTTGAATAGAGAGTCCATTTTATTACCTGTGGTATTGAACGTGCACTTATAATTGATTTTTCATAGTCTTCAGTATTTTCAGTTTCATTTTCTAAAGAATGGCAGGAATTATTCCCGTATGGGGTGAAAATCCTTCAGTTGAATCCATTTTTTTATTTCCTCATCGGGTATTTTTTTCACGATATTCCGCCTTTTTTTTATGATACTATTTAATCCCCTGATGGCATCGACTTTTGCCTTCAGAGCAGCAAGTCCGTTTCCTTTGAAAAAATAGTAGGGAATAACTGCACAGTTCCTGCCGATAATCCAGGGAAGAGAAGTATAGAATAACTTGGTTGGAAAATTCTTAACAACATACCATACCACATTCCGGTTTACATAATAGATCGACAGATATGACTGGAGTCCAGTCGTCCCACCGCGGGTATGAACTACACGTGCTGATGGGACATATATACACTTCCACCCGGAAAGCCTTGCACGGAACGAGAGATCTACATCTTCCATATAAAGGAAAAAATCGTCGTCAAAGTGCCCTATTTCATCCAACATTACGCGTCGGTACAAGGCAGCTCCGGCGCACGCACCGAATACTTCTTCCGGCGAGTCATACTGACCCCGGTCCATTTCGCCCATCCCTCTGTCCCAGACTGCTCCACTCATTGAGATACAGATTGCGGTCGAGTTTATTCTCCCATCCGGGAGGAGCATCTTGGATCCGCAGATCCCCACCATGAGATCAGAGATCATCGGCTTTGAGAGTTCTTCGATAAATGTTGGGGAGACTATTGTGTCATTGTTCAGCGTGAGAATAAATTCTCCGCGTGCCTGCCGGATACCCGCGTTTGTCCCCCCAGCGAACCCGAGATTGACCGACTGAGTAAAAATGGTGACTTTGGGAAATTGATTCCGGACATAATCAACGCTTCCATCGACAGAAGCATTGTCAACCAGAATCACTTCAAAATGGTTATACGTTTGACAAAAAATTGAATCTAAACAATCACGAAGGAATTTTTTCCCGTTATAATTTACCACAATAACGCTAATCAGGGGGTGGGATAGGTCAATGGACATTTTCTCTCTCTTATTAATCTGAATATAGCAGAATGGTTTGGGATACGCACTCTGATTTGCATCGGCAATCCGGTGAACAGTTAATTCAGATTCTGATCATCAGAATGCTTCCCGCTGGTATGCTGTTGCACAAGAACACTCGCCCTCATTAAACTGTCAAACGTCCCGGCATCACTCCAGAATCCTTTCAGTAATGCATATTGCATCACCCCTTTACGGAGATATGCATTATTCACATCTGTTATCTCAAGCTCGCCTCTGCCTGATGGTTTCAACGTCCTTATCGTCGAGAAGACCTCGGGATCATAGAGATAAAGTCCTGTTACGGCATAGTCGGATTTTGGGTGTTTCGGTTTTTCCTCGATTGAAACAACACGGTTACCTTCAAGTTCGGCAACTCCAAACCGTTTCGCATCCGGAACCTCTTTTAAGAAAATTTTGGCGCCCTTCCTGAATGATGTCACATCATCCTTCACATCATCCTGAAAGATATTATCGCCAAGAATAACTGCCACCTCATCAGCATCCGCCCAACTTTCGGCAAGTCCCAGCGCCTGTGCTATCCCCCCCGCTTTTTCCTGGATCTCATAGGTGAGAGTGATACCAAAATCATTCCCGGAACCGAGCAATTCGAGAAAATGCCCGGCATGACCTCTTCCGGATACTATCATGATATCCTTTATCCCGGCATTGATGAGTGTGTGGAGCGGATAGTATACCATTGGTTTGTCATAGACGGGTAAAAGATGTTTATTCGTTACTTTTGTCAGAGGGTGTAACCGTGAGCCGGTTCCTCCGGCAAGAATAATTCCTTTCATTGCGGTACTTCCCTTTTTGTGGATATAATCCCTTACTGCATCCTTCCATTGCCGGAGCGGGGTTGTTTTAGTGTTAACGAGAACCGAATTTGCAGGTCGTTTTGCCCTGCGGGGAAATTCGTTTGTTGAACAGGCAATAGCATTGGGAATAAATGCCTGTGCAAATTCAAACCAGCTGCAAACCCCTTCATTCGTTACATGATATATGCCCGGATCGCAGGATATAATTTCCGGAGTCTTACGGGCAAGATCCATGGTATAGGTTGGTTTGCCACGCTGGTCATTAACCACGCGGACAATTGCCATCTGCTTTGATAATGCAAGAATAGTATCAACAAAATTTTTCCCATGACCTCCAAACAGCCATGATGTCCTGATAATCCGGAAGGTATCCAGATTTTTTATTATACAAGCCTCTCCCAGAAGCTTCGATTCGCCATATATATTGATCGGGTTGGGGGGATCATCTTCTTTATATCCTGATCTGGTCCCATCGAAAATATAGTCAGTGCTATAATGAACTAACGTTGCACCTGTTTCATTACAGGCCTCAGCAATGTACCCTGGACCCCTCCCATTGACCGCATATGCAAGGCTTTTGTTATCTTCACAGCCATCAACATCGGTATATGCCGCCGCGTTGATTACGATGGCCGGGTTGATCCGCTTCACTATTCTAAGAACTTCCTCCTGATCTGTGATATCTACCTCGCGATGCGTCATAACAAGAGCATGCGGAAACACGTCATGCAGGGCATGCCCCAGCATTCCGTCCCCCCCAAAAAGGATGGTTTTCAGGGGAATTATTTTTTCAATGGTTTCCACCACCACGCGTTTCGTACATACCAGGTAACCGTATCCATCAGACCTTCTTCAAATGAATAACCGGGTTTCCATCCAAGAGAATGCAGTTTCGAACAATCGAGCGAGTAACGGAAGTCGTGTCCTGGTCTGTCGTTGACGTATTCTGTCATTGACTCATCTTTTTTCAGCAGTTTCAATATTTTTTCAGTAATTTCTAAATTTGTCCTTTCGTTACCGCCACCAATATTATAGATTTCCCCGGAAATACCCTTTTCCAGGAGTAACTCTATCGCGCGACAATGATCACGGACGTGGATCCAGTCACGAATATTTTTTCCCGTACCATAAATCGGTACTTTCCTGCCTGAAATAAGGTTCGTCACAAAAAGTGGGATTAACTTCTCAGGAAACTGATAAGGCCCGAAATTATTCGTGCATCGTGTAACGATGACAGGAAGTTTATACGTTATAAAATAGGAAAGGGCGAGAAGATCTGAGCCGGCTTTACTTGCTGAATAGGGGCTTGAGGGTGAGAGAATGTCCTCCTCTTTAAATGATCCCTTCAAAATGCTGCCATATACTTCATCTGTGGAGATATGGATAAACTTCGCGACCGAGTGATGTCGGGCACATTCGAGAAGGTTATGAGTACCAAGAACATTTGTCCGAACAAATTCCGAAGCACTGGTAATCGATCGATCGACATGACTTTCTGCAGCAAAATGGACGATCGTGTCAATCTTATGTTTGTCAAGAATTGCATTGACAATATCCGGGTTGCAGATATCACCCTTAATAAAAGTATATCGCGGATTATTATCGACACTATTCAAATTATTAAGGTTACCGGCATAGGTCAGGACATCGAGATTAATAATTTCAATATCTTGATGGGAGTTCATCATCTGGAGGATAAAATTGCTTCCAATGAATCCTGCTCCTCCGGTGATCAGTAATTTCATTATTTTCGCTCCAGTTACCCCTAATTAACCGTGTTTAAGTCCCGGTGCAAGTCCCCAGTCATAAGGAATCTCAGGTGTTTCAGGAGGAAGACGATATTCATCCGGATCCTTGTAATTATATGGCATCGTAGGGATACTGATGAAAAATGCAGTTTCTGTTCCTACCGCCTTGAAGCCGTGGTATACCCCGGGTGGCACACTGATAAGAACCGGATTTTTCTCACCAACAAAAATTTCCATCAGTGCACGGTATGTAGGGGATTCTTTTCGGGCATCATATAATACAACTTTCATCATTCCATGTACACACGTGAAATTATCTGTCTGATTCTTGTGGTAGTGCCAGCCCTTCACCACGTTAGGATATGCAGTGCTGATATATACCTGCCCGAATTTTTCAAACAGAGGATCATCGCATCGCAGGATTTCCATGAGCCATCCCCGTTCATCCGGAATAACCTTGAGTTGCTTTATTCTGACATCTTTGTATATTGTGCGGCATGATCTTTCCTGTCTACTATTTTTCCTTGATGCATATGAAATCATTCAAATTTTGCTTTTCCTGATATTCCATGAATTCCGTGATATAATCCCCATAAGTAATATTTTATCAATATCAACTGACCTTTTTGTGAAAGATGATATAGATAATAGGGGAACCGTATAAAAATTTCAGTTAACAGAATATACCAATATCTTAATGATGAGAAATTTTTCTTGGCCACCAAAAGCCAGTTCCTCGATACATAATACAGATAAATCTTACTGAACAATCCAATTGTAACAGAAATCTTATGATACGCCCGTGTATTGGTAATAATTAGAAGGGAGAAATTCATTTTTCTGGCCCGGATGCACCAATCGGTTTCTTCATGCATTAAAAAAAGTGATTCGTCGAAAAAGCCAATTTGTTGCAGTGCTGTTTTTCTAAAGATGACAGCACAGCCTACCAGCCCGAAAGGAGAAGTTTTAATTCCGTTTTTAATGAATTTTTTTCCTTTTAAAAAAAGTCTTGGATAACCGAAAAATTCCTGGGTTCCGGCAGACCAGATAATATCCCTGTCTTCTGAAAAGGCAATCACCGGTTGACAAGCCGCACAATCCCGGGATATTTCCATCGAAGAGATACATTTTTTAAGGAGATCTTTTTCAAGCGTTACGTCATTATTTAACAAAAAAATATAATCTGCACCGTTTGAAATTGCATGTTGAATTCCGATATTATTCCCTCCTGAATATCCCAGATTTTTCTGATTTTCAATTACTTGAAGATTCGGAAAATGAGACCTGATATTCCGAATAATTTTTTTATCGGAACTGTTCTCAACAAGAAGGACCGAATTTGCGTCATAGTCTAAGGAAAAAACGGATTCGAGGGTTTCAACGGTATCAGGATAGTTATTATAATTCAGGACAATCGTGTATACCGAAGGAGCAGTTATTTGTTTGTCAGTATACCCCGTTTTTTCATCTTTCATCTGAGAAAATCCTTCTTGATTGTCCGTCACAGATTCCTTTGATAAACAATTATAAACCATAATAATTATCAAAATGACAGTTTGATATCGGCATTTATGCATCATCCCGGATTAGTAAATAGCCTTTGCTGAGATTTACTGAATTGAATTCTTGATATGCATGAATAGTCTTATGCCTTTTTGGCATCAGATACAATTTCACACTCATTGATATTCATCTAATAATCGTATTCTATCCCGTAAGTTTATACTTTAACCGCATTTCCCAATAATCGTACATGGACTGGAGTGTCTGTTCAAAAGGAATCGTGGGATGCCAACCTAATTCGCGTTGGATTTTTTCATTGCTCCCGACAATCCTGGGATTATCGATTGGTCGAATTTGTGATTGCTCCTGTTTGATTTGAACAGAAATTTCGAGCATCCCAGAGAGGGTTGTTATAATATTCCGGATTTCCCGTCCCTGGCCGCTGCAGATATTGTACACCACCCCGCGTTTTCCTTTTGTGAGGATAAGATTGTATACCGCTACCACATCCCGTACATCGATAAAGTCCCTGACAATTGATCCATTTCCAATATGGATAACAGGTTCCTGAATACCTTGGGCAATTTGTACGAACTGCTTTACAATCGAACTAACAACAAACCTGTCACTCTGGCCTGGGCCGCAGTGGTTGAAGGATCGAGTACAACAGATATCCAGTCCATAGCCTTCAGCATAGATCCGGGCCAGCTGTTCCTGGGCAACCCGTGCAACTGCGTATGGATTTGCAGGGTTTTGGAGACTTTTTTCATCTAAAGGCAGGTCTTTGTCAGATACAATTCCATATTGTTCAGACGAGCCAACCGATAGAACTCTTGCAGTTAAATCATTGAGCCTGACGGTATCGATGATATTGAGAAAAATATTGGTATTATTCATGAAAGAGTCCACCGGAGATTTCCAGCTCTCGGCAACAGAACTCTGGGCTGCCAGATGAACAATATAATCAGGCTGGATCTCTTCGATAAGAGACTTGATTTTTGGGATATCCCTCAAGTCAGCACGGTGAAAATGGGAATTGTTGGTAAGATCTGGTATGGCGGGAATAAAATCCCATGCAGGTCCTGAACGACTGATACCATGGATTTCAAGATCCCGGTGATGAGTGGTCAGGTAATGAACAAAATGTCCCCCGACAAAACCGCTGATGCCGGTAATCAGAATTTTTTTCATGAATTCCCCCTTCTGCAATTTATGTCACAAAGAAAAAAAATGGTACAGCTTCATTTTGTTAACAATAGTATATATGTTGAATTTTATGTGAAATGAACATTTTCCCCGTTTCTTCGCTTATCGGACTTCCTGTGTCCCGTCCCCTCAAGTATTGAATTAAAAAACAATGAGTTTTTATATCGCAGAAAAAGAGGTTAAAGGACGAAACATGGCTACCCTTCCCGGCACCGAAACTATCGTTGATGTCTCGGTTATTCTTCCCGCTCTTGATGAAGAACGGACAATCGGGGAGTGCATTGCAAGAATTCAAACCGTGTTCAAAGATAACCTCATCAATGGTGAGATAATAGTTGCAGATTCATCCACCGATCGGTACTGCGGAAATCGCCGAATCTTTGGGAGCGAAAGTATTCCGTGCAGATCAGAACGGTTATGGCAATGCGTATCTTACCGGATTCAGACATATTCGCGGTCGGTTCATTATCATGGGTGATGCTGACAATACCTATGATTTCCTTGAAATTCCCCGACTCCTCAATCCTCTCATGAATGGTGCGGATTTTGTCATCGGATCCCGGTTTCAAGGCAAAATACATACGGGTTCAATGTCCACCCTCCACCGATATTTCGGAAACCCACTTCTCACGTGGATGATTAATATTATTTTCCAGACGCACTTCTCCGATACGCACAGCGGGTTTCGCGCGATTACTCGACAAGCTCTTGATCGGCTTCAATTAAGAACCGGCGGTATGGAATTTGCGTCGGAAATGCTTGTTATGGCATCAAAAGAGCAGCTGAAAATTGTCGAGGTCCCCATCGATTATTATCCCCGACAGACCCCCTCAAAGTTACACAGTCTTTGCTGACGGCTGGCGTCATATCCGGTTTGTGCTCCTCATGAAGCCTCTTCCCTTTGTGGCGATACCCGGGCTCTTGTTCTCCATTATAGGATTGCTGCTGATGACATTTTTTTATATCCAGGGAAATGTTGAATCCTCACATCTCCATACGTTTATTCTTGGTGCAATACTGGTAATGGGAGGTATCCAGGTTATTCTGACAGGATTTTTGATGAAAACCTATTCTGTCATCCATGGGTATGAGAATAAAGGGGGAATCATTGAACTGCTGATGAAATACTCAAGCCTTGAAAAATTTCTTATCCTAGGATTTTTTTTACTCCTTACCGGAGTACTTCTTGGACTTAATATTCTCATACGGTGGGTTTCGATGAGCTTTGGTTTTCTTTCGGAAATCTCTACAGCTATTGTTTCCCTCGTCCTGATCGTGACCGGTATTCAAACCTTCCTCTTTGCCATATTCCAGAGTATGATGCTCCTCAATGAGAACAACACTACCGAATCAGGTTAACAGGATGAAGATCGCGTTCGTGTATGATGCTATCTACCCTTACGTAAAAGGAGGTATCGAAAGACGAGTGTGGGAACTTGCCGTGAGGCTTTCCCGGCGCGGACATAGCGTACACCTGTTCGGGATGAAATTCTGGGAAGGCAAAGACGTTCTCATCCGCGATGGTGTATACCTTCATGGTATCTGTCCTGCACAAAAACTTTATACCGGCGGAAGAAGGTCGATCCTGCAGCCTCTCTGGTTCAGCGTTTGTCTGATACTCCCCTTACTCCGGGAAAAATTCGATATCATTGACTGCCAGCAGTTTCCCCTTTTTCCCAGTTTTACCTCGAGGGTTGTCGCTCTTTTCAAAAAAACTCCGTTCCTCATCACCTGGTATGAAGTCTGGGGAGACTACTGGATTGAATATCTGGGATACATGGGTTTGATAGGGAAGGTGATCGAACGGGAAATTGCATCGTTTAAATGCGCCGTGATTACAGTTTCCGCAACGACAGCGCTCCGTTTCACTACCTGTTTCAAAAAATCCTTACCCGCCGTGATCCCAATAGGGATTGACCGGGCGCATATCAATTCAGTTCCCGCCTCGCCGGAAGAATCGGAAATCATTTTTGCCGGCCGGTTAATCAAAGAAAAAAATGGTGCACTTCTGGTCCGGGCATTCTTTTTACTCTCACGTCAGCATCCCGATTTCCGGCTGGTTATTATAGGCGACGGACCGGAACGGGACCGTATTGCATCACTCATCCGCAATCTCTCTCTTGAAGATCGGGTGTCATTACGCGGATTTTCAGAAGAGCATGATGATCTCATCGCCAGGCTAAAATCATCAAAGGTGTTCGTACTTCCTTCCATACGGGAAGGTTTCGGGATCACCGCGCTTGAAGCTCTGGCATGTGGCCTCCCGGTCGTGACTGTCGACCATCAAGCGAATGCAATCCGTGACCTCATCAACGGAAGCAATGGTTTTATTTGTTCTCCATCGGTCGAAGATCTTGCCGCTTCAATCTGCCAGGCACTTCAGCACCACAGGGAGATGCGAAATGCATGTATCCTCTCAGCTGAGCCTTATGACTGGGGGCATATTACCCCGAAAATGGAAGCCTTTTATCGGTCAATGATCGGCGGATAAATTAAATTTGCCAGCAACGATAAATTTTTCCTGTTCCCCGGGGGAGTGCCTTAGGTCTCCTAACCGGCAACCCCTCTACCTTCTGTTATGTCATTTTCTGTCACCGTAATGTAACGCGAAGTACCCACAATATGGTACTCAGCAGTTGCATGAACATCGTAGGGACCTCCCGTCGTTGGATAAGGAACGATAAACGTACCGTTCTCGCTTTCCTGCCGGTAGACAAATATCCGTCCGGTATTTGTCACTACAGGGAGCTCTGATGATACCTTCACCGGAGATCTTCGCACCTCTGACAAATTCAAATATTTTTACATATTTTATACCGGAGAGGGTGACGGGGTCGGATTCCGGAAATGGTGTGACCGACGCATTTTCCGCGGATTCATGCACCAGCCGGTAATGGTGCAGTGCAGGAACCTTTTGCACGGTCATGTTTGGGAGATCCGAGAAAATGTTTGCATATTGCGTCGGCAGGAGTTCAGGTCCCTCTTTCATGATGGGTGTTGAGTGTATCGAGTTGCGAAGCATTGATGAGCCTTTCATTCACGATGATCCGGGAAAAACCCGACAGTGCCGAAGTTTCGCGTGTAGTTGGCTGCCGTATTTCATACTTGATATAATTCACCGTTCCCGGAAGTGTCATCGATCCGTCAAAGTTATGGAGACGCACCACCATTGTCTGGAAATAGCCCTCATCAAATTTATGGATTATTTTCAGGTTGTTGATATCACGGGTATCCGGTGTAAGGAAATATTTTATGTAAGGAGAGATATCGACAGAATTGCTCTGCCATGGTACAAGGTTCGTGAATGTGTCAACTGCCATTTTTGAATCGGTGATGACGTACCTTCCGCCCAATTGACCGATGACGCTATTGGCTTTTGCCTCATTCATATTCAGGAAAAATGCGGCAGTACCATCAGGGCCCGCGAGATTGTCCTGAAAGGGATTTGTAATGGGGATTCTGTGTGCGAAAAATGTAATCCAGTGGCCCGCATCCCAGAGAGCCATGATTCCGTATGAACCGGATGGGTAGGTGAAATGGAGGGCATCGTAAGATCTATAATAATCAATGCCGGTCTGAGGTGTGCCCGACTGCATCCATTCCAATGATTCAATCCAGTCGCGGGAGATTTCATTATGCGAGGTTGTAAGACCATACTGGACCTCCTGAGCAACAGAAACCACAACAAGGCTGAACGTAAGAAGAACAACCACAAGGATCGCAAAATCCTTAAGAGTCCTAATATTCTGGGACGTTCTTTTGACGGGACTTTTTATCGTTCTCTTTTTATCCGGTTTTGAGGCAGTAGCAGCATCTTTCTTCGATACAGTACCTCCCGCTTCGGCAGGCGATACCCGGGACCCTGAAAACCATAAAGAAGCTGCTGACCAATATCTGGCAATAAAATGTTCTTTCCAGGTTAAAGGTTCAGCGATACAGATGGCTGCCAGAAGAACAACATTGACGGTAAAGTAATATACGAATCTCTGAAACCGTATGGTCACCAGCAGCATCACTATCGACCAGACAAAGAGGAAGATATGCTGACTCTCCTTTTTTTTCACCGCATAATATCCAAGGATCAGCAGCCCCGCGGCCGTAAGGATAAGTGCAAAATTAAAATTTGCCCAGGCCCCTGGCAATGTCCAGGGAAGCGTTTCAACTACGCTTACCGAATATTCCTGGGATCCAAAAAAAAGTGACATAGCCTGCTGGCTCAATGCATTGAGAGGCGGATAAAACTGCACAAAAGTGATGCTGCCGGCAGAAAGTACCAACAGACTGACCAGATAAATGATTTTTTTCCCCTGAAGGTAGGATGAAAGAATAAAAAGCACGAATGTTTCAGCTATCAGAGTGAGGAGGACGAGGGGTATGCCGATTGAATACCGGGTTATCGACAGACCCTCTGATTTGAATCCAAAGATGAAGAGGAGAATTATTGTCACGGTTAAGAGAGTCCCATTTATAACTGGCAGGTAAAGGGAATTGTGCTTCTGGGAATAATCCAGAATAAATTGTACAAATGTATAGATCGCAATAACCGCCAGGGTTAGAATAACGGTGGTTGACGTAAGAATAGCGAGAAAAAACAGAATCCCGGTCAGGGCTGAGAGCCCCACCGGGAGTAAAAGACTTTTATTCTCCTTCAGATTCACCGGGTGGGACTTCACGAATAATACTGTGGTGATATAACTTAGAAAAAAGAGGGTACTAAAAAGAACTTCGCCGATATGATGATCAACCCATCCATACGATGAAAAGGAAAAGTACTGGACAGAAACAACAGAAATTAATCCGGCCGCAATAATCCCCGTCTTCCCGTTGCCTACAACTTTTCCCAGCTGGAACATCACCGGCACCATCATCATGGCCATAAGCGGGGCGATCCAGCCTGAGGTAAAAATGATCGCACTGCGGGTAGTTGCTCCGGTGATCAGGCATAATGTCGAAGCAATAAGCGGGTAGAGTGGCCCCCAGTCGATTATCTTACCCAAGGGATAGGCAGTCATCGGATCAAACCAGTTATACTGGGGAAAATTCGTGACCATGACCTCAATCTGTCTCAGGGTATACCACGAATCTGTGTCATAAACATATAAAAATCCCGGATCTTTAATGAAAAATGCGGGAATCATCCTGAGAATGAGCGCTATACCCATGAAAATGAGGACAATTACCAGAATATTAGACGGGTGTTTTTTGAGGCCGGCCAGATCCATTATTACATGCTAATGCTCTAAAAATATAATAAACCTTCAAAACTCTCACAGAATTTTAAGACAGACAGGGCATTAAATGGCTGAGATGACTGATGGAAAATCAAGTGTGAGATGTGATTTTTCAATGCAGGGATAGCCTTACTCTGCTAAGACGTTTAAAAATCTATAATGGAATCCGGCATGTATTGTACTCAAAAGGGCATTAACGGGTTTCGGATATGTTCGATATTTTAAACGCACACCAGATTTCTCCGTAACTATGCCAAGGCAGATTTTTGAAATATTGTTTTTTTAAAAGAGGGTCTCTTTTCCCGAGCTGCAGAATTCTTTTAAAAATCTCCTCGATGGAAATTCATGGATGCTTGTAACGATAATTTTCCCGTTACCGATGTTCTTTTCAATAATGACATCGCCCGATTCGGCAATCCCCCGATGGTTTCCCTCGTGAGAGGGAAAATTACCATCGCATTCGACAGACGAGGGATCATAATCGTCGATAATGGTTCCGCAATGATTGTCCGGTGCACACTCAATCCTGCGCGGGTGGCAGTCATGCCGGTAGGTAACCGGAAAAGGGAGCCAGTCGTAGGCATCCGGCTTATTGGCAGCAGCCCCGAAAACAAGGAGATTTCCACCATTCTCAACGAATTTCTCGATCCGCGAAGAAGAAGCCCGGAGTGCCGGGAGCAGGTTTGAATAGACAGGATTTGCAAATCCTGTGGGAATGATAAGGCAGTTGAAGGTGCCCCGATAAAATGGTGCTGCGAGCATGTGTGGCGTAACAAGTTCACACGAGATCCCGCATTCCTCGATATACCGGTTGAAATGTTGTTTTGTCTGCCAGACAAATGCTGCGCGACAGCTCATCCTTTAATCACCCCAAGGGGAGAGAGGCGTGCTACAAGGCGGGATATCCCCACGTCATGGACTACATTGACGACTTCATCGCTGGGCTTGTAGACGCCCGGAGCTTCATCGGCGATAGCATTTTCGCTGTGCGCCCGGACAATAATGCCCTCTTTTAGGAGATTTGCGGCGATCTCCCTGCCGTTAAGACTCTTCTTTGCCTGGGTGCGGCTCATTATTCTTCCGGCGCCATGACAGGTACTCCCGAATGTCCTGTCCATGGCAATCTGTGTTCCACGTAAAACATAGGACGATGTCCCCATGCTGCCGGGAATAATCACCGGCTGGCCGATCGAAGCCAGACCGGGAGGGAGATCTTGTGATCCCGGTCCGAATGCGCGGGTGGCGCCTTTCCGGTGGACACAGAATTCCTGGTTCTTCCCTTCCAGGACGTGCACCTCCATCTTTGCCACATTGTGCGCGACATCGTAGATAAGTGGCATCTCATCATATTCGACACCAAACATCTTCGAGAGCACCTGACGGGTCGTATGGGTGATTATCTGCCGGTTTGCCCATGCGTAGTTAGCCGATGCCGCCATTGCACCAAAATATGCGTTTCCTTCCTGAGAGGTGATCGGGGCACAGGCAAGTTGGCGGTCGGGTATCGTAATATGATATTTTTTTGTGGCACTTTCGAGAATTTTTAAGTGATCGGTGCATACCTGGTGACCAAGCCCTCGTGAACCACAGTGAATCATGCAACAGACCTGGCCTAAGGCAAGACCAAACTCAATGGCTGCTTCCGGATCAAAAATTTCACGGACGACCTGAATTTCAAGAAAATGATTCCCGGATCCCAGCGTCCCACCCTGAGGTATCCCCCGTTGTTTTGCCTTTCCAGAGACAAACCGGCTGTCTGCGGCTTTCATGTACCCGCCCTCTTCACACCTTGTCAGATCGCGTTCGACACCATAGCCTGCGCCGACGGCCCATCGGGCGCCTTTCACCAGCATTCCCTCGAGAGACTGGTGGGAGACTTTCAGGCAGCTTTTCGCGCCAACTCCTGTAGGGACGGTACTGAAGAGTTCATCAATGAGATCCCGGCGACCGGCAACATCCTTATGAAGCAGGGGCGTTGATAGCAATCGCACCCCGCAATTAATATCGAATCCGACTCCGCCCGGGGAGATAACCCCATCCTCGATCGAAAAGGCGGCAACACCGCCGATAGGAAATCCATACCCCCAGTGGATATCTGGCATCGCAAGTGCATATTTTTGAATTCCCGGCAGGGTCGCCACGTTGGCCAGCTGCTGAACAGCACCCGGTTCGAGGGTTTTTGCAAGAGATTCCGAAAGAAAGAACCTCCCTGCAACCCTCATGCCCGGAACGTATCCGACCGGTACTTCCCATTCGTGTATTCCGACATGGTTTACGCCCTCAATCATGTATCTGCCTCATATCTGTCTATGCTCAGACATCAAATATGATATCAAGCTTATATCCGTTCGCATTATGCACGATTTCAAGTCCTGAATAGGAGATCCCCTTCACTTCTGTACCGGTGGAATGAATGAGTGGATCAAACGACTCCCCCCTGAGCTCTGCAATGAGGGAAAAACCGTTGATCCTGATCCGGGCATCTGAAAAAACAAGCCCTTCCACTTCCGATACAAAGAGCACTTCGGAGAGGAAGTCTGCCAGAAGTGATTCATTGTCAGTTGATTCTATCCTGATCTCCCTGATCGTTCTCCCGCAACGCCCTTTTCCATACATCACCTGCATCAGGGCCTTGAAGGTTTCAGAAAAAAGAGCTTCAAGTGTCGGTGCGGACGCACGAATTTTTACATCTGCGGTATGGGAAATCTCTTCAAAACTCATCCGTATTCGTGTCCCATACTGTCTTCCTCATCAAAAAAAGGGATCATATCCAGATGGATGTTATGAAGAAATCGCGCCTGGTGGACTGAAACATAGATCATATGATTCCCTGCCCTGAGCAGGAGGTCGGTTTTTTTCGGGGGTTTAACCCGAATGGGCAATAAGATCGGTCCGCCGCAAGAGGTGCAAATACGAAAATCGCAGTCTCGCTTGTTGATATATTCGATTACTTCGGGAACAATAGCGATCTCGCTCAGGGAGGCGCTCTCATTGGTACGCATGATGCTATAATAATAGGAATGGAAAGTAAAAACCGTTGTGGATCATCGAAGTTTTAATTTACCCCGACAATCCTTACAACGATATCAAAATATTTTTCTTTGAGTTCGTACTTATTCGATCCATCAGCATTACGCAGTGCACGGAGGATTCCGATCCTTGAGGCGATAATGCCGACCATCGAAGCGATCGCATGGAATGTAACAGCAAACTGAGTGTGAAGTTCGGCAACAAGCTCTGCAATAGTGAGTGATTTGATCTTAACAAAAAGTCTGAGCACTTCGCGCCGGATTCCGGTCCTGTCACGGGAAAGATATGACTGCAACCGTCCTTCAACGACTCGTTTGATCTCTGATGGAGATCTCATACGTTTATTGTCACCGGTCTCTCTATTTAAATTTTTTTATTTTGTCTGATTATTGATTGTCATTGAAATTCGATTTTTTATCAGGTTTAGGAATTATTTCCGCGCAGGTTTACAAAAAACCTAACCGTAACGGACAGATTGCCTGCTGGCAGGAGGCCGGTTCTGGTAACTATTTAATCGTTCATGAACAGATGATTACGATATGGGATTGGTCAACTATAACATCGAGAAATATTCGCCAAAACAGTTGGTGATAATCCCGCTCGCGCTTCTCGTAATTTCACTCGTGATGCTTGCCTTTACTACTCTGTCAACCGGTATGCCGGTTACACCGGGCATTGATTTTTCCGGGGGCACTGCGGTCACAATCTTTTCTCCTGACTCTAAAGAGCAGATACAATCGACATTCGCCGGCTATCCGCTGATCGATGTCAGTGAAGGAGTGAATGGTGGGAAATTTTTGAAATTCGGATCCATGAATGATGCAAAGTACAAGGATCTGACAACGCTTATTTATCAGAAATATCCCGATGCAAGTATCAATCAGATCGGTGAGACTTTTGGAAAGACCCTGCAATCACAGGCGGTCCTTGCGATGATATTCTCCTTCATTGGCATGGCAATTGTGATTTTTGTCTCCTTCAGGACATTCGTACCGGCAGTGGCGGTCGTGCTTTCAGCATTCGCAGATATGGCCATGACTGCAGCCACGATGAATATTGTCGGTATTCCCCTCTCACTTGGTACTGTCGCTGCTCTCCTTATGCTGATTGGTTACTCGGTAGACAGCGATATTTTGCTCACGAACCGGGTACTCAAGCGACAGGGCAAGCTCAATGATAAGCTCACCGGCGCTTTCCACACCGGCATCATCATGACTTCAACTACCCTCGCGGCTGCCGCGGCAATGTTTGTTGTGTCCTGGTTTGGGTCAGTCCAGATACTTACAGAGATATCGGCAGTGCTCCTGATCGGGCTTATCTTTGATGTGATGAATACCTGGCTCACGAACGTCGGCATCCTCAAATGGTACGTGCTGAAGGGAGGTGGAAAATGAACACCAAAGAATTGAAGGCACTGATCTCCGACTGGAGAGTTGCGACGCTCATTATACTTATAGTCCTCTCCGTTATCGCAATATATCCTCATTTCGACGAGCAAGGTAACCTTGCATCAAATCTCCAGTACGGGCTCGATCTCCAGCAGGGAGCGTGGCTCCAGCTCGATATCCAGGCTGAAGTGGTTGGATATACCTCGGACCGTCCTCTTTCGGAATTCCTGACCAACCTCTCGACCAGCCTCGACTCAGAAGTACTGCAGGTGGACGCGAATCATCTTGAAATCCAGAAATACTATTCGCAGGCAGATCTGGAACCCCGATTTGTTGCTGCGGGAGGACATCTTACCAGTTATCAGCAGGGGGTATCAAAAACTACTGCAGATAGCATAAAACGTATCCTTGAAAATAAGATAAACTCCCTGGGCACCAAGGACGCAAAAGTCAACACTCTTACCGGTCTGAATAATGTTGCCCGGTATATCCGTGTCGAGCTTGCTGGCGTGGACATGAACCAGGCCCAGGAAATTGTCGGGAAACAGGGGAAGTTTGAGATCCGTATCCAGTCGACGGGAAACCAGACCGAGCATGTGCTTTCCGGTGACTCGATCACCAGTGTTCAGGTTCCCAGCCAGGAACCCCCGGGCAGTGACAACTGGGGAGTTGGATTTTCATTAAGCGAGAGTGGAGCCGCGGCGTTCCGAGCAGCTGCGATCCAATATGGCGCCACAGCAGATCCCGCCAAACACAACCTGATTATGCTCCTTGATAACGATACGGTATACTCAGCCCCTCTCTCCAACGACCTTGCGGGAAAGATTCAGAATGAGAACATCCGGCAACTCTTTGCTTCAACAGGGGCGGGAAAATACGGGACCCAGCAGGCAACGAATCTCGAAATCCACCTCAGGGCCGGAGCACTACCGGTCGAAGTCACGATTGCGGGTTCCGGGGGTGTTTCTGCGCCTCTTGGAGAACGGTACAAACAAATGGCGCTTCTCGCCGGGATTTTTGCGCTCGTCACGGTCGGGTTGGTTATTTACTACCGTTACCGGGAACCTTATATCGTCCTCCCGATGGTCTTAATCAATGCTTCTGAAATTATCATCCTGCTGGGTTTCATCAGTCTTATCAGGTTCCAGATGGATCTGCCCACAATTGCGGGTCTAATCGCAGTCTTAGGGACAGGGATCGATCAACTGGTCGTCATTACAGACGAGATATTGCATGAAGGCAAAGTACCTTCGCCAAATCTTTATATAAAGAGACTTGCCCGGGCGCTGAGTATCATCGTTGTCGCTGCTGCAACAGTTGTTATTGCCATGGTGCCACTTGCATTAATGGACCTCTCCACGCTCAAGGGATTTGCAATCATCACCATCCTTGGTGTCCTCGTAGGTGTGATCGTCACCCGTCCGGCATACGGAAAAATCATTATGCAAATCCTCTCCAGATAAGATACCATACCTTTATCTTTTTTTTAATCGACTATTCTTCCGGGTATGTTCAATGAGCAAACCGGTTTTATTTGATTTTTTTGCGACCTGGTGTGGTCCCTGCAGAATGCAGACACCCATTTTGGAAGAACTCGGAAAAAAGATGGGTGACGCAATTGAGATAAGAAAAGTTGATGTCGACCAGCATATGGAGGAGGCGGAAAAATACGGTATCCGTGTGGTTCCAACCCTCGTTATTGAAAAGGATGGGAAGATCGTACAGTCCCTTGAAGGGGTTACCGACGCAGCAACGCTCGAAAAAATCTTAAGACCGCTGGTGGGCTAAGTGAAGATTGGTATTGTTGGGGGGACCGGTGATATCGGTGAAGGGATGGCTATGCGCCTCTCCCCCGTATTTGATGTGATTGTTGGTTCGAGGGAGAGCGATAAAGTCTGAGGCTACCTGTACGACAAATATTGAAACACTGAGAAAACGTGGACAGAAGTGTTCCCTCAAAGGAGTTTCCAACCAGACTGCGGTGGACGAGTCAGATATCATTATCCTTGCAATTCCCTACAAACACCTCCTTGGAACATTAGATACTCTTGGAGGATTTGAAGGAAAGATAGTCATAAGCCCGGTTAATCCGATGGAAAAACGTGATTTCTTCACCAGCATCCCTCCCGCTGAAGGATCTGCCGCGCTCCTCATAAAACGGCTTCTTCCTCCGACTTCAAGGATCTGTACTGCATTTAATACTGTTGCGGCAAACCGCTGGAAACTGCTTGATGAAGAGCTTAATTACTCTGTACCGGTCTGCGGTGATGATCGTGGGGCAAAACAGCAGGTTATGGAAATCGTAAACCACGTCTCAAAGCTTCAGGCATTTGATGCAGGGCCGCTGGCGGCTTCAAACCTGGTCGAATCCCTGACGCCCCTGCTCCTCAATATCGCGCGGTATAACAAGATGAAAGATGTCGGAATCCAGTTCCGTTAGGATCAACCGCATTATCGGTGTGCTCACCGACCACTTTGGAGAGATACCCTGGTGGCCGGGATCCATTGACGAAGTGATGGTCGGGGCAATCCTTACCCAGCAGACCCGATGGGAGAACGTTGAGCGTGCTCTGGTGCATCTCAGAAACCAGGGACTCTGCACCCTTGAAATCATTAATCGCGCGGATATGAAGGAGATTGAGGATGCAATTCGGTGTACTGGATTTTATCGTGTTAAGGCACGACGTCTGAAATCTCTTGCCGCTCGTGTGATTGAAAGGTATGGAGAGACGAGCGGTATGGTTGATATTCCGACCAACCAGCTCCGGAAAGGGTTGTTAGAGATATCTGGGATTGGTGAAGAAACCGCTGACAGTATCCTTTGTTTTGCCCTGTCCCGGACAAGTTTCGTTGTTGATGCCTACACAGAAAGGATGGCAGAGTGCATGGGAGTGAAGGAAAGACGAGGAGCTTTAAAGCGCATATTTGAAGAAGTACTTCCCGGCGATAATTACTTCTATCGTCAGACACATGCACACATAGTCGAATATGGAAAAGAATTCTGCGGGAAAAAGAGGTGTCCTGAATGTATTCTCATGAGTTCGAAAGGATAGGAAAGCGGCTCTTTGCGGAGCACCTTGTCGGGGGGAATTTTGGGAATATCAGTATAAAAAGTGGCAAAAAGGGGTTTTTCATTAAACGCAGCGGTACCTTTCTCGACGTTGCCAGCGATCCTGTCTTTGTTACCCTGATGGGAGATGCGCCACCCGAAGCTTCGAGTGAATATCGGGTGCATCTCGAGGTGTACAAGAAGACCCACCACGAATCAGTTGTACATGCTCACCCACCTCATGCGATTGCTGCTTCTCTTGTTCTTGATGAAATTATACCTGAAGACAGTGAAGGGAAGATGTTCTGCCCGACAATTCCGGTAGTTCAGGGTGCACCCGGATCTCAGGAGATCGCCGAGAATGTTTCCCGTGCCCTCTCTTCGTCCAAGCTGGTGATTGTACGGGGGCATGGAACCTTTGCAGCAGGAAAAACTCTCGATGAGGCGTATGTATACACCTCCCTTGCCGAACATTCATGCCGGGTACTCAGTCTGAAGGGAATTTATCATCATAAAACTGAATTGGATCATCAATGAATATTTTTTTCAAAGAAATCCCGGTCTTTGAAGGTATTTCACAGGATTTTGATAATTCTGGAAATTATCTTTATATCGGTGTAGATAATTCTCCATTTTTATGACCGGGCGAAAAAGTACCTCATATGAGAAAGTATCCCCGGTCCCTTATGAGAGAACCATGTTTAGTTCCCATCAATAATATCTATCCCCTATAAGTGATTTATCAAAATAGAGATGTTCGAATAAAAAATTCCTTGAGAGGTGAACGACTGGACCGTATGAAAATATGATGAAAAAAAGTCTGGCACATTTTCTCCCGTTTACAATATCAGGTTCATTTTTTTTTGTTGTGGCCGTTTGAGACTGGTTGAAGATTTCGGTGGGGCCGTGACAGCCGCCTTATTGGACTCATCTCAGGCCGTGAACATGTCGCACGGGATCTCATGGTGATATCTGCGAAGTCACCCGCATAACAGTCTCTCCGGGGTTCGGCGGAGCTTTCGGTTTTATGAGAATTATTTTTCTGTTATCATTCCGCTGCCGGGACGCCCCGTCAGCAGCACCGGGGTTCTTCACAATTTCCTCATTTCTGAATATGACCATTTTCTTGGTACAACATAATTTTCTTTTCAAACGTGATCCTCACCATCATTCCGCACGTACAATGAGAGTTGGAATAGTGACGTTCCGTCGAAAATATTATTTTTGAGGTTTCTGGTGTTGTAAAAGTTGAACTTCCCGGATGATCTCCCGGTGGAATACCAGCAGCATGTCGCTGATCATCCCGAACATAAAAATTTCAACGCCAACAACAATCAAAAGCATGGTGAGTATCGTAAGAGGAATATGGTTTATCCCCTGAAACCATTCAAACGTGACATAAATTCCGGTAAGCACACCGAGAAACGATGTGAAGATCCCCATCATTCCAAAATAAAAAAGGGGGTTGTTCATCCTTGCCAACCGGTAAATTGTACTCACTATCCTGATACCATCATGAAACGGGGAGAGTTTCGTTGCCGTCCCCGGGCGGCGGGAGTATTTAATCGGTACAACCATAATGCGTTGCCCGTTCCGGACTGCTTCAACCGATATTTCAGTTTCGATCTGGAATCCCGTCTCTTTTAAATTCATCTGCTTGACAGCAAGTCTGGTTAAACGCCCGGTACCCGGAAAGGATATCGTGGAGATCGCGGCTGTGGGCAATCTTGAAAAGAAGATTCAGCATCTGGTTTCCAAAAAGGTTGAGACGCGAGAAGGCTCCCTCCTCTGCGTTGACGAGCCGGTCGCCTATGACCTGATCGAATCCGGAAAACAGGGGTGTAAGCATTTTTTCCGCATCTCTTGGAGAATATGTGCCATCCCCGTCGAGCATCAGAATGTAAGGTTGTTCAATGATTTCAAATGACTCGATAATAGCATTTCCTTTGCCTTTACCCGATTGGGAACGAACATTTGCGCCAGCCTCTCTGGCGGCCTTAACCGTGTTGTCAGAACTTTTACCATCGATGACGAGAATATTGTTATAACCCAATTCCCTGAACTCACGAACGATCTTCCCGATTGTCAGATCTTCATTCAGTGTCGGAATTAAGATACAAACCTCATCTTTTTCCAATTTCATTAACATAGTATTTTTAATCGGGTAACATAAGTGCTTCTATGCACATCCCGAAAAAAGGGCTTCGTGCGCTGGGTATTGCCGAAAGTTATACCGGACGAACCATTTCACGACTTGCCGGAGTGGTGATGCGAAAAGATCTTCGTATCGATGGTTTTACATTTTCAACAATAACGGTCGGCGGAAGGGATGCAACCGCGGCTGTTCTCCAGATGATGGATGATCTTGAGCGCAACGATATAAATATAATCATGCTCTCGGGATGTATAATTGCGTGGTTCAATATTATTAACCCTGAAAAGATTGCGCAGGAGACCGGAAAGCCAGTGATCTGTATTACGTATGAAGACTCTGAAGGACTCCTTCCGGAGATCTGTCACCATTTTCCCGGTGATACCGAACGGATATCTGCATATCGGAACTTAGGAGACCGTATCCGGGTAGAACTTCATACGCAACAGACGATCTTCATCAGGTGCTGGGGGATTGATGCCGGCGACGGGATCCGTCTCTGTAATGATTTCACCATAGAAGGCAGGATTCCGGAACCACTCAGGGTTGCACGTATGTTAGCAAGAAAATTAAAACCAGCCGAAAACCGGGAAAATAGTAAAATCACGTTGTCCCTGACCGAAAATTCATAATAATTTAACCTAAAAGAGACATAGCATCCTTAGTAACTCAGCGGGTGACGTATAACATGGTAAAGGGAATTAAAGGTTTACGATGGGTATGTCTTGAATGCCACTATATCTATGATCCGGAAAAGGGAGATCCCAAATCGGGGATAGCTCCCGGTACTCCTTTTGAAGATCTTCCTGACACATGGTGCTGCCCTGAATGTAAAATCCTCAAAATAAAAAAAGGTGTATTCAAACGGCTAGATAAATAGTGTATTGCCATATGAGAGAAGGTTGGTGCAAGAATCTATGACATTTAATCCTTACTATATTTTCACGAATTCATATTGAACCGTTTTTTGTTTTGGTTTTTATTCGCGGTTTGGTGAGAATCAAGGGACTACTCCAGCTTCCCTAACCCCTCACCGCGTCGAATGGTGTGATCTATTCTCTCCTGGGACCATTCGATAGTTACCTCCGATCTTTCTGCGGGGTCATTGTATCAAGGATTCCTGAGCGAAACGGGGGCGAAGGAAACAGATGCCGAATATAAAAGAGAATCCCCCGGCAAAAGGACTTACACTTATGCCTCAGGAACGTGAAAATTTTGTGCAAAATTTCAATTATTTTTTACAGATCCTTTACCAGATTTATTTATAAATGAATTCATGTCGGGAGATGATTATGTCTCTGCTTTTATCCGTAATATCCACTCGTACCGTATCGCCGGGATGAAATGTACCATCCGTGAAATCGATGCAGATCCTCTCTCCGGGACTCCAGGTCTCCCCGGAACATCCTGTCCCCCCCATCCACTGTACGCCATAATGGGATGTGTTGATGAAATCATGACCGTCCATGGTGATGATCGTACCGGGTACCATCTGTCCGTTTTTAAAAAATTTTGCTGTAAGATTATTGTTTTGATAGGTTTTTTCACCGGTATGAAGAAGAATTACCCGGCTGTCAAAATTCAGATGTCCCGTTTTCTCATCGGTACTCTCGATAGCCGTAATAGTAAAAATCTCAGGGAGCCCTGTTCCCATATTCCAGTCAAATAATTGAACATTGATCAAAAGAAGAACAAGAAGAGCGAGCAGAAGAGTGACTGCTACCATAAGGATAACCCCGAAAGAGTCAGAGACCGCATTTTCCGTTCTGCAGCAGGTGTTCACTGATTCTCCTTTCAAATGATACTTGGGATAATCCGGCTGAATAGTTATACCATTTATTTCTATTTCTTCCTGTAAATTGAGAGTAATTCTTTGGGATCTAACTTTTTGACGTGAGTAAATCCGGTTCTGAGTATTATAATCCATTAACATAAATATCACTTACACTAAGATTTTTGATCATCAATGCAATCCTTCGCGATGGATTTCCTTCAATGTCTGAATCACCGGAAACCGTAAAAAATTTGCCGTCCCCCAAAAATGCATGGGAACTCAATCTTAAAGGACACACTCTTGGCAGGGAGGGAAGGCATGAGGACGCTCTCTTAGTATTTTCCGATGCACTTTCCCTTGATCCGAATCTTCCGTCCGCATGGGCCGGGAAAGGTTTTGCTCTTGGTAAACTGGGGCGGTATGAGGAAGAGGTAGAATGCTGCGAGAGGGCAATCCTTCTTGACCCCTATTGTGTTGACGCATGGAATTTCAAGGGATTTGCGTTCGGGATGCTTGGCCGCCTTCAGGATAAACTGGAATGTTGTGAGAGGGCGCTGCAAATCGATCCGGAGAGTGCTACGGCATGGAACAACAAGGGTGTTGCACTGGGAATGCTGGGGAGGTTTGAAGCAGAAATCCAATGTTGTAACCGTGCACTGGATCTCAGGCCGCGCTACCTTTCGGCATGGGTGAACCGGGGATATGCTTTTGGAAAGCTGAAATGGTACGAAGAAGAGATCATATGTTATGACAGAGCACTCAGAATTTATCCTTTTTATTTTTCCGCGCTGATTAAAAAAGGAATAGCCCTCATTAACCTGAAAAGATATTCAGAAGCGATCGATACCCTGGATCGTGCGCTGGTAATCGAGACCGGGAATGCAAAAGCCCTCTACCTTAAAGGACTCTCCCTGAGCATGCTCGGGAAACATGAAGATGCGGTCCGCTGCCTCGAACACGCTCTCGAGATAAATCCGACGATAGCCGATGCCTGGGTTGTCATGAGCAATTCATGTTTCATGCTTGGCAGACTTGAAGAATCTGCACGGGCATTTGACAAGGCATATTACATCGATGTCAAAGATGTCCGATCCGGCCTGGTGAAAGGACTGTCCCTTTTAAAGTTGGGGAAGATCGATGACGCCATCAGGAATTTTTCCGATGTTCTGGGGGTCCTTCTTAGATAAGAATCAGACATTTAGTGAAAAAGAAATATCCTCGGGTACCGCTCTTTTTTATGTCTCTCGCACGTACCAAAACCTATGGATGTTGAGGAGTTTGTTCGCAGGAGAATTGCGGACGGAACAGATGAAGAGGTCTTGCAACGAGATCTGGCGGATGTTATTCTCGGAATAAAGGATGTAAAACCCTCCTATGCATCCGCTTTTTCCCGGGCAGTGATTGAAGAAGTGAAAAATACCCGGGGCCTGAAAGGAGACTTTTTTGAATTCGTGCCAGCCGGAGTGAAAATGGGAGAATTCGGGGTGGGATCCCGGGGAAAAGGGGATTTTTTTGCCCACCGCCAGATTGCCCGAATCATCGGAAAAACATCAGCGTCTGTTGGAGTGGATGAGATGGATGATGCCGGTGCGGTATGTGCCAGAGGTCAGTATATTATCTGTACGGTTGACGGCATGCATTCCCGACTTTCCGATTACCCGTTCCTCGCAGGATTCCATGTTACGCGCGCAACGCTCCGGGATGTCTATGTCATGGGAGCAAAACCGATCATGCTCTTCTCGGATATTCACATAGCTGACGACGGAGATGTAGCAAAGATCTTTGATTATACCGCCGGAATTACCGCTGTTGGTGAGGCGATGGATGTACCTCTTGTCACCGGCTCGACTCTCCGGATCGGGGGAGATATGGTCCTGGGAAGCCGCCTCACCGGCTGTGTGGGAGCTGTCGGTGTTGCAGAACATCTCACTGCCCGGAAATCAACGCAGCCTCACGATATCCTCCTGATGACAGAAGGTGCTGGAGGAGGAACCATTGCAACCGCGGCGATATACTCAGGATTTCCGGAAGTCGTGGAACAGACGATAAATCTCAATTTCCTTGAGGCCTGTGAAACGCTGATGAAAAGTGAGGTCTTCCATAACATCCATGCGATGACTGACGTAACAAATGGCGGATTGAGGGGTGATGTTTTTGAGATGGCAGAGACTGCCGGTTGCCGAATCGTTATCGATGAACAGGCAATCGGAAGTCTGGTGGAACCACATGTTTTGCATATGCTGGAAACGCTCCGGATCGATTACCTTGGTGTTTCCCTCGATGCTCTGCTCATCGTCGCCCCACCCGACGTTTCAGACGATATCTGCCGGGTAGTGAAATCGGCCGGCGTGAGCATACATGAGATTGGGTACGTTGAACACGGGAAACCGGAATCAGTCCTTATGGTCAACGGGGAGGAACGCGATTTCACGCCACGATTCCGGGAATCGGCATATACGCCCGTGAAAAAGATTGTTGACACCGATATACGCGACTTTGAGGAGATGAAAGCAGGAGTCATGCGTGCCTCCGAGGCTGCGATCCAGAAGAAACAGCGTGTTTTAAAAAATCTGATGGAAAAGAAAAAAAACCCGTAACCTAGTTCCGGGGCTTTTTTCCACTTACACAGATGTTGTAGGCAAGCTGCGGGACGCATTTTTCAACAAATGGTTCAACCTTCTGTGCAAGATAAAAGAGAGGATCAAGCATATCGATATGGGCAAACGAGCGCCATTTTACCTGGATCTCTGAAAATCCGGCCTGTGTAAAGAGCTCCTGCATCTCCTTCCTATTATAATAGCGTTCCCCAAAATTTTTCATTACGACGTGCTGTACGTTCATCTTTTCGCTGATCTGGTAAATCGCCGGAATTCCCCGGGTAAGTAATTTCTTTCCCAGAGTACAGATTGCAATCGCACCACCGGGTTTCAGGACCCGGTACGCTTCACTCAGCATCGCTTCCGGATCCCGTACATAACTGAATACGAGCAGACTGGAGATCGCATCAAAGGTATTATCATAAAACGGGATTTCTTCCCCGGTCCCTACCGTATAGTCACATTCCCTGCACCTTCGTCGAGCCCGTTCGATCATTTTCTGGCTGATATCCAGCCCGACCGCGCACCGGCCATTCTCAATATATTTTTCCACAAAAAGGCCGGTTCCACACCCGATATCCAGAAGTTTCCCGTTCTGCGGCAGTGCATCCAGGATATACCTGCTCAGATGGGTATAATAGCACTTCCCGCGGCGTTGATCATAATGATGGTCATATACGTCAGCAACAGTATCATAGTGCTCCTGGATTTTCTTCTGCTTGATGGCACTCATATAAAGATCTCCTGAATCCCGGACGCAAATGCTCCGATTTGGATAAATTCGTTATTGCCGTGCAGCATTCGATATTCGGCGTCTGCGAGGGCTATTGCGAGCAGAGGATGATTGTACTCCCGTTGCATAACGGTGCGAATCTCAAGGAATATTTCACTGCCGGAAAGACCGTAGTCAATTATCAGAGATTCCAGGCGACGGATCGCATTGCGGACATCCCCCCCCTTGAGAGCATCAAGAGCAGAAGCGGCCACGTTCGTTGTTTCAGAACGGGCGAGGGAAGAAAGATCCTGGCATCTTCCCGCTTCGAGAGCAACCTGCAGGAGCAGAAGAGCCCTGCGCATGTCTCCCTGCGCGAGCTGGGAGATCAGGTCCAGATCATCATCAGAACAGGGATGCAGACAGGAATTTTCCCGTTTTCGTATAGCCCGGAGATGATTGAGCATGCTATCCGAATCAACTGGTGAAAAGAAGAGCGGCAGGCAGCGGGATGAAATTGGAGGGATGATGGCACTCTGGTTTGTCGTAGAGAAAATAAACCGGCACGTGGTGCTTGCACGTTCCATAATCCTTCGAAGTGCCTGCTGGGCATCCCTGGTCAATGTGTGGGCATCTTCAAAAACCATCAGCTTAAATTCAGCATCAAGTGGACGGAGAGAAGCGTACCATTTGATAATGTATTTAAAATTTGTAATGAGAGACTGGTTCTTCTGGTAGAGATGCGTATACCGATCATCTTGTTCGAGGTATGCTTTTCCTTGTGAGAAAAGATCGGCGGTCTGGAAGATCGAGGTATTTAACTCCCAGTTTTCCTTGTAGAGTGTTTTGGCGAAACATTCAATTGCCGCGCTTTTGCCGGTCCCGTGGGGTCCGGTGAGAATCAGGTGCGGGACAGATCCTGTGGCTGCAAAGGAGGAGAGACGCCGGATTACGGTATCCTGTCCGATAATGTCGGTAAGTTTTTCCGGGCGGTATCTTTCAATCCAGAGCATGCGCTAACCTCAACGTCATCTCACGTATTGCTTCTGACAAAAGATAATGATTGTCGACCGATCTCAGGGAGCTGCGTTTGTTCAGTATATGAGATATCACTACATGCCCGGGTAATCTGTGGAATTGCACGGGTGAGCTCATCCACTATCGTGAGGGTTGCTGATCGGGCGGTACGGGAGAGGGGGTTCAGATCGACAGCGATTACTGTTTTTCCCATTCTGACGAGAATCTCGCACCGGTCCCCGTCCTCAAGCGGTACAAGTACAACATCAGCGGAGAACAATCCCTCTCTCCGGCACCATGCCCGGTCATGAGAAAGGGGAAGCAATCTCTCAGCTTCACCAGTAGTAAATACATCCACTCCCGCGTCACGGAGAAGATTTTCTATCATTTTCATTCGCTTTTCGGTCCGATGGAAAAGGTTCACCTCAACGCGTACTCTGCACTTTTTCTGGAGTTCAGAAATTTCTTCTGCTGCAAGAGCTGCCGTGTTACCATTCACAGAGATCAAAGGATTATTGGCTGACAGGAGCATTGCGGCAGCCGTTCTCTCGGCAAGAAGAGCACTGGGGGTCGTCCTCTCACCGATCATATAATCAAATGCTTCACCTCGTCCGTGGGCAGTCAGCCCCTCCCACGAAACAATGCCGGCTTGTGCACATTTTGCAAGGTGTTCACGGGTCAGAAGAGAACCATAGCGGGGATGATCCCTGGGTATCATATGGCCTCCTCAAGAATACAGGCTCCGGCATCTGCAACATAAAATTCATAGATGGGGCCGAACGGCAAAAGTACATCGCGTGCCTTCCTGCCACAGGCAAAAACACCATTTCCCAGCATCGTCATACACGAAGGTACACCGGCAGCATCGCAGAGCCGGGTAACTTCGTATACTTCCCGTGTCATGAGCCCGCTCACTTCGGCAAAATCCCGCGAAAATGTAAAAAAATCTATCGCGTCAGCCGGTGTTGTCTTGGGAAAGGCTGATGATACACGTTTCATCCGTTCAGGAGAGCCAAGCACAGAAGGGGTGTGGATCGGTCCGAAACTCACGGCAAACAGGGGCCCAGGTATATCAAATCTTCGTTCTATGAACCCATGAATCCCCGCCCCATATCTCACGACTCTTCCCCCTCCCTGACAAGCTGCAACATCACCAAGACCGGTCTGGTGTTCAACTTCGGCGCTATGGGCACATTGGGCAATTTCTTCCGGGTCCATTCCCAGATCATTCAGTCGGTTCACTGCTGTAAGGGTTGCAAGCAATGCCGCGGCAGAGAGTCCAAACCCGGCACCAATCGGCAGGAGGCATTCGGTTGTGATGGATACCGTAACATCAAGTCGTTCCATGACATCTGCCAGAAGAGGCGAACCGGTGTTGATCTCCTGAGGTGTTCTCATCCTGCCCTTTTGTTGAATGATAACTGATGTTTTCTCCGAGGGTTCGACCGTTGCCGTGACACCTTCACTGATAACAACCCCGGCGCCGATACTCCCCGTTGTCGCTATGGTCTCTCCTTCAATTCGTCTGAAATATCCTGAAATATGTCCGGGACAGAATGCGACAACGGCTTTTGGTTTCATGGATCTGCACAGAGTGATATACAACGTTAGGAGGTTTTTACAGATTAAAGAATCCCGGCAGAGAATACAGGTGTCTTTTTGGTGTTCGTATCGAAGGTGATGGTTCAGTAGCGGGGACAATCCCTATGAGCAGTCGACACTGGAATGATAATTTTTCATAAACTTATATTGTTTATGAAATCCTGTGATTTTTGGCCTCTCCGGTACAAGACAGGATAAAGACATTTTTTGGGAGGTCACTAATCCGCTGTCGGAGGCGATTCTTCGGGTTTGCAGCGGCTTTACCTATAACCGTAATGGAGAAACGCCTTCTGGTGAAGACCCCTTCTGGAGAACACGATTCAAAATTGCGGCTGCAATCTCATCTTTTGAACCGCTCAGTGGATATTTCCCATCATGGGTAACAATGAGGTATTCACCTCGTGCACTCCCCATAGTCTCCGGTTCATTCGTCAGCACCATCACGGCACCCTGTTCAAGCATCGTCTTTGCCATTTTTCCGGATGAATCCCCGAGTTTGAATGCGACGGTTAAAGGATGGTATTGCTCCATCACTTCGGCAAGCAATTTCGGGAGAGGCTCAAGCACTATATGTATCGGGCTGCCGCTCGGGATCTTTCCCTTCACTTTCTCTGGTGCAAAATCAGAAATTGCCGCGGCACTGATATAAATATCCGCTCCCCTCTCTGAAAAACAGCGATGCACTGCCTGCCTCATTTCATCAGCAGTTTCCGCAAAAACATTGTTGATGCAGGGAAAGGCATCCCGGTGGACGACGGTTACCTCAGCGCCGAGACGGAATGCATGAAGTGCGAGTGCCCGTCCCATCTGCCCGCTTGACCGTGTTGTCAGGATACGGATATCGTCGACCGGTTCCCGGCACGAACCGCTGGAAATGAGCACTTTTCTGCCGGATAATGGTTTTCCCATGATGGCGCGCTCGCAATGCAGAACGATCTCTTCACCATCTGCAATCTTGGCTTTTCCTTCGTCAAGCCGGGGATCGACAATCTCTACACCCCAGCTCTTCAGCTTTACGAGGTTCTCGATCACCGCCGGATGCCGATACATACTATGATGCATTGCCGGTACGAGAATGACCGGCTTTCTGCTGCCAATTGCTGTCGTTGCAAATGTAGTGACCGGGGTGTCGTCAATACCACCGGCGATTTTACCGATCGTGTTTGCCGTGCACGGAGCGATCAGCAGAAGATCGGCACTTCCTTCATCGCCGCAATATGTTATATGTTCGACATGCCCCGATAACTTTGTGATGGTCTTCTGTCCACTGGCGTAGGTCAGTGAATCAGGGTGGAGTATACCTGATGCTGCCTTGCTCATCACCGGCTGCACTTCTGCACCATGCCGGCGGAGAGCATGAATAAGTTTCACCGCTTCGACAGCCGCGATGCTTCCGGTGATACATATAACGATCTGTTTTCCGGTAAGGGTCTGTATACAAGTCATGCGAGGGTTACATCCTGCACCACATGCCATACATGCGGGCGGTATTTCTTAACGTTATGTACATGGACAGTAGCAGAAAAACCTGCTCTTTCTGTTAATTCTCTAATGGTATCTTCAACAACACCCAGACTATGGATGTGAATGACACTCCCCCCGTGTGTATGCAGAAGTACCACGGGAAGAACAGATAACGCATCAAAGTGGCCCATGACGATCCGATCATATGTGCCGGTCAGGAGGTTCCGGCAGTCTCCCAGGGAGGTTATAATCTGGTGGAAAAGATCATTTTTTTGTATATTCCGTTCCAGGTACTCAAAAGCGATCGGATTGATCTCCATTGCATGAACGAAAGCACCTTCGCCTGCCATCGGAATGGTAAAGTACCCTATACCTGCATACATGTCAGCCACCCGTTCAGCCATATTACTATCGTGAACCAGCCGTGCTATTCTCATCTTTTCGGTTCTGTTGCCCTGTGCAAACATCACTTTCGTTGGATCGAGAACATACGTATATCCATTCTCCCGGTGTTGGACCTCGCCGGCATTGCCCCAGAGAATTTCGGTTTTGGGGGTTCTTGTCATGTCCCTCAACGATTCGATCCAGAGCACCCCCCGTGGGTGGCGGAAACTCACAATCTCCTCAACTTCAGCGGGGACGGGTTTTTTACCATGGATGACCGCAAGGTCACCCAGCATAAAAAAACCTTTTCCCTGGTATCGTATCCGTCGCGGGAGCTCACATTCACAGGATTTGCCATCAATGACCGGGACCCATGCAATGTTTCCTTCTGCATACGAACCCCGGGTGTGGTCAACCCAGTCTTCGCTGGCGATATCCCTGAGTTTCTCTTTCGGTATTGCCCTTACCCGCATCAGTTACCCGACTACGATGAGGTTATCGTTATCCCGAAGGACGAGGACGTGTTGCCCTGCTTTCACATCAAGCCATGGAACCTTCCTCAGTTCCTTTGTCTGGCAGGTTTCCGGATCAAGGACACCCAGGATGTGACTGTCGGCAAACGCCACCAGTGCCGAGACGGCGTCCCTCAGATTCCCGACGAGACGCTCAATATCCTCCTCGCGTACCGATGTCGGGACGCCTCCCGAAAGATCCCGAGCCTTGATATGGCTGGATTCGATATGTGTTAGTTCAAGATACCGCCCGCGGCTGAATACCACGTCCTGCTTCTGGAATCGGGGAAGGCGGACCGAATAGGTGATACGGTAGAGCTGCCGTCCGTTCTTCTCTCCGACCAGTTTTGGGTGCGTAGTGAACCTCCCCCCGAGCTGAGCAATTATGCCCTGCGATATAAGCGTCCCGATATGCTGAGATCCAACCGTTATATCCAGGCCCTCCCGGGTTTCATTCGTGTCAGAGATAAATGAAAGCCGCTCCCCACCCGCCTGTAAGGTATCTTCTACCTGTTGTGCAATTCCTGCTGACATCTGGAGTTCAAAAGTACTGGGTAGTCTTCCCTCGGCCCTGACCTGAACTATACCTTCATAGTAACTCCCGCTGATCCGGTTGCAACGGTCACATTGCTCTTTGTGCCAGATGATTTCTACGGAACAGGTCCCTTCAAGGAGTTTGTTATGCAGCACGCCTTTCAGGGCAATGGATGCAGTGGAGCGATTCAGCGTATTGTCCTTAATGGACACGATCATGGAAGGTTTCCTGACATCAGGATGAAAATGAACCGCGGTCTTAGCCACTTCGGGAGCCAGATCCGCACGATCGAGTTCGGAATCCGTCCAGGTATTTACCTGCTTAATCGCACCACAGCTCGGGCAATGGATGCTCTTTACCCGGCGGTCGCAGGTAAACCACGGGGTGCTCCCAATCCTGCATTCAATACAGAGCCCCTCACGATCGGTGGTTTTTCCGCATTTTGGACAGAAAGAATCCTGTATGCTCATAGCGAGTAAACCTGAGCGTGGGGGATCTTACCTATCATTATGCAGCCGGATTGGGTGACGAGGCCCATGTCAATTGCAATGCTCACCGAACGTTTGCCCATCAGGTTGATATTCCCGGCCTTTTTCAACGCAGCCCTTACCTCGGCTTCACTCACAGGAACTTTACCATAGAACGCTTCAGAGATTCTGACAGAAAGCTCCCCATAGCTGATGGTGGTGTTCAGCAGCTCGCGATCGCACACAGCCACAATGTCACCGGAACCAGGTGAGCAATGAACCTTCAGAAACATTGGATATCTATTGGCGTGCAGGGATAAAAAGGTGAGTTGGAACACGTTTCACAGCGTGATCGTCACCCCGTATACCTTCCCGACGGTTTCTGCATGGATCCTGAAACAATCTTCTTCAGTAATCAAACCCTGTCCGACAAGATTATTCGTATAACGGGGTACCGATTTCGGGCCGATTACCGCCCCGGGGCGCGAATTTTCATCCATAAAATCGCTTTCCATGGTAAATGCACGTCGCTCTCGTGCCAGCAGTGGTATCGCTTCGTGTTTTGCGATAAGGGAGGGATGCAGGGGAGTGTCCGGGGAACCATAATGTTTCACGACACGTTCTACCGGGACACCCGCTTTCCTTGCCATTTCCGCAATATCTGTACAAGGGCCGCTTTCAGCATGGACCTGCAATGCGCACCCGCATCCGGCTGCAGCTTCCAGAGCATGTGAAAGCACGTCGTTGGATGCGGCCAGGACTTCCGGACTGACTTCGTAGTGGGGCCTCCCGCTCTTGATAGCGACAGCCTTCACATCCTGAACATATCGTGCCGCATAGTCTATCCCCGCTTTCATCACTTCAGAAGCTTCGGGTAACGACATGCGTTCAGAAAGCCTGCTTATCTCAGCGGGATGAACCCCGAGAACCGGAAATACGACCACGCCGATTGCTTCGATCAACCTTGCAACCGAGATCGTCTCTTCAAAAACGGGTATATAATCTGCGCCGCAGCTGGGATAGAGAGAGAACGACCATGATGGTTTTGAGACAAGAAAAATATGGGTCCCCCCGGCCCGTAAAAAATCTTTTGCCGCCTCGATACCCCGGCCATTGAGTGGATCGATATGAATATGATCGTCAGTGATGGGAAAGCGGGGGGATTTCATTGCACTCCATGATCTGCATGAGCGGGTATCCGTCCTTTGGAGCAAGGCGTGCCCGGCAATAGGCAAACCCTACACGGGTCACGATCTCTGCATGGAACATGAGCCCGGACAACTCGCTATACCCGAACAAATTTTCTGTCATCAGGTTGCGGTCAAGCCTCACGGTGATCTCCTCCACGAACGGCTGGAGGATCACTGCCTGTTCGATCGCGCTTTCGACACTTGCAGCGGATTTCCGGGAGATGGGGGTGCCGACCCACTGGTGGTAAAGCGCCCCCAGTTTTATCCCGGCCTCAAAGACTGCCTGGTCCCGGTTATCTGTCATTATTTATCTCCTCAAATCAATTGCAGGATACCAAGTTTTGGTTCCATTGCTTCACCGGATCGGACGAGCATGTCGATCCCTGCCTCAACTTTGTCCCGCGGGAACCCTTTCGAAACCACGACATCAACGACCTGATCTTTCGAAGCCCGCCGGCCTTCGCCCCCGATATCACGAATTGCATCCTTTATCACCCGTACGATATCCCGCTTCTCCTTGGAAATGCCGGTCGCTATCTTGTCAATATCGAAACTTCCCGTCCTCGCATCATAGGCGATCTGGCGGAGGCATGCGTCGACAATATGGATTACCCGTTCAGCGTCATGCTGTTCAATGGTGTTCGAGAGACGAATCCGGGCGCTCGCCTCGGCGAGCCTGACAAGCGCCTCAAGCTGGCGGGCCGTGACGGGTACCGGCTTGTTGGGTTCGGCAATCCCCCTGAGTTTGAGGTAATAGCCGACAAGGGCTTCCTTGGCTTCAATGGACAGTATCGGGAAACAGGAGCGTTTGGAATACGCGACGTACTTGCGGAAGAATGAAGGATCAATGTCCGGCATGACCGGTTTCAGTTGTTGCTGGATATATTCATCGGTGACACCGGGGATCGGCGTCTTCTTGTGCTGGGCGATCAGTTCACCAATGCCATGGGATTTGAGGATGTGTTCCGCTATGGCAAGATCACGCTTCTGTTCGGGCTGATCGGTCATGATGAAGATCAGGTCAAACCGGGACAGGAGAGAAGCGGGCATATTGATCTGGTCGGAGATATCGCCATACATATCAAATCTTCCGTATTTCGGGTTTGCAGCCCCAAGGAGAGCGCAGCGGGATTTGAGAGTGGCAGTTATGCCGGCTTTGGCGACGCTTATGGACTGCTGTTCCATCGCTTCATGCAGGGCTGAACGGTCCTCTTTTTGCATCTTGTCCATCTCATCAACCGCGGCTACTCCCATATCAGCCAGCACAAGTGCCCCTGCTTCGAGAGTCCATCGCCCCTCACCAAATTCATCCTTCACTGCGGTTGCGGTTAACCCTGCGGAGGTTGAAGACTGCCCGCTGGTATAGATTGCCCGGGGTGAGAGCTTCACCACATACCGGAGCAGCTGGCTCTTGGCAATTCCCGGGTCACCGATAAGCAGAACGTGGATATCGCCCCGGAGATGAGTGCCATCCGGCATCTCCTTTGCTATGCCTCCGAAGAGCTGGAGTGCAATTGCCTCTTTGACATCCTCACTTCCGTATATAGTGGGTGCAATGGAATGAGTGATCTTCCGGTAGATCAGGGGATCGCTGCTGAGATTTTTGATCTCATCCTCGTCTTTTTCATCGATCTCCACTTCCTCGAACTCTTTTTCAGCAATTTCGATAGAATTACACTCCAGAAAAATATCAAAGACGGTGCTCTTCTCACCTTTGATAATCCTCTGCATTGAACGGAGGATCCCATTGATTATCACGCGGTCTCCGGGTGCCACTCTTCCGGAGAGGTCGTCAGTTACGTCCACATCAAGCGTCTGAGGTTGTTCGCCACCTCGGAGTCCCTCCGGGGATTCCTGTATACGGAGTTTTTGCGAATCGACAAATCTCGAACGTTTGGGTAGCAATTCAAGTTTCTTGAAGGTACATCCATCAGTTGCACACCCATCCGGCTCGATGAATTTCCCGTATTTTTGTTTTTTTATGGTGAAGTGTCCGGCAGGGCATCGGAAGGCTGCTTCAACAATACGTGGCCTAACTTCGGTAGTTTTACGCAGGATGCCTTCAACCGAGACAAAGGAGTTAATATCATCGGATCTGATATTGCGGATTCCAACTTTTTTCGGAAGATTAGTGAACCTGATATTGATACCTTTAGGCTCTTTTCCATCCTTTGTCCTTATTAACTGACTTTTCTTGACGGCTTCCCACACGTCCTCGAGAACCTTACCGGGATTTTCCAGAAGTTCATCGGCAAGAGCAATACCGGTTTTACCATAACGTTCGACATCCCGGTAATCGATACTTAGGGAACGTTTATGAGGATATTCACGGGATATCTCAGCGAGTTCTTTTTTATACTTGCTTTTTAATAATCTGCTCCAGTCCTCGGTCTTATCGTTATCCTGCAGGTCGGGGTTTTTTTCCATAACCGTACCTCACCTGCATTTCTGGGAAGAGAGCACGAACCGGGCGATAAGCGCTTCCATCTGGATATCACTGTTCGCTCCTTCGGAGAGGCGGAAATCAGTTTCGCCAAGATGGTCGATCAACTCCACTTTTAATCCCTTAATCATGTCCATCCTGACAATGGCCCGGTAACACTGGTTGATCAGTTCATTTGGAGCGATCCCTCGTTCGCGGAGAAGCTTTGCAAGGAGGGATTCAGCACCGTCAAAGTCTCCGTCAAGAGAGAGCCTCAGGAGCTCTTCGATCTCATCCGGTCGTGCAGTTGACGTTATAGCATATACCATTCTCTCGTCAATTGAAGGACAGATAATTGCGGCACCCTGAAGTGCATTTATCGCCTTACGCATATCCCCCTGTGCAATATACACAATGGCATCCATCGCACCATCCGTTATCCTGAGACCTTCACAGCCGGCGATCCGGCACACCTCTTCCTTTACCGCGTCCGGTCCAAGGGGTTTAAACCGGTATATTGCACATCTGCTCTGGATGGGGTCTATAATCTTGGAGGAATAATTACAGGAAAGAATAAACCGGCATGTCTGTGCGTAACTTTCCATCGTCCGGCGCAGGGCTGCCTGTGCATCGGTGGTCAGTGCATCGGCTTCGTCAAGAAACAGGATTTTAAATCTCGCCTCACCGAGGGGTGTGGTCCGGGCGAATTGCTTGATCTGGTTGCGCACGACATCGATCCCGCGTTCATCTGAGGCATTGAGTTCACGGAAATTCATCTGCCATGAATCCTTAAAAAATTCACGTGCAAGGGTCACCGCCGCAGTGGTCTTGCCTACCCCTGCACTACCCGTGAAGAGAAGGTGTGGCAGGTTCCCGCTCTTCACATACGACGACAATCGCTCCACAATTTCATCCTGCCCGACAATATCGGCAAGCTTTGATGGGCGGTATTTCTCAATCCAGATGGTGTGGTTCTCTTCCATTTGTATCCTCTCTTCCCACCTTACCCTTTTACCCGACAGCCAATATCATAGTCGTACCCGGGAACACTCTTATGTGCGGGGGCAATAATCTCACGTTCTTAACAGATGAGTGTCATAATGTTTATCATAAGGGTTTTAAAATTACTTCCCATGCAAGGAAAATATGTTGTATTCGCTTTAATTATCATTTTAATTGGTGCGGCACCGGTGGTGGGCAGCACTGCAAAAATCGCTGCGGGCGCTCCCGTTTACCTCGGTGAGAGCAATCTGGATATATCTTCTGCGTTAAACGGGTGCCATACCATTGCGTGGTGGCAGGAAGGCGCAAATACCAGCGCGCCACCCCAAAAGAACATGACCCTTTATGAAATAAACAGCGTTTCGGATACAATATACCATTATAACATCAGCCTGGAAAATTTCGCGGCATATTCCGGCTCATGGTATTGCGTTGATAAGGAACCGTGGGATGTGGTTTTTGAAGTTATGAAACCGCAGCTCGATATCAAAGTCTGGGATCTGGATCACAACCAGGACGTAAGCGGGAAATCCGTGCCGGTTTCTACAAATATTACCTACCGGGTGGATACTAATCTGTATCCTGCACTTCTTCCGTTAAATCGTCCCAGTATGAATCCCTCGGATTCATTTTTTACCGCAGTACTTGTAAATCCGCTTGGACGAGTGGTCAGCACGGTCTATACAGGAAATGCAGGAAATGCAAAAACCCGGATCCTGTCCTTCGAAAAACAGCCATTTATTACTGTGTCCCCCTACTACTGGAAGGACGGGAAAGACTGGGACCATGAGGCACGGAGTAATTCTGGTGAAACGCTCTACCCCCTCGGTACATATACATTCACCATAAACCAGGATCTTAATTCAATGCAGGAATCATATAACCAGGGCCGGGTCCTGAACCTCACGGGTACGACGACGAAATCAGCGTCCGTAACCTTCATCAAAGATACATCTGCCGCGGTTACATCTCAAAATACTCCACCGGTTAGTTCAACGGTGCCTGCAACTACCCTTTCCGCAACCCCCTCCTCGTCACAAACCGGGCCCGTTGAGATCCCGACTTCATCGCCGCTTCCGGTAAAAACCACCTATACCCCTCTTCCGGGATGGATCGGGCTGGCCGGTATTGTTATTGCAGGATTGATCGTACTGGGTAAAAACAGGTAAGACACTTTTTCTTTATATGAATACATTCACTTTTTTATATGATGCACCTTCACTACTGAGAAAGGAGTGAGATATATGAATTTTGAAAGAATCTTACTGGTTATCCTTATCGGTTTATGTTTGATACTGCCGGTACCAGCCGCCGATAACTCTGATCAGGGTACCTCTGCCGGGGCTCTCTATTCAAAAAGTGTTGACCTTGCAGATGCCGGGAATTATTCAGAAGCGCTAAAAGTATCGGATGAAGCGCTTGCACTCAATGTCACCTCACTGGTCCCACTTATCCAGGCCAACCGGGCCGGGATTCTGGTGATGCTCGGCCGGTTTGAAGAGGCAAATGCTGCAGCGGACGCAGCGCTGGCCGTTGAGGGCAATCTGACGTCGGTTCATTCAGTTGCCTGGTTTAACAAGGGTAATGCCCTTCAGTCACTTGGCAGGTGCGACGAAGCAAAAACAGCATTCACCCGGGCTGCCGCTCTCGACCCGACACTGGTTCCTCCGGATCTCACTTCATGCACAGTACCACCGTTACCCACTACCGCCAAATCTTCATTGTCACCATCCACAGTCCTGCTGGCACTCGTCTCGCTAGCCCTCCTTTCCGTAGCCTTCCGTCATACAGGGAAATAATCCTTCATTACCTTCATTTACAATTTCAGATTCAGTTTCATCATTTTTACGTTTTCACGTAAATGGATCAGATTTTTTACCTTATCTCGGGAAGATCGTAAAAGACTTCAGGACAGGGGATTGGTATATGAGATGCAGATATGAACGACGCTGTATGTAAATCCTGTGGCAGATCCGCAATGGATTCCTTCTCAGAACTCCTGCACCGCCATTCATTGAAGAATTCCTGAGGCAGATTGAAAACGAACTTACCTCTTCCGTTTTAAACAGAGGAATGCCCCAGACTATATCTTGAATACGATCGCCTGACAAAACTGATACAGACTATGGAAGGGGCGGTACGGGTATTTGCCGGAGAATATAATGGCTCTACTTTATCCATTCAGGATCATGACAGCGGAACCCCCGCATGGGTAGTTACACCGGGAGGGGCATGGTGCAGATCCATGTTCCTTTCCGGTGCCGTCACCGAGATTATGGAATCCGGAGATATGGTATATACCCGCCTGTCCGACCCGACCGGCATATTTGATCTGGTGATCGGTGGCAGGAATACCCCTCTCGCAGAGATACTGTGTAAAATTCCCGTTCCTTCATTTGTTACGGTCTCCGGCAGGGCCCAGATGTATATGAAAAATGGTGTGGCAAATCTGTCTGTTCGTCCGGATCACATCAAAATTGTGAATCGGGGGGTTCGTGACCAGTGGGTACTGGCAACCGCAAAATCGACGCTCGGACGGCTTAACCTCATTAATCTTGCACTACTGGATTCGTGTACCGATGCAGGTATCCTCACGGCAATCCGCCACTATCCGGTAACCCGAACTCGTCTCCAGAAACTCGCTGCAATGGTTGAAGATGCGGTGCAGACAGTCCATTCCCCCGGTTGGGATAAACCTGATCAATCCGATATCCGCACAAAGGTGATGGATCTCATTTCGGCAGGAAACGAACCACGGGGAATTTCTCTGGAAGAGGTAATCAGTCTGGCACGGGAGAGTGGTATAACCCGCGAGGCAGCCCTTGCAGCCATTGAATCCCTTGTCACCGAAGATGAATGTTACCAGCCCCAGAAGGGATTCGTTAAACCTTTATGAAAATGGAATTTTTCGGGGATGGCCCGGCTCTCGTTATTGAAGGAGAAAACCGGTTGTTGATTGTTGCAGACCTCCATTTCGGGATAGAGGCTGATCTCGCGACCCATGGCCTGCATTTCAGGAGCCGGAGCAGGGAGCGCCTTGAACGCCTCATGAATATTATCGACCTTGCAGACCCGGACATGCTTGTACTGCTCGGTGATATCAAACACAGCATTCCATCACTTACCCGTCAGGAGTACGTGGAATTACCGGTAATTCTCGAAACACTTCGGAGCCGGGTCCCTTTGAAAGTATTTCCCGGCAACCACGATATCGGCATTGAAACATATCTTCGTACTACCGAACTCCAGCCGAAAGAAGGCGCGATCCTTGATGGTGTCGGATATCTCCACGGACATATGTACCCTTCTCCCCATCTTGCGGGTCACTTGATGATCATCGGTCATCACCATCCCCTGCTCCTACTTAAGGATGAAGTGGGTTGTGCCCTTCAGGCCCCTGCCTACCTACGGGCGGAGCTTGACGCCGGAAAGCTGGGAATGGAAATAATCGCTGAAAATCCTCCGACCCGGGTGCTATTCATGCCTTCTTTTAACGAGATTGCGGGGTATGATATCCTCCAGATCGTAAAAAATCCCTTCTCGCCCCTGTCGCGGTTCATGAAAAAAGAGGATGCAGAGATCATCCTTGCCGATGGGACATACATCGGCTCTCTCAATTCGCTGCAACCAGATGAAACAACTTGAAATGCTGGACCCAAAGGTCCAGGCCTGCATAAGGAAACGCGGATTTTCCGTGCTCTCCGAAGCCCAGAAACAGGCAATCCCGTTGATCCATCAGGGAAAGCATGTCGTTCTCATCGCACCGACGGGAACCGGGAAGACAGAGAGTGCTATGTTTCCGGTGTTCAATGCGCTCCTGTCAATGTCTTCCGGTGGTGGATTCAAAGCCATCTATATTACCCCACTGCGCTCTCTTAACCGCGACATCCTTGCGCGTATGCAATGGTGGTGCAGCGAACTCGGGCTTACTGTAGGAGTAAGACATGGAGATACGCCGGTGGGAGAACGACGCAAACAGGCACTGGCTCCCCCGGATCTTCTGATCACCACTCCGGAGACCTTCCAGGCCCTTTTCATGGGAAAACGGCTCCGTAAACACCTTAACCAGGTCAGGTTCGTGATCGTTGACGAGATACATGAGCTTGCCGGAAGCAAACGAGGCGCTCAACTTGCCGTTGCGCTCGAACGCCTTCATGTATATGCAGGAGAATTCCAGCGGATTGGTCTGTCGGCAACCGTGGGAAATCCCGATGAAATTGCACGTTTCCTCTGCGGGAAGCGTCCGTTCTCCGTTGTCCAGGTTCCTGTCGCAAAACAACTGGAAATTACCGTACGATTCGTCGGAGACGATTTTCGGAAGCAGACGGAGATCCTTTCACACATACTGAACCGGGAAGGGTCAACCCTGATCTTTGTAAACACCCGGGTAACCGCCGAAGCCCTGGGACACGCCCTCTATGAACGCGGGGATGTGGAGGTGCATCATGGATCGCTTTCAAAAGAGATCCGGATCGATGCAGAAGATCGGTTCAAACGGGGTGAGATCCGGACACTTATCTGCACCTCCTCCATGGAGCTTGGCATAGATATCGGGAGGGTTGATCATGTGATCCAGTTCGGCTCTCCCCGGGAAGTCTCCCGGCTTGTGCAACGGGTAGGAAGGGCCGGTCACCGAGCTGAATACGATCTCGCGCGGGACGATCCTTGCAACGGGTTTTGATGACCTTCTCGAATCCCTCGTCATTGTAAAAAAAGCCAAGGCAAATGAGATAGAACGGGTAGTGCCCCCGCGATGTGCCGCGGATGTCCTCGCAAACCAGATCGCTGGCATAGCGGTGGAGTACGGAGAGATTGAGCGATCAAAGATCCGCGAGATTATCGAACGGACGTTTGTTTTTTCAGAGTGCGGGGCGCTCCTCGAGGATGTATGCCGGCAGATGGAGGAGCACCGTTTAATCCGTTCGGACGGGACGCGGATTATCACGACCGCACGGGCACGGCGGTATCTGGCAGGGAACCTGTCCATGATCCATGATGAACGCAAAGTGCCGATCTTTGATATGGTCTCCCGAAGAACGGTCGGTACCCTCGATGAGTCTTTTGTCGTCGGATGGGTGCACGCCGGCGTAGTCTTTATCACCAAAGGGCAGCTCTGGCGCGTAATCGAGATCGCAGACGGCAGACTCACTGTAGAGCCTGCGAAGAAAGCAGTGGGAGAACTACCCTCATGGGAAGGTGAGCAGATTCCTGTCCCGTACTCAGTCGCACGCGAGGTCGGGGAGATCCGCAGAACGCGTAGTATCTCTGCTTATACGAATGATAAAGAAAGTATCCGTTACGCCGAGTGTTTTCTGGCTGAAATGGACAAAAACCGTTCACTTGTCCCCAGCGATCAGGTCATAACCCTGGAAAATACCGGGGAAGGAGTTGTCTGTAATATCTGCGCCGGGCATAAAACGAATGAAGCCTTGGGACGTGTTCTTTCTATTCTCATATCAGCACGGTACGGAACAACGGTAGGCCTTGAACTTGACGCATACCGGATGTTCCTGTGCCTTCCCTCTTCCATCAGGAGTGCAGACGTGCGGGATTTTTTACTTTCCCTTGACCCCGCACATATGCCGGGTATAATCAGGCTGGCGCTGAAACGAACTGCCCTGTTCAAATGGAAACTGGTCCAGATCGCGAAAAAATTTGGCGCGATTGATCCGGATGCCGATTATGAAAAGATCAGTATACAGCGTCTTTTAGAGTATTTTGATGGAACAGTCGTCCAACAGGAAGCATTCCGGGAACTGCTCTCTGATTATATGGATATTGATACCGCTGCCATAATTATTGGCAAGATCAGGCAGGAAGAGATCCGCGTTGTTTTAGGCCCCCATTCTATAATCGGAGCCGGGGGATTGTTTTCATCCCGTGACCAGATACCACCACCCACGGCGGATCAGGCAGTGCTCGCCACGCTGAAGAGAAGGCTCGACCAGGATGGTGTTGTGCTTGCCTGTATGAATTGCCGGGACTGGCACTGCCGCACCGTTGTTTCCCGCGTACCCGACCAACCCCAATGCCCAAAGTGCGGGGCATGCCTGATTGCCGCGCTCAAACCTTATGAAGACGACTCGTATACGGCTTTGAAGAATCCCCGGAAAACCCCAGAAGATCGTGCTATTGAACAGCGTTTATTAAAAAATGCCAATATCGTTCTTTCCAGCGGGAAAAAGGCAGTGATTGCGCTTTCTGCCCGGGGGGTCGGACCTGAGACTGCATCCCGAATTCTCGGGACCCTCACCGAAGGCGATGCGTTCTATCGCGAGATCATGAAAGCAGAACGAAATTTTATCCAGACTCACCGGTACTGGTTATAACACAAAAAAAATTCTTCGGTTTTCCGAGGTTTTTCTGAAATGTGATCAGTTGAATAAAAAATCTGATTACTTCATACTTGATCAAGTACGTGGTCCATCCCGATCATGCAAATCAGATAAAAATGCCAGTCCAAAAGCAAACTATGAAAGAGGCAAAAAAATCGTTAAATTTACATTATACTTTCAAGTTTCTGCTCAAGAAAGTCAAGGCCTTTCTTGATATCTTCAAGATTCTTGCCGCCGGTAAGAATAATTTTTCCTGAAGAGAAGAGGAGCGCCACGATCTTGGGATCTTTGATCCGGTACACGAGTCCGGGGAACTGCTCCGGTTCATATTCGATATTTTCAAGGTTGAGCGTGATGACCACCTTGTTCAGGTTGATGTATTTGCCAATATCATAGGAACAGACGATGTTGGTGATTGCTACTTTGGGTTCAGTATATGTATCAACACCAGCCTCTTTGAGAGACTTCATGATGATTCTTAAACCGTCAGTGAGCGCTTTTTTATCACGGATTCCGGTAAGAACAACCTTTCCTGATGAAAAAATCAGGGATGCAATCTTCGGGTTCTCGATCCGGTAGACTGCTCCGGGAAAGCGCTTCGTATTGAGTTCGCAGCTCTTGATCTTAGCGGAAACATCGACGAGATCTATCGAATCTGCAATAACTCCTGACGCGACAATATTCTCAATTTTTAACGAATCGTACTTTTTATCTGCCATCCACTATACTATGCTTTTCCCTGAATCATAATACTAATGGACAATCTTTATGGTCTGTCGACAGAGACTGCGAAAACCCTATAATCTGTATCGTGGTACGGTTTTCGCATGGTCGTTGATGTCGAGCGGGAAGGATGGGCAAGCTGGCCTATGAACTCCCGTACCCGGCCCCGGTATCCCGTCGTTCTGTCAGCATTCCGGATACCCCGCGGACAAGAAGTAAAGGCCGATGTTGATCTACTTCACCTCCGGGACAACCGGCGAGCCCAAAATGGTTCTCCACAATAAAAGTTACCCCTGGGGCATATTGTTTCAGACCGCCTCTGGCAGGATATCCGGCACAATGATCTGCATTTTACCGGAGCCGACACTGGCTGGGTAAAGGTGTGCCTCGGGCAAAATTTTCGGTCAATGGATCGAGGGCGCATGTATTTTCGTTTACCATTTCTCGGAAAATTCCCGGCAACCGAAGTGCTCCCCCTTCTGGAAAATACCCGGTTACCACATTCTGCTGTCCCCCGACAATTTACCGGATGTTGATCCTTGCAGATTTGGATCGTTTTGATCTCTCGTCGCTTCGCCATTGTTGTAGTGCCGGGGCCCTTAAATCCCGAAGTAATCCGGGTCTGGAAAGAGGGGACGGGTCCGACCATGTGAAGGTTACGGGCAGACTGAGACCGTGCTGTGTTGCCACATTGAGGGGTTTTGAGCCCCGGCCTGGTTCAATGGGAAAATCCTCTCCTGGATGGAACGTTGAGGTTCATAATGAAGACGGCGTCCCGGTTGATGCGCAAGAGGAGGGAATGCAGGCAATTTCCTGTAACCCACGTCCTCTGGGACTCCCTTGTGGAGCATATCGACAATCCTGAAGAAAATAAGAGATCCTTCGTAAGAGGCTGGACCTATACCGGCGATAAAGTATACCGGGACGAGGATGGATTTCTGTGGTTTGTCGGTCGCGACGATGATGTGATAAAGGGCTCGGGATATCGTATCGGGCCTTTTGAAGTTGAAAGTGCGCTCATTGAACATCCTGCAGTACAGGAAGCCGCAGTTGTGGGATCGCCGGATCGTATCCGCGGATGATCGTCAAGGCATTTGTCATTCTTAACGCCGGATATGAGCCGTCTGAGTCTCTCATCAGGGAACTGAAGATATATGTAAAACGTACAACAGCACCTTACAAATATCCCCGTGAGATCGAGTTTGTTGATGAGCTTCCAAAGACCATCTCCGGGAAGATAAAGCCCAATGAGCCGCGTGCAGCAGAGATGAAAAAGCACCTCAATAAAAAATAACTGCACCAGCCTGAATATTCCCGGAGCATTCCCGTGTTCCGGGTAAATTCTCCCGATATTATATCGACTCCAGACATCTGTTCTTTTATCGTGAGAATTCTGCATGTGGTGTCAATAACAATCGAAAAACCTATCAGGTGCACCACCAAACCGATCCTTGATGGTGCGATATTCTGTTACCATGGATGATAGCCTCACGGCATCTGTTGATAAATCCTGTGAAAAAAGAAAGATATCCCGGTCGGAATGGATCAACGAGGCATGCACCACGCATCTTGTGCATGACGCGGGTTTCCGTACGATTGGTGCAACTAATCTTCCCTCTGCCGGTCCGGTCGTAAGCCCTCATGATCATAACATGGGTGACTACGATGAAACATACCGCTCTTTTAAAATTGAAGTTCCTGAGTATTTTAACTTCGGTTTTGATGTTATTGATGCATGGGCGCATAAGGACCGGAACAAGCTTGCAATGATCTGGGTGAACCAGGATGGTGAAGAAAAGAAATTCACCTTCTGGGATATCATGCGCCTTTCAAACCAGATAGTGAACATGATGATCAAATATGGCGTCAATAAGGGAGACCGGGTCCTGATCATGCTCCCGCGGGTTCCCGAATGGTGGACATTTACCCTGGCGCTGATCAAGCGGGGTGCTGTCTACTGCCCGGCACCAACGATGCTCACCCCAAAGGATCTGAAATACCGTATTAATCTAGCCGATATAAAGATGGTCATAACCAGTGAAGAACATGCAGATAAGATTGATGCGATCACAAAAGAATGTCCGACACTTTCCTGCAAGATGATGGTGGACGGAAGGAGACCCGGATGGATCAGTTATCCTGTGGAGCTTGAGTACCCTGCACCGGTTTCAGCAAAACTCGTAAATCTTCCCGGTATGAAAAAGACCCGTCACTCCGATCCGCTGGTGATATTTTTCACATCCGGAACTACCGGGGAACCGAAAATGGTGGTGCATGACCAGAGTTATCCACTCGGACATATTGTAACTGCCAGATTCTGGCATGACATCCGTTCCACCGATCTCCATTTTACCCTGTCTGATACAGGATGGGCAAAAAGCGCCTGGGGAAAATTTTACGGGCAGTGGATAGAAGGTGCGGCGATTTTTGTCTATGACATCCGCAGTAAATTCAACCCAACCGAGATCCTTCCCCTGATCGAGAAGTACGGCATAAATACTTTCTGTTGTCCTCCGACAATTTACCGCATGCTCATTCTCGCTGATCTTGACAAGTTCGATTTTACCGAGCTCCGGCATTGTGTGAGTGCAGGTGAACCCTTGAATCCTGAAGTTATCAAGGCATGGAAGGATGCGACCGGCCTGACCATATATGAAGGCTATGGACAGACCGAGACCGTTCTTTGTATCGGAACCTTCCCCGGTATGACACCAAAGTTCGGTTCCATGGGAAGGCCGTCACCGGGCTGGTATATCGAGCTTCACGACGACAAGGGAAAACCCGTTGGACTTCATGAAGAAGGGCGGATAGCCATCAGGCTTGACCCCCGCCCTGTAGGCATGTTCCGGGAGTACCTGAACAACGAAGAAGAGAATAAAAAATCATTTGTGGACGGTTTTTATTATACCGGAGATAAGGCATACAAGGATGAGGATGGGTATTTCTGGTTTATCGGCAGGGACGATGATGTCATCAAGGCATCCGGCTACCGAATCGGGCCGTTTGAGGTTGAGAGTGCATTGATCGAGCATCCGGCAGTCCAGGAAGCAGCAGTTGTTGGATCACCGGATGATATCCGGGGACTTATTGTTAAGGCATTTGTGATACTTAAACCGGGGATGAAACCTTCCGAGGCGCTTGTCCGGGAGATACAAACCCATGTGAAGAAGGTTACGGCACCCTACAAATACCCGCGTGCAATTGAGTTTGTAGACTCGCTCCCTAAAACTATTTCAGGAAAAATCAGGCGCAATGAGCTTCGAGACAAAGAGATGAAGAGATCGTTAAACGGGAACAGTGCCGGCAAAGGAGGGTGATCACCTATCTTTATGTAATTCCATACATAATGTATACAAGCGCGAGGGTAGCCAAGCCAGGTCAACGGCGTCAGGTTCAGGGCCTGATCTCGCAGGAGTTCTTGGGTTCGAATCCCATCCCTCGCATTTTTTCTTCTTGCTTATAAATCTCAGTATGTTTTTATCAAGGCGATAATTGTGATTTTAATTAAAAACCCGAATAATTTCATCTAAAAATCCTTAATTACTATGAATTACTGTACTATTGAATTATGAAAGAGATCCTGGTCCGTGTCGCCTGTTGTATTTCAATTATCCTGATCATGATGGCGTCGGGATGTGTTGCACCACCAAAAGAAAATGCTACCTCATCCAAAAACGGGAATATCTACACTTCCAACCAGCCCGGTCAAACGAGTCCGCAGATTTCCCCAACACCGAATTATGTAACAGACGTAACGCCTTTTGTTACTGATACTCCTGCAAGTGGATTCCACACCATTCCCCCTACCCAGGTTCCCGGCGATCTCTATTGCCGCATTTATTCAACGACCAATACGTATGTATATAATAAAACAGCTATTGCGTTTAACCTTCAGAATCCTCCGATGATGATCAATTATTCGGTAAAACCATCGAATGTAACTATCCATAAAGTATATGATTCCCCAATCGTCGGGGAAGGTGAAAAAACCCTTACGATCGATACGTATAGTCCCCAATCAGTGTTTCTTGTTACCGTCATGAGCAAATCAACCGGAGATATATATCTTCAGGACGGATTTGGGACCCAGAAATATACGACTTATCTGAACCGTACGCTCAAAGTTATGAAACGGGATAATATGCAGATTGAATTCAGTGGCAATAACATCACGGCAACAGCAATGGTATGGGTGAAACCGGAGGGAAATTTCAATGATACGACACAATTTAATACGACAACGGACTGCGCCTATTTTATGTCGAATCCCCGGGATTCCCTGCCTTTCGTTACAGCAACACCAACACCGACCTGGACAGCATAGCACCAGAATGCTGACCGAAAAATAATTATTTTATGAGTAATTTTTACCCAAATCGCAATGGCAGACCATTTCTTTTTTCGTGAATTGGTAAACGGTGAGGTATTTATGCGATGAAAGCAATTTTAGTAAGGCTGAACAGCCAATAATTTCTGTCCCGGTGGGGTAGTGGACATCCTAGAAGATTGCGGATCTTTTGACCCGGGTTCAAGTCCCGGCCGGGGCGCTCCACTTTTGAACTCTGAACTTTTCCGGGTTATTGATATCCAGGCTTTTCGCATGGATGAGCATTGGGTTAATATAATTACAATAATCTTACCTGTTATCGCCGCAAGGAAAACGAATCAGGTGAACTGTTTTTATTAATTAATTCCACAATAAAAAAATCATTTTTTTTCACAATTCAGAAACGCTTAGATTTTTCAGGTACCGAAAATAACCTTCCATTATATAAATTCCTGCACAGGACGCTAATTTTTTTATTGTCAGACCGGTTTTCCCGCTTTTTTACTGGTCACGGACTGGGCAATTTTTTGCACATACTGGTTCTCGTCACCGGTTGCTGCCTTGAGGAGGAGGAGGCTCTTTTCGTCTCCGATAGCAGCGAGGGCAAGTACTGCTCCCATCCGTACACGCCAGTCTGCATCTTTCACCAGTTCCCCGAGACGATCAGCAGATGCGGGATCAGCAATCCGGGTAAGAGCGGCGATTACATGCCTTCTGACATCGATCTTCTCATCCTTTAAAGCAAGGATCAGGGCATCTGTTGCTCGATGGGCCTGAAGTTTGCCTAGGGCCTCGGCCGCCCGCATCCTTACCGCCCAGTCTCCATCACGAAGTGTTGCGATCAGCTTATCGACCGGGCGGAGATCACCAATCCGGCCCAATGCCCATGCAGCCCGGAGCCTCACGACGCTGTTTCGGTTGTCAAGTGCATTGGTGAGTGATTCTACTGCAGGCTCTCCGATCTGGGAAAGGGCATACGCTGCAGCCCACCGGATATCTTCATTGGGATCTGAAAGATCGTTTATCAGTGATGAAATCTTGTCTTTTGAACTATCGATCATTTGCATCTCCGTCGGATTTATTAGGCATCTAAAAATTTTTCCCAATATCCAGAATGGACTATCTTATATGTCTTAACTTACCCTTTTTTTCACCGCTGTATCATACACCATCCAGTTTCTCTCCCATTCCGGATTTTTTGACTTGAGCATGGAAAGAACTCTTGTTTTGATCTCCTGTGTTGTGACACCATCTTTGGAGTTCTTCTCGATATCCTGCGCAATGATTCTTGCATACTCGGGTGGGGATCCGGATTTCAGTGCACTCACCATAATTTTTTCAGGGACGAATAATTCTTTGCTGCCGTCGCGTTTCTTTACCATAATCATACATAATCACTCTATCCGTTCGATATCCTGCATCATCTGTTCAAATTTGGCCATGACGTTCCCCCAATTTCTTGATCTTTACTACCAGTTCTTTTGATTGGACTGAACGAAAAAATCAATCAACAGGTATTCTCCCCCGTTCCTCTTTTCCTGATTTCCTCAGGTGGACCTCAAGAACGCCGTTCCTGAACGATGCGGTCGACCCGGTTTCAGTAACCGCCTGTGGAATCGGAACGAATCGTGTCAGGGATCCAAAACTGCGCTCACGAAGATAAAATCCTTCCTTCTCTTCCTTTCTCTCTTCTTTGCGTTCACAGGAGATTTCCAGTGTCTGTGGATTGACAAGGGAAAGGGCAATGTCTTTTTTGGACACACCAGGAATGAGATCCGCAATAACGATTACCTCATTGTCGTGTTCAGTCACATCAACACGGAAATCAGCCCGTTGTGCGGGCAACATCTTCGTTCCGCTGCCCCTTGCAGCGGGTAACAATGCAATCGGGTTGGTCTCATACAACTCATGGACCAGGGAGTCCATGTATTTCTTCATTTCATCCAGTTCATCAATTACCGACCGGTAATACCATCTTACCATACGAACTCCTCCTCATCATTTTCGCGGATGGATCAGAACATTCACCACTCTTCTCGACAATTCGGGAGGATGTTCCTCCAAAATCCCTCCCGGTTCATGGGCTAAGGAAAAATGGCCAGAATTGATCTTACGATATTCAGTCCGATAACAACGGATACCACAGAAGAGTTACCCCCCGCCCAGCCCATCCTCCTTACTCCACCACGCGTATATCGAATGGAATTTTATCAAATTTTGCCTGAAAAACACTTTTTGAAACAAATTTTGAAATGATTTTCCCGGTCATGAGAACTGGTCGCTCTCTGGTTTTTTCAGATCTTCCGGCTTTAGCAGGCTGAGAAGAGTCTCAATACTGACAATTTCCCGCCGCATGATCTCTTCGTGAAAATACTGCCTTAACCGGGATTCAAATTTCAATTTAAATTCAACATTTATCCGACGTTTTTCGTCAAACTGTTTCTTTAAATAAAACTGGAGTTCCCTGAGATCCTGCTCCGTAAGTTTGTCCACAAACATGGCCCGGAATTTATTCATCAGAGTTTGCTTAATATCGTCTGGTGGATTTACGATAAAAATAAGGTTCTTTTCATCTCTTTCCGGCATGTTTCTCACCCCATATCATCGAAGTTGCACGGCAGCCGTTGTTTTTCAAAAATGATAGCCGATTATAAAGAAATTTCCCGAAATATAACGGAGAAACTGTCTGGAAGGAATCCAAACCAGCAACAGGATTGATTCCGGTCTTCATTTCCAAAAAGGAGACAAATTTCCGGATATTCCGTCTCGTCATGATGCGATCATACAGATGACTCAAGTTTATGGTTTTCTGCATCAACCCTGTATATGGCAGGATTTTTCAGCAAATCGAGTGCATTAATTTTCATCGCTATCAATTCCTCGTAAGGAAAAAAATCAGTAAATTCTTTTCCCTCTACTTTCCATAATACCTGGATTCCATTTTGGTACTTCTTGCTGCTTTCAATCTTCTGCATATTATTCTCCTCCCGATCGTACCTTACTATATTCGCATAAGGAAAAAAGATGGAACCCTTTCCCTTTCAGCGATTCTTCTGTTGGTGAAAACTACACTCCCCCCGCAAAAGCCTCTTTTATAAGATCCTCTTGTTTTTTTGACATTTTTTCCGGAATTTTTACGATAATCTTAATGAGCAGATCTCCCCGGCTGTCAGAATTCAGGTACGGTATTCCCTGTTCCCTGAGCCGAAAGAGCGTATGGCTCTGTGTCCCGCGGGGAATTTTCAATACCGCTGTTCCGGTAATCGTAGGTACCGTGATCTCGCTGCCCAGCAGGGCTGTTGCAAGACTGATAACGGCGGTACTGTAGAGATCAGAACCCTGCCTTTCGAAGATCTCATGTTTTTTAATATGTACGACTACGTACAAGTCTCCGGGTGATCCCTGATTCTCACCGGGTTCCCCCTCGCCGGCAACTCTCAGAAACTGATTATCTTCCACACCCCGGGGGATCGATACTTCGATTCTTCTCGTTCTTTGAATCATTCCTCTGCCATGGCATGTCACGCAGGGTTTCTCTATTATCTTCCCGCTCCCGCCACAATCGGGGCATTGGGCAATATTCATGGTGGGGCGGTTCCCGGTTTTTTGAACTTTCCTGATCTCTCCAGTCCCTTTACAGGTGGGACACTCCCGCATGTAACCGGGCTGTGCGCCCGTCCCATGACAGGTTCCGCATTCTGCAAAATGAGGGACCGCTACCGTATTTTTCGTGCCATAAAATGCGTCGGAGAGTGAGATCTCAAGATCGTACCGGAGATCAGCCCCGGCTCTTCCCCGTGTCTTCCGGGAGCCGGAAGAAAAAGCATCAAAGATATCCCCCAGACCAAAGTCCCTGAAGAGATCATCATAGCTGGGTGTCTTTGCCTGGGTAAAATCACCCGGTTTGAATTCCGCATGCCCCACCTGGTCGTACTGTAATTTCTTCTGCGGATCGTTCAGGACCTGGTAGGCTTCATTGACCTCTTTGAACTTTTCTTCGGCTTCTTTACTGCCTTTGTTAAGATCCGGATGATATTTTCGGGCAAGATGCCTGAACGCCTTTTTCAGATCGTCCTGCGACGCGTCTTTTTTTACGCCCAGGATTTCATAATAATCTCCTTTTGCCATTGTTACCGGGAAAAATGATTATTTCTCGTCCTTTACTTTAAAATCGGCGTCGACGACCTTCTCGCCACCGGGACCGGTTTCCTCCTGGTGATGCTGTTCGCCACCGGTGGCACCCCCCGGTGAACCGGCCTGTTCCTGTGCCTGGCGCTGGGCGGCCTGCTGGTACGCAGCTGTCCCGGCCTCTCCCAGAACTTTCTGGAGCTTCTCGGTCTCTGACTTGATCTTTGATGTGTCCTTCCCTTCCAGTGCCGACTTTACTGCGACGATCGCTGCGTTGAGCTTATCGACGAGCTCTGAGCTCAGTTTATCTGCAAGATCGGCCTTTGTCTTCTCTGCCGTATACATAAGGGAATCGGCGGAGTTGCGGATTTCTACCTCATCTTTTCTCTGCTTATCCTGCTCTTCATATTGTTTGGCTTCGTTAACCATCTTCTTGACATCATTCTCCGCCAGTTTGGTCGAGGCAGTGATGGTCATTTTCTGTTCTTTACCTGTCCCGAGATCCTTTGCCGATACATTGAGAATACCCGATGCATCGATATCAAATGAGACCTCGACCTGGGGAACGCCCCGGGGGCCGGGGGAATCCCGACAAGGTTGAACTGCCCGAGACTTACATTGTCACCGGACATTGGACGTTCACCCTGGAGAACATGGATAGTGACGGATGTCTGGTAATCCGCTGCAGTAGAAAATATCTGACTTTTCTTGGTGGGAATTGTCGTATTCCGTTCAATTAACGGAGTTCTGACGCCACCAAGTGTCTCAATACCAAGCGTCAGGGGTGTCACGTCAAGAAGTACCATGTCTGTGATCTCCCCTCCGAGAATCGCACCCTGTATCGCAGCACCGATCGCAACACATTCCATCGGATCGATTCCCCGTTCTACCTTCTTTCCGATATGGTCCTCGATAAATTTCTGGACGATCGGCATCCTGGTGGGGCCGCCAACAAGGATTACCTTCTGGATGTCGTCTTTTGTCAGTTTTGCATCTTTTAATGCCTGTTCAAACGGGTGGATGCAACGCTTGATAATCGGTTCTATGAGTTGTTCGAGTTTTGACCGGCTCAGTTTCATGGAAAGGTGTTTCGGGCCGGTCTGGGTGGCAGTAGCATAAGGAAGGTTTATCTCAGTCTCCAGCACGGTTGAAAGTTCAATTTTTGCCTTTTCTGCAGCTTCTTTCAGCCGGTTGATTGCCATTTTATCGTTTCTTAAATCGACACCCTCAAGTTTTTTGAATTCGTCCGCAATCCATTCGAACACGGCGTTGTCCATATCAGTACCGCCCAGCTGGGTATCTCCTGACGTGGCAAGGACAGAAAACGTTCCTCCTCCGAATTCCATAATGGTCACATCGAGCGTGCCTCCACCTAGATCAAAGACGAGGATCTTATATTCCCCCCCGCGATCCAGGCCATACGCCATCGATGCCGCGGTGGGCTCATTTACGAGCCTTACGACATCCAGTCCTGCAATTTTACCGGCATCTTTGGTAGCGGTCCTCTGGTTGTCATTGAAATAAGCAGGAACCGTAATTACTGCTTTTGTCACCGGTTCTCCGAGAAATGCTTCCGCATCACGCTTTATTTTCTGCAGGAGAAATGCAGAGATCTGCTGGGGTGTGTATTCCTTACCATAAATACGGTAAACGTGACCGGTCCCCATCTTTCGCTTGGCAGCCGTTACCGTCCCTTCAGGATTACTCACAGATTGTCGCCGTGCCGGTTCACCGACCAGAAGCTGGCCGTCCGGAGTGAATGCTACGTATGAGGGAAACATCTTTCCGGCTACGGTGGCTCCTTCTGCAGATGGGATGATCGTTGGCTTGCCGCCAATCATCACTGCAGCTTCGCTGTTGGACGTGCCGAGGTCAATTCCGATAATCTTCTCTTTAGCCATTTTTCTCACCTTCATCTTCACTAATATGTTCTGCAATCTTCACTTTTGAAGGCCTGATGACCTTTGTTTTTAACTGATAACCCTTTCCCATATCTTTGAGGATTGTATTCTGTTCTTCACGACATCTTTCGAGACAGATAACCTCGTGGAAATGCGGATCAAATTTTTTACCCTCGCACTCGATGGGCTGCAAACCGTACTCCTTCAGGATTTTCAGCATCTTTTTCCTAACCATCATCATGCCCTCTTTGTTTTTTTCCTGTTCAAGAGCAGGCAGCGCCTGCTCAAAATCATCCAATATAACGAGGAGATCTTTTATCAGGTTCTCATTTGCCAGTGAGATGATCGTTGCTTTGTCTTTTTCAGACCATTTACGATAATTATCAAAATCCGCCTGAAGGTATTTCAATCGATCAATTCGCTCTTCTGCAAGACGTGTCTGGGTGTCAAGATCCTTTCTTAAACGTTCTATCTCCTCTGACAATTTTTCTGTATCCTCCGTCATATCCCCCCCATAGTACGGGAATCTCTTATGTTCAAAAACTCTCGATCTTTTTCCGGGAAACATCCATATTGCGTGTATGCGGTAATCGGACCCGGTTGACATGCACGATGATTTTCCGTCCTGTGGATTAAATCTTTTTTTTCATATCGTTTGCATATCTCTGGCATAGGGAATTCCACCCCGGGTTCTCAACCCTTCATTTTTTTTATGAATTTTCTACTTCTCTTTTCTCATCCAGCTGATTTAAGTAGATATAGTCCTTACTGTTTTTTTCTATTCACACGGCCTATATGGCCGGTCAATCTCCCTTGGGATATACCCAGTACGCATGAATAAAGTCTGCGTAAAAACAATCAGATGCACCACAACGGGTACATCCGCTTACCGGACAGCCCGTTCCGTTCCGATGAAGTACGGTTGCAGTCTCATGGTGAAAGGTACCCTGCATACTGCGATAATTTTCCCATACGCGACCAATCTCTTTCTCTGAATAAAATACATTATCGGAATTCCCAGATAACGGAATAATCCTCACCGTTTTTGTGTATTGAATAGAGACTTTTAAAGGTTCTTTCTTAAATAACAGATTTTGATACAAAATCTGAAACAATTATATAACAACCTTTACCCGGAACTGCTTTTTTCTAACGTAAGATCCAGGATTCCATTCTGGAACTTCTTTTTTTCCAGCCTTACTTCAAAGGGTAATGCGATACATTTTTTATACTTTTTTCCCGATATGGTGTTGGTTACGGAGATCGCTACTACCGTCTTTTCAAGATCGATGGAGACATTCTCCTCCGCGATACCTGGTAGTTTTGCAATAATCTGGAGATATCTGCCATGGTCGGATAGATTTATCACTGGCTCAATGGTATTTTTCGACCGGATCTCTCTTCTTCCCTGTGGTCCCATGGTAAAAACTTCCTCCAATCTTTAACCCCGTTCTTCGGGTTGTTTGATCTAAAGATTAATCATCCCTGTCGATGAAGAAAGAACAAGGATCAGTAAACTTGACCGACCGAATAACCGCTAGCTGGAGCAGGATTTGGCCACCGTTATTGAGCAGTCCGTTTACCGAGGTGTACTCGGTCATTGTATCCTCTGGAGCAATTGGCATGGTGAAACCCTTTGTTGATTTGAAATCCCCGGAACGACCCGCATAAGAGCGATTCTTTTCTGTATCTTGAACGATATCTTTTGTGAGGGAAGAGAGGGGATGCCGGGCTATTTCGTTCTACCTGCCTGTGGGATACGAAACCCACGAACATGCAATAGAACGATTGATTAAATATAGATATTCTGATTTTTCAGTATTTGTTTCAAAATTGACAACGATACAGTTCCGATATCTTCGTTTTTTTGTTTCCTGATTCTCTTTGGAATTTTTTGTTCCTGCAACGCCAGGAAAAACAAAATTGTAGTTTCGGCAGGGCAACGACAAAAAAAGAAATGAACAAAGAAGAACCTTAAAAATTGCATCAAAATCATACTCCCTGTGATGATAACCGGAGGGAGAATATCGGTGCCGGATTCTTAATTCTCATGTTGTTGCCAAAAAATTTTGACTTTTCTCTCATGGATGGAGGAAAATAAGTAATGTCGTCCTTCTGCCGAAAAATAAAATCACTATCAGTCGTTCACGGGGATCTGTGTTTTTTTATTCTGACAAGAGTGAATCTTAAAAAAGAGTTTATTGATCATCATGTTGTTTAATTTTTTTCACGGTTCGCCAAGGTTTCATTCATCCCTCCCCCTAAAATATGCCTGAAAACAAGTTTAATGTCATTCAGTTTCTGCGAGATATATTTCCGTCCTTTTTCCGTTGGACAGTAGAGCTTGGATTTTCCTGACATCTTAACTTCCATATACCCGTTCTGTTCGAGTTCATACAGGAGCATATATACCCGTGCCTGGGGAATGAGCACATTGAACCGGTTATGAATCTCATGGACGATGTCATTTCCGGAAATCGGTTTATCGAGAAGGGAGAGAACCACGAGTTCGAGTGACTTTTTTACCACATCATCGATGGTTGACTGGGGGACGATTGAGACGGATTCGGCGGGGAATGTCTGGTGAGCAAAAGAGAGTGTAGTTTCTTTCCCCGTCGAAACTATAATTTTGGGTATGCCCTCGGCGAATGATCGAATCAGGGTATGATCGATCATGCCGATATTTATTGCAATAATTCCTGACAGGCGAATTCCCTTCTCCTTTTTTGAGAGAACAAGGTTCTTGACCGCGATAATATCCTCGTAATCTTCCGTTTCGGAGAAATCAATCAGGATCTTCAGAGATTCATCTCCTCCGAAATCCTGCATCGATTCGGTGCATTTTTCCAGGATTGGCAGGAGTGTATGTATTTCGTTTCTTTTTATACGGTACGTAAAGAGTTCTTTTTTCTGGATCTCTTTTAAAAAATATTTCTGAACGGTAGACCGGGAATAGGAGAAAAAATTACGTCCTCCTTTTTTAATACCTGCTTCCAGTGCAAATTTAAAAATAGGCTCTTTAACTTCGTTTTCAGTATACAGGAAGAGCACGATATCCGAGAAGATATCTTTTAAAAGAACGGTTTTGATCTCAGGGAGAGCAAGGTATTCAGATTCCCCGTCCGGGGCTCTTACCGGGGACTTTTTTATATCCAGTTCTTTCTGTTCGGAGACTTTACGGAAAAGGGCTACCTCGACTGTGGCCTTTATCACGAGTTCGTTGAATGGTTTTACGATATATCCATAAGGTTTAACGCTCTTGGCTTTTTCAATAATCGTATCGTCCGCATAAGACGTTACAAAAACCACCGGAATACCAAGTTCCTCGGTAATTATTTTTGCTGCTTCAATACCATTCAATTTACCGGGCATCACGATATCCATCAACACAAGATCGGGTTTCAGGCGTCGTGCTTTTTCAATAGCATCTTCTCCGGATGCTGCCAGGCCTGCCACCGTGTATCCGATGGCATGGAGGATCTCTTCCAGCTGCAGGAGGATGATCGCTTCATCTTCAACCACAAGAATCTTTGACATCTTCAAATACTCACTACCTGGATAGGGAATTTTACAACCACTTCGGTGCCGTTTTTGTTGTTGATAATAAATGATCCTTTCAACTGGTATTGTATTAATGCCCTGATAAGCTTAAACCCCAGACTGTTGGCATGAGCAGTATCCAGATTTTTGCCGATCCCAATACCATCATCGCGTATGGTGATGTTCATATTTCCATTTTCCTGTACCGCAGAAATTTCAATGGAGCCGGACTGGCGTCCTTTGAAGGCATGTTTGAATGCATTGGTCAGGATCTCATTCACCATGAGTGCACAGGGAATAGCCTGATCAACCGAGAGAAATATTGATGCTGATTCAATAGTTGTGGATATCTCACAGTCTCTTGAGGAATAAATATTTGACAGGGCAGCTATCTGGTCCCGTATCTGGGTATTCATATTTATCCTGTTGAATTGTTTACTTTCATACAGACGGGTATGGATCTGCGCCATGGTATCTATCTTCATCATCATATCCATCAGAATTCCGGCCGTTGCCGGGTCCTGAGATCTTTTCCGGGTCATATCGAGTAGCCCGGATACGATCTGGAGATTATTTTTGACCCGGTGATGGATCTCCCGAAGCATCACTTCTTTATCCCGTAAGGATGCCAGCAGCTTTTCTTCTGCCTGTTTGCGATCGGTAACGTCCCGGAAATTCCAGACCCGGCCGACAACGACGTCTCCAATCTTCTGCGGTATTGAGTAGCGCTCAAAAATCCTCCCATCATTCAGTTCCAGCATGTCGTAGCTTTCACGTTCCGGGTGTGCAGTCAGTTCCTTAACGCGGGCACTATACCCTTCCGGGTCTTTTAGTTCTCTTTTTATGTATTCTGCAATTGTCCGCCGTTTTGGAGATTCCAGAACTGCATCCGGTATATTCCACATAGTTGCATATTTTCTGTTATAACTGGTGATTTCTCCCTCTCTGTCAATGACAAGAATCCCATCAGCAGTTGATTCGAGAGCGGCATTCAGCAGGGAAAACGCCTTTTTTGTAGCTGCTTCTGCCTGTTTTCGCTGTGCAATCTCTGCTTTCAGCACTTCATTCGTGTCGGTTAGTTCTCTCCTTTCCTTTTTTTCAGTAGCATCATGAGTTTTCATATTTACAAACTCTTTATCTTCTGATTGGCTGAACGTAAACGGATATTTTATCAGTAGTACGGGGCTCAGGAATTGCCAGAGAATTCCTCAACAATAGAACAGAAAAAATGGAGGAATCACCCTGTTTTTCAAAGTAATGCCGGATTTTTTCCGGGGTTTTTTTATCGGTATCCTGAACCTTTTGCGATATCATGGTTTCATCAATATTCCGAGGGAAGGAATTTTTTTTAAAAGTTCGTATCGATAGAATATCAAAGAATCAGATATACTTTTCCCTGATCTTCAAAAATTGAGACAAATCAGAGAAATTATGGAAGCATGACCTAATAACCAAGTGCCTCTCTGACAAGAATAAGTAAAACCCGCCCTTCATTTTTTTCATGCGACAGTATAACACACTTCCCGATGGTACTAGGTGTTCCATACACCCTCTTTGCCCGTGCATTTTCAAGCGGATATGCATAGTCCCGGACCCGTTTTAATGCTCCCTCGAGATCCGGGACGATCTTGTTTATTCCCACAACCAGGATGAGGTGACCTGCGGCGAACGGCCATGCACCGACCCGGCTCCCGCTCGCATCGCAGCCAATTATCTCTCCGGACTGGGCGACAGCATTTGCGCTGGATATGAAATAATCGGCAGCAACTGATTTTCTCCTGAGTTCTGCCCGTTTGTTATCATTATTTTCCGCAGTAATTACCCTGTGCATCAGCTTCCAGCCTGTCCGCCCCCCGGAAATATAATCCTCATAACCAATCTCGATCAGGGTTGTTGAAGACCCGTTCATGACTTCAGCACCGTCCGGAATGACTTTTTTAAGAACCGCCAGGGCATTGTCCGCATTTTCCGCGATGACCACTTTTATTCCGCGACTCTCTATGGCTTTCACCGTCTTTTCTATCACCTCATCCGAAGGCAGAGTATTCCATAAACGGGAATCTGCTCCTGCCTCATTTATAAGGTTTACCGCACTGTATTGGGTGATTTTTGCCATCTTAGTAACCTCCCTGAAAATCTTAATTGCCCGCTGTTATTAAGGTTTAGCTACCCTTGTTGAGGAATATTACTAACAACCTGAGGTTAGAATTGAAACTTTTACGACGTTCAATGATGTGATCATGTGAATAAAAGTGTCTCTTTGAAGGATGAAATTTCTTTGTTGTATTTTGTATTAAGGCAATGGAATATAATTTTTCTAAGGTTCTTGGGAAATCCTTTTTTTCTCCTATTTATTTGAGATTATCTCCAAACACAGCATTTTCTTTTCAATGTGAAGCATGGAACATTTTCCCACGACTATTTCAACAAACCGATAACAGGTCAGGATGTATGAAGACTGAGTTAAAGATTTTCATTTGGATTAATAGTCGTTAAATAAAAAAAAAACGAATCCTTTCAAAATTTTTCTCCCGGTTGTTTCAATTTGTAAATCAAAATCTGATTTTTGGGCAAGACTCTTTAAAATTTCATACTGAACCCCCATGACAGGAAATGATGAATTTAAAGGAGAAAAAAAATGCCAGAATTTGTAAATCCGTTCAGCGGAAAAATCCCGGATCGCCCATTGACTCCTGAGGAACTTATTCGGGCAATTCGCCTGGATCTTGCCGCGGAACATGAAGCAGTACATACATATCTTGCTCATGCAGATGCTACGGAAAACCCCCTTGCAAAAGCCGTTCTCATCGATATCGCGAATGAAGAGCGAGTTCATGCCGGAGAATTTGACCGGCTAATATCCATTCTTACCGGTGACGAGGATGATTATCTAAGGTAAGGGTGCCAGGGAAGTTGATGTTATGGCAGCGAAGATCGGGCAGGTTCTACCAGTAACAGCGAATAAGAGTGCCACGACGATCGGAACGCTGAAATAACGATAAGAGGTGGATCATATGGAAAACACATATTTAGGACGTAGTGAGGCTCCCCTTGGAGCTGATACATGGAAACTGCTTGACAGCACCATGATCGAATCGGCAAAAAGCCAGCTTGCCGGGCGAAGGATCATTACCATTGACGGTCCATTCGGTTTCGGATTGAAAGTCATCCCGGTAAACGACTGTGATCTGGAAGAGGGTGTCTCCAGTAGTACGTTCGTTCCCGTTAACATGATAAAATCTGAATTCAGCCTCGGCAAACGCGATCTTGCATCATTTGAAAAAGACAGGCTGATTCTTGATATGGATCCGGTAGCCTGTGCGGCAATTGACTGCGCTGTAAAGGAAGATCATATCATCTTCCATGGGATGCAGGGTTCTCCGGGATTGTTGACCGCGGAAGGATCCTGTTCCCAGACCCTTACAAAATGGGATAAAATCGGGACTGCTGCAGATCAGATTATAGAATCTGTGACGAAGCTGGATGATGCCGGATTTCATGGACCGTATTGCATGGCTCTTGCTCCTTCCCTGTATAATCTGCTTTTACGCCGGTATCCTCAGGGCGATGGGACCGAACTGGATCATGTCCGGACGATTGTGTCCGACGGGGTAGTAAAGGCACCGGTTCTTAAAAAAGGCGGTATAGTTCTCGCGTCAGGACGCCAGTACATGACCCTTGTCGTTGGACAGGATATGACGATTGCCTATAATGGTCCGGTAGGAGACAACCTGGATTTCCAGGTAATTGAGAGTCTTGCCCTTCTTATCCATGCACCGCAGGCTATCTGTGTGCTTAAGTAAGATGAAAATTTTTTTTGATCCAGGGAAAAAGGTGACAGAAATGATGAAAAACATAAAGGATCGTCTGAAAAAATTCGAACAGGATTACGAAATCTATGTCGATGCACAGGATGCAAAATCCTACTGGTTTGTGGTAGCAAGGACGCCAAAGAAACAGGAGAGTCTGCATAGTATACACCAGGCAAAGAAATACATTTCAGGACTTAATGAGGAAGGAAATGTTCTTGTTTTTTCAGATCCGGAAATCACCGAGAATTTTTCGATAGAAAACTGGGGAAAAATGGATACTTTTGACGATTTTGTCGATAAGGCGCTTGCGAGTATCCTCGCCGATAAAGAAGAGTCAGATAAAGGATTTAAGGAGGGATGCGGGACAGGATGCAGCTGAATTCCTTGTCCTTAGTGCAATGACTACCCTGCTATTACCCCAGTCATCGAAAAAGGTTCTGGAAGTGCTCAAGGCGGGCGGTGAGATGACCCATAAAGACATCGTTATAAAAACCCATCTTGCACCCCGCACCGTACGCTATGCGTTAAAAAAACTCAAGGAACACCATCTCATCATCGAAAAGTTTAATTTCCGTGATGCGCGAAGCATCATCTACCAGAACCGGCCGTTACTATTTCCCCGGCTTCAGGAGGTAAACGCCTGAGAAATTTTTGTGAGGATATGTTTTTTGCGGGACCTGTTGTTGAACATGGCTCATGGATCTGATACATAAAAAACGGAACTTACACCCGGGAAAAATCTCACAATCACCTCAAAAGTAATGCTGGCAACCTGCCGGGAACTGAACACGGATCTTTACGGGTGCAGCATCTGCGGGTATATTTAAAACCCTGAGGCCGGCGATCGGTCAGTCTGGGATCCCCCGGGCGTGCAATTTTCTGATGTTCCGGAAGACTGGATCTGGCCCGAATGTGGTGCCGGGAAAGACCAGTCTGTCATCATCCAGGCTAGAGATACCGACGTGATTCATTGGGGAAATTTTTATGAAGGGAAGTGAATTGCGGTGACTGTTTATGATCTGATTGTTATAGGAAGCGGAGCTCGCCGGCGCTACGGCTGCCAGTACCGCCGTTCATCTTGGAGCATCCCGCGTGGCTATCATAGAGAGAGGAACTCTCTGGGGGACCTGTGTGAACGTCGGATGTATTCCAAGTAAATTCCTGCTCGCCCGTGCGGATTCTCATTTTTATGGAAATCATAACCATCAGGGCATCGGCATCGACAGTCATTTCGACCTTTCCCTGGCGATTGCCGAAAAAGAAACATTAATCTCACGATTAAACCAGAAAAAAGAGGATCATATCCTTACCTCCCTTGGTATAGAGATGATCCGGGGCGAAGCTGAATTTATCTCCGACCGGGAACTAAAAACCGGTGAACGTATCCTGGCTTCGGATCGTTTCATTATCGCAACCGGATCTTCGCCTGCAATACCCCCGATCGAAGGAATAGCATCCGTTCCCTTTATGACCAGCAGAGAAGCGCTTAGTCCGGAACACGTCCCGGATTCTCTTGTTATTATCGGCGGAAGAGCACTTGGACTGGAGTTTGCGCAACTCTACGCCCACTTCGGGACGAGGGTGTCGGTGCTTCAGCGAAGTTCCCGGATTATTCCGGAGGAAGAACCGGAAATTGCTGATCTCCTGTCCGGCTATCTGGCCGGGGAAGGCATTGACATCCGGACCGGCGCAGATATACGAAAAGTCGAAAAGGCAGGCGACATGGTTACGGTCACCTTCTCAATGAATGGAGAAGAACAAAAAATCTCAGCGGAGATCCTGCTTCTTGCGACCGGGCGCCTGCCGGAGTCTCGTGATCTTCATCCCGAACGGGCAGGTGTCCAAACCGGGAAAAACGGGGCGGTAATCGTCGATACAACATTAAAAACTACTGCTCCACATATATGGGCCGCCGGGGACGTAACCGGTGAACCCATGCTCGAAACCTCTGCGAGATATGGAGGGGAAATCGCTGCAATAAACGCCATCTCGGCAGGAGGCCGACGGTTCGATCCAACGGAGCTTCCCCGGGGAATCTTTACCACCCCCCAGGTTGCCAGTGCCGGTATGACGGAAGAACAGGCCCGGCATGCTGGCCATTCGGTAATCTGCCGGTGTACGTTCATGAACTCCCAGTCACGGTCAGAGATGATCGGTGATACCCGGGGAGTAGTAAAGATCGTCGCTGATAACGAAGATGAACGTATACTTGGCGTTCATATGTGCTCCCCACTCGCCACAGAGTTAATTCAGCAGGGATATTTCGCGGTTAAAAACCGGCTGAAGGTTCAGGACCTCATCGATACCTACTACGTCTTTCCGACCCTTTCTGAAGTTATTTCAGTCTGTGCCCGCTCATTCCGGCGGGAAAATAAGGGCAATTGTTCCCGGGTGACCAAAAAACAATAACCCGGTGATTGAAAAATCTGATATCAGATCTTTTCCTGTTCAAAAAAAAATACTAGCATTTTTGTGGTTTTCCCTCGCTTAACATATTGCCAGATACTAAACTTCTGTTAAATCTGCATAAATCTGACAATTTTTTATGCATGTTACGGCGTAAATGAAAGTAAATACCCGGCATGGTAATTAGGTAAAAGGATTTAAGGCAGAACAGGCATCCGGGCTTTTTTTACCATAGCCTGTTCAGAGATGCCGCGAATCTCACCCGGGCCATGTGCATGTTTTCCGTTGATCTCTTATTTCCCCCTGTCGTGCCGTCATCCTTTGTTGTATATTCTAGTATTTCACTTCTGAACAGCCGGGCCCACGTCCCCAATGGAATTGGGGATGTGTTGCATGGCACATCGTAAATTCCAGATTCGTTTGGGTATCGGTGATAGCCGGAGTGTAGTTATAACATATTCCAACCGCCTCAAGAAAATTTCTGTCACTGGTATTATCCTGCATTGGGTTTTTCGGTCAATATTGGTACGGTTGACACCACAAGAATTGAGGTCAGGGTAATGGTTACATCAGGAGGAGCAGCGACATTTTATTCTTGTTCGTACATCATGCTGTAAAGAGAACTGCCACCAGTAGGACGATACATGGAATGTACCTCATATTTTTCCCTCTGGTCTGAAGGAGAATTTATTTTCTTATTTGACGGTAAGCGGCATCCATATTCGCATTCTGTTGGCAGTTACAAGGGATGAGGACATTATCCATTGTTTTGCAGATGACCGGGAACAGGATTCTGAAAAGTCTATACACAAAAATAATAACAGTAAACAGGTATTAATCATGCATGGCAAAGAAAAGGAAACCGAAAACCTTGGATGCAAAAGTTAAAACCGATTTATTCCCCGGTGAAGACCGGAGAAAGAGTTTTAAAACGCTAGCCCGGGAAGAATTAGAGAAGGCAGGTATTCTGACTCCCAAAAAAAATGTGAAGAAGAAATAAGTGTTATTTTTTTGCACCTGGTGCCGTGCATTTTCACTAAAAATAATTTTCTATCAATGTGCCGGAGTATATTTCCAGAATTGTATACCAGAATCAATCATTGTTCATTTCTTAATTGGTTGATTCAATGTAGATGATTCCGTTAAGATGTTTCAGTAGAGTATTAGGTTCTACTAACTCCACCCCCTATTATTTCAAATCCTCCAATCGGAGTGGTAAAAATATCAGAGAAGGTGGATGTAACATTTTTTGGGGGGCTGTTTTGTGACGAGCACCGTGGTTACTAGGAAGACAAAACAGACAAGAATAATCATCAATCTTGATGGTTGAATCATCAGGAAAAAAATATTTTTCCATTTCATATATATTCTTCTTCAATCACAACGGTCGTTTACCTGGAAAATTATCCTGCTATTTAGAGAGCTGGTTTTTGTTTTAAGGCCGCAACCAGCAATTTTACGCCGGCTTCAATGTCTTCCGTATCCAGGACTTCAACAGGTGAATGTATATACCGCGAGGGGATGCTCAGGGTCGTGCTGGGGATACCGCACTTTGTCAGGTGGATTGCTGTTGCATCCGTAGTTCCCCCGCTCCCGACTTCCATCTGTACGGGAATTCCCCGGGCCTCTGCGGCATCCTTGAGCCACTTCACCATCTTACGACTGGCAATGAGTCCGCGACCGCTGCTGTCCACAATGGTGATAACCGGACCTTTACCCATCGCTACCGGAGCATCCTTCATCTCGATTCCGGGATGATCACCCGGGATTGTTACGTCGGTAGCTATCGCGCAGTCCGGATCCAGACCATAGGCGCTTGTCCGTGCACCCTTCATACCGACCTCTTCCTGAACGGTAAAAACGCCGAAGATGGTGAGAGGTGAGTCGGTCTGTTTTAAGGTTTTAATAAGCATTGCAACACCTGCACGATTATCAAATGCCTTTCCCGACACCCGATTGTACGCAAGGGGCGTGAACTCGCGATCGATGGTAACCGGTGTCCCGACTTCTATTCCGAGATAATCCACCTCTTCACGGTTTGAAGCTCCGATATCTATGAACATATCGTCAATTTTCACGCCTTTCTTGCGGTCCTCGTCGTCCATCATATGGGGTGGTTTCCCCCCAATGACACCAAGGTATTTTCCTTTTGTCCCGTGCAGGACAACCCGCTGGTTATACAGTGTCGGACCATACCATCCGCCAAGTGCCACGAACCGGATAAAACCCTTGTCGTCAACAAACTTTACCATAAGCCCGATCTCGTCCATATGCGCCGCGAGCATAACTGTGAATGCATTGCCACGTTTCGTCGCGATCAGGTTGCCCATCGGGTCTTCGGATATTTCGTCAACGTGCCCTTTGAGTTCCTTTTTTATAATAGCAAATACACTGCTTTCGCTTCCCGATACACCGTGTGCATTGGATAATTTTTTTAAGAGTTCTCTGACCATATCAATCCCTCATGATGTTTTGTATCCTGTCAAGAGCCCGGTTTATGTTTTCCCGGGAGGTTGCATAACTGAAACGGGCATATTCGGGTGCATTCGTCCCGAATGCTGTTCCGGGGACGATGATAATGCCCTGTTCGATGATCCTTTGGAAAAGTGTCGGCTTCATGGGAACGAAAGCATAAAATGCGCCTTCGGGTATGGGAAATACGAATCCCAGATCTGCAAGCCTTTTACAGATAAGGTTCCTCCGTACGCGGTATTCGTCACGCATCATCGTAACCGGGCCCTGATCGCCGGTATAGGCGGCGAGAGCTGCGTACTGGGAAATTGACGTGGCACACGCCTGGCAATACTGGTGCACCTTCACGCATTGCGCTACAATCTCTTCAGAAGCAGCAAGGTATCCGAGTCTCCAGCCGGTCATCGCGTAGGTCTTGCTCGCAGCATTGATGGTGACGACATTCTCGCCAAACCGGGCAGCGCTCCAGTGCCGTTTGCCATAGATAAAATGTTCGTATACCTCATCGGAAACAACCGTGACCCCCGCATCATCAGCATATTCCACGAGCGCCCTGATGGAGTCTTTACTTTCGACGGACCCTGTCGGGTTTGCAGGAGAGTTCAACATCAGGATCCGTGCACCATCCATCAGCTCCTTCGCCTTCTCAACATCGATATGGAGATCGCGGGTGAGGGGGACACTGATGGGGCGACCGCCGGCAAGGGTAGCTAATGCCGCATAGGAGACAAATCCCGGGTCCGGGCAGAGCACCAGATCCCCTTCGTCGACCAGAGCATGCATCACAATGTGAAGGGCCTCGCTTGCACCGGCCGTTACGATCAACTGTTCCGGCGTGTAGGAAAGCTTGTTCTCGGTTTTAAATTTTTCACAGATTGCGTTCCTGAGTTCAGGGATTCCCGTGTTGTTCGTATAGCCCGTCTTTCCCTTGGAAATCGCGTTAATCGCTGCATCTTTAATATGCTGTGGCGTATCAAAATCGGGTTGTCCGAGTCCCAGGTTGATCGAATCGGCACCGGCAGCCTCAAAGATCTTACGGATCCCGGATATCTCGATATCCTGTACCCGCTGCGCAAATTTCAGACTCATAGTATGTGCTCCTCGTCTATTCGATATTAGTATGACGGCCCCTGAGTGTTTTCTCGTCCGTCCTGGTAATCTCCATCAGCCGGGATATTACTGCATCGGCAAAGATCATGGAGGTCGTTTCAAAGAGCGTACCCAGGGGGGCGAATGACTTGTGGTCTCCCATCATCTGCCGGATCTCGAATTCGACGGCATCATCCCCCACCGCATCCCGCTGGTGTTCGATAATCACGATGCAGTCAGATATTCTTCCAATTCTCGAATCTGCGTTCGAGGTAATAAGACATATCTTTGCCCCGATCTCCTTTGCCGTCTCCGCGATATCAGCAACCGTTTTCGTCCGCCCGGAACCTGAGAATACGACCATAATATCTCCCGCATTCAGGGCCGGCGTGATCGTCTCTCCTACGACGAATGCCTGGAGTCCCAGATGCATGAGCCGCATGGCAAATGCCTTTGCAACAAGCCCGGACCGTCCTGCCCCCATGACATATATCCGCTGTGCGTTGAGCATTGTCGTAATGAATTTCTCAACATCCTCATCTGATATTGTACTGGCGATCGCCCGGATCTTTGATGCCATCAGTTGCATCATGTCCTGAACCCTGTGACTTTCCATGCTTCCCGCACAAAAGATGCAATCACATAGTAGATGAGAATTTCGAAGTATCCGGGCTTTTCCTTCTCAGGTCTGGATACCAATATCCATGAAAACCAATCCATAGTCATGCCGGATTCCTTCCCGGACCTCATATCGCATAATTAAAAAAAACGTTCCTTTCTATGGCCCCGGATTCAATGATGAAATGAGAGAATGCAGGGAACTCCGGAAAGAACCTCCGGGACGAATTAACCAGAGAAGTCTTGGCGTAACAGTACATTCTCACCATGGAGTATATCCCCAGTGGGACATCTGCGATGGTAAAATAAATGCGGACTTTCCTTTTTTCCCGGTAAGGTCGCCGGGCGTTATTTTTTGGTATTCGGTCGCGCCGGCTCAGGCTTCCCGTGACTGATACTGCTCAATCTCTCCATGAATTACCAGACCGGCTCCTTCAAGGACAGAAACTGCGCCATGCCCACCACAGATCAGGCATCGCCTGCCGGTTGCAATAAGTGCCGCATCAGTTACAGATGCAAGTTCCAGCAGCGCCTTTCGTTCTTTTCTCGCCAGATCGCTGTCGACGTTGACCGAAGTGACCAGGAACGCAGCAAGGGAACTATAATCCGCACGGTCCCGGGTTAGGCTTGAGAAATTGATAACACTGTCTGCGGCAAAAAGCAACCCGGATTTTTGGGAATACAGGTAGATTTGCCCCCGCATATGCCCCCCGAGTCCTTCGAGTATCTCCAGTTCAAGGTTCCCGATCCTGACGGTACCGATTACCGGAAAAATCCCCCGCATTGATTCCGTGGATTCAGGGAAGCAGTAAATATCAGGAGGACAGTTGAACTTTGAGAAAAGGTTGATCATGTGGGTATAGAACTCTTCAAGGACAGAATGTTCACTCCGCGAGCCATATGCCCGGTTGTTCTGTTTAATAATTGCAAGTGTTTCCTTATGCATGAACACGGGGGCGGTAAAATATCCTGCAGCTCCACAATGATCCGCATCGGCGTGCGTGACGACGACCCGTGATATCGGGTGTCCGTCTCCAAGGCCATACCGGGAAAGCATTGACATTACCTCATTATGATAAATGCCATAGCCGGTATCGATCATGACTTTTTCTCCCGGTGTATCGATCAGGAAAATGTTCCCTCCGCAGGGCACCTGGAAGCAGAAAAGGGTGGATTGCCCGCCGATTTCAAATCGCTGGACATCCGCGTAAAATTTTTCCCGGGTCGTTGCCCTCATGGTCTGCCCGGTCAGCAGTACGCTGTCAAAGACCTTCCGGGGGTCATTTCCCCGGTCCATAAGTTCCTGTACGATATGATTGGTATCCGCAAGAAACGAGAGCAGAAAATCCTCTTCCGATTCGCCGATGAGCTCGCGTATTTCCTGGGCATACCTGACATAAAATACAGTATCGTCAAGATGTTTCCCCGTTGTATCATATTCGAGGATTTCAAGCCGGTAACGGGACTTCAGAAGGTCCAGGAGATGGTCGACCACCGCAGCCTGTTCCAGGTTCAGGCTTACGGTAAGACGGTCCGGGTGCCTGCCTTTGTCGTCAAAATCAATAAACCCGATATTCGCCCCCACCGAGGTCGTAAAGTTCAGGAACTCATACAGCGCGCCGGGGCGGTGGGGAAGGTAAATACAGCATTTTAAGAAGTTTGATGGTTTTAAGGACGTCTGGAGGTATCCGATAGCTGAGAGGTCAGCAGTCATCTTCCTGAATGCCTCTTCTGAAGCTGTAACTTCATAAAACACCGTCGCAGGATCGATGCGCCGGTCATACTGTATCCGGTTGATATTCCCTTCATATTTTTTGATGATCTCGGCTGCCCGGTGGAGTGAACCCGGTGTATCCGGCATATGGGCGATAAAGGAAAATTTCTTCAAGAGCATCCTCTGGCGGTGAGATCATCGTAAGGTGTGAATACCGAAATAGATTATGGTAAAAAAAGTGATTACTGAGCAGAAATGGACAAACTGCAATCCGGAAGAGTCTCAGATCACCCTATAAGGGAAAAAAATCAGGACCAGGTTGTCATTGTACTTTTAAAAATAAAAAAGATATGACGTCGTTTGTTATAGTAACATGCAATTTTTTATAATGATGAAGCTTTCAATCATAGTCCTATGCCAAAAAAACCCGAATTCATGCCGGTAAATATACCCATGAGTACCCTACGAAAAACTTTTTATCAAACTGATGAAAGCCGGAGATGGTGCGGTTGATAATGAGCAGATTGACAAAGCAGTCAATCAATTGATCCTGATAGGAATTGATCGCATCTGAATGGTAAAAAAACCTGACTATTTCTTATTCAGCATTCCACTTTTCTTATTTAAGATAGAAAGTGTTGTTATAACTCCGTAAATCCTTCTTTGATTAAAGAACTAAAATAACCCTTCGTCCTAAAAATATTTACCGTTAATATCGTTTATAAAAATATCAGTATTTCACTAAAGAACGAAAAATATATTTGTGGGTTTATTGTTTCCTGGATCCTGTCGACCATGTAATAACAATAAGCCCGGAAATAATGAGACCTGCTACCGGGATGATTGGGGAAAGAGGGATTGACGGGGTTAATGAAGCGGACGAACCAACCGTGGCTGTCTGCTCCGGTGGAGCCGTGGTAATGACTGTCACGGTTTCTGCAGGAGATGTGGTAATCACGGCCGTGGTTGAAGCTGTTGTATTTGTCCCTGGTGATACTACCGTAAGGGTCGTTGTCAGGGAATCTTTTAACGCCGGGTTACCGACCCTGACCGTGTACTGGCCCGGCTGCATATCGGCACGGAACCCGTAATTGAAGAAACCTGTCCCGCTGACCGGGGAGACGAACGTGTGCAGAATCGTGCCTTCGGGGTCAACGATCTCGATCTTCACATAGGTGACCCCCTGTTCAGCGGTCCCAGACACCTGCACATAATCTCCTGGATTGATGGCACTCGGTTGAGGATTTATATAAAATCCGGGTTTTTTTAACAGGATAGATGTCGATGCCATTTTTTCCGGACTGGCTTGGTCGTACGCGGTGATGGTATACCTCACCGTCATCAGTTTCTCGACTCCTGCAATATTTGCCGTGTCCCAGACAAATTTCCATGTGCCGTCTGCGTTCACCGGAGCGGAATTTCCAGAACCGGCAACACCATTCAGATTATAGACAGGAACCCCTGCCTCGGGCAGACCGGGACCCGAAATTTTCAGCAATGTGATATTGCTGACCGTATTTCTTCCATCAAACGTGATGACATCGCCGATAATGTATCCACCCGCCCCGCGATAAGAGATGGTCACGGTCCCCTGGACGGCAAGCGCCGGTTGGATGATACAGATGACCATAATGAGCATTACCAACGGGTAAAACCATGCATTTAACCGTAAAATATCTAGATTCTGCCTTGCCATACACAGAATTTCTTGAGTGAGAATAAATATTTTTGTTATCTGTTATACTCAAAAAAACTCTGTTTTGAGATGAGAAATTACACCATCTTACCCGTTGACGAAACTATATCTGTTCTGATATGCAACCCATGATCAGAGGGTAAAAACTGATGACCGATGTGGAACTAGCGAAAAAAAACGGCGAATCTCATTTGAAAACGATGATCAACGCCCTGCACCACACATTTTCCTATGATGAAACTGCCTATCACCTCCCCATTTCGTTTGCACTTACGGGTACTGCAGTACATGACCAGCAGGCAGCACGGGAAGTATTTGAGAAGACCGGAAATAATCCTCTTGTGGCCTTGGAATGCATCCTCGCCGGGAAAACAGCAGAAGAAGGCAGGAAACCTGCCCCCTATACCGGTTTTATCGATGATACGGTAATCAGAAAACTCGGGTATTCGCTCGTTGACGGCAGTATCCTTGGGCTTGCTCTCGTTGTCGGTACCCCGCCTGGTGCTGACAGTGCCTCTGCTATCTGTCGTGAACTGCAGGAAAAATATATGCTCACCTTCCTTGCCGGAGATGTCATTCCATCGCTTTCCGGTGCCGGGGTAAAGCTTGGACTTGAATACCGTCTCATTCCGCTGGGTCCTACACCCTCCTACGGCATTTACTTTGTCGATATCATCGCCCGGGTGGCCATGATGTTCGGGGGTGTCACCCCGGGTGATGTTCAGCGTCTTCTTACCTATGCCAGGGAGCGGGCAAAGGCAATCGTGATCGTATATCCCGGGCTTACCGACGATGAAATTGCATTCGTCGATGGGATGCGGGCCCTTGGATTCCCTATCCTTTCGCTGGGTGACTATCAGGGAAGTGCATGGCTGACATCAAAGCCTGATGAAGTAGTCCGGCGTGGCATGGAGGAGAAGGGGATCCGCGTAAATATTACGGCGATCCCAATCCCGATGGGATGTTCTCCGGCATTTGAGGGAAAAAGTATCCGGAAAGAGGAGATGTATGTTGAGTTCGGCGGGGGCAGATCCCCTGCATTCGAACTGTTACAGATGCTTCCCTCGGAGGAAGTCAAAGACGGGGAGGTAACTGTCATCGGACCGGAGATAGCCATAATGAAGCAGGGGAATGCCTATCCTCTGGCAATTCTCGTGAACGTTGCCGGGAAGATGATGAAGAAAGATTATGAGCCGGTACTCGAGCGCCGGATCCATAATTTTGTCAATTACGGAGAAGGATCCTGGCATGTAGCACAGCGTGATATCATCTGGGTGAGGATCTCAAAAGAGGTTGTGGCAAAAGGAATAAAAATTGAACATATCGGTAAACTTCTGGCCAGCAAGTTCCGTATGGATTTTCCCCAGCTTCTCGATGCGGTATCGGTTACGCTTATCACCGATGAAGCGAAGGTGCTTGAAGCAAAAAAGGATGCAGAGAAGGTGTACGAAGAGCGCGATGCCCGGATAAAGGGTATGCGGGACTCCGAGGTATCCACGTATTATTCCTGCACCCTCTGCCAGACCTTTGCCCCCAACCATGTCTGTGTAATTACCCCCGAACGCCCGGCACTCTGCGGAGCGATCAGCTGGCTTGACGGTAAAATTGCGTTTGAGATCTCACCGTCGGGCGCCAATCAACCGATAGAAAAAGGTGCCGTCATCAACACCCTGAACGGGGAGTTTGACGGGGTTAATAAATTTGTCAAGAAGGCAAGTCACGGGGAGGTCGACCGCTGCTCGCTCTATAGCGTCATGGAATATCCTATGACCTGCTGCGGGTGTTTTGAATGTATTGCCCTCATGCTTCCCGAGGTTAACGGGATCATGATAGTGAACCGTGAATTCAAAGGAATCACCCCTTCGGGAATGACATTTTCGACGCTCGCCGGAACGATTGGGGGAGGTGCACAGACACCGGGATTTGCCGGTATCTCAAAGAACTACATACTCTCTGACCGTTTCTTGCAGGGTGAAGGTGGTATTCAACGACTCGTCTGGATGCCCTATCAGCTTAAAGAGGAACTGAAGGTGCGGCTGGTGAAAAAGTTAGCCGACCAGAACAAACCGGATCTCTTTGAGAAGATCGCTGATGAGACAAAGGCGACAACCATTGAAGAACTGATCGATTATCTCGAACGGGTAAAGCACCCTGCCCTGACCATGAAACCGCTGGTGTGAGGTATCTTCTATGGTTTATGATCTTCATTTTGGCTGGACCGGCGCGATTGGCACGGTGATTCTTGGCGCCACGCGGGAGGAGGGAGGAACACGAAAAACATCCTATTGTATTGGTGGGGGGACAACCCTCCCCTTCCTTGAACCCTCACCCTCAAAAACTCCTCTGGTGGCTCTGGAGATCTGTGATGATCCGGTTTACTGGTCACCGGTCATAAAATATTACTGTGGCGATCTGGTCAACAACGTGGATACATGGGCAAAAACTGCCGAAACGGTCTATGGTGCCGATCTGGTTCGTCTCTACCTTACCAGCACTCGTCAAAGGAATTTTTCCGATATTGGGTCCCTGGGAAAGACGATAGAGGCTGTCCTCTCGGCTACCGGACTCCCGTTGATCATCGAAGGCAGCAATGAACCACGGATCGATAGCGAGGTTTTCCAGATGTGTGGCGAGACGGCCCAGGGAGAACGACTTCTCCTCGGCACCGCGGAGGCCGGGCAGATACCGCAGCATTGCAGCTGCCGCTCTTGCCTATAATCACTCGCTCATTGCCCAGTCCCCGATTGATGTCAACCTCGCAAAACAACTGAATATTCTCTTGCGGGAGATCGGCGTGCAGCGGGACCATGTTGTTATCGATCCCTACACCGGAGCACTCGGGTATGGTTTTGAATATTCTTATTCGGCAATGGAAAGGATCCGGTTCTCTGCACTGAAAGGCGATGCCGATCTTTCCATGCCCATGATTTGTTCGGCCATTGATTCGCTGACAATAAAAGAAGTCAGGGAAGCCGAACCCTCCCGGCGGGATGAGATGGCCGTACAATGGGAATTTTATACCGGCATCGCCGGGGCAGTTGCGGGTGCCGAGATCGTTTGCGTCCGTCATCCAAAGACGGTTATGATGCTTAAAAATGCTTTTGCCAGCATCAGAGAGGGTGTGAACGTCCCGGAGGTGAACCAGGATGGCGCTTAAGGCACTGGATATCTACAAGCTCCTGCCGAAAAAGAACTGCAAGGAATGCGGCGATCCCACCTGCCTTACCTTTGCCATGAAACTCGCTGGAGGGAAAGTCGATGTGGATCTCTGTCCCTATCTTGACGATCAGGCAAAATCCGTCCTCGGTGCGACTACCCGTCCCCCGATACGGCTGGTAAAAATTGGCGTAGGGGAACGATCATTTGCCGTTGGCGAGGAGTTTGTCCTGTATCGTCACGACAAGACCTTCTATCACCCCCCCGGAATCCTGTTCAAGGTTTCCGATTCCCAGACACCGGAAGAGATTACCGCGGCGACCCTCCGGGTCAGGGACGAGACCTTCACCCGCATCGGTTCTGATCTGAAGTTTAACGGTATGGCAATCGAAAACGTGAGCAGGTCCCCGGAAGTTTTTGCGCGTGCTGTCGCCACAGTTGAGGAGCATGCGGATCTTCCCCTGGTCCTGATGGCTGAGAGCACTGAATCGCTCAATGCAGCGCTGGTACAGGTCGGGAGTGACCAGCCCCTGATTCATGCAGCGACCCGTGAAAATTTCAGGGACATGTGTGCCGTTGCAAAAAAACATAATTGTCCGATGGTCATCAAAGCCCATGGACTTGATAACCTCACCGCTCTTGCAAGGGACTGCCTGGCAGGGGGAGTAAAAAAACTGGTCATGGATCCGAGTCCGCAATCCCTTGGTGATTATATTTCTACAGCAACTGCCATCCGGCAGCTCGCTATTACCCGCGAAGTTCCGGATCTGGGCTATCCGGTATTTGTGGATGCGACTCATCCCTGTCTTCAGGATGCAGCAATCGCTTTGGGAATGGTAAAATATGCTTCGGTTATCGTAACTCCCCCTCTTTCACCTGAGTCATCAAAGGCTGCGCTTACGCTCCGGCAGAATATATACACCGATCCCCAGAAACCCATCCAGATGAATCCCGGCCTGTACCGTGTCGGGACTCCGGGAAAAGATGCTCCAGTTCTCGTCACGGTAAACTTTTCGCTTACGTTTTTTACCCTCCAGGGGTACCTGGAGTCTTCCCGGGTTCCCTGTTTCATGCTGATTGTTGACACGGAAGGTCTCTCGGTCCTGACCGCAGTAGCCGCGAGCAAATTCAGTGAAACGCTGGTGCGAGACTCACTGATGAAATTTAACGTAGAAAACGAAGTTTCCCATAAAATACTGATCATCCCGGGGTATGCCGCTCCGCTGTCAGGAAGAATCGAAGAGGCAACCGGCTGGAAGGTGATGGTCGGACCCCGGGATGCAGCAGAGATCGGAGAATACCTGAATGAGGAATGGAAAAAAATAAGTTGATCCTTTTTTGGGAACAATCTTCGCTGCCAAATGATCTGGTGTGGCATTCCGGGTCATGCCTGTTTCCGGAAGGTGGAATTTTCGCTCATTCCAATCTCCAACTCAGTTCGTTACCACCGTAGCATATTTCTCATCCCTCTCCCTATTGTTAGTGAGGACAAAAAAGATCATGCGCACCGTAACTTTTCTTCCCAGTTATCGCAAGATCGATGTCGCCCGGGGAAGTACCGTTCTCGATGCAGCCCAGAGAGCCGGGCTGAATATCAATGTAGTCTGCGGCGGGCAGGGAAAATGCGGTAAGTGCGTGGTTTATGTCCAGTCGGGAAAAACAGAATTTGATCGCTCAAAATATTCGCAGTTTTTCAGCGGGGATGAAATGAGTAAGGGAGCATGTCTTGCCTGCGAAACGACCGTGCAGGGCGATCTGAAGGTATTTGTTCCTGAGAGCACCCTTATCCAGGAACAAAAGATTCTCGTCGAAGGACGGGATGCGGGAATCGAATTTCATCCTTCTGTCAGAAAATATTACGTTGAGCTACAGCCACCCACCCTGACCGATCCTTCACCGGACCTGACCCGCCTTTTATGGGGTGTCCAGAGAAGCGGAGGGCCGGTCGCTGAAAAAATTTATGTTCCGCTGGAAGTGATGCGTGAAATACCCAATCTTCTCCGGCACAGTGACTGGAAGGTAACCGGGACCGTAGCCCTTGTTCCCGGAGGTTACCGCCTGATTGATCTCCAGGAGAATGATACGTCAAAACGCATCTTTGGTGCAGCAGTTGATCTGGGCTCGACTACGGTTGTCGTGTATCTCTGGGATCTGGTCAGCGGCAAGGTAGTCGCGGTTGCCTCGAATTACAACCGGCAGATCAGTTGCGGGGAAGACATTCTCGCCCGGGTGAATTTCGCCCGGAAGAACGGCCTTACCAAACTGCAGGCCCTTGCTGCAGAGAGCATCAATACCGCACTCACCTCTGCTTCAAACACTGCCGGAATTGACCGCGAGGATATTTATGAGGTGGTGGTTGCCGGTAACACGGTTATGACCCATATGCTCCTCGGCATCGATCCGGCCTATATCATTGCAGAACCCTATGTGCCGGTGGTCCAGCGGGCATTGTCCGTCGCGGCCGGCAGGATTGGTATTGCCGGCAACCAGAACTGCGGCCTCTTTGTGTTCCCTGCGGTCAGCGATTTTATCGGTGGCGACATTATTGCCGATATCCTTGCCTGTGGTATGAGCGAACGTGAGGAGATATCCCTTCTGATCGATATCGGTACCAACTTCGAGGTTGTTCTCGGGAACAGGGAATGGATGTTCTCCTGCGCCGGAGCCGCCGGCCCTGCTCTTGAAGGAGGAGAAGTACTTTTTGGCATGCGGGCAAACCCCGGGGCAATCGAGAAAATTACCGTCGATCCCTTCACCCTGGATCCCCGCTTTAGTACGATCAACACTATCAAACCCCGGGGTATTACCGGGTCGGGATTAATCGATCTACTCGCAGAACTCATCTCTGCATGTGTCATTGACCGGACCGGGCGGATTAATACCGGCATAGAGAATAAACGGGTCAGGACGGGCATTCACTTTCCGGAATTTGTCGTCGCATGGGCTGAAGAAACGGATATCGGAAAAGATATCGTGATCACGGAAAATGACATCAAGAACCTGATCATGAGCAAAGCTTCGATTCATGCGGCATGTGTAACCCTGATGAAGGAGGCCGGTGTCACGAGGCATGAAATCTCAACGATTTATTTTGCCGGTGCATTCGGCAATTATCTGGACAAGAAAAATGCAACGATCATCGGGCTGATCCCCGAAATCGAACTGGAGAGGATAAAAAATATCGGGAACGGGGCAGTGACGGGTGCGAATCTTGCGCTCATCAACCGGCGGGAGCGAAAAACACTTGATATTATTGCATCACGGATTGCGTACATCGAACTCAATGCAGAACCCTCCTTCATGGATGAATATACCTCAAGTACATTCCTGCCGCACACGGACCTCACCTTATTCCCGATGGTCCAGAAACTTCTGGAAGCCTGCCGGATCAGGAAGGGATGATCCGGATGGCAAAGATGATCTCTTCGCCACATTCCCGTGCTACCGGAGTTGGAGCACTCCCGCATACCGATCCTGCAGAGGCGTGCAAAGATGTTCTGGCACTATTTCCCGAGTTCCCTTATGTCCCGACTCTTCCGGAACGGGGACAACAGGAAAGTATCGTTTTTAACGACTCTGAGCAGATGCCGGGAAGACTCATCAGGGATGACCGCCTCCTGTATGACAGCACAACTGACAATACTGCGGCGATGGAACAGGTCTATCTGGATTACGTGGAAGGCAACTATGCTCCCTACGGACTCCATAAGGAATATGCCTCCGGTTTCATCGAAATGATGACCCGCGACATCTCCCCGGCCAATGTCCTGAAATGCCAGGTGACGGGCCCGGTCACGTTCGGCATGCAGGTAGTTGATGCCGGCAAACGCCCGATGTATTATGATGCACAACTTGCCGATATGCTTTCGAAGATGATCGCGCTCAAGGCACGGTGGAGCGAGGTCGAGATGAAAGAAAAGACCGGTGTTGCAGAGACCCTCGTCGTTTTGAACGAACCCTACCTTGCGTCATTGGGATCATCGGTGGTGCCGCTGGATAAGGAACTGGTAAGAAACGGCTGGGAGGATATTGCGGCGCTGGTCGAGGGTGGTCTCGGCATTCACTGTTGTTCAAATACGGACTGGGAATTTGTCATGGACCTTCAGCCTTCAGTCATTTCCATCGATGCCTATACGACGGCAAAAGAGTTCCTGTTGTATGCTGATGCGATCGTTGGTTATATGGAAAAGGGAGGGGTAGTAGCATGGGGGATAGTCCCTGCGGAGTACAGGATATTTGCCACCGAGACCCCCGAACGGCTCTATGAACGTTTTCGTGCAATCAGGACCCAGCTCTGCATCTGCATGCCGGAAAACCTCTTTGACTCCCAGTCCCTCATCACACCCAGCTGCGGAATACGGTTTGCCGACCGAAAAGGTGCGGTTGCAATTATGCAGACTGCCGCAGAAATCTCCCGGCGTATCCGGGAGAATTACCCCGGCTGATAAGGGTGCCGGAGAGGAAGGGAATTCATGGAAAAAAATCCTTTTACCATTGCGATATCGGGAAAAGGAGGGACAGGCAAGACGACGGTCAGTTCCCTTCTTATCCGTTCGTTCATCGATCTGGGAGAAACCCCGGTTCTCGCCATTGATGCCGATCCGAATGCCAACCTGCACGAAGCACTGGGGATCACTGTGCATGAATCGCTGGGGTCGATGCGGGAAGAAGCCTTTACTCGTCACATCCCCCCGGGTATGAGTCGTCACGATTATGTCAGGTTCCGGTTCCGGCAGGCCCTGGTCGAGGCCAACGGGTTTGATCTTGTGGCGATGGGAAGGCCGGAAGGGAGCGGGTGCTACTGTTTTGCGAATGACCTGTTATCAGAATGCATGCACCATCTTGAGGGTGATTACCGTTTTGTTGTGATCGATACTGAGGCCGGTATGGAGCATATAAGCAGGGGGACGTTCGGAAAACCGGACATGCTCCTTATTGTAAGCGATCCCGGTGCCCGGGGACTGCGGACGATTTCGCGTATACGGGAGATTGCGACCCAGCTGGGACTCGAACCGGAACATATCCAGATCGTTTTCAACAGGTTCAAATCCGGTACCGCACCGGTGGATATCGGCAAAAGTATACCAATCGCGGTAATTCCTGATGATCCGGAGGTTGAAAAAGCAGACCTCGCAGCATCTCCGGTTTCTCAAATCCGGGCAGACAGCCCGGCACGGATTGCCGTCCTGGATCTTGCCCAGAAAATCCGGCGTATTGCAAACGAACGAGATAAAAAAACCCAATAACCCTCCCAACATTTCCGGCCGGCAACAGTGACTTCCGCATGAGGGTGAATCGGAAACGCTCACCGGCGATCTGCGGACTCTGCTGCGATGAAAAATACCCGGGACTGATGAGCTTATAGACTCACTGTTTTACGGAGCGTGATGAGCCGGACCTGGATTTTTCGATAAAAAATATGGATTCTCAATGCCGGCTCCAGACAACAATTCCCCCTATCAGAACGATTGCTCCGAGGGGGGCATACTGAAGCGGGGATGCCGGGGTCTGGTGCTGAACAGGTGTAGCCGGGGCTGCCTGTGCCTGAATTGTTGATGGTCTGGAGAGGGATACCTCACTCATTGTTCCGTTTTTATCGTCGACAACGAGAGGGATCTCGGTATAGGTGTCATCAACACCGGGGTCATTGAGGGCAGCGATAAGCGCTTCTGCTGCGTCACGACCCTGGAGACTTCCTGCGCCGGTAATCCTGAAGAGGTTCATGCCGCCGCCTGGACTTCCCCCGGTGAACTGGAGATTAGTTACCCAGTCCGTGTTCAAAACGATATCAAGCTCATTATTCTGCATCGGGTGCTGGACTATGAGATAATAGTGTCCTTTGGGAAGTTTTTCTGAGATCTGCGGGGCTATGGTAAATGCAAACGATGAATTGGGATTTGTCGGACTGGTCATATTAAAGACATAGTTATCTCCGATGATCCATGCCTGGACAGCACCCGGATTTCCTTCGGCAAATCCGGTGACCGTGAAGGGCTGTCCTTGTGAAACAGCAGATGGAGTGACCTTTGCAGTTATGAATGGTTTTTTGAATATTACCCTGGTGGATTTGTTATCGACACCGGTTACCTGGGCTGCCGTTTCTGGCCGGTTCACTGCATATATGACATAAGGCCCGGGATTAATTCCGAGATTATAGGTGTAAAGAGTGTATTCCCATTTTTTATCCGGTTTTGTCTGTACCATGTCGAAGGAACCAGTATCTCCGCTGACTACATTCTGAAGAGGCGAAGTAAGTTTTCCACCACTCGGGGAGATGCCAGATCCAGTCATAAAGAGGTACGTGAAATCCGAATCATAATTAGATCCACTCAAAACCAGTTCTTCCCCCAGATAATAGGACTGATCTCCCTGTGCGGAAATAGTAACTCCTGTTTCCGCAGATACGGGGGATATCAACAATACGGCCGTTCCTGCTATGATAAGCAGCAGGATCATGTTCCGGTACCTGAACGTGTTCGCGTTGGCTGACAATGCCATATGTCAACATAAGCATGTTGACAATATAAAATTATCCTTATTCGGCTCTGGAGAAATCCTCAATGAGGAAAACGGAACGAAAATGTTGAAATCATTCTTGAAATGTTATCGGGGGTCACGCTGACGTTGATCTCCTTGACCTGGAACTGGTATTTTCCTGCCCTGAGAGATTCTCCGAACTTTCTTTTCATGACGGAGAAACAGTTTCGATCCTATTTCTCTGATGATATTTTTCCTCATCGGATGACTGAACGATTCTTCGTTAATACTTCCGGGAGATTTGTGTATGTTATCGGTTTCTGACGGGTATCAATGAAAACGATTGAGCGTATCCTGGATCAATTCGTGGATCTCTTCGGAGTCGTATCCTTTATCCACGAGTACAGAGGTCAGAAGGTCTGACGCTATGGCATTGTTTCAGGAGTTTTTCGGCATGAGAGGGGTCGTTTGTTCATGCAGGTTCTACCTAACACAGAATGATCAAAAAAAATTGATTCTGAAAAAAACCGTAAAAAAATGGAGACTTTCTTCGTTCTGTTTTATAAAAAGACCGCCGCTGCAATCACGGTGCTCCAGAGCCCGTTCTTATCGCCTTCTGCCGACTGGCACACATGTTTTGTCTTGATGATCTTTCCGCTCGCCTTATAGATCTGTTCACGTTCCTGCCATGCGAGGTTCACATCGAATTCTATCCCGAGTGTTGTTGCAAGCATCGTTGCTGCAAGGTCTTCTGCATATTCCCCGGTCTTTTCCTGGGTCTCACCATGGGCATGGTGTTCGGACAGATACCCGTATTCCTCGGTATCCTTGGGAAGTGCCAGCCCTATTGCTGAGGATACGAGACGGTTCGGTTCATTCGTTTCGTTCCTTGCCATGACACAGAAGGTAATCCCGCCCGGCATCAACTGTTTTAATCCCTCAGACTTTGATATTTGCCGGCAATTCGGGGGGAAGATACTGGAAACATAGACAAGGTTGCATTTTTCAATTCCGGCCTTTCTCAAGGCAAGCTCAAAGGACGCAAGGCGATCTTTGTGGACTCCAACACCCTTGGTGAAAAAAATCCTTGTCGGAACAATCATAGTTTTTATTGATCTTTTTCTTTCTTTAAGTTTTTGTGGCTTTCCCTCCGCTATCTTCTTTTTTGTGTCATAAATATACTCCTTTTTCAGGTTTCCCGTTATTATAACCGAGAATTATCCGGTTTTTCCTGCAGCTCACGAAGAATATCCGGCAACTCGCTCATGGCATCAATAACGAAATCCGCCCCGGTGGCCCGTCGATCCCGCGAGAATCGATCCCCATAGCGTGCATAGACGGTCTTAATGCCGAGCGACCGGCAGGGTTCGATATCCCGGTGGGGGCTATCGCCAATCAGGACCGTTTCACCGACCTGTGCCTTCATCATTTCAAGGGCAAAAAGGAACGGCTCTGGTGAAGGTTTTTTTACCTTCACCATATCGTAACTTACCATCGAACAGAAGAACGGCAATAGTCCGGTTTTTTCCAGGCGGAGTGTTGCATCCCTGGCATAGGCATCGGTCACAATTCCCATATGATATCCCTGTTCATGGAGTGACTCGAGTGTCCCGGAAACTCCTTCGTAGGCAGAGATGTTCCGAAGTTTTTCCGTCTCATATACACGACAAACAGTGCGATAGGAACCATTAACCGGAATACCACGTTCTTCCATGTACTGGCGGATATTTTCGTGGGATTCGAATCCATGTCCGGCGGTCTCAAAGTATGAAAAGAGATCCTCCCCGTCATCCTGATCCAGGTGCCGGGCCACGCAATGGCAGGCAGCGATCTGGGCTCCAACAAGGTCAAAAAGAGTATTATCCATGTCGAACAGAAGGGTTGTGAATACTGAAGGAAGATCTTTCATCGCTGGTAACTTATTGATCCCCTCTTCCCATGAGGGTATGGATAATGGCAGGCCAAGGGTAATGACGGTGATTCCCCCCATGATTATCACACACCGGATACCTTCACCGTTCCCTGGTGGGTCGGGCGAAGATACATCTATCAAAGGTTTAACCCTGAAGACCCCCAATAGAAATTACACCTGCGGGCTGGGCCATGGAAGATATTTACCTTATTGAGATCCGTCTTGGAAGGACGAAATGGCGGATCAGGAAGACAGTTTTTACTATCGCACGATTGTTTAATATCGGAGGTTTCATAGAGAAACACCCCCATATCACGCTGTTTGGGCCCCTGACCCTGAATCACGGGGTTTCCTCAGCACAGCTCCTTGAAGCAGTCGGGAGTGTTGCAGGTGCCTGTGATCCGCTACCGTTCACTCTTGACGGCTGGGAAAAGCGTGAGGGAATGTCCGGCAGTGTGATCGCGTTCCGGGTCCGGCCTTCGGAGGAATTAAGAATCCTCACGGCATCAATCGCAGGTGCGGTATCCCCGCTGGTATGCAGTAGCAATGTATGGGATACTACTCCGGCCAGCAAATGGTTCCATGTTACGGTAGCAAACCATCTTGACGCATCTGTTGCGTCCTCGGTCTTTTCCACCCTGATAAGATGCAACCAGGATGTGTATGGGGGGGACCGGCAATACTCCGGTTTTGTTGCCAGGATCCTGCACAGGATACAACAAGCCATCCGAAGGAGAGGAAAGGATGAAGTCCAGCCGCTCACGCTCGATGAAGCAGGACTCAGGATCACCATAATGAAGGGCGAATCAATCCTCGCAGAATACGATCTTCTCGAAAAACACTGGATCGTCACCAGTCATAGTCAGAACAATCCGGCATGGCAGAATACCCTCCGGCTTTACCGGCACCGGGCAGGGTTCGAACTACTGGATCCCCGGTTCTCGGATCCCGGGGACATCTTCCTGGTATCAGACCTGCACCTCGGGCATGCAAATATCATACGTTACTGCTCCCGCCCGTTCTTCTACTCTGATATCCGTGAGATGGATCATGTACTCATAAAAAACTGGAATTACACGATCTCTCCGGCAAACCGCGTATACTACCTGGGAGACCTGAGATATGGGCGGGGTGGAGATTCAGCGGAGTATTACCGGAATAAACTACGGGGGCGGATCACCTTCATTCAGGGAAATCATGATCTCCGGCAACCGGGGGCACAGCCGCTGACTATCCTCGAACACAGGGGCCTGCGGTTCTGTCTCGTTCACGATCCTGCGGATGCCCCGGAGCGATTTGATGGCTGGGTGATCCACGGGCACCACCATAACAACAATCTCCGGTGTTATCCGTTCATCAATTTTGAGAGCCGCCGGATCAATGTGAGTGCAGAGGTGCTCGGCTACATCCCGGTAAGCCTGAACCACATCTCGAGCCTCATACAGGAGCGCTTGTCGGGCACGGACAGGACACCGATCCTTCTTAATTATGCCTACAGCTGGGAATAGAAAATATTTTTTTATTAATTGACTGTTTCATAATCTATTTACCGAGCAACGGTGTAATTCCACGAGAAGGGAAAGATACGATGATTTTTGAACGGATTGTCTCTGAGGGTCTATCCCATAATTCCTATCTTATCGGATCGGGCGGCAGGGCTGCGGTGATCGATCCGCGGCGTGACGGTGATATTTATCTCCGGCTCGCCAGCCGGCATGGACTCGTCATCACCCATATCTTCGAGACGCACCGGAACGAGGACTATGTCATTGGATCGCTGGAACTCGTCGACCGGTGTGGTGCAGAGATTTACCATGGCGCCCATTTGTCATTTGCCTATGGAAAGCCGGCACAAGAGGGCGACAGGTTTGTGCTGGGGTCACTGGAACTGCTGGTACAGGAAACGCCTGGCCATACCGAGGAGAGCATCTCTCTCGTGCTGTATGATACGGAGGTTTCAGACCGGCCGTATATGATATTTTGCGGGGACACTCTTTTTTCCGGTGAAATTGCACGGACCGACTTCTTCGGGCAGGAACGCAAAGCCGAGATGGCGGCAAAGATCTATGACAGCATCACGGGGAAAATTCTCCCCCTCGGCGATGGCGTGATCGTTTGTCCGGCCCATGGCGCCGGATCGGTGTGCGGAACAGAAATCGCAGATCACCCGTTCACGACCATTGGGTACGAAAAAGAGACCAACGCTGTTCTGGCACAAGGACGGGAGGCATTTATTGCGCACCGTTCCGCAGAATCCCCGTATTATCCCCCCTATTTCCGGCAGATGGAGAATTATAACCTGAACGGCCATGCGATCCTCAAACGGATGCCGGATCTGCGGGAACTTTCCATCGCAGATGTTAACCAGCTCAGGAAATCCGGCTGCCAGATCGTTGATATCAGGTCGCCAACGAGTTTTGGTGGAGGGCATATCCCCGGCAGCTTCTCGATCTGGCGCGAGGGTCTCCCGTCATTCATGGGCTGGTTCCTTGATTACCAGAAACCGGTCGTGATTATCGACGACTTTAATCTCGACCTTGACCCTGTTCTCCGCCATTTTATCCGGCTGGGATATGATTCCCTTGCCGGCATACTCTCCGGAGGATTTCCTCTCTGGACCAAGGCGGCACAGGATATCGGAACCATACCCACCTGTTCAGTCCAGCAGTTGAAGGAACGGCTCGGGAAAGAAGAGCCTTTCTTACTTGATGTCCGGGACATAAAAAACTGGAACGAGGTCGGTCGTATCCCGGGGGCTCACCAGATATATATCGGTGAACTGCCGCAGCACCTGGACGATATCCCGACAAATGAACCGATTGTGGTTTATTGCGATGCCGGATATAAAGGCAGCCTTGCAGCAAGCATTCTTGCGATCCACCAGTATCACCAGGTAACGAATGTCCTTGGAGGGATGACCGCATGGAAAAAGGCAGGATACCCTATAGAGAAATAATTTTTCTTTTTTATTATTTCGACAACGATTAATAAAGTTTATCTGGTAACATCGGGAATTCCAATGAGGTGAGTTTATGGATATATTGAAAATCCCGCGGATGGAAAAACAGGAGTACGATCGGCTTATTGAAAAGGGCTATGTCTGCCGGATCGCATTCCAGGGTGAAAAATATCCTTATATTGCACCTTTCCTGTATGTTTTTGATGGATCCTTCCTCTACTTCCTCTCAACAAAATACGGAAAAAAGATCGACTATTTCCGGAAGAGTCCCTATGTTTCTGTTGAGATTGAGAAATACACCAAAGACCTCTCGTCATACATGTTCGTGACCCTTCAGGGATACCTTGAAGAAGTTCACGACTCTATCGAGAAAAAGATCATCCGGGAGAAATTCGTCGATCTGGTAGTAGAACGGGATCTTTCGTGCAATATCCTCGCGGCACTCGGCCATTCCCCTTCGGATCCCCCTGCAGCAATTGCTGAAGAAGAACGTTCGCTGGTCTGGAAGCTGGTCGGGGTCAAGGATCTCGTTGCTCTGAAAAATCTCTGATTTTTTCCCTCGGAGTTTTATTATCTTAAGATCTCATAATCCGGACGAAGAGCCGGGACTTCTTCAGAGCCAGAAAATTTTCGGGTTAAAAAAAAACATTTTACACCAGTAATTTCTCCCAGCCATCCTTTCACAGATGCTATAAGATGGATGAGCCTTGAAATACCCTGATATTCACCGGAAAAATTATCTTATAACAGGAAATCTGATCAAAAGATCCCGCAAATGTTGTCAGATTATCTCAGAACCCTCTTTTTAATTCCGAGATTAAAAAGAATTTTTCCTTATTTTTATTGTCAGGTTTTCTCGCCCAGGAGGTCCATCATCTGCCGGACATCGGTCGTTGGCATGGCACAGGTATGGGCGGTACAGATATGCGCTGTGGCGGTCCTCACCGTAGAATTCATATTCCCGGTGAAGGGGGCAAGACTGACGAGCCTGGTTCGGGAGTCATCTCCGGGCAAATAGAGCACTATGACTGCGGGAAGGTAATGATTCCAAAGTGCCTGGATCATGGATCGTGTATCCGAAGCCTCGCGATCCCCGGTAATCACGACATCATGAATGGGTCCGATCGCATTAACAAGAGCGCACAGGAATCCTGAATATGCCGAGGGAGATTGTTGGACGGTGGCCGCGAAACAGCGGGACAGGTCGGACACCCGTTTGTCGAGTTCCGGGTCACCGGTGAGGTGTGCCAGCCGCACGAGATTTTCGAAAGCAACGGAATTGCATGATGGTATGGCCCCGTCATAAATCTCTTTTTTCCGGACCAGAAGGATCTTCTCCGTATCCGGTATCGTGAAAAACCCGCCCTCCCGCGCATCCCAGAAATGCGACAGAAACCAGGCATTGTGTTCGAGCGCTGACGAGAGATACGATGGTTCGAAGGTGGATTCATAGAGTTCGATCAATGCCTTGATGAGGAACGCGTAGTCATCGCCAAATGCCGGGATTGCCGCCTCGCCTCCGCGATACCGGTGCAGGAGCCCGCCGGTCTCATCATGCATATGGTGCAGGACAAACTCCATGGCCTGCCGGGCAGCTGCCAGGTAGGTTTTGTTCCCGAAAGTTCGTGCTGCCTGGGCAAGTGCTGCAATGAAAAGGCTGTTCCAGTCTGCCAGAATCTTGTCGTCCCGGGATGGACGGGAGCGCCGTTCCCGTGTATTGAAGAGCCGGGTTTTAATCGACGCAAGCCGCGATTCAGCGTCTGTATTGGATATTCCGGAGGGGGATACCAGACTCCCGGAGGAAGGGGTCTGGTAAAGAATATTCAGTCCCGTTTTTTCTGCCGGGGCCGGGTAATTTCCGGTATCTTTCATGGTGAAAAACCGTGCAGCGAATGCGGTATCATCTTCTCCAAGGATCTGCCCGACCTCTTCCTTCGTCCAGAGATAAAACGCCCCTTCCCCGCCTTCGCTGTCTGCATCTTCAGCCGAGAAGAATGCACCTTCCGGGGAGGTCAGGTCGCGGATAACATAGGTGATGATCTCTTCAGCTGTGTTCCGGAATTGTGGGTTGCCGGTAACCTGCCAGGCTTCAGTATAAGCCATGAGGAGGAGAGCCTGATCGTACAGCATCTTCTCAAAGTGCGGCACCCGCCACCTCGCATCGGTAGAATACCGGTGGAATCCGCCGCCTATCTGGTCGCAGATCCCTCCCATGCGCATCCCGTCAAGAGTTGTTTCCACCATGGCACGTGCATGGGGGTTGCCGGTCATCTTCCAGAACCGTAAGAGGAAGAGAAGATTATGAGGCGTCGGGAATTTTGGGGCACTGCCAAATCCCCCGTTCACTTCATCGAATCGCACCGCCAGTTCGTCATATCCCTCCTGGAGAAGTGACCGGTCCGGTTCATCCTCCCTTGGTGATTCCGGTGTCTTTTGGAGAGCAGTCGTAATCTCATCTGCCGAAGCGGTAAGATCAGTGCGCTTCTCCTTCCAGAATTTCGTAATACGGGGAAGCAGGTCGAGGAGGCCGCTCATGCCAAACCGCCCCTCCCGGGGAATGTAAGTACCTGCAAAGAACGGCTTTCTCTCCGGGGTAAGGATGACGGTCAGGGGCCACCCGCCCTGACCAGTCATCATCTGGCAGGCGGACATGTAAATGCTGTCAATATCCGGGCGTTCTTCCCGGTCCACCTTGATGCAGATGAAATCCTTATTGAGAAGTGCAGCAACACCATCATCCTCAAATGATTCGTGTGCCATTACATGACACCAGTGGCACGTGGCGTAGCCGATTGACAGGAAGACGGGTTTATCCTCTTTCAGGGCGCGTACGAATGCCTCGTCTCCCCAGGGGTACCAGTCTACAGGATTTGACGCATGCTGGAGGAGGTACGGACTCTTTTCATCGATAAGGCGGTTATAATGGATCCCGGTGGCATCAGGTGGACTTCCCCCACGGTTATCTGGTGGCATAGCTGCTCATTGGCAGTTCCGGATAATGAGACTTTCAGACGTACTATCCGGTATGGTATTATTATCTGTGACCTGCTTCCAAAGATCATGGGTATCTTACAGAATGGACCAGAATGCGACCTCGTTTCTTGTGGTCATTGGAATGGGGGTCCTCGTTATCCTTATTTCGCGGGCATTAGATGTCCTTTGGGCACAGGTAATCCCGATAAGGTTTTTTTATTACGTGATCCGCGCTCCCGGCGTGGCAGTCCATGAATTAAGTCACGTCTTCGGTTGTTTTCTCATGGGAGCCGGCGTAAAAAATGTCGTGCTTTTCTCAAAAGAGGGAGGTTCGGTAACCTATTCCCGGCCGAAAATTCCCTACCTGGGCGACGTGGTGATCGGTACCGCGCCCCTCCTCTGCATCCCCCTCGTACTCGCAGGATGTACCTGGGTATTTGGTCAGTATCTCGGCTGTGTGTTCCCCGCTCTTCCCCAGGGTATCGGATCGGGTGCCGATCTTTTTTTACTCGGGACCGGAGTCCTGGGGATGTTTACCCGGAATCTTATTGTCATGTTCAATCCCTGGTTCCTCCTGTATCTTTACATCACGCTCTCGCTCGTACTGTCTGTTGCACCATCTGCACAGGATATCAGGAATGCGGCCATCGGTATTGGCATTATAACGCTTGCGGGAATACTGATCCTCTGGAGCGGCATCCCTCTTGCGGTGAGCATTCTGGCAGAGATCATCCTCCTTGTCAGTATTGGGTTTGTTCTCGGTCTTTCATTCGGGATCATCGCACTGATCATTTCAATTCCTCTCATGATTGTATATATACACAAAAAATCCTAGGATTCTCCGGGCATAGCGATAAGATCGGTATTAATTGATCAGGAAGGCAATTTTTTGTATTACATGACCCACGAGGATCCCCCCTTTCCGGACGATGCAGAACAGGCCGCCCGTTCCACCCCGGTAATGCGGCAGTATTGGGAGATCAAGAAAAAACATCCTGATACAATCCTGTTCTTCAGGATTGGTGATTTTTATGAGACATTTGAACGGGATGCGGAACTCATCTCCCGCGAGCTGGAGATTGTTCTCACCTCGCGCTCAAAAAGTGGCGAAAACCGGATCCCCCTTGCGGGAGTACCCTATCATGCGGCGGACGGGTATATTGCCAAACTTGTCGGTAAGGGATACAAGGTTGCTGTCGTCGATCAGGTGGGCGATACCAAAACTGCCAAAGGTATGGTAAAACGCGAGCTGGTCCGGGTAATCACCCCGGGAACTGTGATCGATCCATCCATGCTGCCCTCTTCGGCAACTTCGTTCCTCCTCGCTCTCTGCCCCGATCCAAAAAACAAGCAGTGGGGAATGGCACTTCTTGATATTTCCACCGGGGAATTTTTTGTTGTGCTCGCTGACTACGACCCGGGTTTTGAAAATATCCTTTCTGAAGTTGCCCGTTACCGTCCGGCGGAATGTATCATTCCCTCAGGAATTCCGCCGGGTCTTGCGGAGCGTATCCGGGAGCAGGGTGTCGTAGTTACCCTTGTTAAGAATGACGAATTTTCTGATCATCGGGCACGCCAGCATCTCATGAACCATTTCCATGTGGCCTCGCTTGCCGGGTTCGGATGCGAGGGATTACCCCCCGCAATTGGAGCAGGGGGTGCCGCGCTTGCCTATGCAAAAGAAACCCAGAGGACCTCGCTCGAACACATAAGCAGTCTCTCCCTGCGCACCTCGGGGCAGAGTCTCATGCTCGATGCAGTCACGCTGCGGAACCTTGAAGTGAATAATACTATTCGCCCCGATCCAAAAGGCGCCACGCTGTTTTCCAGCCTCAACCTGACAAAAACACCTATGGGGGGCCGTTTGCTTATGCGCCAGCTCTCCCGGCCATCGACCAACCCTGATGAAATTAATAAACGACTGGATGCCATTGATTTTCTGATCGCTCATACCCCCCTGCGACTTGAACTCAGGACCCTGCTGGGGCGGTGCGCGGATATCGAGAGGATTGCAGGACGGATTGCCTATGGAAATGCAGGACCTCGTGACCTGATTGCCCTCGCGGCTACGCTTTCCGTACTCCCGAAGATCAAAACTACTCTCCAGGAAGGCGCCACCCATGAAATCCCGCACAATATCGTCGATGCAACCGGGCATCTTCATGATTTGCCGGACCTGATTGATCTGATAGGAAGAGCGATCGTTGATGATCCCCCGGTTATTGCCCGCAACGGGGGGGTTATCCGACCGGGCTACTCAGAAGACCTGGACTCCCTCAAAGGGGTACTCCATTCCGGAAAGGACTGGATTGTCAGGCTTCAGGCTGAGGAGCGACAGAAGACCGGCATAAAATCACTCAAAATAGGCTACAACCGGATTTTCGGTTACTACATCGATGTGTCAAAACCAAACCTCCACCTCGTCCCGTCACATTATAAGCGTCGTCAGACAACCGTGACCGGCGAACGGTATACCCTCCCTGAACTGCAGGAAAAGGAGACCCTGATCACAAATGCCGACGAGCGGGTCCTCGCATCAGAACGTGAACTCTATTCTGGCATTTTGGGGACACTCCGGACTGCCATCCCGGATCTCCAGGCTATTGCCGGGGGAATTTCTGTCCTGGATGTTGCCGCGTCCCTCGCCGAGATCGCCCAGGTACGGGATTACGTGCGTCCTCACCTGAATGAAGGAGATGGTATTACCATTCGTGACGGGCGCCACCCGGTTGTTGAACAGAGTGCTGCGGGGACGTTTGTACCGAACGATACCGATCTTGCCAGTTCCGGTACCCAGGTAATGATTATCACCGGCGCCAATATGGCGGGCAAGTCTACCTATATGCGGGCGGTTGCGCTGATCTGCATCATGGCCCAGGCCGGAAGTTTCGTCCCGGCCCGGTATGCATGTATCGGTGTTCTTGACAGGATATTTACCCGGGTTGGTGCTTTTGACGATCTCGCCAGCGGGCAGAGTACTTTTTTTGTCGAGATGCTCGAGCTTGCAAATATCCTTAACAATGTTACTGCCCGGAGTCTCGTAATCCTTGATGAGATCGGGAGAGGGACAAGCACGGCAGACGGGCATTCTATTGCAAAAGCGGTCCTTGAATACCTGCACGGTCGGACAGGAGCCGGGCCAAAAACTCTGTTCGCCACGCACTTTCACGAACTTGTTGAGGTTGAAGCATCCCTGAAACGGGCAAAAAATTATCATTTTGCGGTAAAAGAGACAAATAATGACGTCATTTTCCTGCGAAAGCTCATCGGTGGCGCAACTGACAAAAGTTATGGAATTCACGTCGCCCGGCTTGCCGGTATTCCCAAAAAAGTAACCGACCGCGCCGCAGGTATCCTGAACGAGACCATGAACCGCGATGTCCCGTCAGGGACCCGCCCCCAGCGTTACACGCAGATCCTCCTTGTTGATAACGAAAATCCGCCACAAACACCGGATCCCGACCCGGTTCTCGATCACCTTGCCGGGATCAATACCGACGGAATGACCCCCCTCCAGGCTCTTGCAAAGATCGTCGAGCTGCAACAGATGCTGAAAAATAAGGAGACGCCGTCATGATCGAAGAAAAAGCAGGTTCCACCATACACATCCTTGACCAGGCAACGGTAAACAAGATCGCTGCAGGAGAGGTGGTTGAGCGTCCTGCATCCGTCGTAAAAGAGCTTGTTGAAAATGCAGTTGATGCTGGAGCCCATGCCATATTAATCGATATTATTACTTCGAAAGAGGGTATCAGGAATATCCACGTAATCGATGACGGATCGGGGATGTCTCCTGCTGATGCTGTGCTTGCCTTTGCACCTCATGCGACGAGCAAGATCCAACGAATAGAAGATCTCCCCGGGCTGAGACTCTCGGATTCCGGGGAGAGGCTCTTGCCAGCATCGCCGCAGTATCGAGAGTTACCCTGACAACGCGGCGTCGGGCACCGGGGATTATCGGGGGAACAAAGGTCGTTGTCGAAGGGGGGAAGATCCTCCAGACGTGCGATATCGGCGCGCCTGAAGGGACCAGTATCCTGGTAGAGGACCTTTTTTTCAACACGCCGGCACGAAAAAAGTTCCAGAAGAGTAAGAACACGGAGCTTGCGCATATTTACGCATTTCTTGAGGGCATCAGTCTCGCCCATCCCGGGATATCCTTCCGGCTCGTCACCAACCGGGACGAGAAGCTGATGACGGATCGATCGGTACGGGTCCTCGATACTATTGCCCGCCTGTATGGAAGCGATATAGTAAAAGAACTCATCCCCGTGGATCGTGCGCTTCCCTACATGAAAATCTCCGGGTATATTTCACGCCCATCGCTCACACGAAAAGATCCCTCCCGCATTATGGTTGCAATCAACCAGCGATCGGTTTCGTCGGTATTGATCAGCGGAGCTGCAAAACAGGGTTATGGCACCCTGCTTCCCAAAGACCGGTTCCCGATCGCATTCCTTGCCATGACCATGGATACCGACCTTGTTGATGTCAATGTCCATCCAACAAAAAAACTGGTCCGACTCTCCCGGGAAAAAGAGATCGCCAGCCTGGTGACCGAAGCAGTGAGCACGGCATTGCTTCAGCATGACCTGATACCGGATGTCGTCGTCCTGTCACGATCAAACGCTTTTGAGGCTGGTAAGGGAACGGAACCGGGCTCAGACCCTGGATATGTCCACGGTGCGCTGGCACCTTCGGGGGTCCACGAAACGACGCATGCAGGAACTCTCGCATCAGATCGCCAGTCTGCGGCAGACAGAACTTCCTACGGGTACGGTTCCGCTCGGTACGCGGCTTCCGTCCATGGAAGTTATCGGCCAGTTCGGGGGCATTTATATCCTGGCCACAACTGATACCGGCGAGCTTGTCGTGATCGATCAGCATGCCGTTCACGAACGGATTCTGTACGAGCAGATCTTCGCCAGCATATCAGGAGATCATGGTTCACAGGAACTTATCGTCCCCTTTGTCCTGCACAGACCCCTGCATGAAGTCGCCGTTCTCCGCGATCTTTTACCGGTTCTTGCTGAGGCCGGGTTCATTCTTGAGGAGTTTGGGAAAGATACATTCCTTGTCAGATCCATTCCGGTCGTCCTGGGAAGACTTGAACATCTGGCCCTTATCGATGAGATGGTAAACGATCTTATCATTGAAGAGCCATCCGGTGCGGTAACCGACCGGGAAAAAATTATCCGCATTATCGCGTGCCGGGGGGCGATCAAAGCCGGGACTGTCTGTACAAGGGAACAATGCGAGCGACTGGTTCAGCAGTTACGGTCAGTAAAAAACCCCTTCACCTGCCCCCACGGGAGACCCACCATAATCCGGTTCACCCGGCAGGATCTCGACGCTATGTTCAAACGCACCTGAATGACCGGTGATCTGGCTCATATTTCCTCGTTCTGACCTTATTGCCAGTACCTGAATAATTAAGACAGAATATGACCGGTATCTACCTGAGATATTTTAACCCGGGCACTATCCATGAAGCATGCAGAAAGCAAACCATTCAATTATCCGGGTCCGGATTTTCCGGTGATGGAGTTTCCTCTCCCGGAATTTCAGAATTCCAACAGATGGTGATGTCGTATTACGAACAGCATGGTCGTGATATGGCCTGGAGACACACATCGGATCCCTATCAGATCCTTGTTTCTGAGATTATGCTCCAGCAGACCCAGGTCGAACGCGTTTCCCTGAAATTTCCTGAATTTATAGAAACCTTTCCCGACTTTACAGCACTCGCCGCAGCAACCCTTGCTGAGGTGCTCACCGTCTGGCAGGGGATGGGGTATAACCGCAGGGCGGTAGCATTGCAGAAATGTGCCGTCAGGGTAATGACCGAATATGACGGGGTTCTTCCTGCGGATGTTGATCAGCTGGCTACATTTCCGGGTATCGGGAGGGCAACCGCTTCATCCATTGCAGCATTTGCGTTCAATTTGCCGGTTATCTTCATCGAAACAAATATTCGCCGGGTTTTCATCCACTTTTTCTTCAGCGGATCCGAAACCGTAAACGATTCGGAAATTCTCCCGCTGGTCGAACGTGCGTTATATCGCCGGAATCCCCGGGTTTGGTATTGGGCACTCATGGATCTGGGCTCGGCGCTCAAGAAGACCGTTTCCAACCCGAACCGGCGAAGTGCTCATTATTCGAGACAGTCTTCATTTGAAGGCTCAGACCGGAAGATCCGGGGAATTATCCTGAAAATTTTGCTTAAAGAGCAGGTTCTGGATGAGGAAGAATTTATCATTCGTCTCGCCGAAGACCGCGTTCGTGTACTGAGAATTCTGGCGGTTCTTGAAACAGAAGGGTTTATTCAGCGCCGGGGCAGCGGGTATCTGCTGAATACATAATATTTCTACAACTTTCGGGAATTGGAAACTGGTACAAAGTCAGATACACTCTCCAGGTAAGTCTCATTTTCCTCTACGGAAATAATCCGTCAGACTTCATCAGCGCATGAGGAAAACCAATCCTCCAGGGGATACGATCCTTCTTCTGATCAGATATTCCCGGGACGATCGCCAATGTCCCGGAAGATTCCTTCAACACCAAGGAATTCACCTGCATCATCATAATACCGGTGCGAGTTGGTTAAGACGCAGAGGGGAGATCCGTCCCGGCATTTTAACACAACCGGGTAATCATTGACAGAATCGTTTCTGAAGACGGCATCAAGAAATTCTTTCCGGCGTTCCGGTTCAAAATAGAATTTTTCTGCGATATTGTGTCCGATACAGTCGTTTAGAGAGTCATATCCGAGCATCCGTGCCCAACTCGGGCTTGCCATGATGAGGTTCCCCGTCGTATCGGAGCGATAAAAGACATCCTGGATATTTTCGATCACGCTCCGGTATAATTTTTCATTCTTTTTCAGGGTTTCTTCTGTATTTCGCCGCAGTAGTGCGATAGAGGCCTGCCGGGTGTACGTCTCAATGAGCTCTGTATGCTCGAGAGTGTCACCCTTACGGAGCAGTATTGCAATATTTGCCAGGATAATTCCCTGCGAAACAAGTCCGATGGCATAAATATCGCCAATGTTCAGGACATCCTGAATCCTGTCACACACTTCTTCGGGTACCTGTCTCTGGAATGCAAGATGCAGGTTACCCGGGACCTTGACTACTCTTCCGCTCAGGATGTCTTTTACGGACATGTCCCCTTCGAACCCCTCCCTGAGAATCACCGACTTACCGATAAAATCTTCCCCCAACAGGGAACTGAATGTGGTGCAATCATCGTGTCCCAGTACACTCCGGGTGACCGCTGCGGCGGTTTTTAATTCAATGGAATTTACCACGATAATCGCGTTGGGAAGAATGGTCTTTACTCCTTTGCCGATAATTTCGTAAATATCGGCCTCCGGGGAAAGTTCGAGAAATTCGTAGGAGGCCCGGGAAATGAACTCGATATTGGCTATATATTGCCTGATTTTTGCTTCCGCCTCTTTTTGTTCGGTAATATCCCTGCCAACGCCCTGGTATTCGATAATTTTCCCATGATCTCCAAGGAGAGCCCTGGTTGTCCACTGTGTCCAGCGGATGTGTCCCCCGCCATCAAGCATACGATTTTCCGTTGTTCGTACAGGGTTATCTGCGTTCAAAGAATGAAGATCCTGAATTATCCGTTCCTGGTCATCTTTGAGAACCGGGGAAAATATCGACTGCCCCAGCAATTCAGACCGGTCCTTTAAAAAATACCTGCATACTGAATCGTTCACATAAGTGAGAGTCCCGTCCGTGAGGAACCTCGTGACTAATTCGGTCTGGTCCTCAACGATTCCCCGATACCTTGATTCACTCTTTTTTAAGGTTTGTTCTGTCTTGCATCGTAGTAAGGCGATGGACGCCTGACGGATGTAAGCCTCAATAAGGTCAACATGTCCAAGTTTATCCCCCCTCCGGAGTATTATTACCACATCAGCAAGGACAATCCCCTGCGAAACAAGACCTATAAGATAAATATCCCCGATGTTCAGGGTTTCTTCAATCTTCGTGCATACCGCTTCGGGTACAGATTTTTGTGTGGCAACAAAAAAGTTACCGGGTACCCGGACGATTCTTCCACTCGTGTTAATCTTTACTGCATTGTCTCCGTGGAAATTCCTGGGGACCTTCACAATCTTGCCGATAATATCTTCCCCCATCAGTGTACTGAAGACATCGCGTTCTTCATCTCCAAGCACACTCCTCGTTGTAGCATCGTTGTTGAGGTCAAATGAGTTTACCAGAACGATAGCATTTGGAAGAATTTCCTTTACCCCACGGCAGATGGTTCCGTACATATCAGCATCCGGGGGGAGTTCGAGGAATTCATGGGATTTCTGCGAGAGGAACTCAATATCTGCAATATACTGCCTGATTTTTGCGTCCGCCTCTTTTTGTTCGGTAATATCCCTGCCGACTCCCTGATATTCGATAATCGCTCCTTTATCGTCAAAATGAGCCCGGTTTGTCCATTGGGTCCAGCGGACGCGACCTGAGGGATCAAGTACACGATGTTCAATTGTTCGTACCGGATTATGGGTGTTCAGGGAGAGCAGGCTTTGGATCAGCGTGTCCTGGTCGGCAGGGAGAACCAGGGAAAATATCGACTGCCCAAGCAATTCGCCCCGTTCCTTCTGGAAATAGCTGGTCACTGAATCATTTACATACGTGAGTATACCTTCAGGCAGGAACCGTGTAACAAATTCAGTCTGGTCCTCAACGATTCCCCGGTAGCGTAATTCACTTGCCTTCAGCGCATCATCTGTGCGTCTCCGGTGTAAGACGACAGCTGCCTGGCGGACAAACGTTTCAATAATCGAAGAATTTGTGAGGGTTTTACCTTTCCGCAATGAAAATGAGACATTCCCAAAGAGTATCCCATGACGTGCCAGTCCGATGGTGTAAAGGCAGTCACCCAGGTCCAGATTTTTCTCGATCAAATCGCAGGTATCCTGGGGAATCTGCTGGAAAAAAATGATATGCAGGTTTTCTTGCACATTCACTAATTTTCCTGCCTGTTGGGCATTGAAAAAATCCATCTTTTTCTGTTCTGGCAGGAGACTGATTTTGAACGGGAACCCCAGCAGGTCCCTTCCAATATATTTTGTGAGGAGTTCTCGATCCTGTTCGGGCAGCACTGCTCTGACCGTGAGGGTATCAGATAGTACATCAATTGAACTGACCGTAATTAATGAATCAGGAATAATCTCGGAAATACCCTGCCCGATTGTATGAAAAATATCGATATCAGGAGAAAGCTCAACAAACTCCTGCGATTTGCGGGAAAGGAATTCCATATCTTTAATATACAGGTTAATCCTCGTTGCCGCCTCATGTTTCTCCGTATTATCTCTGCCAATACCCTGATATTCAACAGGTTTTTTTTCATCATCAAAAAGCACCCGCACCGTCCAAAGGTTCCATCGTTCCTCCCCGACCCCGGTCAGGTCGCAGGTATGGTGGATCCGGCATTCAAAGGTAACAACCGGGTTATCTTCGTTCAGGGCCAATATGCTCATGCTCACTGCCGGTATGTCCTCAGATTCAAGATGAGGTATATGCAACCCGCCAAGGAGTTCCTCTTTGGTTTTCCCGAGATATCGTGCATATGCATCGTTTACAAAAACGAGCTTTCCATCCGGCAGGAATCGTGTTATAAATTCAGTCTGGTCCTCTACAATACCTCGATAACGGGCTTCATTCAGTTCCAGCATTTCCTGGTACATAACCTGGGCTGAGATATCCTCAATAATCAGGGTTATCCCCTGGTTCCCGTCTTCAAAAGTAGTTGGTAACTGTTTCACGCGAAAATGGTGTTTCTTTCCTTCGAGCCTGCATCCCATCTCGCGAACCTGTTCGAGAGAGGTATCCGTATCTTTTGAGGGTATAATACTAGGAACAGCCCTGAAAAAAGAATTATCTATATCCTTGAGGTGTCTGCCAACCAGCGCATCCTTCCTTTCCCTGAGCATCAGGAGAACCGGTTCATTGACCTGCACTATTTTTTGTTCACTGTCAAGAACAATGACCATATCCGAAGAGAATTCCAGCATTGACGATATAGGGACCCGGTGAGAGAGAAAATATACCTTGGCGGCTCCGACGACCTGCATCTCCACCTGCCCGGATATAAGGAGCATGTCCAGGTATTTTGCCACAAGATTCCGGTTCATATCCATCTGGGTAGCGAGATCTGATATGGTCATACCCCGTGGTTGCCATTTAAGGATTTGTTTTAATCGATTTACTTTCTCCCGATCAAGAACCGGCATATTAGAAGATGAATAGGTATTGAGTTAAATATATTGTTTTTGAAATATTTTTATTTTTAAATTAACCCGATCACCATTGGATTCATGCAAAAACGAAGATGAGAAAAATTTCCCGAACCAGACCTTTCATTGGCAATTCTTTCGATTGCCGGCAAATATTCTCCAGGATATTCCCTCCACGTATATCCAGACGATGCCTCGTTCGGCATCACCGGGAAAAAAACCGCCACCGGGTTTTGGCAGGGAAATATTCGCTGGAAGAAAAAGACCGGGGAATTGTCTCAGGACAAGAGGCGATTGATGTCCTGACACCCCCCCTCACTACGGTACAATTATCTTTCTCTGGATACGACTATGCGTCTCACTCATTCGTGGTAATTTCACGTAAGCCTGACAGGAAGCTCCCTCCCTACCAGACTTCAGGGAATGCCATATTGGTGTAGAGATCCTCCAGCCGTGCTTTGTGCCCGCTTTCCATGTTTGCAAGCTGGGTAAAGAGGAACTTCTGCTCCGTATCGGTTGAGAGTCCCGCTAACTGGGTATACATCTGCATCGCTTCGAGCTCCTTCTTGATCGACACAACGATACCATCAAGCGGTTTCATATCGGCCGACAGAGGGGGGCTGGCCATTGCATTTACCACCTTGTAGTCCTTCTTTGCGTCAAAGTGCATTTTGGAGACATCCTTTGACAGCATGCCCTGGAGAAACTCCCGGTGCTGTTTCTCCTCCCCGGCGAGCTCATCAAAGAGGTGCTTGAGTGCTGCATCCCTTACCTTATCCGATATAGTCCGGTAAAATGTGTACGCCTCGACTTCCCTGTCGATAGCAGTTGAAATGATCTTCTTTGCGTCATCTGATTTCATCTTCATTCATCTCCTTGTCAGAATACTTTGAATTTATCCCGTTTAATTTGAAAACCTCGTTTATCCTTCGGTTTGCACCTGCAATCATTTTTTTTGAACCATCGCAGTGCTAAAAAAATTAATTGGTATAGGTGACCTTACCCAGTTTAGGCTCGTAAAAACTGTCTCCTTCAACACGGATCGCATGCGAGAAGAGTGCAAGGGGAATCTCGGCGGGGCAGAGTTCCTCGCACTGGCCACAGTTGATGCAGGTATCCGAGATATGGGCGAAGCGTCTCAAATGGAACATCGGGTTCGGGGGAAGTTCTCCTGGTTTTACCATGAGGGATCCTTTCATCAGTGCATCGGCAGTAGTGAAACAGACCGGGCAGTTCTCAATACATGAATAACACTTGATACACCGCGCTGTCTCTTTGTTTATTGTCTCCCACATGGATGCCCCAAGGGTTGCGAAATCTTTTTTCCTCCATTTTTCGCCGAGTTTCAGCATGGCTCCTTCGACCTTGCCCCGGATCTCAAGACCCTTGGGGTTTGCAGCCTCGGTCGCAAGGATGCCTTTTGTTACCGCGCCGTTTAAGAGGTTAGCACCCTTCTCGCTGCAGACTTCCACAAAAGTTGCCTTCCCCGCCTTGTCGCCGATGACGCCCCAGTTGCCGCAGGCAAGATCTGCCTGGCGGGGGATTTTGTACTTGCAGCGCCGGCAGTTTGCCCGGCGTCCATACCCGGCTTCTTCGAGCTCATCAATGGAGATGCCTTTGTGTCCGCCTTCATACTCAATGATGAACTGGCCCTTGTCAATCTCTTCCTTGTGGACCGTGTCCGGGTCGACCCCGAACTTGTCGGCGATCATCTTGCGGGCAAGGATAGGGCTGACCGAACCACCACAGTTGACACCGATCATAATGATGTTGTTGAGATTGATCTGCTTGCGATTGGCGAGTTCGATAAAACCCATCGCATCGCAGCCCTTGACCGTGACACCAATCTTCTTGTTCGCCGCACCGTCAAGGTATTTCTTGACAAGTTTGGGGAGCAGGAGCGTTCCGCAGTGAAGGGACCCGGCCGTCTGGGCAAGGTCCTTTGGGTCGGTTATAAGGATCGGTTGGGCGTCGTACAGGTCTTTTCCTTTCCGGACCGCGAAGACTGCATCGACCATCTTGGATTCCAGAGCGTGTTTCCAGAGCGCGGTCACCGCTCCGCCGAGTTCAGCTTTCTTCTTGATCTCTACGTCGTTGGTCCACGCGTAGAGCATATCGCCTTTCTTAGCCATGTTACTTCGCCTCCGCGATCTTCTCTATCCTGACAGCACAGGCCTTGAACTCCGGAATTGCCGCGACAGGGTCAAGGGCGTTGTTGGTCAGCACATTGGCGGCACATTCCTTGTAGTGGAATGGCAGGAAGACGACACCTTTCTTGATGTCCCTGGTGACCCGTGCGCCGATCGTGATCTCGCCCCTGCGGGTGACGGCTTTCACCATCTCCTTGTCCTTGATATTAAGGGCCTTTGCGTCCTCCGGGTTGATCTCGACCCAGCCGGTCGGCTCCTCGCGCTCGAGATCCTTCGAGCGGCGGGTCATCGTGCCGGTGTGCCACTGCCAGATGCAGCGGCCGGTGGTCATGATGAGCGGGTAGTCTTTATCCGGCACTTCCGCCGGGTATTTGAACTCTATTGGAGTGAGAATGCCAAGACCGTCCGGGTGGGTGAATTTCTCCTTGTGGAGTATGGGGGTGCCCGGGTGTTCTTTTGTCGGGCAGGGCCAGTGCAGCGCCTCGGGTTTGTCGAGACGTACGTAGTCCATGCCCGCATAGGATGGGGTTACCTTTGATACTTCGGTAAAGATCTCTTCGGCACTCTTGTACGGGAACTGCTTGGCAAATCCCATCTCTGCCGCGAGCTCGCTGATGATCTGCCAGTCCGCCTTTGCCTGTCCGGGCGGGTCCTGCGCCTTTCTCCATTTCTGGACACGGCGTTCGGTGCTGGTCTGCGTGCCGTCCTTTTCCGCAAAACAGGCTGCCGGGAGCACGACGTTTGCAAGCTCGCCGGTTTCGGTCATGAAGATGTCCTGTACGACCAGGAACTCGAGGTTCTTCAGTCCCTTCTCTACGTGGTGGAGGTCGGGGTCGGAGATCATCGGATTCTCGCCCATGATATAGGCGGCCTTGACCGTCCCGGGCTGGTCGGCAAGGACGTTGATCGAGCTTGGTGACCGTCAGGCCGACTTTACCCTCGGCGATTTCACAGCCCCATGCATCCATCATCTTCTTGCGCATGTCGGGAACGATGACCGACTGGTACCCGGAGTACACGTTTGCAAGGGCTCCCATGTCGCAGGCGCCCTGCACGTTGTTCTGGCCACGGAGTGCACAGACACCGCCACCACGTTTGCCGAGGTGACCGGTGATCATCTGGAGGTTTGCGACCGATTTGACATTGTCGACACCTGTCGTGTGCTGGGTAATACCCATGGAGTACAGGACGTTGCTGGACTCGGCCTTTGCAATCCACTCGGCCGTGGTGGCAATGTCTTTTGCCGGGATCTTCGTGATCCTGGAGACATTCTCAAGCGAGTACTCGGGTTTCATCACGACTTCCTTGAACTTGTCGAAGTCCTTGGTCCTCTTTGCAATGAATTCCTTGTTCTCCCAGCCGTTCTTGATGATGTGCTGCATGATACCGTTCAGGAGCGCAACATCCGTTCCCGAGTCAAAGGGCATGTAGAGATCCGCAAGTTTGGCGGTTGGCGTAAACCGTGGATCTGCACAGATGACTTTTGCACCACGCTTCTTGGCGAGCATGATCTGCCGCCCGATCAGCGGGTGCTGCTCGACGGTGTTGCTGCCAAGGACGAAGATGCATTTGGACTCACCAATATCGGCTATCGAGTTGGTCATGGCGCCGGAGCCAAAAGCACCGGCAAGACCGACCACGGTCGATGCGTGACAGAGCCGGGCACAGTGGTCAATATTGGGCGTTTTCAAAACCGCACGGGCAAACTTCTGCATCAGGTAGTTCTCTTCATTGGAGACACGGGCTGACGAGAGGCAGGCCATCTCTTCTCCCTTGTATGATTTGAATTTTGAGACAATCAGTTTATATGCTTCGTCCCAGCTGGCCTCAACAAACTTGCCATCCTTCTTGATAAGCGGCATGGTCAGCCGGTCCGGGCTGTTGACAAACTCCCAGGCATAGTTGCCCTTCGGGCAGAGCTTGCCGTCATTGACCGGATTGCGATGCCAGGGCGCGACGCCGACGACCTTCTTGTCCTTGACAACAAGGTTGAAGCCACACCCGGTTCCGCAATACGGACACGTTGTTGGTACGTAATTCAGTTCCATAAGAATACCTCCTACAATTGCGGATCTGGTTAACCTAGGTTAAAACTTGTGATTTATTCATGAAAAACGGTTAAAAAAAAGATGCCCCTGTTTTTTTATATATTTTACTTATGATAAAAATTTATGGATTATATTTATCATACCCGCTGCATTTCCTGTTTTTTTAATCGCAACGCATTGTCTAAACACGAAAAGGGTCGTTTTTGAATGATTTTCCCGTTGATCAGACAGGGTTTGCCAGGATTAAAACGAAATAATTTTAAATAAATCCCCTACACCGAGTTTCCACCTTTACGGGGCATTATGCATGGCAATCCATGAAGCAGACCTGGATGGCAATTATATTATGCAAATTAATATAAAATAAAAAAAATCATTAAAAATAGTCACGGATGGTTCAATTCGAACACGTGACCGGAGACAAGAAAATGAGGTTGGAGGGGATTCACGGCACCTTTTCGGAGGCAGAGTACCTGGTCAGGCAGGCAAGGGAAACGGCGTTGGCAGGAGATCATACTACGGCGATCAGTTATCTGAGTAAAGCGATTGAAGCGAATCCCCGATATGCCGAGGCATATACCCTGCTCGGCGATTGCCAGGATTGTCTTGGCAGGAGCGAAGCTGCGGTCGCTTCCTATAATCAGGCACTTGCGATTGATCCATGCCATGCGGACGCATGGTTCAATAAGGGAATGAGCCTGAAAAAGATGGGACAGACCAAGGAAGCATCCCAGTGTATTGAAAAATCAATTGACCTGTACTGCAGGTAGGAAACCTTTCGATTATCTACCAGACTTTCGACAAAGAAATATGCATCCTGAGCGGGGGCCGGTAAAAATACATATCTTTTATACCCCCCCCTTATCGATGCTCCTTGATGCAGACGGTAACCCGGACATAGTTACGCAAACCGATTTTTACACAGATTTCCGGGTCGATCAGGAATGGGGATCAGGCATAATTTATGGGATCGCATTCCCCCGGACCGGTAATATTGATATGCCGTCCCAACCATAGAACCAGTCAGGGAGGGATACCCGTTCCTGATCTGAAATCTGTTCCCGATGAGGTAAAATGGCGTCTTGCAGCAAGGCTGGCTGCTCTTCTGCCGGCACTCTATGAAGCAGCATTCCGTGATGTGTCAGGAGGGAAATACGATGAGATCGAGCAGGGTATATGGATGGAGATCGCCGTTATCGTGGACGATATTGTCCGCGATCTCTCGCTTCCCGTCAGTACCGCGGGGAGCTTGCCGACAGCCTGCGGACGGTGATGGCCATTCTCTTCGGTCCCGGGTACAAATCCGAGACTCTTGACTTCTCAGATGACGGAGCGGTTGTACTTGTCAAACGATGCCCGCTCCCTGCCTGCCGTCACGATTCCGGGAGCGGAGATACCCCGGCCTTCAACCGGTGTATGGCTTTAACCCTGTCGACGGTTCCATTCCTCAACAAGAACTATTCCGCACGATTCGTCAGGACCATGTGCACCGGGGACCGTCAGTGCGAACTAAAGATTGAAGGAGTGAAACCAGATAAGGAAAAACGGAAGAAAGAGTAATGCATTTCATATTGCCTGGTCTTTGATAAATTTTTTACTTGAGATAATAACCTGTTGCCATAAAGATAAGACCGATATAAAACATAATGTCGAATGGCCAGGAAAAACCGAGATTTATCGAAGGCAGCCTTTTGAGATCCTGGATTAAGATCATAACCAATCCGATAATAAAAAATCCGATACTGATTTGTGTTTTGGTTTTTTTATCCATGGGAACACTCCAGTTTTACTAAACGTATTGAATCTGTCAGAAAAAATCTTTGTTGTATCATTATGCATTTTGGGTGGTTAGAAATTTCCGATAACCAGTGAATAGAGTGCCTTAGCGGGCAGCGGCGGGGACTGGATATCCCGAATGAGGATGCGTTCATCAGGATACCCAAGATTCTCGCAGAGAGCAATCTTCAGTGGAAGGGAAAGCGCAGAGAGATCTGCATAAAATTTGCTGACATCAAATTTCGGATCGGCAAGAAGAAAAACAATCTTCCCACGTTTCACTCCCTCAATTGTCTCCTCCATTCCTTTTGCATGTCCCTTGCCATGTGCCACGACCACTGATATCCGGGAAATGGGTATCTTCAACCGGGCTGCAGCAAGCTGAAACGAGGATATGCCGGGGATCACGTCCCCGGCAAGATAGCCAAGCCCGGCGAGCATAGGGTCACCCGTGGAAAGGATTACGGCGTTATCCGGAAGTTTATCGAGATGTTTAAAATCGTCGATCGTTTTTACGGTGCAGCCCGGTGGAATGAAGGATTTTGCCAGATCGATGGCACGATCGGAGCCATAAATAACTGAAGCCCGGGAGATCTCACGGATTGCCTGTTCGGTGAGCATCCCCGGTCCACACCCGACACCGACAATTTTCATGGGCTTTCCGCCAGAATTGTACCGTCACGGTTCACCAGGACGACACTGACGTGAGGGTATTCTTTTTTAAGTTTCGCGAGGCTCGACCGCATAGCCCGAGGAAATCCGGGGGTCCCCGTGAATTCCTCGACGGTATCGTATCCCGTCCCGTTGAGGAGGTCCGGATCAATAAAACGCAGGATGAGTCCGGGGAGTCCGAAAAGGATCACCTCACCGTTTACTGCCGCAAGCGCTTCCTGAATCCTGCTCCCGACCAGTATGATTTCATGTTCCGGATACAGGAGGCGTGCGTAACGGAGCCCGATCCTCCCGGTGGTAAGGACTGCATGATGAGCCGCAGCCAGCCGTTCGCAGAGGGATTCCCCGAGATGATCGTCCCATGGCTCGACAAGACCGGTCGTCCCCAGAATAGATATCCCTTTTGCAACACCAACCCGGGGGTTGAGTGTTTTCTTTGCGATGACCGAACCCCGGGGGACACGCAGCCTGACCTGAACACCGGAGAGTCCCTGAAAACTGGTTGCCTCTTCTATCGAAGTGAGAATACATGCCAGCGGTGCAGGAGTTATCGCCGGATCCCCCTTCCTGAACCGTGGCGTGTCGCGTGAAAACCTGCCGATACCAACACCGGGTAAAAACCGGATCCCCTCTTTCCGCGAAACTGCTTCCGCGACAAATTCGCACCCGGCTGTTACGTCATCCGGGTAATCTCCGGCAAATTTTTTGCAGGATGCATTCCCATCCGACCCGGATACCGGCACCGAAACCACCAGCCCGCAGGGGATCAGCACGGAAACAGTAGTCACTTCCCCGGAAAGGGACAGAATTGCGGCTTTACACGCGGCAGCGGCAGTTGTGCCGGTGGTGTATCCGCGGCGTAATACGGTACCTGATGAGGTGAGGACAGCCAGGCCTTTCTCAACACAAGGGAGCAAATCCGGTGATGTGCATCGGCTTACCCATGCATCGGGATAGTCAAAGCCACTGACCGGATCTCTCATCTAGGGCCCTTCAATGAACATGGTGATGCACTCATTCACCACAGCAACCGCGACCGGAGTACCGCCCCGGGTCCCTTCCGTCGAGAGAGAAGGCACATCCATCGTCCGAAGCAGTTCCTTTGACTCCGCTGCATTGACAAATCCTACCGGAGTTCCGATGATGACGGCAGGACGGACACCTTCCCTGACCATGCCGCATAGGCAGAGCAGGGCAGAGGGCGCATTACCGATAACGACAATCGATCCGGCAAGTTTTTCCCGGAGGCAGATAAATCCGGCTGAACTCCTGGTGATGCCGGTGTCCCGGGCGATATCTGCGCCAAAATCCAGTGCACACAGCACCTCGCATGTGTGGCCTTTTTTCTGGATACCGGTCTGGACCATGCGGATATCCGTGATAATCGGTGCGCCCTGCCGGAGGGCAGCAATGGTCGCAGCCAGGGGATTGCCGGAGAACCGGATGAGATCAGCCATGCTGAAATCTCCCACCGCGATTGAACAGCGCTGTCGGATACGGTCCTCAGGATTTTCATCACCGATTGCATTTCGTGCCAGCATGCGGGACTTTTTTGAGATCTCATACCCTTCCCTGGTCTGGGCACCCGGATCAATATACATATTTGTTGTGGTATCCCCGTGGCGTAATAATTCCTCTGACATCTTCACCCATCCTCCATATCCTGCTCTCCTTTCCCCCGACAATCACCGTCGTATGCATGTCTACTGTCCCCTCGACCGTCTCAACCTCACCCAGAGTCGTCACGATTACTTCTTCACCGTCGCGTAAGGCATTCCGTACAATTGCAATCGGTGTCCCCCTGTCAAGGTACTTCCGGGCATGGTCCATGGCAAGGGCAAAATTATGTGGCCTTCCCTTACTCTTCGGGTTATAGAGGACCACCGGTATGCCGGTCGAGAATACCGCGTCAAGCCGTTGTTCAATTATTTCAAGGGGTGTCAGAAGGTCGGAGAGACTGATGACGGCAAAGTCCCCCGACAGGGGGGACCCGACGCGGGATGCCGCGGCATTTGCCGCCGTAACTCCCGGAATCACCTCAACATCGATATCAGCCCCGTCATGCTCCAGGACTTCAAGGACAATACCCGCCATACCATAGACCCCCGCATCTCCGCCGGAGACAATGGCAACGTCAGTGGAGCGGGCAAGATCGATGGCCTGCTTCGCCCTCTCGACCTCTTTACCCATCGAGCTACGGATTACCTTCTTTCCGGCAAGCAGTGGTTCGAGAGGATCAAGGTATGAAGCATTGCCGATCACGTAGTCTGCACCGGCAATCGCCTTGAGGGCCCGGGCGGTCATGTATTCCCTGCGCCCGGGTCCAAGACCGACGATGGAAAGTCTTCCTTTCGAATTTTCAGCGGGCGATGGCAATCGTCACCCTTCCGTACACGCACTTTTTCATGACAAGTTCCTTCTTTTTTGCAACGGCAAGTGCACACGGCTCGGCAACACCGGAGAGCCCGATCTTTGTTGCCCGGGACGGTGAAACTCCTGCCTGTGCGTTTATGGTATCATCATCAAGGAATATCAAATTGCCAGAAAGGGCAGAGATCGCTTCAGTGAGTCCGGTTTCGTCCCACTTTTTCCGCGTAGTTGCGTAGACGAGCACATTGTCTTCTTCAACTCCTGCTTTTGCCAGCCCTTCCCGAATCGCATCCAGCACCTCCTGGGAATTCACGCCCTTACGGCATCCGACTCCTACGGTAAACTCGGCGGCCCTGACAAGGATCGAGACATCCGGACCGGCGATAACGATGCCGGGACCCTGCACGGAATATACCGGCACATCTGAATCCAGCAGGGCGGTATTCACCCGGCGGGTTGATTCACGGTTAATGATATCGCAGGAAGAGCGTTGTGCGATCGCCTCCACGGAATCCCTGCCGGTTGCTTCCGTTGCGGTGGTGATAACCGGCAGGAGACCGAGGGCAGACAATTCCTTCGCCAGTTCATTTGCTCCATGATGACCCCCGAGAACCGGAACAGCATACTGAAAGTCGGGGCTTACAACAACTACCGCGGGATCATTCCACTTGTCCCGGATGAGGGGAGCGATCCTTCGGACGACAATTCCCATCGACATGACGGCGACGATCCTTCGAACCTGGGGAAAGATCTCGGAAAAGAGAGACGGGGTATATTCCCTGACCTCCGCACCCAGAAAATTGCCGATTCGTTCTGCATGGTCCATAAACCGGGGAAGTGCGATGACCAGCGTATCGTTCATGAATAGAGATGCGACCTCGTATGGCCCTTCTTCTCCAGGTCCAGCACGCCTCCGACTACCAGGAGTGCCGTATGTTCTATCCCGTTTTCCTGCGTTTTTCCGGCAATATCCCCAACGGTCCCACGGACAACTTTCTGGTCGGGCCACGACGCATGGTAAACGACTGCTGCCGGTGTATCGGCGGGACATTCAAGTTTTTTTGTGATCTCGCCCAGCTTTTCGGTACCGAGGAAAATGACCATCGTAGCACCATGACGGGAAAGTTCACGGATCTGGTCCTCTTCGAGCGTCTTTCCTGACGGGCGGGTAACAATAAGGCTCTCGGACACCCCGCGGAGGGTAAGTTGTATTCCGAGCGCCGCTGCCGCCGCGAAGAGCGATGATACCCCGGGGACGATCCCCACCGTGATCCCCCGTTTTTCAAGCTCGTCAATCTGCTCAACTATGGCACCGTAGAGTGACGGGTCGCCGGAGTGGAGCCGGACCACCTTTTTCCCCGATCTGAATGCAGTCTCCATAGCCGCGACCAGCGCCTCCAGGTCCATACCCCAGCTGTCAAGCTTTGTCGTCGCGTCAGACCGGGCGACAAGCTCGGGATTGACCAGCGAACCGGCATAGATGAGAACATCTGCGTCCCTGAGAAGGGTCAATCCCTTCACGGTGATCAGTTCCGGGTCGCCCGGGCCTGCCCCGACGAACCAGACTCTCTCCTCCATGGTCACCGCCTCGCATACATGACGCTGAGGTAATCGCTTGTCTCGGGGAGGTCCCCGTTCCGGTATACCTTCATATCCGGGAAGTACATCCGCTCGACCAGTACAAATTCGCGGTAACCATCCCTGCGGAGTTCGGCAGCTTTTTCTTTTGGATGCCTCACTTTGAGGAGGATCCGCGAGTCCGGGTCCTTCCCGTCGGTGACAATAAAACCCCCGTTCAGCGAGATACCGGATGCGGCAGCAAACGCCGTTATTGAACTGATCCCGGGTTCCGTAGAGTACTCAATGGCCGGGTACTTCTCCGATAATATTGCACATAATCGTGAGAAGGTGGAGAAAAAATTTGGATCGCCAAGAATCCCGAATACCGCAAGACCGCCCTGTGCTGCAGGGGCGATCTGCTCTGCATTCTCTTCCAGGCATTTCCGGATCTTCGATTCATCATCGGTCATCGGAAAATTGAGCACAATGGCTTTTCGGTACGGGGCGACAAGATCCCGTGCGATCCGCCCGGTACAAATACCGTGTCTGCCTCCCTGATCAGGCGGATCGCACGGAGCGTAAGAAGTTCCGGGTTTCCCGGACCCAGCCCCAGGCCGATCAGCATGCCGTCCCCTTCCCGACGATGACGAAGACGGGATCGATTGGTTTGAACATGATGCTTCCTCCGATCTCTTGCGATCGTGCGACCTGGACCTGTACCACCTCACAAAATATACCCAGCTCCTTCATGGTTGCAACGGCCTGGGCCAGCGTACTCAGGAGAACCGCATTTATTACAATAGTTCTCTTCACCTTCGTTGCAAGTACCGGAAGGATCCGGTCAAGGTGCTGTGTACCCCCGACAAATGCGCAGTCGTATATACGATCGGATGTCAGGAAATCAACGGCGTCGGAACAAAAAAATTCTATCGTCCGGATACCTTCTTTCCCTGCAGCATCCCGGGCTATGATAATCGCCTCGGGTCTTTTATCGATAGATACTATTTTGTCTGCCCTCTGTGCAGCGGCGATCGAGACTTTACCGGTTCCGCAGCCGATCTCCAGAAGAGTATCGGTGCTTCGGAGCCCGAGCTTGAAGAGGGAAACTGCCATAATTTCATCCTGGGTCGGACCACCGGCAAGTTTTGTCCCGGACATCGTTCTCAATTTTTGTTGTGTTAATGTATCAATGCTTGTAAAATAATTCTTTTCTGGAGAGATCAATATCCCGAATGAATCGGGGTTATCTGCCTGAATTATTAGCTTGCGTCCCCCTGAAACGGTAAAATAAAGTCAAAACAGTATATCTGACGATCGCGGCGTCTCTTTCTGCCGTACAGGAAGATCCCGACAGCGAGGATAAGAATCCCATGAACCGTATTGTATTTTTCTGTATCTGGTTTGCCGGCCCGAGGATCAACCTCACTACCGGCAGATCCAGGATACCTGTACAATAAGATAGTTCCACCCCCAAAACCTCTTAAAATATCCGGTTTGCTAATCCGGTCATTTCCAGAAATCCCGCAGAATACTAGGATTCCACCGGAGCACAAAATAGGAAAAGAAACATCAAAAAAGGCCCGTTTTGGCTTTTGAAAACAGGTGTTTTGTGCCCCGTTAAAAACAGAACCCAGGAAAACCAGTGGGCAGGCAAAAAAGAGGCATTGCAAAGCGCACTATGAAGCCGCAGAAGGCAATATAATATCCTCAAATTTCGGCTGTTTTAAAAAAAATGGGCGTTTTAAAAAGGATATTTAAGAAAGGATTTCCCGGGTCACACGGAAAGTTCACCATTTTTACGTTTTCCTGCAGATATGCTTTTTGAATGTCATAAGCCTCAATAATCCCCCAATAACATTTCTTAATTTTAATAACCCCGCTTAGCATAAATTGGATTTACCATGGTCAAGTTTGAATGTGACTTCTGCGGGAGGTGCTGCGCAAGTTTTGGTGAGTTCATCACCGTGGAACGACAGATCACCGACAAGGATTATTTCTGCAGGTATGGAATTACCCATGAACTCTTCCCGGTGCACGTCCTGCCGGATTATGCTGATAAATTTGCCGATGCATTTGAAGAAATTCAGGACGCTATAAAAGATGCTCCAAAGAAAGGGTGTATTTTTACGCAAAAAAATCCCGCTGGCCCGGGATATATTTGTATGATTTACCCAACCCGCCCCACTATCTGCAGGGAATTTCTCTGCTACCGGATGTTGATCAAATACCATCAGACCGGCGAGGTCCGTGGCAAACTCATAGGGATTAACGAGCTCAGGACCCAAGATGAGATACTCGCGGCGATACGGAAAGAAAAGATTGCTTGTCTGCCCCACCCGTTTGAATCAGAGCACCAGAAGGTTCAGCATTCCCATACTCCCGGTGAAGAGAATCTCATGGCCATGATCCTCATGTTCTTGCACATATGTCTGGACTGGCACACGCCAATGACAGGGAATGGGTCGAACAGGTCATGACCGTGCTTGAGGCACATGGATATACCGGTGATCCGGTTGAATAACATTCCTCGAAATTTTCGGGAGTGTCAAAGCACAGGAGCGTACCGGACCTTTGTGAAATAATCCCCCGCGCCTTGTGTCGGAAGACTGTGAAGCCGCGGCGATCCTCATCTCCTGAAAAGAAACCATTGTCAGGGTACGAGAATATGCAGAGGATGTCTTCTCAGCTGATAATGTACCCGGATTTCCTGGCCATTTGAATACAACAATTGACAAAGAGATCTGCCTTAACAATCAATGAGAATTATCACGCGGGTTGTCGGAAAAATGGTGTTTCAATATATCTTATCTTTCAATTCACCGGCAAAAAAAATTAATGAAAAACCTATCCGCCGGCATATCCAAATTTTTATGCAAGATACTGGGTAAGTCTGGCTTTCAGCTCGGTAAACGAGACCGGCTTGGTGAGAACACTCAGATGAGGATCGTTCAACTGCGCCATCTTTTCACCGATCAGGGGTGAAGCAGTGAACAGGACGACCGGGATTTCCCGCATGCCCAACTCTCCACGGAGTTTCTCTAAAAATTCCCACCCGTTGATGGGGGTCATCATAATATCGAGCAGGATAAGCGACGGCTCCTCTTTTTTTACCCGTTCGAGTGCCTCCCTCCCGTTTGCAATAAGGATCGGCTCATACCCCAACTTCCGGATCAGGAGATCCATCAGTTCGAGGATAGGCTGATCATCCTCCACTACCAGAATTTTATGTACCATTTTTGTCCTCATCCTCTTCGGATCTTTTCTTCGGAATGTGAATGGAGAATGTGGTCTCGAGGTTTATGATGCTGTCCACACTGATGTATCCCCCATGCATTTTGATATATTTTTTGGCAATGGCAAGGGAAAGTCCGATCTTGTCGAATTTAAGGCTCTTTCCGGATTCAGGAATCGGGAATGGTTCAAAGATCTCATCGAGCCGGGCATCCGTTATTCCGATACCATTGTCCCTGATAGAGAGGCGGTGCATGGTGTCATCGGGCGCAGACCGGTAGACTATGTGGATCTTACGGGGAGGGGTTGAGTATTTCACCGCATTCGAGATCATGGTGTTTATTACCGCTGAGATTTTGTTCCTGTCAGCTTCAAAGGTCAGAGCCGGCGGGACGTCAAGGGTGATTGCTGCATCTCCAGCATATCCGCCTGCATCTATGATTGCGGTAAGAAGGTCAAGGACCGAGAAGACCGAGTACTCAAGAGAAGTCTTTCCGGTATCGATCACCGAGAGCTCAAGCATCTGGTTGATGATCTGACGCTCCCGGTCTACGCTCTTCGCGCAGCGGTCAAGGATGATCCGCGTCTCCGCGGTGACCCCATAGGTTTCCGGGTCCTGCATGAGCAGGTTGATGTACCCCATGATTGGTTGGAGGGGGGTGCGAAGTTCATAGGCAAACGTGCTGATGATGCCACGCTCCCGTTTTTCCTGGGGTGATCGCTCTTTTGCGCCCTCCGGTGGTTCGGGGACGTCCACCAGGTTGACCAGCACCGCCGGTGATCCGTTCTGGAGTATCCTCGTGAAAAAAAGGATAGCGGGCTGGATTTTCCCGGATTTGGTAATAACACTGATCCCCGATCTTACCGGAAGGGACGATCCTGTCTCTGCGAGATGACAGGACTGGAGGAAGTCTACCTGGTCTGCGGGATGGATGAGGGTAAGGGGTTCGATACCCAGAAGATCTTCCGGGGTATATCCGGAGAATAACCCGAATGACGGGTTTGAGTATACGATCATCTTGTCCCGTATGATGACAATACCCGTTGGTAAACTGTCGGTTGCCTCTTTATACCGGGCATCAATTTCATCGGCAGCAATCCTGGCGAGCCTGACTTTGTTGATATCGATCACCGTGCAGCTCATCAGATCTTCGGTAATCCTGCTCCAGGAAAGGTGTACCCGTATCGGCTCTTTTTCCCGGGTCAGTAGAACGGTTTCGAAGGCGTGGACCTCCTCGCCCGTTGCAACAGTTGCAGTAAACCTCTGACGGTCTTCCTCTGAAGAGAAGAGTTCCTGAAACGTCATGCCTGCAAGATCTTCGGCAGAATAACCGAGCATGTGTTCAAGCCGTGTGTTGGAGAGCCGGATTGTATAGTTGTTCCGGTCGAACAGGATGATGCCCATCGGAGATTTCTCCACGATAGTACGGCTGTGTACCTCGCTGGTCATGATCTTCTCGCTGACATAAGCGACCAGTGCACCGATACAGACGAACAGGAGCCCCTGAACGGTAACGGCGATCATCCCGGCGGTATCGGGAAATATGTAGAGGTAGGCAAAAACCTCATACACCACCGCACATGCGCCAGCGAGATAGAGACCCCGCCGTGGATAAAAATAGGTCGCGTAGATGATGGGGAAATAGAAGAGCTGGGCATAAAGGGCTCCAAGGTTTCTTGCGATGGAGAAGGTGGTGATGATGATGCACAAAAATGTGAGGGAGGCAATTATGATGAAACGGATAAGATCGGCCGGGGAAACCGAATATCCAGAAAGCCCGAGGAACCGTTTCATGACTACTTTTGTGTTCATTTTCAGAGTTTATAAATATACTATTTTTATATCGTTTGATCTCTTTGCATTTTCACCCGGTACCAAAGAAAAAAAATCTTTAAATCCCACGCTGGCGCGGCTGTTTCCTAATAAAAGATATCGTGTCATTAAAAAGGAGTTGATGAACGGGGATCAGATGCTGAGCGGACTAAGTTTTTCCCTGACCCGATCCACCTGGTGAACTGAAGTACCGATATAAGAATCCGGATTGAGGAGTGCAGCAATATCATCCCGGGAACAGTATCTCACAACTTCAGGATCCTTACCCAGTACATCTCCCAGCGGCAGTCCTTCAGCAAGTGCCTGCATGCTTGCCACCCGTATCCGCTCGTGTGCGTCCTGGCGGCTCATACCCCGCCGGGTGAGCTCGATCATGACGGACTCGGCCATGTTGATGCCATGGAGGAAGGCAAGGTTCCGGCGGATAGCGGCATGATTGATCACCAGCCCCTCGAGAATGGTTGCCATAAGGCGAAGGCAGTGGTCGGTCAGTATCGACGCCTCAGGGAACAGCACACGTTCACAGGATGAGTTTGTCAGATCGCGTTCGTCCCAGAGCGTGTTGTTCTGCAGCGCAGGCTCGACGGCAGAACGCACGATGCGTGCAAGGCCGCAGACCTGCTCTGACCTTATGGGATTGCGTTTATGGGGCATGGTGGAGGAGCCGACCTGGTTTGCGCCGAAGGCTTCCTCGACCTCCCCGATCTCGGTCCGCTGGAGGGTGCGGATCTCGATACCGATCTTGTCGAGCGTAGTGGCAACATTTGCACAGAACATAAAGTATTCCGCATACCTGTCGCGGGAGATCACCTGGTTGGATACATCAACCGAACCAATGCCCAGTACCGCCATCATCGTTGCCTGTACTTCCATCGCTTTTGGACCAAGTGCCGCCTGTGTGCCCACGGCTCCGGTCATCTGGCCGACCACGACCCGGGGACGGAGTTGTTCCAGGCGTTCGATGTGCCGCCCAATCTCGCTTGCCCAGATGGCAAAACGCAGGCCATAGGTTGTCGGCACCCCATGCTGCCCGTGCGTCCGGCCGATGCAGACCAGGTTTTTTGTTGCGTCCGATCTTTTTAAAAGCACCCCCAGGAGAATTCGGAGTTTCCCATCGATAAGGTTGAGTGACTGGGAGAGCTGGAGAGCAGTTGCGGTATCGAGAATATCGTTGCTCGTTGCCCCGTAGTGGACCCATCGCCCGGCATCCCCGGAGACTTCCGAGATCGCCTTCACGATCGCCATCATGTCATGACTGATCTCGAGCTCGATTGCCTTTGCCCGTTCCAGCGATGCGACCGGTGCGTGCTGTTCAATCGCATGAGCTGCCTCTGCCGGAATCATGCCATGGGCTGCTTCGGCCTTTGCCAGTGCCACTTCCGCTGAGACGATGCAGATAAACCGGTTTTCCTCACTCCAGACAGCACGCATCTCGGGCGTTCCGTAGCGCTCCTCTATCGGGTGGACTGCCATGAGAACAGATCTGTTGTTCCGGGTTATAGTATTTCACGATCCGGAAAGAAGGGGCTGATCTGCCGGGAACCTGCCTGCCAGACCGATTCACGAACGTTTTTTGGACACTTCCTTAAATCACGGAGCATTCCATAATTCCTGTATCCAACCCTCGATAGAAAAAAATACGACCAAATTGAGCCAATTAAATTGCGTTTCAGAGCCTCATATGCGTGTTCCTTTGGCATGAAATTTTTGTGGCAGCCTTAACCGGATTTCTGGGAATAAACGATCACCCGGCAAATCTTTGAGTCTCATCTATATTGTCCGTTTGGCAATCTAACGATAATTCCCGGACTTTATGAAAAGGAGTCCGGTACGGCCCCCGTTTTGCACGACCAGGCCCCCCCTCGAAACACGTACGGGGGCTCCGATTACCCTTGGCCACGGGATTGATCGTTCACATTCACTTCAGATGTCCGATCCTTACTGCGATATGCCTTCCATGGGATCCATTCCAGTAGAGTTTATGACATTGCTCACACCAGCGGAAGGCAAGTCCGCTTTTATCCTGCGGGGCATAATCCGCATCGTTAATCTCACCCACGGTAGCCTTTCGGAGCCTTGTGTTGCAGAGTGAACACCGTGTCATCATCACTCTTCTCAGAATCAGGCCATGGTCGATCAGCTGACGGATCTGTTCCATAACGTCATCGGAATTGACCAGGACTGCCCGATCCTTACCCCGGGTCGCAAGTTCAGAATCCCGTGTGAGCAGGATGCGGTTCTCATGCGAGGCAAGTTCGAGGAGCAGGGTATCTTCCTTTGCATTGCCCGCTGCAAGGATGGCGGCGCTCACGGTATCGTATCCCATGAACCGTAGGTACCGGCCGAGCGTGCCGAGCATACGATCGGCGATGAATCGTGGCTCAGGGACGGGTGTTCGGGACATTTCGCACGATCTCAATCTTCTCGCCACAGCTGGTGCACTGCTGCCCGTCAAGTTTGCGGATCGCACTCGAAAATCCCTGCCGTTCGATGAGCATTGCCCCGCAGGCCGGGCAGTAGGTGTTCTCGTACCGGTGGTTGTATACATTGCCGAGGTACGGGAACCGGAGCCCGAGCTCTTTTGCCAGATTATAGATCTTTTCAAGGGTAGCAGGAGGCGTTGCGCCCCGGTCGGTCATCTTGTAGTCCGGATGGAATGCGGAGAAATGCATCGGGGTTGCCGGGCCGAGATGCCCGATGACCCAGCGGATCAGGGACCCCATCTCTTCCGTGCTGTCGTTGAGTCCCGGAATAACGAGGGTGACCGTCTCGACATGCATGCCGAGTTCGCGGGCAAGCGCCGCGGAATCAAGGACCGGCTGGAGGCGGGCGCCGCAGACTTTTTTGTAAAAATCATCGGTGAATGCCTTGATGTCAACCCGGTAGGCGCCGAGCATGGGTGCAACTTCCCGAAGCCCTTCTTCGGTGATGTACCCGTTTGTCACGTAGATCGTACCAAGCCCTTTCCTGCGGGCAATCGTCCCCATGTCAAGCGGATATTCATGCCATATGGACGGTTCGTTATAGGTCCACGCGATGCTTGCGCTGCCGGATGAAATTGCCCGTTCAACGCCCTCTTCCGGCGAGAGTGTCCGCAAGTGTGCATCCTCAAACGTCGCACGCGAGATATGCCAGTTCTGGCAGTGCTGGCAATGGAAGTTGCACCCGATACTCCCCAGCGAGTACCAGAGCGTACCGGGCAGGTAGTGGAAGAGGGGCTTCTTCTCGATGGGATCTACCGCCTCTGAACTGATCTTCCCGTAGGTTGCGGCATACAGCCTGCCGTTCTCGTTCAGCCGGATGCCGCAGATACCGTGGTTGCCTTCATGAATCGTGCAGCGGTGGTTGCAGAGTGCGCATTTCACCGTATTATTCCCAAGTTTCTGGTACAGGCGTGCTTCGTGCATGATAATTCCCGGCAGTGTAGAGTCGCCAACGGTTATGGTTCTTTTTCTCCCGTGGAAGGTTCGTCTTCGTCATCGGTTTCAAGGACAAATGAACCCCGGTACCCGCAGTCCTTGCAAAGGTAAATCTGGCCGATATATCCCCCGGCAACAGCAAAGATATTCCGGCTTTTACAGACAGGGCAATAAAGCATATTCAACAACTCTATATGAACATCCGGTACAAAAACTAGTGCAATGAAGACCATCGTGATCTCGCTGGGCGGCTCAATCCTGATCCCCTCCCTTGAGAAGAATAAGATCCGGGAATATGTCCCGGTACTGGGGGAGATTGCACAAGACCACCGCCTGTTTATTGTCGTCGGCGGGGGCGGTGAAGCCCGACGCTACATCGCCGTTGCCCGCACGCTCGGTATTGATGAGGGCACATCTGACGAGATCGGTATCCTGATCACGAGGCTGAACGCAACCCTCCTCGTTGCTGCGCTGGGAGAGACCGCGTACCCGAAGGTGGCGGAGAGCCATGCCGAAGCAAAAAAATTTGCCGAATCCGGAAAGATCGTTGTTATGGGAGGGATCACCCCCGGGCAGACGACCGATGCGGTCGCAGCAGTGCTTGCCGAACGGGTCGGGGCATCGGTCTTTATCAATGTGACCTCCGTCGACGGGATCTACTCCGCCGACCCGAAGAAGAACAAAAAAGCGGAGCACTATGCAACGCTCACTCCTGAGCAGCTGCTCCGGATTGTCGGGGGAGCCTCACTTACAGCAGGTTCCAATACGGTTCTCGATATTGTTGCTGCCCGGGTGGTAGAGCGAAGCCACATCCCCCTCGTCGTCCTCGATGGGAATAACCCGGAGAACCTTTCCCGCGCGATCCGGACCGGCGAATTCACCGGGACGGTGGTGAGCGGAAGTAAGAAAAAGATCCTGCCGCTCTGATGGTCAGATCAACCGTTCGGGAACCACTACGTATTTTTATGTTCCCGACACAGGTATGATGGCACGGGGTAGTAGGGTAGCCTGGTCCATCCTAGAGCGTTTGGGACGCTTTGACGGCGGTTCGAATCCGCCCTACCCCATTCTTGTATGAAAAAACCGGACGCGGAAAAGATTTACTCACTTCTTATCAGACAGTATCCCGATTCAAGGGATTCTCCGGCTCAGCTCTCAGGTGGTTCTGCCTTTGAGGTACTCGTCCTGACGATCCTCTCTGCACAGACTACCGACCGTGCGGTGCTGAAGGTGAAAGGACCGCTTTTTTCAGCATACCCGACTCCCTCTTCGCTCGCGAAAGCGAAGACTGATGATGTCGAAACCATCATCCACAGTCTCGGGTATTTCCATGCAAAAGCCCGGCATATCATCACCGCTTCACAGGCCGTCATTACAGAGTTTGGTGGCAGGGTGCCCGAAACCATGGAAGAGCTCCTGAAGATTCCCGGAGTAGGCCGGAAAACCGCAAATATTGTTCTCTATCATGCCCACGGCCGGAATGAGGGGATTGCCGTCGATACCCATGTCCGGCGGCTCGCGCAGCGGATCGGGTTTTCAGATACCGATAACGTGAGCGTGATCGAGCGGGACCTCATGGCCACATTCCCTCGGGAGCAGTGGGGTGATCTCACGGATGTGCTGATCGCCCATGGGCGGACGATATGTGCCGCGAAAAAACCGAAATGTGATATCTGCCCTGTCAGTCAGTACTGCCGTTATTTCAAGGCATTGGGTAAAAAATAGGGGATAGTCCTATTTCAACCACCTAAATTGATCAGTAATAACGAGAGAAAAATCGCATAAAAATGTTCCCGGAACTGACTGACAAAAAAGTTCAATTTTTATGTTTTGCAGAAATTCTTTTTTCCTGTCACCAAGTTAATCTCTGCGGCAGCTATGAGGGTGACCCCCTCTCTCCCCCAAAGGGGGAGGCAACCCAAGGGGGGCACCCCCCCCTTAATCCCCATTTTCGAGGTATTTCATCAACCTTCTAAGGGCTATCGCATTTTTGGGGATGCCCTAGCGGCGGGGGCGGAGGCACGATGTGCTGGAGCCCCCAAGAGCGATTTTTGAGGAAAATGTGCTATATCTTTTTCATAAAATTAGTCGCTAGAATGGGACTATCCCAAAAATAAGAACCCTGATGATTGCCGGGAAAACCCGAAACGGGAAAATAAGAAATTGTATTTTTTAATACCCGATGACGATCCTGATCCCGGCAAATGCCACAAACCCGATCAATGCACTGATCGGAATAGTGAGGATCCATGCCCACATGATTGTCCGGGCGACACCCCATTTTACCGTGCTGGCTCCCATGGTCGTTCCTACACCCATGATGGACGTACAGATAATATGCGTCGTACTGACCGGTATACCAAGGATTGAGGCACCGATAATTGTTGAGGCTCCGGCAGTCTCCGCCGCAAACCCCTGGACGGGGCGCAGCTTGGTAATCTTGTAACCCATCGTTTTGACGATACGCCATCCTCCGGAGAGGGTACCCAGCGCAATTGCCGCATGGGCGATCAGGATGACCCAGATCGGAACCGGGAGATGGTTGGGGTCAGCAACGGCGCCAAAATACCCGATGGAAAAGAGCAGCGGGACGATAATTCCCATGGTTTTTTGTGCATCGTTCGTACCATGGCTGAAACTGTAGGCGGCTGCAGAACATAGCTGAAGATGTTTGAAATGGGTTTCAGTCGTCTGTTTGTTTGCGTTTTTTGTGATATTGAGGATTGCTGCCATGAACAGGAACCCGCATGCCAGTCCGATAACGGGAGAAATAACCATAAAAAGGGCAACCTGTCCGACCGTAGACCATTTGATCGCAGCAAGACCAGCAGCAGAAATTCCGGAACCCGTCAAACCTCCGATAAGAGCGTGGGAAGATGATGTCGGAAGACCGAAGAACCACGTTATCAGGTTCCAGCTGGTAGCTCCAATCAGGGCGCCGAGAACGATATAGGGAATGATACCTATCGGCACATAATTCAATTCGACAATTTTGCTTATGGTGCTCGCGACCGCAACGCCAAACCCGAAAGCGGCAATAAAATTGAAAAACGCAGCAAAGGCTACTGCATTCCGGGGGGAGAGGACTTTAGTTGAAACGACCGTCGATATCGAATTGGCCGAGTCATGGAACCCGTTGGTAAAATCAAAGACAAGCGCGATACCGATGATGAATATTATGAGTCCCCACGTTGCCTCAATCATGCGATCCTCTCACTTTTTTGTCAACGCGCTCATGAATGCCGGATTGCGATATCGGAGAGCACATTTGCGACATCCTCGCAATAATCCGTTGCGGTCTCGAGGTGCTCGTAGATATCCTTGAGTTTAATGATGGTAATTGCGTCCGTGGTTTTGAAAAGATCGGTGACGGCATGGGCAAGGACATCATCCGCGAGATTTTCGAGCCGGTTCACCTCGATGCAGCGTTCTTCAACATACTTGGGGTCCTTTATGGAGCGGATTCCTTTTACCGCACCTTCGATCTCCACGGTTGACATGTGGATCAGTTTCGCCAGCTCGATCATATGCGCATCGGTCCCATCGATACCGTAGTAGAACATCTTTTCTGTGGCACCATCGATGTAGTCCAGCACCTCGTCAAGTGCGGAGGCGAGGCGGGAGATCTCCTCGGGGTCGAGCGGCGTGATGAACGTCCGGTTCAGCTGGTCGTAGATGTCATGCGTGATCTGGTCGCCCTTGTGCTCAAGCTTCTCGATCTCGTGACGTTTCTCTTTGACATTGGTAAAATCCTCGGTCAGCGCGACCAGCCGCCACGCCGCCTCTTTGACAACTCCGGCCTGTTTTTCAAACAGATCAAAAAAGATCTTATCATGCGGTATCAGCAACTCACGTAGACCCATAACAACCTACGGATAATCAGTCAGCCATGGTAAAAAATATGGCGATATTACCGTATTATAAAACGAAGGCGTTCAAAAGGAAGCTGACGATAAGGTATCCGACAAAAGAGAAAATAAGGCCTAATGGGATGGTGATCACCCATGCCGTCATCATCTCCCGTATTACATCCCAACGGACCGCATTTTTCCCCCGGGTAAGGCCGACTCCCACGATGGCGCCGCTGATGACGTGTGTTGATGAGACCGGTACACCATAAGATGTTACCATGGCGAGGGTTGCGCTCCCTGCCGTGGCCGCGGAAAATCCCTGGTAAGGTCGGATCCGGGTAATCTTACGGGCCATCTTATCGACGACCTTCCAACCCCCGAAGACGGTGCCAAAACCGATCGCAACCGCCGAACTCAGGAATACCCATGCCGGTATTGAAAATGTCGTGAGAACGCCGGCCGAGACGAGCAGGGCGGCGATAACGCCTACCGCGTGCTGACCGTCGTTTGCCCCGTGTCCTGCCGCCTGGAAGAGGGATGCAACGACATGGAGCGGTCTGAATATCCGTCGTACACGGGTCTGCTTCCGGTGACGGAACAGGTGCGAGATGATGACGTTGAATAAAAATGCCGAACTCACTCCCATCACCGGCGAGATAAAAATGAAGAGGACGATGACCAGCAGACCGGAGATTTTCAGCACACCGGCGAGCATCAGCACCGGAATGACGAGTGTCCCCCCGAATACCGCTCCGATCTGGAGGGCGAGACGGACATCACCTTTCAGCGCCGCGGTCAGGGTACCCAGGACCAGAGCCCCGGTCACAGCACCCCCCAGTGCAGCAATACCGATGTCGATGAATGTTACCGAACCGGGAAGGATAACGGCGGCCAACCCCCCGGCACCTATGCCGGCTCCAAGGAGCCCGCCCACCATGGCATGACTGCTGGAGATGGGAATACCCGCATGGGTGGCGATAAAGACCAGCGAGATGGCAACCCCCATCGCGACGATAATGGACACCGGGTTTAAGGAACCGGGATAGACGATCGCGGTCCCGATCGTGGTTGCGACGGCGGTCGTGAAGATGAACGGGCCCAGCATATTGCACAGTGATGTCAGGAGCACCGCATGCCACGGGGACAGGGACTTTGTTGCAACGACCGTGGCGATTGAATGTGCTGCATCGTTGACCCCGTTGAAAAAATTCAGGGAGAGCGCAAGGATGACGCCGAAGATGATAAGGGGCTCCATGGTATCAGGAATGGTTCAGGATGATATCATTGAGCGCGTGTCCGACGTCATTGCACTTCTCCATGACCAGCCCGAGTCCTTCGTATATATCCTTGAGTTTGATGATCAGGAGCAGGTCCTTTGCCTTGAAGATCTCAAGGATCGCCTGGGACTGGAGTTCGATGGCACGGTTATACAGACGGTTTATCTCGTTGGCATGGTCCTTGATCCCCTGGTTTTTGTCCATTTGGGGCAACTCTTTGAACGCCTTGGTGATCTCTGCAGATGCCAGGAGGATCATATACGAAAATTCGCGGAGCTTGTCATACTGCTCCGTCAATCCATAGGTGCAGATCTGCTGGGTGACCCGGTCGATACGATCCATCACATCATCCATGACCGGTGCAAGGCGTGAGATCTCTTCGGGTTCCAGGGGGGTGATCAGCGATTCATTCAATTTTTCGTAGATATGCCGGGTGATATCGTCAGCCTTATGTTCAAGCTGGTGCACTTTCTGTGCTTTTTCTGTCCCCTGCGGGAGTTCATGGGTTATCTCATTGAGCGTCGCTGCTGCCTCACCGATGGTCTCTGACATCTGTGCGAAAAGGGAAAAGAACACTTTGTCTTCAGGAAGGATCAGGTCACGGACATGCATGGTCGTTCTGTTAGAGCCTCTCCCCGAAAGCATAAAAAAGTACGGGTGGGGGATGGAAAAAATCAGAAAATCGGGATGGACCGGGCGGGAATTGAACCCGCGGCCTCTTCCATGCCAAGGAAGCGATCTACCACTGATCTACCGGCCCCGCTCTAACATTGTTGTACGGCATTGGTTAAAAGAATTAGGCTTCCCGGGTAACAACCCATTTTATGACCGTCTCACGCGGCTCGTTGCTGAAAACCAGGGTGCCCCTTGAATCTGATATCTTTTTATCGAAAACCAGCACGAAATCAAGCTTCTTTTCATTAAAAATGAAAATAGATCCCGCATGCACCAAGGCCTCAAAAAAGGCAGGGGGGGAATCAGTCACCTCTCACCGATGCGATATTTTCCCCGCGGGTTCCCCAACCCGGTATATCCCTGGGATGGATCAGGAAAGATTATGTTGCGGGAATTGTCGGTATTTTTTCCAGTACTCTCTGTCGAGCCTCCTGCATGTCGGGACGTTTCACGATTACACCGTTGTTGATAAACGGTTCAAGTAAAGGATTCCCACCCCCCGGTGGTTTCCTGCTAAGCGGCAGCATCTCATGTTTGCCACCATCCACTTCGTAGACCTGCTTGACCCCGCTCCGTTTTCCCCGTTTGGCTTTTGGCTCTCCTTCAATCTCAACAATGTCCATGCCGAAGTCGATCACGGGTGCATTTGCAATTGCACCACCAACCCCGAACGCATCAACACGCTGCCGGGAGACGATAATATCATCGCGGGTCACGCCGCCGGTCAACAGGATCTTTACCCTGTCATATCCATGAGTATCCAGTTCCCACCGGACCTCGTCGATGATCGCCGGCATGTCGCCACGGCGGGATCGGGGGGTGTCGAGCCTGACCATGGCAGCCCCGCACTCAGCCGCCGGAGTGACTCGGATTTTTCGTCGCACCAGGTATCGCAGAGCATGATCCGGGGAATCTCCTGCGGGGCGTGCCGGTCAAATGACCGCCAGGCCTCCTCGGGTTTTTTATAACACATGACAAATGCATGGGGCATCGTCCCGACGACCGGGATTCCTGCCGGGGCACAGGTGTTCGAGACACCGTCGACACCTCCTATCCAGGCGGCACGTTCGATCATGCCGGCAATCGCCGGGTGCTGCCGCCGCGAACCAAACGAGTAAACCGGTCGCCCCTGTGCCGCGACCATGATATGGGCAGCTGCCGATGCGACCCCCGAGGCCTGGCAGAGGAATCCGAGGATGGCCGTCTCGTACCGGCAGAAATCACGGTACTTCCCCGATATTCGCAGGACCGGTTCGTTGGTAAAAAAAATTGTGCCTTCCGGCATTGCTTCAACGGTAACCGGAAGTCCCTCCAGGAGCGTAACCACATCGGCAAGTCCGCAGAAAACCGCCCAGTTGTCCGGCAACATTGCAGCGGTCACCTCCATCGAGACGGACGGATTGATATTCTCCTTTTCCAGCGCCTCCTCTGTGCGAATAAAATAAATATCCGTGCATTCGCCCCGTTTGATGGTTTTATCGCTCACGGTCTCGAATAATGCCATAGGGAGGTTTGGTTCGTTCTCGAATTTACCCTTTCTTTATACCCCCTGCCGGATGTACGCTACCTATTAGTGCACCAATGGACAAACCTTCAATCAGAGGTTACATGTTGTGTAAAGGCAAAACCGGATTTCCGTCAGGATCAGGTATGACAGACGGGTGGTGCTGATGCTGGGTATCATCGGTGGCACGAGTCTTTTATTTTCCGCGCTCCCTGTGCTGGAAAAGGAGAAGGTGTCCACGCCGTTTGGCCTCGCGGAAATCCTTTCGGGTGACGTCGTTATGCTGATGCGCCACCAGAACGGGCTTCCTCCCCACCGTATCAATCACCGGGCGAATCTTGCGGCCCTTGCAATCGCCGGAGTAGACCGGATTGTGGCATTTGGATCGGCAGGATCGCTCAAACCCGAAATCAGACCGGGGTCCCTGGTGATCCCTACCGATTATATCAGTCTGACCACTACCCCGTCCATCCATGATCATGCCATCGGGCATGTCCGCCCGGAACTCTCCGCACATCTCGGAAGAGATCTTTTCTGCCATGTCCCTTCCGCCAAGTTCGGGGGCGTGTATGTCCAGACATGCGGCCCCCGTATCGAGACGGTTGCCGAGGTGAATGCACTTGCACGGGTTGCCGATGTCGTCGGAATGACGGTTGCATCGGAAGCGACTCTCGCGTGCGAACTGGGTATGGAGTTTGCCGCGCTCTGCACCGTCGATAACTACGCAAACGGGCTGGGCGGCGAGGTGCTGACCTATGAGCATATCCTCGCCACATCGAAAGAGCACGGTACCCGGACAGAAGAGATCGTGAAAAAGATCATCGGGCATATGGGCTGATATTGCATGGAGACGACGACAGACATATTTGAAGGCAAGCATTCGCTCCTGATCACCAATGTGGTGGCGGATGGAAAATCAGTCGACATTTTTATCGACGAGACAGGTACCATTGTCGGTTTCGGTGAAGATGTACGGAGAGAGCACAAAGGTGACGCGGAGTTCATCATCGACGGCAATTGTGCGATTGCCCTTCCCGGTCTCGTGAATACTCATACCCATGCAGCAATGACCCTGCTTCGTGGATATGCAGACGACATGATCCTGCAGGACTGGCTCTCGCAGAAGATCTGGCCACTCGAAGCGCATTTGACCGGTGATGACGTTTACCTTGGCACACGGCTTGCCTGTATTGAGATGATCCGGAGCGGGACGACCAGCTTTAACGATATGTATTTCTTTATGGATGATGCAGCCCGGGCGGTTGACGAATCCGGTATGCGGGCGGTGCTCTCCTACGGGTTCATCGATCTCTTCAATCCAGACAAACGCGAGATCGAGTGCAAGGCTACGGAGAACCTTGTCTCGCATGTCCGAAGGATGAAGAATCCCCGGTTGAAGGCCGCTGTCGGACCCCACACGATATACACCGTCTCAAGGGAAGGACTTGAATGGTGCGCGGAATGTGCCCGGGAACAGAAGATCGGTACCCATATTCACCTCTCAGAAACAGAAAAGGAAGTACAGGACTGCGTTGCCCGGTACGGGATGCGCCCAACATCATTTCTCGATGCATGCGGGATCCTTACCCCCCGGACGGTAGCGGCACACTGCTGCTGGCTGGATGAGGCGGAATGCACTCTGCTGAAAAAACGGGGTGTCAGCGTATCGCACAACCCGGCCAGCAATATGAAACTTGCCACGCACCGGGCGATGCCCTATCCCCTGCTGTCAGCAGCCGGGGTGAATGTCTGTCTTGGCACCGATGGCTGTGCATCAAACAACAGTCTTGACCTGTTTGAAGAGGCGAAGATTGCGGCGCTCCTGCAGAAGTTTTACTGGAACGATCCCACCATCCTTCCGGCGCAGGAAGCCCTTGCCATGGCAACGCTCAACGGGGCAGAGGCACTGGGTTTTGGAACGGGAAGACTCACCGTCGGCGCGGCGGCTGATATCGTGCTCGTAAGCACCCGGAAGATATGCAATACACCGCTCCACAACGCCACCTCAAATCTCGTATATTCCTGTAATGGCGGGGCAGTTGATACGACCATCTGTGACGGGAAGGTCCTGATGGTGGAAGGTGAGATCCCCGGTGAAGCAGCGATACGGGAAGAGGCTGCATGTTCAGCCTTCGAGCTCGTCCGACGTGCACGGAACGGCTGATATGACGGGACCGGAACAAAAAAAAGCAGGGATCCGGCTTTCCGCCGCCATTTTTCTGGTCCTGGCCGTATGTGTTATCGCTCCCGGTTGTCTTAACGCAATTACCACCCCGGGCTCGAGGGGGCAGACCCACCTTGCAGAGAACGAGGGGAAATTATCCGCCTGTTTCTTCGATGTCGGGCAGGGAGACTCGACCCTCTTTATCTACGAAGGAAAAACAATCCTGATCGACGCCGGGGAGGTAGATATGGGTGACCGGGTGGTCAGCGATTTACGATCCCGTAACGTGACACGGATCGATCTGCTGGTTGCCACGCACCCTCACTCGGACCATATCGGGGGTATGCAGAAGGTACTTGCGGCATTCCCGGTGGGCAAAGTGCTCGATACCGGTCTCCCTCACCCGTCACCGATATATGAGCATTTCCTGGAAACGATCGAACAGGAACATATCCCTTACCAGGTTGCTCAGCAGGGACAGACCGTTAATGTTGACCCGGCGCTGAGGGTGCTCGTGCTCTCCCCGCCGGAAGAGCGGTCCGGGGAAGATTTGAATACCGACTCGATAGTCCTCCGCATCTCCTACGGCACTGTTGATTTCCTTATGACCGGAGATCTCGACAACGCTGGGGAGGATGCCCTGCTCAGGACCGGTTACCCGCTTGACGCCGAGATCCTGAAAGTCGGGCATCATGGGAGTTCATCTTCAACGTCCCCGGCCTTTCTTGACCGGGTCCACCCGGAGACAGCGATCATATCGGTGGGGAAGGACAACCCCTACGGCCACCCCCACAGAGAAACCATGGATCTTCTGGAACGGAGCGGGGTGACGGTATACCGCATGGATCTGAATGGTACCATTCTCGTCCGGACCGACGGGATGTCCTACTCGGTGAAAACACAAACGAATATGTCCGGCATCACCGGAGTTACCACACCACCTCTGCAGACCGTGACAACGGGGACGTTCTTTCCGGTACCGGCCTTCACGCTGCCGACCCTGACCCTTCCTCCGTTTGCAGAAAACTGGACAATTCCCCCGTTGCCTCCTGCGCCGCAGATCGGCAATGCATCCGGGGTGTATATCAGTGCAACCCGGTTCGATGCCCCGGGCGATGACCGCCAGGACCTGAATGGCGAGTGGGTCCGCCTGACGAACCGGGGGGAGGGGTTGGTCCTCCTTGCCGGCTGGACACTCTCGGATACGACGGGTTCGCACCCGTATGTCTTTCCTGCGTATATCCTTATGCCGGGATCTTCGGTGACGGTCTATTCCGGGAGGGGTACAATGAATGATACGGCGCTGTTTATGGGACTGGATGCACCCTTATGGGACAACACGGGCGATGAGGCAACCCTGAAAGACGGGAACGGGAATATTATTGATCAGAGATCATAAATGGAAGTACGCATGAAAGCCATCATCGATCGGATTGAAGGAACCATCGCCGTTCTCATCCCGCAGGATGATGAAGCGGTGCGGTTCAACCTTCCGGTTTCCTTACTCCCCCCTGACTGTCGGGAAGGTGATGTCCTGACAATTGGGATAGAAAGGGATCCGGAAGGAACAAAGGATGCAAAGAAACGGTTGTCAGGCCGGATTGAAAGGTTAAAATACCGACAATAATTCTTACGAATCCCTTTGCATTTTTTTTCCTGTACAAATACTGTTTCCCTTATTACGATACACCCTGGTGGACTATGGCTAATACTGATCACCTCGAAATGCACAATAATCCGGTGAGTTCAAAGATATGCAGGATATGTTCGTCGGCACAGGGGGAGGATCACCCTCCCCCGCTTCCCGGCATCTGCGAACGATACGTATTCAAGATCCTGGTAGTATTCGTCATCGTGCTGGTTGTCGTTTCTTACGTAATGTGGTTTAGGGTAATCTGATCCTTTTTGATCCGACTCCCCCGCCCCGACCTTAAGAGGGTGTGGAGCACCTTATTTAACCGGGTAAAATTCCCATACCGTGGATTGGATCGTCACCAGGACGATTCCTCTCCTCTTTCCATCCGGCGAGTTCCTGATGAAAAAAAAATTATTGCAGCCAGCGGGTAACATCTTCAACCGGCGGACGGATGGAAGGTCCGAGTTCTTCCTGCGGATAGCCGACTGCGCACCCCATCAGCTCCCATTCGCCGGCGTTTATCCCGAGGATTTTGCAGAATGCCGGATCTGATGACATCCGGGAGGTGACCGAGACCATCTGGAATCCGAGGCCGAGTGCCGTTGCTTTCAGCCACATGTTCTCAAGGCAATGGGCGAGCGATTGCTGCTCCACCGGGGGAAACCCTTTGCGTTCAGCGATCACAATATAATAGGGAGCCGTTCCGATGCCGGGTACCCTGCCCATCTTCCGGATCTGAGCAAGACGCTGAACAAAGGAAACTGCCATGTTCCGGAGCGCCGGGTTCTTCTGCATCTCCTTTTCCAGGTCCTGTGTCATGATGGTAACCTGCTCCATCACCAGAGGTTCTGCAGCGATCATGCTTGTAGATCCTTTCTCCATCACAAAGAACCGGCGGAAATAATCGGCAGAATTTCCTATGGCAGCTGCAGCATACGGGGCAAGAAGCCCGGCCTGGATGATGCGCATAATGGTATCTTTGGGGGGGGATTCAGGTTTGAACATCCGGTATGATCGGCGTCCGGCGAGAATCTTGTCAAGACAGATATTCCGCTGTTCCGCAGTTTCAGTGCACATGATGCTTCACGCAATCTGATTTGAAAGCCCCGGTTCTTGAAGCTTGGCACATCATGAATTCCCTGGTGGTCTCCGCCCTGCGACACGGGATAAGCCGGATTTTCCGGGTCACTTCCGTTCTGCGTGGAGCACGCCCATTACACCGAGGGCAGAGTGAACCGGTTTCCGTTCAAGGGAAAAATGATAGTTCCGGTCTATAGCGTCAAGGAGCGAAGGGCTGGGGGGACCGCCGATCGGCGGAATGTGGAGCTCCATTTCTATCCGGCGGATACCTTCAAGATCCTTTGGCTCTATCTGCCATTCTGCACCCTCGCAATCGCATTTCAGGAAATCACAGCCCCCGCTCATCTCGATGATCTTCCGGAGCGGGTATGTCAATGAGGAGACTTCATGATCGTCCCAGCGTACCTTTTTTGATCTGCCATCGCCAAGCGCTCCCTCAATGACCCGGACAGGAGCATTATTCAGCCGGATATTCTCCCGAAGAAGGTCTGCAGTTACCGGCTCTATCGCGATCACATGCGGGGAATACGAGGAAGCGCGGATACTGAATGCCCCGACGTTTGCCCCGATATCGATCACCCGATCGTCGGGACCAATGTCTTCGAACCGGTATTCCGGCACGTCAAATATCTGGCGAAATGGCATATCCCGCAGGAGAAATCTGACATTGTCCGATGAAGTAAAAAACGGGAAATTATTCGTTAGATCACCACGCGGCTGGCTGTTGTATACGACTTAAGCCTTCTTTTTGATAAACGTCCCCTCTGCATATTCCCGGAACGCGTCCCGTAATTCTTCTGCAGTATTCATCACGATAGGACCCCTCCAGGCAACCGGTTCATGAATGGGCTTTCCCGAAAAGAAGAGAAACCTGAAACCCTTTGCGGAAGAAACCGCTGTCACCGATGACCCGTCGCCAAACAACACCAGGTCGCGGTTATTTACCCGGTGTCCTTCCCGGGGATCAAACGTCCCTTCACCCTCGATCACGTAGGCCAGAGCAGTGTAGCCTTCCTTTACCGGCTGGGAGAATGATCCCCCGGGGCCTAAAGTAACGTCGAGATAATCAGGATCGGCAACGATATCCCGCACCGGACCCATAATGCCGCCTGCCGAACCGGCAATCACCCGGATCGTGACTCCATCCTGTGGGGATACCGTCGGGATCTGGTCCCGCGTTACCTCCTGGTACCGCGGGTCCATCATCTTGTTTGACCGGGGAAGATTGACCCAGAGCTGGAACCCTCCCATCTGCCCGTTCACCGGCTTTGGCATTTCCGAATGGACGATGCCGGATCCTGCCGTCATCCATTGTACATTACCGGCGTTCACGGTCCCGGCGTTTCCCATGCTGTCGGCATGTTCCACCAATCCGTTAAGCATGTAGGTGACCGTCTCAATACCGCGGTGGGGGTGGGTGGGAAAACCGGCAAGGTAATCTTCCGGTCGCGGAGCCCGGAAATCGTCCAGCATCAGGAAAGGATCGAATTGCGGGACTTCATAACTGCCGAATGCCCGGTGCAGGCGGACGCCGGCACCTTCGACCGTCGGGTATGCCCGGAGAATACGTTCGACTGCGCGGACCTGTTCCATAAAGAAGAGAACAGGAAGTGATGGATATTGAATATATGGTTTGGGGAGCATCAGGAAAATAGCATGCGACTAGGTTTATCGGAACTGCATCCGTATAATCTGGTATCATGGGCCTGAAAGAACAGCTGAGGGATACCCTCCCGGGAGATGCGCTCTCTTCTCTTTCCGACCGGTTTGATATAATCGGGGAGGTCGCGGTACTCTCGCTTCCGGAGAAGCTCAGTCCCTATCGCCATATCATTGCGGATGCGATTATCTCCCGGCGACAGACTATCAGGACGGTCCTGAATAAAATCTCCCGGCTTGAAGGCAGCAACCGTACAGCCCATTACGAGATCCTTGCGGGGGGCGATACGATTACCGCTCATAAGGAGTATAATTTTACCTATCACCTCGACGTCAGAACGGTATTTTACAATCCCCGGCTGGCCAGCGAGCGCTGGCGGATCACCTGCCAGGTCCGTCCCGGTGAACGGGTGCTGGTGCCCTTCTGCGGTATCGGCCCTTTTGTAATTCCCGCGGCGGCACACGGGGCGACGGTTGTTGCAGTAGAGCAGAATCCTGAGGCATGCCGCTGGCTCAGAGAGAACGTGGTCCTGAACGGCGTTGTGGATCAGGTCTCCCTGATCGTCGGGGATGCGTTCAATCTATCGCTTCTTCCGGCGGGAGCGTTTGACCGTGCGATCATTCCCACCCCCTATGGTATGGATACGATCTTCGATCTCGTTGCTCCCCGTGTGAAACCCGGGGGATGATCCATTTCTATACATTCTGCAACCAGAACCAGGCAGATAGCCGGGGCAATGAATTTGCCCGGAGTGGTTTTGATTGTATTATTCAGAGACGGTGCGGGAACGTCGCCCCGGGCATAAGCCGCTGGGTGTACGATCTGAGAAAACGTGTTACCGCCGGTTCCCCGTGCGGAAAATAATGATCGTCCCGATTGCCACCCCGCACAATCCGGTGATACCGATGATTACCGGCACAAGGGGATTGCCCCTCTCCGGTTCGGCTGCCGCAGACTGCCGGGGAGGTTTGCGTCACGACCGGCACGCCATGGTTCACGGGTGTGTCCCGGGAGATAGGATCTTTTACCGTCTGTACCCGTAATGCATCTTCACGGGAACCTGATGTCTCATTAGTCAGGGTAATTGCAAACAGGGAAAATTCCGGGCTTTCAGCATGATAGTGTGCCTGTCCATTGATATTCCCTAAAGCCCGGGTGGGAAGGCAGACCCAGGAAAAGTTCCGGAGCATACACAACCTGACCTGGTCCGATATCGCATGATTTCTGTCTGAGAACGTAACCGGGACATCAAACTCGATGAGTGCCCGGGAAATGGTTGCGTAATGCACCGGCATAAGGTCAACATACTGGTATACCGGCAGAGCCGGAGGTGTCACCCTGATCGGGAGGATAGTAACCCTGCGGGCTGTGATGATAATATCGGATATATCACGTCCCGTAACGGTGACGCGACTGACCGCCGTATCCCCACCAACCTTCACGGTCTGGCATACAAGTGGTCCCGGTTCCCGGTGAACCGGGGGCATATCGGGTGGGTCATCGCTGCCGCTATCCGGTAGTGCAACGGGGGATGGTGATGGTGCAGGTGAAAATGTGGATTCCGGGGCAGGTGATGATGATGGTGCCGGGGTAACCGAAGAAACAGGTTCCGGAGTTGGCGATGGTGAAGGATCTGGAGTAAGGGAAGATGTGGGTTCCGGGCTGGGAGATGGTGATGGTATGGGGGTAATTGGTGGTGCAGGCTCCGATGTCGGAGTCAGGGTTGGCGTGGGATCCGGAGTTGTCGGGAGTGACGTCGGCGAGGATGTTGGTTCTGTAGTAGCTGGCGGTGCAGTAATGGTGATAAAATCAGATCTGCTCAGGCTGACCGCAACGGTAAAATTCCGGACAATCATCGTCACGTCATAGACCCCGGGATTCTCATACACATGAGCCGGGCTCCGCTCTGCGGCAAGAGTGGTATTGAACCACGAGCCGTCGCCAAAAGACCAGTTCCAGCAGGATGGTGATCCGCCCATGGAGGTATCGGAGAACTGCACGTTAAGCGGTTCGGTGCCGTTTTGGGGAAAAGCCGAGAAGTCCGGAACCAGCGGAAGAATACCGGTAGCATATCTGAGGTCGCCATTTCCGGCATCCCGGTAACTGATCCGGGGATTTCCTGTATTATCGAGAGCGATTGAGGTGTATGATCCCACATTCGGTCCGGTATCCACGGTCTCATTGGTCCAGACAAGCCCGCTCTTTACCGCATATTTCAGGTGACCATTGGTCTCATCGAAATAACTGATATGGGGATTTCCGAACGTATCGAGCGCAAGGGATGAATACTTCCCGACGCTGCCGGCACTGTCGACGATCTCTTTTATCCAGACGCCCCCGGTTCTTGACGCGAATTTCAGATTCCTGCCTGTCCCGTCATAGTAGCTGATCCGGGGATTTCCTGCAGAATCGAGGGCGAGTGATGTATAATACCCGACATTCCCCGTAGTGTCAACGGTCGAGCAGGACCAGAGGCCACCGTTTTTTGCTGCATACTTAAGGAATCCGTGCCCCGCGTCGTAATAACTTATCGAGGGGTTCCCGGCGCTATCCCGTGCCATGGATGAATAGGCGCCAACGTTCCCGGAGTTGTCTACCGTTTCATTAGTCCAGAGACCTCCGTTCCCCGCTGCATATTTGAGTTTCAGGTTCAGCAGGTCCTGGTAGGCGATCCCCGGGTTCCCGGTACTATCCAGGGCAAGCGAGGTATATCTTCCGACGCCTCTGCTGTCTACGGTTATGCGGGTCCAGTCATCTTCGATCGTGGTTACAAACGACAGATTTCCCACGTTTGAGTCATAGTAGCTGATGAAGGGTTGTCCCGATGCATCAAGTTCCAGCGAGCTGAACTCGCCCGAGTTTTTTGTCTCATCAACCGTCTCATTGATCCATACCCCGCCGGTTTTTGCTGCATATTTAAGGTGAACGTTCGTCCAGTCCCAATAACTGATACGGGGTTGGCCGGAGACATCAAGGGCAAGGGACGGGTAGTATCCCACGTCGCCGGTGCTGTCGACCGTTTCGGTTGTCCAGTCAAGGGCGGCGACCGGTGGCACCAGCACGAAGAAAACTATGATTCCCGTCAGGAGGAGGGCGACCATCAGGAATCTGTCATAAATGTTCAATACATGATTAAACCCGGGATAACGACTTGAACCACCGTCATGGCTGCGAACAAAAGAACGAGTTCCCGATTCATCCATGGTGTGATCCCCTGGTAACTGCAGGGGTGATGCAGGAATCAGGTCAGGACAATTGTTGGAAAAAGTCGTCTGATGTGTCTTACAGGGCCCTGTAATTAGCCGTTCTTCGTCAGATTTAATAAGCTTTGTCAAAATCATCGGATGAATCTTCTCTCAAGGAAGATTAGGCGGGTCCATGAAGATCATGATATCAGCATGCCGGATCAGCGCCCATCGCCCGGAAATCCTCATCCGCAGAGAAGGTTCAGAAAAAAAGTTGACCCTAATACAGAACACAAAGGGGGACAGGAACGTGGGAGTATACTGGCAACCAGGATCTGACATCCTTTGTGGTATGGTTATTTTTTGTTGTGCAGGTCTTCCTGGCAGATTACCAGAAGAAAATCCAGCGGGGAATGTTTGGGGAAGGCTTAGTCCTCGAAGAACGGCTGGTCCTCTCCTTCCGAATCATAGAAGAACATTTTTTCTATCGGGACTTTGAACAAACGGGAGATCCGGAACGCGAGTTCGAGTGAGGGATCATACTTTTCTTTTTCTATCGAAAGGATCGTCTGCCGGGTTACGCCGAGCTGGTCGGCAAGCACCTCCTGGGTTAGATTACGCAGGGCCCGGTAAACTTTTACCCGGTTTTTCATTTCCGGTGCACTCCGGTGGTAAGCAGACAGGGTGGGGCCGGGAGGATCGTTTGTATACCGTGTAATGCCTTGAGGCTCGATCTGTTTGGATCCCGGAGCAGTGGGTCATCCCCGGAGCAGAGGATGATCAGCACAATGAAGCGAACGAACCCGGAAAAGGTTTGGATCCCATCGTGGTGCACTCTGCCATTATCCATAATCGTCACACTCATCCATGCAGACCTGGTGAATTCTTCCCGCAGTGATTATCGTTCAGGCACATGATCACGGAAGCCGGGTAGCGTGCAGGATAATAATGGCCATGGTAACTATGACGATCGCTGCTATCCAGAGGCCCGGGTGGCTGATAGCTGATACGGATCTCCTTCTCGTGACAAAAGGATACGAGGTAGCGAGACCCCCGAGGATACCGATGCTGAGGATAAGATCCAAGGTAAGTCGTTCTGTCGGGACTTCGAGAATGTTTTTTAAAGCTATGACGAGGGCAAACAGGCATGCCCCGGCGGTGAGAATGATAAGAGTATGCCCTTCCTGCCACGCGGTACCCTCTTCTTCCTGGATGAGTTTACGGTAATCACTATGATCCATAATAGTCAAACTTCCATAACTTAATGTAAATTATAATTAACATTTTAGATTATATATTTTTCTTTTTGTTTAATTTATTTTCCTTTTTGCTGGATATATTTTCCATTTTTAAAAAATTCTGGCAGGAGACGGAAAAAATGGTATGACGGTTTCTCAGGACCCCGGATAACCCGGGGAACCTGGCGGAACATTGTTGATACTGCGGTGCAGGCGTGAGGGGTTTTTTTTAATTATTCCTGCATACGTTCTGCAATTTTTCCAAAATCCCGCTGGAAACCCCCTGTTCCCGGGACAGTCTACGGAAGGTTATCCCCCATCCAATTGGATAGCATATTATCATAGTAAAAAAAACTCGTATATCACGAGGCGTATGGAGCAGGAACGGGTAGTTGTGGGTCTTATCCAGATGGCGGTCGGACAGGATCCTGAAGAGAATTTCAACAAGGCGCTGGCACATGTCGAGCAGGCCGCAAAAGACGGGGCACAGATCATCTGTCTCCCTGAACTCTACCGGACACGATACTTCGCCCAGGGAATTGGTGTGGATGCATCTCCCCTTGCAGAAGAGATCCCGGGAGTCTCGACCCGGGCATATGCGGAGATTGCCTGCCGGTACAAGGTCGTGATCATCGTACCGCTCTACGAGAAGTCGCCTGACGGGAGGTACTATAACTCGGCCGTGATAATCGACGCGGACGGCACGCTTCATGCACCCTATCACAAAGTCCACATACCGCAGGATCCCGGGTTCTTCGAGAAAGGCTACTTCTATCCCGGGAACCGGTATCAGGTTCATACGACCCGGTACGGGCGTATCGCGGTCCTCATCTGTTATGACCAGTGGTTCCCGGAAGCGGCGCGGTGTGTTGCCCTTGACGGTGCACAGATCATTTTTTACCCGACGGCGATAGGCCATCCCTCTTCGGAAGAACCCATCGAAGGTGACTGGCATGAAGCGTGGGTTCTGATCCAGCGGGGGCATGCGGTCGCAAACAGTATCCACGTTGCCGCAGTAAACCGGGTGGGTCAGGAGGCCAGCATCCGGTTCTTCGGGGGATCGTTCATCTGCGACGCATTTGGCAGGATCATCGCCCGGAGCGGCGACACCGAAGAGACGATCATCGCCCCTCTCGATCTTTCCATGAACTGTGCGGTCCGGGATTCGTGGGGTTTCTTCCGGAACCGTCGTCCTGACACATATGGTATGACCTGCACCCTCTTCCCGGGAGGGGATGTGACGTTTCCCGATATTCGTCCGGGGGACACACCCCGGAACCGCGGGTTCCATATGCCAGCGGAATGGGAACCGCACGAGTGCGTCTGGCTCTCCTGGCCTCACAACAAAAATACCTTTCCCCGCCTGCAGACCGTTGAAGATGCCTATTATGAATTTGTCCGTGCGATCCATACGTCTGAAAGGGTTGAATTGTTTGTCCCCGGCGCAGCGATTCACCGGAAAATACGGGCACGGTTGCGGGAAGCCGGCGTTGACCTCTCGCGGGTTGTCCTTCATACGACCGAGTTCTCTGATGTCTGGATCCGGGATTACGGCCCGACATTCGTTGTCAACCGGGCACTGAAACGGACGGCGATGGTACGCTGGAACTTCAATGCGTGGGGAGAAAAGTACGAAGACCAGCTGCGGGACGGCAAGATCCCGTCGGTCATGAACCGCTGGCTCGAGCTGCCCCAGTTTGTCCCCGGGATCGTCCTCGAGGGGGGATCGGTGGATGTCAACGGCAGGGGAACGGTTTTGACCACCCGCTCCTGTCTCCTGAACCCGAACCGGAACCCGTCCCTCTCTCACGATGAGATCGGCGAGTACCTGAAAGAGTATCTCGGGATCGTGAAGATCATCTGGCTGAATAACGGGATCGTGGGCGATGATACTGACGGCCATATTGACGATATAGCCCGTTTTGTCGCTCCTTCGACGGTCGTTTGTGCATATGAGGATGACCCGGCAGATGCAAATTATGCGGCCCTGCATGAAAATTACGAGATCCTGAAGAGATCTACCGACCAGGACGGCACGCCCCTCACCGTCGTGAAACTCCCGATGCCGGCGCCGGTCGCCAGCGGAAATGAGCGATTCCCGGCGAGTTATACCAACTTCTATATCGGCAACACCGTTGTTATCATGCCGGTCTTTAACGACCCCAACGACGCAGTGGCAATGCAGATCTTACAGAATTTTTTCCCGGACCGGAAGGTGACCGGGATCGACGCCCGGGCGATGGTTGAAGGATTTGGCACATTTCACTGCGGCTCACAGCAGCAACCCTGGTTATGAGCACTGGTCGTTCCCCGTGATTCATTGTCTCACGGGGATTCCTATTACTGACCATCTCCCTTTTTTTTAGCGCAGGAACCATGCCCGTTCCTCTTCTGTCGCATCTTTGTCAGTGATTCCGTTGACCGTGATTATGGGCGGATCACCCTTGGAAACAGGCACGATGACTGGAGTGAAAAAACCTGTTTTTCCGTACCTCTGACCGGATCCCGGGTTTTTCTATTAACGAACCAACCGGCCTTTATACAAAGTCTGATATTGGATGAATGAGAGGATGAATAATGTTGGTAGACGTATGAAACCGCAGAAGATGATCCAGCCGGGAGATCCGGCAGTGAATTTCTCCCTGAAAGACCAGAATGACAAGACCTTCGATCTCTTTGAAAATATGAATAAGAGGACGCTTCTCTCCTTTCATCCCCTCGCATGGACCGCACCCTGCGCCGGGCAGATGAAATCCCTGGAAGACAATGTGGATATCCTGTCCTCGCTCAGGTACCTGTTGCCGTCGGCATCAGCGTAGATTCCGTTCCCTGTAAAAAAGCGTGGTCAGAAAAACTCGGTATATCAAGTACCCGTCTGCTCGCCGATTTCTGGCCTCACGGCCAGGTGGCGCAACAGTATGGCCTCTTCCGGGACGCAAATGGTTTTTCTGAGCGGGCAAATGTCCTTGTCGATGAAAAACAGAGGGTTGTTTTTGTCAAGGTATACCCGGTACATTCAATTCCGGACCTACAGGAAGTGATTACGGTTATAAAAAATCTCAAGACCTCCTGAAGTCTGAATCACACATTTACGGATCCGGACAGACCTAGAGTCAAATCTTTCTTGAGTGGGCCAGAAGGTTGTTATCAGGCTGCTCTTTGTGTGGATACCGATCATCTGAACGCGAAAAGGAAGCATTGAACAGATACCCCCTATCCATTCTCTGAGTCGTATGATCTCTTACGAAATGGATTGGTCCTTGCTAAAACTTAATTTTATCCTGGAATAATGATAAAAAAAGCAGAACTCCTCCTAACTCACAATAACAGTAATCGAGAAGAGGGACTCGTTTACGGATATGTTCTCCCAGGAACGCGTATATTCTGCCTGGATCTCTTGGTTCCCGGTCATCTCGGTTGAAATATCCCATACATGAATCCCGCCGGATCCGAGAAGCTTCCCGGAGGGATCGTCTGGGATATATTCATCTTTTACAATACGCAGGCCCGGGGTCGTCGTCAGGTTCCACTGGAATCCTGTCGTGGGGTTCTCCGCAAGTTTTACGGTAATGATAGTACCCTTGTTCATGAATACCGTTGCGTTGTTCTGTGTTTCGTTGACCACAAGGTGGCCCACCGGGATCGCTGTTCCCACCGGAGTAGGCGATGGCGCCGGGTTTACCGGGCCGGAGACACATCCTGCAAACGCTACTGCAAAGAGGCAGCATATTCCGAGACTGAAAATAATCATGATACGCTTCATATAACCAATCCTTCACTATCCTGATGGTTTGAATGCAGGATTATTTATGGGTTTATTTACCTACGAAATTTTTCGAGGGTTTGATCCCAAAGGGGGCAAAATTTTTCAGAGCATGATGTACCGCGGCCCAAAAAGTGACAGTCTTTCGACGTGACAGGAGGGTGGGAAAATATGGACATTCGGGCAGATACCAGACTTCCAGCATTTTATTGAATAAGCGGGCGGACCAGATCTTTCCATGAGGGGAAATCCATGACATAATCGACTCCACAGACGGTCGACACCGGGTAATCCGGGATCTGCCCGATCAATGTTTCGAGCCCCTTTTTTGTTGCGTCGTGGGGACCATAAGGGTTGAGAACCATCTTCCCCTTCTCCTTCATCACGTAGTCGCAGATGAACAGTACATCCCGGAAGAAATAGCAGGTGAACCCGGGGGTGTGGCCGCCCAGATGGACCGCGTGGAGCTCACCGTTGCAATAGCTGCCCAGGAAGAGATCATCGAAGGTGAAACCCCGGCAGAGGTCATGGTGAAAATCCGCCTCGTGGATGGTGACGCGGGCCGGATAGAGTTCGCGGTACTGGTTGCATGCGCCAAGGAAATGGTGATGGGTGAAGATGATCGTATCCATCCCCGGGAGCGAACGGTCGAACGTGGAGGGGCAATCGATCAGAAACGCCACGCCATCTGCCTCAACACGATAGGCTGCATGCTCGTATCCCAGCTTCGGAACCGTGGTAAAACGGGTCACGTTTGCATTGACGTGCATTCCTTCCACGTGGTGGCGGGCTGAATTCTCATCGGCCGGCAGAAACTTATCTTTCGTTGCCCCGCAGAAAGGGCAGAATGCCGGATGGTATCCTGCCATGTTGTATCCGCAGACCTGGCAGACGTATTGTTCAATCCCCTCGTTTTCCATACTCTTCAGTACGGTGTTTTTGAGGATTATGAGATAAAATAGGTTGTGTTCAGGGCAGGATAATCACCGATCGGGAACGGTCTGCAGCAGGATTACGGGTAAAATTTTGCCCACCGGTCAGAAGATTAAAGGGGATCCCCGTGTTTCATATACCGGAACATAACGCGTGGAGATCAGCATCCCCGGTGAGGAGACCCGGCTAATGGTAGTCGTCAAAACGGATCATCACCTTCACTCAGTCCCGCTGCTGGAATTTGAGAACGTTACGGTAGTGAAAAGCGACAAGAAAGTCCTGGATGCTCTTTCTGTCGTGATCTATGAGGGGGAGAATATAGCCATCCTGGGACCGAACGGTGCGGGGAAATCCTCATTTATCAAGGCGATTACCCGGGAATACTATCCGGTCATACCTGAAGATCCGGTCACGTTTCGTATCCATGGCAGGGATGTGTGGGATGTTTTTGACCTGCGATCCACCCTGGGGATCGTCTCTCCTGACCTGCAGCACACCTTTATGAGAGATGTGACGGGAAGGGATGTGATCCTTTCCGGGTTCTTCAGCAGTGTCGGGCTCTTTCATCACCACATCACACCGGAGATGGAGCGGAAGACCGATATGATGCTGGCATTCCTGGGGATCGATCATCTCCAGTACCAGCCGGTGACTACGATGTCTTCCGGTGAAGCCCGGCGTTTTCTCATCGGGCGGGCCCTTGTCCCTGCACCGGCGACCCTCATCCTCGACGAGCCAACCAGTTCCCTCGACCTGAATGCACTCCACACCTTCCGCCAGACACTCCGGAAGATCGCCCGCTCCGGCACCGGCATCATCCTCGTAACCCACAACCTTCATGATATCATCCCGGAGATCACCCGGGTGATTCTGATGAAGAAGGGGAGATTCTGTCGTGACGGGCCAAAAGCAGAGATCCTCACCGATGAACATATCGGAAAGCTGTTCGATGTTCCGCTGCGGGTAAGGGAGGAAGAAGGGTATTACTATGCGACAGGGTACTGAGGGCGATGATGGAAATTGCGGTTATTGTTCAGTCCTGCAACGGTTTGAGACGCTCCGGACAACCTTTTTTCCCGTCCCGCTGATCGTAACTTCATGGTTGATCCAACCTTTCACCGGATGAGAAAGATGAGAGGGTACCCTGGGCCGACATCATGGCGGTGGACATGCGAAACGTGCTGATCCACGGGACCCCGCCGGTGTTCCCGGACGTTCAGGCCTGCGTGCGGTTGCCCGGTAACGGTAAGATACTTTCCACCCCTTCGTGTCATTCCTGCCCCCAAGCGATAGTTAATAAGATCCCGGCTGACAGTCTGAGATGATGAACTCAAAATATGGTATCTTCATCGTGATCGTAGCGGTTGTACTCGTTGCAGCTGCACTTTTCCTTCTCATCGGACCGGGTAACCTGCCCGGTTCACCCCGCCCACTTACGGGGGTCGAGGTCAGGGCCTATGAGGGAAAGGATCTCTCCTCTGTCAATGATTTCCGGGAAAACTCCATCAAGGGTCCCCAGTACGTAAATATATCCGATTACCGTCTCACCGTCACCGGGTTGACGAACGTTACCAATGTCTACAGGTACAACGAAGTCCTGGACAAGTTCCCCCACTACACCAAGGTGGTCACTCTCTTCTGCGTGGAAGGCTGGGATGTCACGATACTCTGGGAGGGGGTGAAGGTCAGCGATCTCATCCGGGACGCCGGCATCGATCCCCGGGCAAATACCGTGATCTTTACCGCTCATGATGGCTATACTACCTCCTTCCCGCTTGACTACCTGATGAACAATGATATCATCATGGCCTACCGGATGAACAATGTCACGCTCCCGGCGGAGCGTGGCTACCCGTTCCAGCTGGTTGCGGAGGACAAATGGGGGTATAAATGGATCAAGTGGATCGAGAAGATCGAACTCAGCAGCGACCCGAACTACCGGGGATACTGGGAGCAGAGGGGATATTCCAGCACCGGAGATCTCGAAAAAAGCTTCTATTCCACCGGATGAATTCTCGCAGGGTATCCTAATTTTTTCCCTGAACGAATGAAGTTGCCCGGGTAATTGTTTAATTTTTAGTTCTGTCAAAAATCGAGGTTTCAATAAATATTAAAATGAGAATAATACGGGAATCGCCGCATATCGCAGCGACAACCCCTGTGTATGGCGATTATAACGTGAATTCCCGTTTCACGAAGTATCGCAATAGTTGGGGAGAGAAAAACCTAATCCCGATTTTCAGTCCTCATGATCCGCTGCGGGAGCACCACGCTGGGTGCAGGGGCGTTCATCGTTAACGGGGATTTAAAGGTTTCAATCCTCCTCATAGCGGTATTGTTTCCCTGGTGAAGATTCCGGTGCGAATACATTACCCCCTGTCCTTTTTTACAGAGAATTTCGTTCAGTCTGTTTTTCGTCCCGGAGGATCTTCCTGGTCATCGTTATAATCCATCCACGGTTGACGATGAGGTGGGCCGCGACAAAAAAGGCCAGTGCGAGACCGGACCAGTCGTGGATATCACTCATCAGGGCAAGGGGGAGCACCAGTCCGGTGAGCCCGAATGTACGTACGAGGAGGGTAAACTTGAAGAAACCGGTAATAACACTGATCAGGAAAAAAATGCCCATACCAAGATCCAAAAACCATCTGACAACCTGCATGTTCATGACTGTCACGCTCTTCCGATATACTCCGGCTTTGCGGTATAAGGTGATGGAACTTACGGATCCGGGTCCGGGAAGCCTGTCCCGTCTGTTCCGCTGGTTCCTGCCCGCAAGGTATTGTGTCAAATTCATGATCTGCCGGATTGGGCCTCATAAGTTCCCGCTTTTTTTTAATCACCGGTATTCTCCTCCCAACAGGCAGCGGGGCTATCGTTTCTGAAACCGAAATGTACTAACCTGCGTGAGCAACATCTGTACGTATGGAATACCGAAAGAAATGGGGCATTATGTCCCGGGCATTCATCATTACGCTCATCCTCCTGGTGCCCCGGACCATAATCGATTTCTCCGGGTACGATGTTGTTCCCATCAATACCGTGGTCGGTGCCTTCATCAGCGGCGCGATCTTCACCATCGCGATCATCTTCACCGGAACGTTCACCGATTTCAAGGAGAGTGAAAAAGTCGGCGGAGAGCTGGCAGCTTCCCTGAAGGCGCTCTATAACGACAGCAGGGTCCTCCCCCTGGCTGACGAGGCACCGGCGCGGGTTTTCAGAGCTCATGTCCGGGATCTTCACCGGACCATGCAGACCTGTTTTTCAGAAAATACCTGGAATCTTCCGGACATAAACCGCGAGATGGACAAGATCAACAACGATATCCGGGTCCTGTCGTACCTGAATGTGGCTCCCCCGCTGATTGCGAAGCTGAGGAATGAACTTGGGGTGCTGGACAAAATGACCAACAGGATAGAAGTGATCATCAGGACCGATTTTATCCCGGCGGCATATGCCCTCGCCGAGGTGGCGACCGGAAGCGTGATACTCCTCCTCCTCTTCATCAAGATGGACCCCTATCTGGAAGGGATCATCATCTTTGCGGTTGTCTGCAGCATGCTCATCGGCCTCCTGCTCCTTATCCGGGACATGGACAACCCGTTCGAGATTGGATCCAACACCTATGCGGACGTCGATCTGGAGACGCTCAATTACCTGACCACCTATTTCGATGAGCAGGATGCCGCGATGGAGAAGGTGGGGAGCTAAGGCTTCGTAAGCTTAAACGAAAACTGCCGTTCCCGGAATTTTTTTTAAATGGTTCCGATAAAGATGTCGTTCAACGCCCGCTATGGACTTTCAGTACTTTCAGGAATCCTCGCGGACCGGTGCCATTGCTCATGTCCACTCGCCAAAACGGCATCACGTAATCCGCATGGTCTGGATAGCTATCAGACCCTCTCCGGGCCTTTCTGCATCGCACCTTCGATGAGCGACTTCACATCCTCAGGGTTTAAAATCCCGTACAGGCACACGAGCGGGTTGGAGGATCCCTGCTGCCAGCGCAGGACAGATACGTGTCCCGTATCCCTGAGCATATCGCCCGTCTCATGGTGCCCGGTTCTATCAGTTCCGGCGAGCCCGAACACTCTTCCTTCCGGAACGACCGTGCCGTAATGGAACAGGTGTCCCAGCCGGCTTTGCACAAGAACGATCCGCTCGATCTGCTGCAGCGGGATGACATTTTCTACCTGGGTCCAGATCCCTCCCGTGATGATTACGACATCACGGGTAAGGGTATAACGCAGGGTTCGGCGGAATGCTTCGTCTCCTGCTATAACTATTACGGCCGCGACAACACTGAACGGCTGGACCAGGTACGCCACCCACTGGAAGAGTGTCAGCAGGTATCCGGTGGAGAGAATCGGGAAATCACTGCTCTGCACCATGACCAGCGCTCCGATACCGCTCAGGAGCAGGGTCAGCCCCGCACCTATCCATATCTCGGGACGGTGGATGACATCTCCCAGCCAGATAAAAAAGAGGAAGATGGCCACCGGTGCGATGAGTAAAACGAATAGCTCGAGGTATTGGGGAAGTTCCGGCACGACGGTCCGCAGGGAGGTTACGGTTGACAAAGAAGATCCTTTTACCAGAGCGGGAAGGAAGGTGAGGGCAATGAGGGAGAGACCTACCAGGACGATGGGCGTAAGGCCGAGGATATACCGGGAGATGAACCCCCGTGGGGCCGGGCGGGTCGTGAGGAGGATCGGTCCGTACACCCCGGCCATTTCCCGTTCCGTCCCTTCCATAGTAACGGGTCTTTGAATAAACATCTATTTATAATTATCTTTTTGATAATTCGTTCATTGTACCAAAAACCGGGAAAATAACCGATAAAATGATGAACAATCACTACAACGTTCATAAAAAAACACTGGCATTCGTTTAAGTTTTTAAAAAAAAATTTCCCCTTCAACGCATGGTGATGACACAGAATTTACATCCCCGGATGCTCGTTCCGGGACAATTTTTAACCATTTCTCCCCGTAAAAAGTATTTCGTCCGGCGCGGCTACTTCTCCTGGTCTACCATCGCCAGTGACCGTATCAGTTTCTGGGTCTCGGCAGGCGATCCGGTCGTATTAACAAGATAACAGTGCGTCCGGCTCAGGAGATCCGCGATGTACTGGTTCCGCATGCGGATTTTATGGGGGTTGGTGACGAGAAGGTGGGGGTTGAAATAGTTTTTTTCCCTGAAGAGGTTCATGCCGGTATCCGGATCGAGGGACCGTGCGGTATCCGGATCAGCCGGATCCCGTTTGAGGACGATCATGGTCCTGAGGGTGGTGAGGGGCAGGATCCTCCCCTTCCCGATGATCCATCGCACGTCGGCTACGGCCCTTCCGTCAGCGTCATAGGCATGATCGGGTACCAGGTCCTGGAACTCCTTCCAGGTGGCGGCGAGATCTTCCTGGATGTAAAAATTTTTCTCTGAACCATAGGCAAGGATATCTTTCCCGTAAACCCGGGAGAAGAACCAGTCGTCTGCAATCATGCGGGTCCGGGGGTTGGTCAGCAGTCCGTATGTCTGGGTGGTCTTGCCGGACCCCGGCGCGCCGACGATGCAGAGCCCGTTGCCCCCGATATCCACGCAGGCACCATGCACCGACCAGATCCCGTGTTCGTCTTCAAGAATATCACCGGCGAGGCTGAGTGCGATCGATTTTATCCAGCCATAATACCGGATATTGACCAGGAATGCTGTCTTTGTGTGCGGATCGAAGAGCACGGTATCCGCCGGGTAGGCCGTATCTTTGCAGACAAAGAGCCTGCCGTGCGAACGGACATTCTGCGACATCGAGTAAAAGTTGTCTTCCCAGGTATCCTTGAGTCCATGATCGTCGCAGAGGAGTTTGATGCAGCATCCATAGACTTCAGATTTAATCTCGTACCGGATACCCGGAAGATACCGGTCTGACAGGCGCCCGGTCTCTTCCGGTGGAATGAGTGAGATGGTGTAGGTCATAGGCATCGCGTAAATGGTTCCGGAAAAGATATTTTCTTCTGAGTATCTCATGCTATCGGCTTTTGTGAAAATCCGGACTGGCTGCACGGTCGTCGTGGTTTGAAGGACTGCGGGTATACATTATTTTTTCCGACTGCGTTTCCCTGGCGCGGCAGGATTTTAAAAAAATTATTGAATTTTCTGCTCTGTTGAAATCCCAATCAAAAACGGGTTGTAACGGCGTCCGAAAGATCCAAGGTTCAGGGTCTCCTTCCTTTGATGTGTCGTCAAATAGAAAAGGAGGCAACTAAAAAATCAGCTGAGCCGGAATTCAGGTTTATCCAAGCAGCCATTTCTGTCGTAAAGTCAACTCATCTCAAACCGTATTCCTGTAAATTTTTAAAGAAGATCTCTACCTGACACCAGATGCTCGTCCTGATTTTGTTCAAAAATTTCCGTAACCGGTTCTACCGGGAATTTATCGAAGATGTCGATGATATTGAGAGAGTTCAGGAAATCCTTCACCCTCAGAAATACCTCATTTCAAAACGCTCCAGAAATTTCTCTGTCGGATAAAAACTCTCTCTCTTTGGATCACCTTCAGAAAGGAGGTGAACCCGTTTTACTCTACCAACGAAAATATTCCGATAACGGCTATCGATTCTTCCGGATTTACGAGCGGGTACTGCTGCCACTATTTCTCAGAACGAACCGGTAAGATCCGAAAGCATTTCCTGAAAACTTCGATCTCTGTTGATACCAATCGACAGGTTATTACCGGATTTGTTGCCTCGAACAGCAGGGTCCACGATACCTGGCATGCAGAGAAATTACTCCGACAATGTCACAATACTCGGAAGACTGATTGTTATGTTGGATAAAGGAAACGACTCTGAGGCAATTCATCGATTGATCCGGGAAGACCTTCATGCCGATTCTGTTATCCCTATCCGCTCCTGGAAGAATGAGATTATCGGAGGTAAATATCGTCAGGAAATGGCCTGTCAGTTCAATACCAGCATTTATCCAAGACGACAACTCGTGGAAAATAGATTCTCCGTCGTGAAAATAAAGTTCAACCGGGATCTCAAACCAGGAAAATTCCTTATTCAGAGGAAAGAAATCGCAACAAAATGATTGTCTGTAACCCTCGCAGATTCTTAATATTTCTCATCTTGACGGTTTTCTACGGAGCAAAAATTTCTAAAGATTTTTTCAATCACATTAATTCACCTCCCTGACTCCCTCCCTAAATATCAAGCACAGTATTCGGATGAAAACGCGTTTTGTTGGTCGTGGGAACCGCAGGACTGTTTCCTTAAGATATTGCCGGTATTTTTTAAGAGAAGAGAAATCTGCCACAAATCTTGTTGTATATTTGTGAATCATGAGACCTGCTGAGAATTGAGCCCCAATGCAATTTCACCCCGCTCTTGTCCTGTGCCATTAAGGGTTATGGTAAAATCAGATTTTCATGGTCACGTACTGGTGCTGTCAGAAAAGTTCAGCTATACATTTGAGTACTGGCAAAATATTGGATCCTGAACTAAAGCCCTATCGCCTGTCTGAACGTGCTGTCAAAATTTGGGTAGTGGAAAATTAATGTTTTTTTGAACGGGTCCTCAAAATCAATGCTACGATTAGCACAATTATTGAAAGAGCTGAATATGTACCAATCATATTGGTAGAGTGTCTGGTGAAGAGCAGTTCTTGCAATACTAATGAGGGTTAATACTGCAATACCTGACCAAAACCCAATTATTAAATTCCAGTTGATTTTTATCATAATCACAACATCCAATCGAATGTAGTACCCTGAAGATATTTGTTCTTTTTCTTAACAAGAATCAAAAGATCATCTTTTTGTTTAGCTGAGACCCAGAGGACAGTTTGAAAATACAAACGGTTATATTGCGTTTTCTGATGGCAGATCGCATACGGTCGCGTTGCTTGGATATGGCAACATCAAAAAGGCTGAGGCTTTTTTGCTGTGATGCGAGCAACAGTATAATAATCAATCTGGCAGCATCAATTTGCAGACGGGCAATATTGCCAGGGAATTGCAAGGCCCGCCCGGGAATTGCTTCGATATAATTTTGCATAATCACCATGGTTACAGTAGCCACAATGGTTCGCACTTTCAAAAATTACACACCCTCATTTTTATTAACACACAGTATGTGCAACCGTACCAAAGAGCAGATCACTTTTTTTAGCTCCAACCCAGGACAAGCAATGAACATTAACGATTGTGTACCTCATTCAAAGATGAAGTTAAAAAATAAGTTAGAGAGATATGAGATTTTTCTTAACACATAGAAGGTATAACCGTACCAAAGAGCGATCCAGATTGCCCCCATACTCCCGGTATGCAAGTTTTGAAATTATATTGTGCACGGACGTATCCTGGTCCTGATACAGCACTATCAACCACCTGAAGAGGGGGGCTGTACTGGACGTTCTTTCTCTTAATAGGGAAGGGGGGAGGGGATGCTGTCTAAACAGTCCGGTTAACTAAGAAACGAAGAGACACAGAAAGCGAGAATCAATCCGGAATCATCATCGTACATGCCGGGAAATTTGCCAAGAATTGTTTAACAGAATCAATCCATGTTCGTTCCTGACTCTGTTGTTTCACCGGTGAAGACTGATCCCATTGGGAAGTGTCCACCATCTGTACACATCCAGCCGATCGAAATGAACTAATATTTCCCGTTCACTTTTTCCCCTGAATATAACCGGGTCATTTTGTGCGAGCTGTTCTTGTGTTTATGCTCCGGGTGTCTGATATCTGGCACAGAAGATGTCCATATCATTCATGAAAATGAAGATAAACGGACAGTTTTGCGGGTTATTTTCCTGTAACTATTTTTTTAAATACGATAAATTTACTAACAATTGTTGATATTTTTAAAAAAAAGTTTTAGCCTCCATTCCCGAATTTCTTCCCCGTGAACGCAAACGCGATCTCAGATGCGGCCTTCTCGATCAGGCTCCGGTAGAACGGGAGATCGAAAGAATCCGCCTCCCACGCGGGTTTGACCTGGTACCGCCGGGCATCCGTCACCACGTACTGGATCTTCATCCCCGGCGAGATCCCGATTCCGCTGTTCCGGTATGCCTGGACCGCGGCCCCTTCAAGGCAGCGGTGGGTGTAAACGAGCCTGCTGATCCGTCGCGAGATCGCCATCATCTTCGGATCCGTGGCCGGCAGGGTAGTGAGGGTCTCCCGGAAGATATCGCGGACCTGTTCTTCTCTCTCTTCCAGTTCAGCGATACCCTCTGCCCCGGCCATGACTCCCAGCATCCGGCCCTGCATCGAGCGGATAAACTCCGGGGTATCGTGCCGCCGCGCCGCAATCCCCCGGACTTTGATACTGCCATCAGCGAGCCTGCCGAAATACCGGTTATATGCCCCGGTCCCGTCATTCATGGGCCCGAAGACCAGCCAGTCGAAGTGCTCAATTTCCGAGAGCAGGCCCGTCTCACGTTCTACCCGCTCCTTCAGGGCCGTGACCGGGGATCCCTGGAGCCAGAGGCAGTCCACGATCCCGTGAAGGACCTTAAACTTCATCTCCTCTGCGATAGTTTTGGTCTGCAGCAGGATGTCCCGGGACCGCCCGGTGATTCCTTCGTGGACCTCAATCCTGCCGAACTTTGCATTTTTGTAACCGGTGTACCCGAAGCAGGTGACCAGCATCCATTTCAGGATCGAGTCAATACCGGCGATCCGGGGATTTGCCTTCTTCAGGTGTTTGGTGGTTACCCTGAGTGTGAGGAGGGGATCGAGTGCAGCAGGAAGAAATCCCGGGCGATCAGCGTGCCTGACGGTTTCGGGCGACAGGTTGAACCGGACAATGATCGCGGGATACATGGAGGTGAAGTCGAGCTCTTCGACGTTCTCATAAATTCCCGGCACCGGCTGGAACATCATGCCGCCACGGTCCGCTCCCTGAAGGGAAGTGACCCGGCGTATCAGTTCCGGGTCGTTCTTCCGGAAAGGGACGGCAAGCCCCCTCTTCACCGCTTCGTACACTTCATAAGAGCTGATAAGAGTGCCGGGGGTGAACCGTGACGCGAGGTTCGGGGAGAGGCCGGAGATCCGTGCGGCCATGAGGACGCCATCCAGCCCTCCTTCCTGGTAGACAAACGACTGTTCGGTATCGATAAGGATGCGGCCGTCGGGGATGAGGGCCGATTCCCTGTGCTCCATTCTCCCGTAACTCCAGTAAGAACGGGAGTCCATCTGCCGGTATTTCCCGTTGCGCGAGAATGGCATGGCGAGGTCGTTCCTCCACGCCTGTTTCCGGATCTTCGGCATCCAGTTATCAGCGTTGGGCATGAGGATAATATCCGGGTCGAGCGCTCCGACGAGCGCGAAGAGATCCGCGAGAACCTCCCGTGGCTGCCCGGTCAGCCGTTCGGTCCGCTCGTGAATGACTTCGATACCGGTGCAGGGTTCAGCGAGGGCGGGGTTGCCGGGGATTTTGAGTTCTATGATGGTGAGTTCGTGCGAAAACTCCGGAGAGAACCGGGAGTCGTTCTCACTGCCGCACGGGAAAATCCCCGTTTCGGCCATGAACCGCTGGTCTCTCCGGAGATCGACGTTGAAGAGGTCCACGTCGAAGTGTGCCTGCTTCTCGATGGCCTCGGCAACATCGCGGCCGGCACAGACCGAAAGACCGGGAAGATCGCCAAAGATGGTGTGGATAGTGCACTCCCCGGCTTTGTACTGCTCTTCGAGCACCTCGATCATCTCATGGTTTTCCTGCGGGTCATGGAAGTGAATGAGGAATGGGGGGTTGTAGTCATGATGGACACGGGTCACGGTCCCGTCCTTAGTCCAGAGATCGATCCCCCCGTTCCGGTAGGCTGAATCAAGTATCCACATGGGTCATCAGCAGTGTATCCGTGGTGATGGTGACTGCGGGGTTATCGCGTTCCCGGGTGCGATCACCGCGGTAACGGTACCCGGGTGGCGTGTCCGTCCCGTGCAGAGTTCGATCAGCATAGCACCGGATCACTCCGGCACTACCGTGAGATAAGCTCAGTATTGGGCAGGGCGAAAGTGATCTCCTGGACCTGGAGCAAACATTGATGATTTCCCAAGAAGAGTGAACGTTACATGTGCGGCCGGTACTCACTCATCGTTATCGATGACCTTGGCAAACGTTTCCGCATCTTCGACCCGATGCTCGGCATCCGGTCGCACTTCAACATCGCCCCGTCCCGGATGATGCCGGTGATCGTGCAGAAGCATGGACCGGCCGCGATGGTCATGATGCAGTGGGGGCTCATCCCACAGATGGCGAGGGACCCGGAAAAGTCACTGCACCCCATCAATGCAAAGGCGGAGACACTTGCCGAAAAACCCATGTTCCGCAGCCTGCTGCAGAATAAACGCTGCCTTGTCCCTGCCAGCGGGTTCTATGAATGGAAGAAGGAGGGGACGAGAAAAATTCCCTTTTATATTCACCTGAAAGAAACCCCGCTCTTCGCATTCGCCGGCCTCTACGATATATGGTATGATGCACATGCGACAGCCCATCCCACCTACACGCTCGTTACCACGCAGGCAAACGAACTCGTGGCGCCGCTCCATGACCGGATGCCGGTTATCCTCAGGCGGGAGGATGAAGACCGTTGGCTCACCGGCGATGCTCCTTCCTCAGATGAGATGAAAAAGATCTTCGCGCCCTACCCGGCGGGTGAAATGGAGGCATATCCGGTCTCGTCACGGGTGAATAGTCCGGATGCTGATGATGTTCGGCTGATTCAGCCATTGAAAACATTATAAGGTCCGGTGATTTTTTAACATGGACGACTTACATGGTCCCTTTTAAGATGTTGGGGGCTGGTGTGTTCTTTCAACGCCCCTACCTCTTCAAAGAATATTTTGAATGTTAAAGCCATTCCTTTTTCTTCAAAAATTTAATTCTTTCCTTCTCCCACTGGGAGTCAATTCCAAGATTATTAAATTCGTCATCCAACCTTTGAACAGCATCAAGCAGGCCTATGTCCTTATCTTTGAATGACGTAAAGAAATTCACTATTTCTTCCTTTTTTGCGGTTGATAATGCCGATATTATTTCAGAAATGAGTCTGTTTCCCAATACAAGGTGTATCGGGTAGGAATGAGATGTAATAAAAGATCGCCAGTGTTTCCAATAGTGATATTCATTTTCCTCTCCATCTTTCTGACGAAATTTCTGGGATGATTTATGGAGCGCGTATTCTGTGCATTTCTGAGTGATATCAACGGAAAAAATAATAGCATCTACCTCTCCACCGGAGACACGAATATCCAGTCGTATGATTTTTAATTCGTTGACGGCCTCTTCTGTGTTGGAATATTTCTCTAAATCCTGTTCGAAAATTTCGTTCCCTTCGAATACTTTACTTCGTTTGGTCTGGAAATAGATTCTCCCGATTGTATCACTGTTCATTTTTGTATCCCGGCTGATAGTCTCAATCCATGCCATATTCCGGAATTATGTTCAATCCCGCATTAACATTTTCTGTGGTATTGAGCGGGTTATGTTTTCCTGCTGCAATGTCAAAAATTTCAGGGTTTTTTATCGTGGTGGCAACAATACGGCAGCGAGGTTACATTCCTGCATATATTCTTTGATGCGATGCATGTTCTACCTGATATTTTAAAAAAAATAGGGTATAGTTACATTCTGGCGACTGATTTTATGAAGAGATATAACACATTTTCCTCAAAAATCGCTCCTGGGGGCTCCAGCACATCGTGCTTCCGCCCCCGCCGCCAGGGCATCCCCCAAAATGTGATAGCCCTCAGAATGTTGATGAAAATATCTCGAACGTGGAGGGTCAAGGGGGTGCTCCCCTTGGGTTGCCTCCCCCTTTGGGGAAGAGGGGGTTACCTCATAACTATCGCATAGATTAACCTGGTGACAGGAAAAAAGAATTTCTGCAAAGCATGAAAAATTGAACTTTTTTCCCGTCAGTTCCGGAAATATATTTTATGCGGCTCTTCCCTCGTTAACACTGATCAATTTTGGTGGTTGAAATGAGACTATACCCAAAAAAGTATTCAGAATCTCCCGATCGCTACGATGACGAGAAGCACCAGGAGAAACCCAACAATAACACTAAGACGCACGATGACGGGTGACTCTTCGGGGAGGGGACGTGGACCATCTGACATGGGAGTTGAACCTGATCGTGCAATCTGACTTCTTTTCCGCACCAAAACGATGTGCTCTCTGACCTCATCCCGGCGTGAATCTGCGCCGATGAGGTTGATCATAATCCGGTTGCCAGAAATAATAAAATCTGGCAAGGCATCGGTGCATGGCATCCCGGATTTGGAAGAAAATGGCGACCCGGAAAAGAGTCTGATTCTGCATGTCATATTCCAAAAATTTTTATTCGAACAGACTATGTAGACACAGTATGGATGACATGGAAGAGGTCATGGAAACCTTCGAGTGTCTCGTCTGTGGTTATATCTACAACCCGGAAGGAGGAGATCCGGCGGGAGGGATCCGCCTGGTGTGATCTTCTTCAGCCTGCCGGATGACTGGCTGTGCCCGTCGTGCGGTGCCGGAAAGAATGAGTTTGCACTCGTGGAACTGTGACCGGACGATGATAACCAGAATAATGTTGGCACCGATGATAACTCAGGAGAGTCGGGATCTCTCCGGCATTCCCTGGTAAGTTTTTATCCTCCGGGTTAGATCGGCCAGGGCATTTCACGCCCTTCACCGCTTCACATCCCAAGGAATTTCAACAGTCCATATACCAGGAAAGCAGGCCAGACGAGCGCTTTAAGGAATCCCAGGAATCCCCCCAACAGGCTTGTGGCAGTGGTGAGGTAATACACCAGGGCACCAAGGAATCCCAGCCCATACAAGGCACCACCGGATCCATGGCAGCATACATGCTTTTTCATTCTGCATGTGAACTCATGCGAATCTTTTGAACCTTGCTCAGATGTTTCATTCTCCATTTTGCTCACCTCATGACTCTGATAACATACCTTGTTTATGGATAAAAAAGGATCTTCAAAATCGCGTTCGGAAACGAAGAATGATTCAGCCACGCTGAACATCCCCCAATCCTCACTCTTCCGCGCACCTCCATGCTCTTATCACAAATCCGGGCCCTTACAACGATATTTTCCAAAAAAATTCCCGCGCCCGCTTGACTTCCCGTAACTCCCGAAAATCCGGGCAATAATCCAGTCCAGATTCCCGCAAAAACGTGGTATAACTGTACGTACAACTTCCCGGTTATATGAATCTTTATAAGCTGATTTGCCATTGTATGAAATAGAATAATGACGCTTAATTTCTGCACAGACACATCGAGAAAGATCCGGAAGCTTGGATATAGACCCCGGCTTGCCATGCGTCTCGCCCGGTTAATCCTCTCGTTCATGGTGTCGGTGTGCGGGCTGATGGGAATCTATTACCTCCTGTCCCAGGTTGAGAACAATCGGATTACCGGTTCCGGGGAATGGTTTTCGGGTGCCCGTGCCGGTATGGGTTCACCCGACTTTTCTGGCAGACGGTAACCGCTGGTTTCCGGGTATGATGTTGTCGCAGAATTGTCACGTTAGGGTATCCTGTCCGTAAAGGGGCCAGGCAATCTTCCGGTAATTACGGTTCTGCATTTTTCATCAAACCTGACCTGGTTGAAGTCGTCTTAAAGAAATGAGCACATGCTCTATCGCCCGTTTTGCTGGCAAAGAAACAATTTCAAAACGTGATTACCATGACAGAATCTAACAAGGAAAACACAACATCCATCGGGATCCCAGGAGATTCCCGGGCGGAGAAGTGACGGCGCTGCTGTTTCTTCCCGCGAGGTGACCGGACCGGATGCACAGGCGTCCTGTGCGGTCTGTACAGGACAGGAGAACACGAATGATGAGACTGCCGGGGGCGTGCAAAAGTCCTGCCGCCCGGCACCCCGACTGGTGGAACGGAAGACAGAACTCCGTGGGCTGGGAATTGCTCCTTCGCGGGAAAAGAAGAGCACGATCAGGAAACGGACAGAACAGGACCTCAATGTTTCTGATCCTGAAGTACCCTGTGCCAGGTTCGAAACAGCGGCACGCGACCTGGTCTGTTCCCTGATGGAACGACAGGACCGGATGAACGAGCAGATTTTTGTAAAACTCAATGATCTCGGGTACCGGATGGATGATCTCGAAGGAGAAATCGAAGATCTCAAACAGCCAAAGAGGTCCGGATGACCCGCCCGAAAGAATATGACCGTGTCGTCCCGCTCCACCTTATACCGGTCACCATTGCCCAGCGGATCCGGGAGCGGGGTGAGAAATTATACCGCATCTCAATAGTGCGGACACACCGGCACCATTATACCGTCAAGTGCAAGTGCCGGGCAAAGATTGCGATGGAGCCGTTGGTGGACAGTACGGATCCACCCTTGAGCCTGGAACCGGAACAATTATCCGGATCCTCCGGGGCAATCCATGGGCCGGAACAACTCCCGGGATCTTTCAGCAAGGATCAAACAGATCGCATCATGAGCAGGGCACAGGAATTGATCGAAGACTTTTCCCGAAGGAACCCGGAACCCCGACTGATCTCAGAGCACCCTGGTATTATGGTGATGGCGATTGATCAGACGAATGGTTTCAGGAGTCATGGATCGGAATTAATGGCAGACTCTTCTGGAAAGGACCCGGGATCGGAATCGCTTTCGGGACAACCATGCATGGTAGTGGACAATGACTGATTCCGGGGACACTTCCCCGGTCAACAGTATTGCATCAGTACTGCATGTCCTTGCAGGCCCGGGCCAGGTGATCGAGATCCGGGCTCTCGCCGAAACCTGTACGCACAGCGGGTACTTCACCGACATTGCCGCACTCGCCAGGATTGTGGAGGCTCTCGATACCGATTCTTCAGTGCACGGGATCTATGGTACTCTCAACGAGGTAAATCCCGCCCTGCTTGCACGGCGTGCCAACCGGATGAAGATGCACCTCTCCCGTTCGGATTCGACCACCGGCGATGCAGATATTATTCGTCGCAGATGGCTCCCGATTGATATCGACCCGGTCCGTCCGGGCGGGGTTTCGAGTACGGATATCGAGCACGACCATGCTCTTGGTAAAGCCGGGGAGATCGCGGAATGGCTCACATCACTGGGTTTTCCGGAACCGGTCCGGGGCGACTCCGGCAACGGGGCCCACCTGCTCTACCGAACCGACCTGCCCAACGATGAACCTTCAAAGAACCTCGTGACAACAGTGCCTTGCCACGCTCGATCTCCTTTTCTCGGACTCGGAGGTGTCGGTCGATGCTGCTAACTACAATGCCGGTCGGATCTGGAAACTCTATGGTACGATGGCACGAAAAGGTGACCATACCGCGGAACGTCCGCACCGGAGGAGCCGGATGCTCTCCGCCCCGGATCCGCTCACTATTGTTACCTCAGAACAGTTACTTTATCTTGTTTCCCAGCTCCCCACCAAAGCCCCGGTTCCGTCTGAATCTCCAGTGGAAATAAAGGGGTATAAGAATATTCTGGATTTGTCGGAATGGCTGAACGAACATGGAATCCGGGTAAAATCCGAAAAACCCTGCCAGGACGGGAGAATCTATCTCCTTGATACCTGCCCCTTTTCTGCGGGGCACCGGGACGGAGCGTATGCGATCCAGTTCAAAAACGGCGCGGTCTTTGCCGGCTGCCACCATGCCTCCTGCGGCGGCGGGAAGCAGCGGTGGAAGGAACTGCGTGAGAAGTACGAGACATCCGAAGAACGGCAGAAACACCAGGAGCAGCGGATCACTGCGGGAAAAAAAGACCGGGCACAAGCGAAGGCAGCGGAGAGCAGGCTTCCATCACAAAAGAACAATGCTACGTCAGAACCGTTTGCCCTTACCGACGCCGGAAACGCCGAACGGCTGATCGCACAGTACGGTGACTCAGTCCGTTACTGTGCGACCTTCAATGCCTGGTATCTCTGGAACGGCACAGTCTGGGAACGGGATGACCGTGGCAGGATGTTGCTGATCGCCACCGATGTTGCACGTTCCATACACCTTGAAGCAGCGGTCGCAGCGACCGCGGACCTGTCCCGGGCGCTCTCCCGCTGGGCACTTATCTCCGAAAGTCTGCACGCACGGAAAGCGATGATCGATTCTGCCGCCCCGCACATCCCGGTACTCCCGGAGGTGTTCGATGCACCGGTATACCTCCTGAACTGCCGGAACGGGACCCTCGAACTCGATACCATGACCTTCCGGGAACACCGTCCCGGAGACATGCTGACAAAGAAGGCAGCAGTTACATATGACCCGGCAGCAACCTGCCCGCAGTGGCTCGCCCACCTCACCCTGATCTTTGGCGGGGATGCCGATTACCTATCAGGGTTCCAGTCCATGTGCGGGTACTCCCTCCTCGGCACCAACCCCCAGCAGGTGATGTTCATTCTCTACGGCAAGGGCAGGAACGGGAAGTCAAAGACCATCGAGGTGCTCGCCCGCATCCTCAACGACTATGCCGTCAACATCGCCGCCGAGTCCCTGGTGGCAAAACGGTTCGAGAACGCCCGCTCTGACCTTGCACGGCTCGCAGGCGCCCGGCTGGCAACGGCAGCAGAAGGAGCGGAAGGTGCCCGGATGGACGAGTCGATCATCAAGCAGATCACCGGCGAGTACGCGATTACTGTGCGGAAGCTCTACGAGAATGAGTTCGAGTTCACCCCCATGGCAAAGATCTGGCTGACCACGAACCATGAACCGGTGATACGCGGAACCGATGACGGCATCTGGCGGCGGATCTGGATGGTGCCGTTTGCGGTCCAGATCCCGGAGGACAAGTGCGATCCTGATATCGCGGCAAAACTGCTCACAGAGTCCGCCGGGATCCTGAACTGGTGCCTTGTCGGGTTGAAACGGTTCTTCGAGAATGGCGGGAGACTGGTTCAGCCCCGCAAAGTATCAGTTGCAACCGGGAACCTGCGGACAGTGAGCGATACCGTTGGGTTGTTCCTGGTGACCGAATGCGTAGTAGAAGCCGGGTCCCGGATTTCACGCATTGCGATGAATGAGGTGTTCGAGAGATGGTGCGAAGAAGAAGGATACAAACAGCATATCTCCAAAAAGAGACTTTTTGCAGCCTTACGGGATATTGGCGTAACCGATGGGGGAAAATCCGGCATCGACCGTTACTGGTCCGGTCTTCGGTTCAAGAATGAGCAGGAGCGGATTGCGGCGGAGCAGGCTGTATCCGGGCAGGTCACGCTGGGAGGATTGTGAATGTTGTTTGAGGCTTAGATCCATTTGGACACCATGGACACCATTTCCGGTTTTTCCGGAAAGTCCTACGAGAAAATTGTACAGAAAAAAGATCCCGGAAATCGTGAAAATGGTGTCCATGGTGCCCGGATCCGCAGGAACCGGAATCATGGACTGATGAATTATGAACAGGACAAACAAATTGGAGAAAATAAAAAATGACAGAAATCAGTAAGATAACAGAAGATGAAGCGGCAAAGCTGGCACTTGAGGGTGACACGATTATTCTTGGCGGAGTCGAGGTGCATGTGCGTTTTGTCCGCACCAAAGGAAATCCCGGAATCTGGATTGATTACACACCCCCGTTCGGACCTGATGACATCCCGGACTGGATGGAGGATATCAACAACCAGCTTACCGGACTCTGCCGGTCAAAGGTGATGAATCTGAACGACCATGTCCGGAAGCGCCTGCTTTCTGTCGTCCAGAAGGACGCAGGGAAGGACCGGATGATTTACCGGCTCTATGTGACCATGCCTATTGAAGACAATGGTTCGCATGATACCCAGGTGCATGATTTTGTTGATCCGGCGTTTGAACGGATTGATCCCAGGGTTGCGGGACGGGCTGCGGGTGCCCGGCGTGAAGTTGAACGAGCGCTGGGTCTGAAGGGTGACAACGACACGGGATGCCCTCACTGACAGATCACTGCGAGAAAAGTGGCAAATCAGGTTCTTTGAAGAGGGTAAAATCTCAAAAAACATCGCCTGTTTTAGCTCATCATCCGGCGTTGTTTTATGTGGCAATTGGCAATAATTTTAATGTGGTAAACGCCGGTTACCACGTGCAACCGTACCTTTCTTAATACTGGATCAGACAGACTGGCTTTCGTTTAACTCTCTTTCCCTTCCCCACTTTTTTTCGGGAGTCACCGTAATACCCGAACAGGATCTTCCCCATCTCTATCCACCGCTCGCGCAGCTCGTCCCGTCCGACGCCGATAAGCAGGAAATACCGGATTCCCTGGAAGATGCTTGCCATGGCAAAAGCGATGGTCCGGGGATCGACTGCCGGATCGACGATCCCCCTTCGTTGATATTCCACGACCCCGCGGGTAGCGTTCCGGAGTCCGGTCTCCATATTTCCGAAGAAACTCTTCCCGATCTCAGGATTCCGTACGACCATGGAAAGGAACTCGAAAATCAGAGCGTTCTGCTCTGCATCATTTTCCAGGAAGAAATCGAGGATGGCGGTCCAGGAATCAATCGGATCGGTGGCAAGGGACATTGACATCGCGATTTCGCGGACCTGCTCGGGGAGCGCTTTCACGATTTCAACGACCAGTTCGTCCTTACTTCCGAAGTACAGGTAGAGTGCGCCTTTGCTGACGCCGACATAGGCAGCGATATCATCCATCGTGGTGGCATGGTACCCTTTTTTACCCATCACCTCGCGACCTGCGGCAATGATTTTTTTCTTCGCCTCTTCCTTGTATTCCGGGACAACCTTGGGCATCGTGATTTTACTTGGATCGGCAGGGATAATAAATCTGACTGTTGGGTATATTAAGTGACTGAATGGTTAGTTTTAATAATGACTGGTGAGTATTCTTATGGAGACGTTAAGAAACCCATCGAACACGACCGGCCGTTATTGACCCGGCAGAACGATGCGTCATTCACACGGCCTGGCTTTGGATGCGTGAAAGATTACCCGGTATACAGGATTGAGAGGATAGAAAAAAATGAAACGGATAATGATGATTTTCAGTTTTATCGCGCTGGCATGCATGATCACCGCTGCGGGGGCGGCCACCAGTACCGTCACCGTAACGAATCCCCAGGATGCCGCAGCGCTCGTGTATGTATCCGGGTATGATCTCACGCCCGGTGTGTTTTACCCTGATGAAACCGGCACCCTGACGGTTCATGTCACCAATGCAGCGAATGCCTCCGTGGCGGTTTCCCAGCCGGATCTTATTGATCCCCATGTTGACGTCGTCAACAAGGGTGCATTTGCTACCTCCACGTTGATCGGGCCGGGAGCAACGGTCGATTATATTTTTATTATACGGGCCGATGGTGCCGACGGGACCTACCTTCCCCTCTTCACCGTTTCTTCAAATGTGGGTACCTCCGCGATCCATTCCCAGATTAAACTGAAAGTCGACTCGACCGAAGTGAGGGCAAGTGTCTCGAACAAACCCAACACCTTCTCCCTTGAAAAAACGGATGTGGTGAATGTCAGTGTCGTGAACCCACGGCTCGGGGATATTTCCGATGTCCTGATCGTTGCATCTTCCCCGGGAAGCGACATATCCCCCTCAGAAGAGTACGTGGAGTCCATCCCGGCCGGCACCTCGGTGAAGGTTCCGTTCGCCATAACCCCGCACCAGCAGTCCGATGTGACCTTCAGGGTCAGTTTCCGCAACGGGGATAATGTTCACACCACGAATGTTGTTTTACCCCTGAACATCGGAGCGGACAAGTCTGCGGCAATCCCGGTAATCAATAACGTAGGGCTGCTCAGCAATGCCGGGTCCTCCACGATGACCGGCGAGGTCGGAAACGCCGGTATCACCGATGCGCAGGGCATGATCCTCTCGGTCGGCGCACCGCTGAAGCCGGCAGGGCCGTACCCGAGCTATGCGGTCGGTTCGCTGGCAGCGAACCAATTTACTAAATTCACCCTGACCTTTACCTCGGGCGATCTTTCCGTTGTCCCGGTTCAGGTACAGTGGAAGGATTCACAGGGCACTACCCAGTCATCGACCATTACGCTCGATCTTCACACGCTTGCAGGGGGATCCCCGGGCGGGACCAGCAATTCTGGCGGTAACGCACCACCCGGTGGCGGCCTCAGCTCCCTCTACCCGGTCATGGCAGGTGGCATCATCGTGCTGGCCGCCATCGTCCTGTACACGAAGCGGCGATGGATCGCTTCGAAGCTGAAGAAGCAATAACCGGATCTGACCCATGACACGATTTCAGGATCCTGATGAATACCCGCCGCGATGTGAGGATGAATAGTATGGCAACCCCTGATGAACAAACCCTGACTGTTTCAAATGTAAAGGGCGAAACCCCGCCGGATAAAAAAGGAGGGAAGGTTGGCAACCTCATCAAAAGGGTACGCGGCAATCCCTGGTTGCTCGGAGGGTTGATAGTCCTCGTTATCCTGGTTGCCCTGGGCGGGCTCCTCTACTGGAACGACCTCCAGAGCAAGGTCTACGTCGAAAATTCCCAGGTTTCCGCGCCGGTCATAGCGATCAATCCCACCGCGCCGGGTATTATCACCGATGTGTATGTTTCCGTCGGGGACCAGGTCAGGAAGGACCAGATACTCGCGAAGGTTGGCGATCAGGTTCTTGTCGCGAAGACCAGCGGCGTGATCACGGGGGTCAAAAATACCCCGGGCCAGCTGGTAAACCCGGGCCTGGACCCAACACCCGTGATCTCCATGATCGACCCCCGGGAGCTCCGTGTTATCGGAAGGGTGCAGGAGGACAAGGGCCTCAAGGACATCGTACCCGGCCAGCACGTGTTGTTTACCGTCGACGCCTACCCATCAGCCCAGTACCAGGGCACGGTCGAGGCGGTTGCACCGTCTTCCCGGACGGGGGACATCGTCTTTTCCATCTCTGACAAGCGGCAGGAGCAGGAATTCGAAGTCAGGGTCACCTATGACGTGACCGCCTATCCTGAGCTGAAGAACGGCATGTCCGCGAAGATGTGGATCTCCAGATAATCCCTTCTTATGGCCGAAAATAACCGGAACCGGTGGCTGATTCTTCTCACGGTCATGGTCGGCACCTTCCTCGGTGCCATGGACCAGACCGTCGTGGGCCTTGCCGTACCGAAGATCATGCTGGACTTCAATATCCTCACCTCCGATGCGGCATGGATAGCCACCGCGTACATTCTCGCAAACGCCGTTTTCGTGCCGGTCTGGGGCAAACTCGGCGATACCATCGGCCGGAAAAAAGTATACGTCTGGGGTTTCTCCATTTTCATTGTCGGCTCGATCCTCGCCGCCTTCTCCTGGGATCTCGAGCTCGATGATCCTCTTCCGCGTCATCCAGGCGGTCGCCAGTTCGGCGGATTATCCTACCGCCATGGCGATCATCGCGGTGAATTTCAGCAACGGGAAGGAACGGGCCCAGGCCCTGGGTATCTGGTCCTCGGCATTTGCCTCTGCCATTGTGTTCGGCCCGCTGATCGGGGGCCCGCTCATCGATATTTTCGGGTGGCGTTCGGTCTTCCTGGTCAATCTCCCCATCGGCCTGATCGGGATAGCGATGGCCCTCACCTATGTCCCGGAATCGGTGAGCGATAAAAAGAGTGCCTCCTTTGACTGGTATGGCGCGATTACTCTCGGTATTGCCCTCGCTCTCCTCGTCTTGGGCCTGGACCGGGGTAATGGCTGGGGCTGGACATCACTCCCCATCGTGCTCTCCTTCGCAGGGTCCGGGCTGTTCCTGTATATATTCTACCTCATCGATTCCCGTCACCCCGAGCCGATCATCGATTTCAGTTTTTTCAAGATCCCTGCCTTCACCATCACCCTGAGTAACAACTTCCTGATCTTCATGTGCATGCAGGGAGGGATCTTTTTAATCCCGATCTTCGACCAGACCTTCCTCGGGTTAAGCGCCACCGAGACGGGTCTCCAGTTCATCCCGATGGCCCTGTTTATGATGCTTGCGGCGCCCATCGGGGCAAGTCTTGTCGGCAGGTTCCAGCCCCGGTTCGTCATTGCCCTGAGTACCCTCGTTGCCGGGCTCGGGATGTTCCTCTTCACGGGTCTCGATGTCCGCTCCGGTCCGCTCGACATTATCATTCCGATCAGTGTCATGGCGTTCGGCCTGGGGTTCGGCATGTCCCAGCGCACGGGCATCATTGCCGCGGTCGTCCCCACCGATGAGATCGGCAGTGCCTCGGCAGTCCTTGCCCTGATACGGAATGTTGCCGGTGCGTTTGGCATCGCCCTCTTCACCACCCTGCTCAGCAGCTCCATCGAGAACAACCTGCTTGCCCTTTCGGTTCACTCCGTGGTGAACGTGCACACTCCTGCCGTCCTGCAGCAGGCTATGATGCTCATGTACCTGGACGCCCAGATCCTTGCCTACCATACCCTCTTCACCATCGCCGCCCTCATCCTCATCGTAGCGGCACTGGTCGCACTCTTTATCGACGTGAAGAAGACGGGGAAGGGAGGGGAGGGAAAGGAGGTTATCCTGGAAATATGAGCCCTCAAATCCCGTGAATAGTTCCTGACCCGTCACCCTGTTTATACATCCATTTTGGGCAAATTCCCTGCGTTCCCCTTTTGACATATTGACCCCACCGGGCAAGAATCCATTTTTACGGTTCTGTGGCGTCTGCGGTTGATCGATCATGTTGGCGGTTGGTGTTGCGTCGCAGTTGGTTGAGACCGTGCGAATCATTAGCAAGGTATAAGATATTTGAAAAGATAGTAGCGGACAATGACGAATAATCAAATTGATAAAATAGGTGTTTCAGATAGCCTGGCACCCCCGGAAAAATGGTACTTGAAGCGTGATGATGAAAACGCTGCACGGCGCGCCCTCTACTCAGCAAGGAAATCAACGAGGATGTAAGGACCATTCTCGATAGAAATTGGATGGTGCAGATGAAAACGGAGAAAGTTATGTATTTCACTGAGAAAGAGGAGGAATTCGTAAAAATTCTCATTGAGATCGGAACCAGGAAAAATGTCGCAAAGGTATTGGTATTTTTGGCAAATACTCCCGAAGCCACCTCAAGGGATATAGAACGGGGTGCGGATCTTCGTCAGCCCGAGATCAGCCTTGTGATGGGGTATCTCAGCGAACAGAGTTGGATCACAAGCCGGGACAGCAGAGCGGAAAGTAAAGGGAGACCGTTCAAGATATACCGGTTGTCCAGACCGTTCCATGAAATAATGGACAGTCTCGAAAAAGAGAAGAAAAACGAGGCGACCCGTCAGCTCATCCTTGTTCAGAAATTACAATACTATCTCCGCTGATACGACCATTCATGTCCAACGATTGTCCATCATTCCTGGAAGTTGGTGGTTATCTGTTTATTTTCGTGATTTCTTTTGGAACGCTTGTGTATATCTCATTGTTCTGGTCAATGCTTACGTCACAGGTCGGGCCAATTGGATACGTTTTCGTTCTGGCATTCATTTTATTGCTGTTCTATTCTACCTATAAGATTTACAAGAGTTTATTCCCGGAATGCTGGATTTGAAAAAGTCCCGCGAATGCAACAAAACCATTTTTACAACACCTGATATACCACTATCTCCCATGATCTTCTATGGATATTGAAGCAATACTTACCGACTCGTTTACCTATGCACAGGAAGCGCTTGTGGGAAAATGGATCCGGTGGGCGATCTTCATCCTCTTCGCCCTCCCGTTCTCACTCATCCGGTTCGTCGTCGATCCGAAGAAAATCATCAAGGGCACCATGATAAACTGGGGTGCAATCCCGTGGGGGCAGATCGCGGTCCTTGCCGTTCTCGGTATCATCCTCTCGTTCTTCCTGTCGGGTTACAGTGTCCGGATCTACCGGGGAATAAAACCAGCCCCCGACTTCAAGGAGTGGACCGGCCTTTTTGTCGATGGCGTAAAGCTCACGGTCGTCTGGTTCCTCTGGATCCTGCCCGTCATGATCGTGCTGGCAGCGGGAATCGCCGCTGCTATCGCCAGCTATCTTTTCGTCAGGGTAGCAGCACCGAACATCGCCCTCCTGTTCCTTGTCCTCATGCTCGTCCTCGTGGCGTGCATCCTCATTATCATCGTCGTGCTCTTTGGGATCCTCGGCGCAGTCCGGTTTGCCCGGACAGGAAGCATCCGCGAAGGGATCCGGGTATCGGCTATCCTCACGACCATCCGGACCATGGGATGGCTGTCGTATATCATTCTCCTCATCGGGTTCATTATTGCCTGCGTCATCTATGCCGTTATTAGCCGGTGTCCTGACGGCAATCCCGTACATCGGCTGGGTCCTCGTCCTTATCATAAACCCGGTCTTCATGATCTTCACCGCCCGGTACTTCACGCTTGTGTACCAGCTGGGAGAACCAAAACCGGTCCGACCGGATGCACCGGCAGCTACGGCAGAATAATCAACTTTTTTTTCAGAAAACATCAAAGTCAGATTTCTTTGAGATTCAGAAACCCTGAATTCGAATCTTCGAGATTATTTGCAACCAGACACGAAAAAACGATAAAAAAAGCGCACCCGGATGAAGTTGGTTTCAGCCTTGGAAATTTCGGCGAATCGTATCCGGGGTTACCGGGGATAAATAACCGAGTTTGGATTGATAATGAAAAAAAAGGGAGAATGCTACTACATCAGTAGTAGCGACCGTATCTCTTATGTGCTTGCTCGATGGTCATCAGATCAAGGACCACCACGCGGTTTGGTTCTTTGTAAATTTTGAAAATTACCGTATAGATCCGCCCGATATGCATACGATAGATCTGCACTTTGGGATGCAGGCATTCCACATCAGGTGCATGGTACGGATCTTCAAGTTTGCGGAGGTGGTTGAAGATATGTTCCCGGATCTTCTCCGGATACTTTTCGAGGGTCTTGATGACGCTTCGTTCAATTTGAACATCCACGGTTATACTCCTGCAATCCTGCCCTTTCATTTGCCACTCTTTAACAAGAGGACAAAATTTCGCCAGGCTGTTCTTTCAGCCTGATTCCGGGATGTTAAGCATTTTTGCAGCATCCTTCAGGCTGACAAACTCACCGTGCTTTTCGATCTCCTCGATATGGGCCAGAAAATCACGTTCCTGTTTGAGTGCGATCATCTCCGCAAGGAGTTGATCATACGTCTGACCGTGTTTTTTCAGGTCCGCGAGGGATTCCCAGATCTCTTCAGTAACGGGTATTCTCTTATTTGCGATTTCGGTCATTGTGTATCAGCTCGGGTTGGTTCGTCAGGCAAAATTGGTTTAGGAATACAATCGCGGTACGTTTCGTTGCATTGTCCTCTCACTGCCTTTAGTTCTGTATAACCACGTAAGCTTCGTGTAGGTCGGTCTGACTAGGCTAAATTCGGTTAGGTATACGATCACAGCACGGTTTGCTGCTTCGTCCCTCTAACAGCCTGTAAGTTTTGTAACCACTTACAGTATTGTAATCACGTTAAGATAAAGATTATGTTTCATTTCCGGAAGAAAATGATCCCGTGCGGTCGTCCTTCTGCTGGTGGTACTCCACCAGCCTCCGCACCTCGTCCTGCACCTTCTGTTTATCCTTGAAACCGGTGAAGAGGATCCGGACGTTATCAATGTCGTCTTTCAGGTAAGCTGCTTCAGGCCAGAGGATGAGCACGATCTGCCCGTCCGGCCCGAAATGATGCTCCTCACGCTCCCCTTTCATGTAGCGTTCCCGCTGCTCCTTTGTCGGGGCTGCGTATTTGTTCTCGTACCTGAAGACGGCCATGTTTATCCTCGCGGTTAGTGAGTTTGTGGTGGGGGAGGTTAAAGGTGTTGAGGGTTGTAAAAATTTTTCTTACATCTCTGTATTCCTCTTTATTAACAAGCATTAACTAACACTCGTTAATAGTTAAAAAATTGACCAAACTTTTCTTTTTTTAGCAAATATATATTATTATAAAAATATTTTTTGGTTGGTGGTTTATCTGGCATAGCCTTTTTTTTGAAAATAATACACAATTGACTGTAATTAAATCAAAAACTAATTTTGAAATTTAGAAATTTATTTTTAAGGTTTTATTGGGAATTTTTCTTAATCTTGTTATTCCACCACCAATACAATATAAGCAAAGCCAGAGCCAGTGCAATTTCTTTGACTGCCTCGAGTCCAAAAATAAAATAAAAACTAATAATTATAATTGTTGTCAAAATCAAGAAAATTATCGGATTATAATATTTCACGTTTGCTCGATAATGAGTGATAATAGCGGATGGAGCATCTCCTGAAAATTTCGGCAAAAATGTCTGCCATTAAAATTGCATATCCATAGAATCCAATAATAAACAGAGGTAATACGATACTTTGTGATAAGGGTTGTAGAGGGAAGGCAATTTTATAAAAAATTGTAATTAATAGGAGGATTGTATTAATAACCACTAATCCATGACGAATATAAAAAAAAGATATTATTTTATTAGTGTCTGTTTCTGCAATTTCTTGATTATTTGTCATATCCTTTCTCCAAATATCATAATTTCAAATTAATGAGGGGTTGCGGCAAATAAAGCCGGAAGTATCACAAAAAAAAACAGCCATATCAAAATAGCGACAATGATTAATTGAACTGCCCATTGGACAATATCACCTTGTGCATTATCGTTATTCGAAGTCATAATAGGGGATATAAACGTTTCAGATGATAGATTTTGGGTTTCCGTGGTGGAGTTTCCCTCATAATCGCAATATCAAATACTGTTTGCAAATGGAGGGGGGTTCAATTATTCTATATGAGCCAAGAAGGGAGGCAGGACCCGCCCACCTCCGCAGGCAGAGCCTGCAGGAGCCTTGTGATGGGTCCTTGCCAACCTTTTCTTCATCAGACATCTTTCCCGACTTATTACCCGACATGGTTTGAAGCTCATGGTCAACAAATTTCTTTATTTCGAAGAGCTCTTCCACGTCACTTTTAATTTTCATGACCTTCTCTCAAATTCTTCATCCATCGAAATTTGCTGTTTTAACTGTATGTTTTCTTCGACGAGATTCTCAATTATCTCGCTCTATGAGTTGTTTCATTCTTTCATTTCTTTGTCACGGCTGCAACTTCGGAATGTGTAAATATTAGTCCTTGTAGAATTGAAAAATGCCAATGTCTGAACTTCTGGATTCGCTGAAAAATTTTGAAAGAATTAAATTACCTTCAGGAAAAAAAATTAATTTATTTAACTTGATTAATAAAATAAAAAAAAGTTCGAAAATCTGGTTAACTGGACTGAATAAAAATGGATTCGAGCATTCAGAAAGACTTGAAAAATATTTGGACTCTTTAACTAAAGGGCTTCGCGACACTGATAAAATTACACAAGTTGAAATCTTTATTCTTCTATGTGCGACTTATCTACACGATATCGGATATAAACTCAACGATAAAGTTGTTTCCGAAGGACATGCAGAACGAAGTCAGGGGATGATTCTTAACAATCCAGCGGAATACCATTTGGTGATTTTCCAATATTCGATGAAAAGTACCCAAGGATTGCGGAGGCTGTTGGTCTTGTTTGCCTTGGTCATAAAATTGATATATCGAATGATAATCTTAACATAATTCCTGATGAGTTTCAAGATTATATTTTTGGAAATAAAAATGTGAATCAGACGTAAAATAACTGCACTTTTACGTCTGGCTGATGAAGTCAGATGATCCTTATATTCGATCCACCCCATCTACTCAAACAATTCGAAGAAAATTTTGATTAGTAAACATCATCGGAAATACAATTATTTGGCACTGGGATAAATCCAAAGAGAATAATCCTCAGATATTTGAAAAATATCGTATAGAAAAAATTCTAAATCTTGAGAGTTCGACTCATTATCTCCGATCAATTGGGGCAGGAATATGGTTTGTTGTTTCCGACCTGAGATTCATTTATCGGAAATAGAAATAATAGACAAAAAATATTCCGATAATAATCAGAGATTGGAAAGCCTTCTTCAATCGATAGATTTGAAATTAACAAATCTCTGTCAAAAAAATTCTTGTGAGAATAATGGAACGTCAAAAAAACTAGAATTCAATGAAAGACTCAAACTTGAAAATCCGATGGAGAATCTCCAAACAACTTCGAGAGTTTTAATTATTGGTTGTGGTGATTCTGGAAACAACATCATCGACCGGGAATTCACTATGGGAGTTTCCGGTGCGGAAACGATTGCGATTAACACGGATAGGCGGCACTTGGAAATGATCGTGGCCGACAAACGTATCTTAATCGGAGTTTCTCACTAAGGATTCTCGGAGCCAAGGGTGTCCAGATATCGGTAAAAGTGCAGCTGTTTTGTCACGACCGACACTTGAAGTTATCCTCAAAGAGGCAGATCTCGTCTTTATCATGGCGGGTATGGGTGGAGTACAGGTTCGGTCTGCCCCAGTTATGGCCGAAATAGCAAAAGAGAGGGGTTCAATTGTAATGGGGTGCGTTACCTATCCTTATAAAATGGAAAAAACTCGTCTCGGTATTGCAGAAAAAGGTATAAAAAGAACTCGCTTTGACAGCAGATTCAGTTATCCTTATTGATTATAATATGATGAAATATTTTGCTCCGAATCTTCCCTTTGGACATGCATTTTCACTTGTGGATCAACTTATCGCTGAAGCAATTAAGGGGATATCAGAATGCCTAACTGAGCCGTCCCTTATCAATTATAACTATGAAGATCTTCGTGCTGTCATGTCGAAGGGCGGATTTACGGCTTTGCTTATTGGAGAAAGTCGCCGAAATAATAGAGTTGAAAGTGTCATCCATGAATGCTTGAACAATAAGATGCTTGACATTGACTATTCCGTGCAAAGGGATGTTTAATTCACATTACAGGAGGCACGATCTAACCTTGCAGGATGCAGAAGAAATTGCTACGCCACTCACTAGCAATCTCGATGCTCATGCGAATGTAATCTGGGGTGCTAGAGTTCGAAATGATATGGAGGGTAAGATTCGGGTTCTTGCCATCATGACAGGATTACGCAAATCAAAAATATCACATAACGGACATAAAGCTCCATAATTAATTACCTAAATTTACCTCTTACATTTTTGAAGATTATTTGTAGGTTCTGATAAGTGTCGGAGGGTTTTCAGAATTTATTTATGAGACCGAAGGGAGTTTGAACAATAAAAGTCAACCGCAGCTGAGTTTAGAACTCTCTTAATTGATTTTAAGAATTCACTAAGATTTTTTCTACTTAAGAAATCATTAATAAATTATGGTCGTTTCAACAGTTATTCAAAATTCAACGTATCTCGCAAATTCAACAAATTTCAGTCAAATTCAAACAATTAATGTAAATATACCAAATGACTCTCCATACATAGCAATACTTGCCTTATCTATATCCCTGTTCTCTATTATTATCGGAGCACTCTCTTTTTGGATACAAAGAAAACATAATAGGCTATCAGTTAGACCTCTTGCTGCCATTGAAATACGTGATTTACCTCGAGCGCTTCCTCATCTCCCTCGGGAGATTACATTAACGTTATCTAACAATGGAACCGGTCCTATGATAATCAAGTCAATCGAAACACAAAATCGACTAGGAGAGAAAAGGCCTCATCCTGCTGATTGGATTCCTAAAGAAATCACTACCAGAGGAATTTTTAAGGCTTTAAAGAAGGAAATTCAATAAAAGAAGGAATCGATGAAGTTATTTTTCAATATATTTTTGCGTCCGAAACTAGCGCAGATGAATCAAATATAAAAAAGGACATAAAAACAATTCGAAATGCTCTCAAAGATTTAACGATTCGAATAAAGTATTTTAATATTTATGGAGAAGAACACCTGAATACGTAATCGGTTTGGAAGGTTTTGGGGAAAAATAAAAAAAACTTTGTGAGTCACAGGCTTTTAACAAAAGAGTCAATCACGGCTAATGTATTCGTAATTCGACAAGTTCCCGCTACATTACTTAATCATACTACCTTCAGTGGTGTAACCACTAATCAACAGTAGACCGTTATAATTGATTTCCCAATAAGTTTTATGCAAAAATTATAATATAAAAATAATCGATTGGGTATTATGGGGATATTAGGAAAACTAGGGGATGTTCTTCAAAAAATTGATTATAAGATATCTAATGATCCTGAAATTGTTGGGCAACGATTCGAGAATCATGTTCAAAATCTTTTTTCACCCGAAACATACAAATTGTTAGAGAAAACTCACTCGTTCAAAACGAATACACAAAGATATGTGGAAAGTAGTTTAAACCCTGATTTTATTTTTGAGTATCTTCCAATAAAGGAAAAATTTGCCGTAGAATGCAAATATGGTACCAAATTGAATGAAAAAGGGCAATTGGAATGGTCAAACTCTGAACAATTAAAACATTATAAAATTTGAGTTCAAAAGAAAAATTACGGTTTACATTGTTATCGGATATATGAAAGTAACAAGAAGATGGGATAAATATGAGAGAGAACATTATGAAATAGTTGAAAAATTCATGTATAATATTCCATTAAAAGAGGCAAAATATCCAGCACTTTATAAAAGTGTTTATTCGAAATTTGAGAGAAATTATAATGGGCGTTTTTTCTTTGATAAGGGAGTGCTATACTAATTTTAATCGAGTATTCTGATCATATTATCATTGATAATTCATATTTGGATTATCGCCTGTTTGAAAACGATTATTAACAACATATCCCCCTCCCGTTTTTTCCCAAACCATCCCCGCCCCCAGCACGCCCCAATACCCAATCAAACCCTAATCCAACCCCCATTTCCCATTTTTCAAAAAGATTCAGTCAAGACTAAGCCCTCACACGTCGTATAAGTGTATGTCAAAGGGCCCCGAGACACCCCGATTCGAATGGAGACCAAATGTCACCATTCCCATCTTCCTGGTTCCAATGAACCAGCCAAAAAAACAAAAAAGAGGAAACAACAATGGCAGATTTTGTCCAAAGCGCAAATGTAAAAAGTGCGGTTCGCAAACTCGCGAGCCCAATCGCAGACGTGGCGGCGTTCGACGCGATCGTCCAGTCGGTCATCGCCGACAACCCGTTTGCCTGTGTAGCCTATATGACTGCAGGCGTCAGCCACCCGCCTGTTGAAAAGACCCGTGAATCATACGTGGCAAAGATCGTGTACCAGGATGCCGGCGCAAAGTCAGTGGGCACGGCATCCGACCGGTACAACTCGGTCGCCGGGTTCAATCGCCGGCGTTGCTGCGACCCTCGCTGCAGCGGCCATCACGACCGCCCACGCCGGCACCGCGGTCCGCCAGCCGGATTCGGAGACCTATACGGCAACGCTCCGCTGTCACGATGTGAACGGCGAGCTGTACATGGTGAACTTCAGCCGGGGCCAGGTGACCCTCACCTCCTACTCGGATGACGCCATCCGGACGGCGGTCGATACCTGGGCCGATACCGTCCCGGCACTCGCCTGATCGTATCCGGATGAAAAAAGACCCGGGAGGGAGGAAGGGAATGTCATGTTCCTCCTTCCCTTCCGGTCATTTTTCGTCTTTTTTCGGAGGATTTGTATGGAAGCTGAACTGTTGGGAATTGTCCTGGGAGCGGTGCTGCCGATCTACCCGATGCTCTTTGTCATCTACCAGAAGATCGGCCGGTACGACGAGGTTGTCGAGGAGTTCAAAAAACTGCGGGCTGAACATGAAAGCCTCCGGGAGAACTGGCATGGAAACTAAAATCATATCCAGTTCTGTCGCACAGGTGACCGGCCTGTACCGGGGAAATCCGGCGGCCTTGAACCTCTCACGGCAGATACGCCTCTTACCCGGGAGGAGGTGAGGCGCAACCCGGTCTTCTACGAACTGGACCTGAACCCGGAGAAAAGCGATGAAAACCTGATCATCGACATTATCTATGACAACCTCTCTCCCCTGAGGTTGCCGGACCTGCGGCGGGGAACCGACATCCCCCGGGGCGTCCGGTTCTGGCCGGACTGGTTCGATATCCCGCCCTATGAGGAGATGCACGACACGGACGGCCGCAGGGTCTTTCCCCGTGCACCGGGGATCCACACGGTGCAGGTCCGGACGGGCCGCAGGAAGTTTGCCCAGATGGGACGGGCCACGGGATTTCAGCCCGGAGCATGGCGGGTACATGAGCCCGGTATTCGAGATCGCCATCAGCGATGAGGACTGATACGATGCTCGAAGACCCGGCAACTCCTGTTTTTCTTGGCCTCACCGACATAGAATGGCACGCGTTCGGCTACGGCCTGAAAGAGGGGTTTAAGTTCTGGAAGAGGAGGCCTCTTGCATGGGACGAGGCAAAGAAGATGTCAGTGCTGTCGGATACCGAAAAGCCGCTGTCACCGGAGATTATTGAAGCGGTCGTAAAAAAGTATCATTATTATATTATCGGGTTTGATCTTCCCGAAGATTTCGCCCTGCTCGGGTGCGTTATCTACCTTGGTGTGACGAATATGCCGCTGCTTATGAAGGTTGGCCTTGGATTCTTTGGTTATTCCGGGTGAGGGGGTATTTTATATTTTTACCAGGATCAGATCAGGCTGTTGAACTTCTTCCGGAATTTTTCGATCTTTTCGTTCGTCAGCCGGTCGATGACATCAAGGAGTTTTGCATTGAAGGACTCAGCCGTCCGGATAAGTGCGACGACGTCATCGCGGACCGGTGCGGATGTAACATAATACTGTTTGTCAATCCTTTCGGTCTTTGCATATTCCAAATCGTCATTGTCAATCGCGAAGACCTTTTTGAGTAAGATTATTGCAGCCGTATGATTTTCACACTTGATGCCCGTGGCAAAGAAGAGCGCGAGAACAGAATAGTACATGCTGTAATACGCCATTGATACCGACTGTTCGAAAAGATTGTTGTCGAACAGCAGTCTCGCTGAGGTCAGGTTGCGTTCAGATTTTTTCAAGTACGCCATCTTCATTTCATCGCTGGGAGCCACCATCTGGAGGAATGCATCCTTATGCAGTCTTTTCAAAAAACCCTGTCCTGTCAAAGTACACCTCTGCACCCCTGATGATAACGTGGTCTTTCATCATTTCCCGGATAGCAGCTCATTGGTATCGAACACCCCGATCTTCACACTGAGCAGCGAGTGCCGTTGTTCGAGCTGTTTCTTCATCCGGGAGTTGGTCGTTTCGATAAAAATATCGATATCGCTCCCCTTTGTTGCAAGGCCTTTAGCATAGACTCCCGTACAGGATAGCAAGCGGGATCTCCGGCATCTCCAGGATGGCCTGGAAAATTCCCCGCAGGACCGGGTACTGCTCACGACAGAAGACTGTTTGTATATTTCGGCGATCATCGCGGCATTCCTGCCCTCGATGGTCCTTTTGATAGTGAAGACTTTGTTCTTTCCCTCAATCCGGAAATCAACGACGTTATCTTCGGTAAGATCGCGGAGTTTGCGCAGGACCGTGGCATGATTGCTCCCAAGCTGATCGGCGATGGCCCGGGTATGAAGGCTCTCCCTGAAGAGAAGTGCAACAATTTCATTGATTAAATTTTGTTCCACATGGTTCATTTTTGAACCGATCCACAATAAGGATTGTGGTTCATGTTCCGATGGGATAAATATTAATCCAGAACCGGTGATCCCCGATATACTGGGCGTGGATTCTTCCCGGGGCTGCTCCGTCATGGTTATCGATTAAGAAGTGTTATCTGCAGGTTGTGAAATTCAGCCTGAACCTGTCACTATTACCCTGAGAATCAAAAAAAGAATGTATCTTTTCCCTGAATCCATGGAAAGTAACTCTTCCCGGTGGAATTTATATTTGTGGAAAAACATTCGCACGCAGTGCTGCAGGGGTAACAAATCCGCTAAAGGACTTATTCATTCCGAAAATTTTTACTTGTACATCAAGTCAACCCGACCCTGAATTTCACTTTAACTGTACAGAATTTCATCGCTCTTTCTTACGGTCATCCAGGACATAAAATGCCACAACGCCAAAAATTATGCCCACGGCAATGGCAAAGCCCGGTGGTGTGGGGGCTAAGAACAGCAGGATCGCGACGATGAGGCCAAAAATAATCCCTCCGGCCATGGAAGTTGTCAGGTTCAGGTGTTTCATACCTATCCGTTCCGGTAATTCCAGTACATGGACATCCGGGTTCTTATAGCTTGATCATGGACAGGACATTTTTCATGAAGTGACCATCGATCCATCCCCGGTTGAATATCCGGACCACGTTTACCGGGAATTATCCTGGTGCCTGAAAAAGGAGGATTTAATTGAGGACCGTCGTTGGATAGATTACTTCCGGCACCATCTTTGAGAGCGGTAACGCGGCGCCGGCAGGTGGTCTCGCCTCAATACTCACTTTGGTCCCCCCGGGAACTACATTAACCCTGAAATCGATCTCAACCTCATCGCCGGGACCGAGGGAGGTGACATGGTTGTTCCCCATGGTGGTGGAAAACGTTCTTAGTGAGTCGGCGGTGCCCTGGATGAGGGTCACCGGGGCAGTACCCGGGGTTGAAAAGACAATTTCCATCCTGGTCAGGTCGATGGGTGGTGTCTGGGAGGATCCTGTGCCGATGGTAAACCTGATGGTGTCAATTCCCGCCAGCGGATTGGAAGATAATCCGTAGATATTCCCTTTCAGCTGGATATTTGCAGCGGCAGACTGATCAGGATTTGAGGTTGAAACGGGAATGGTGGTCACGGTTGTTGCAGGCAAGGAGGTTGGCGGGATGGTCCCGCCGGGACTGGTGGGGGTTGTGGTACACCCGGTAATCAACACCAGTGAAACCAGTACAAGAGAGATGCAGAAGGTTGTGATGAATATTGTTGGTCTGGACATTGTGGTACACCCTGTTTCCTTAGTTGATTCATTCCGGTCCGTTTAAGCATTGTCATCATCCCGTTCAAACGACGGGAGATCTTGTGCCCGGTCGTTCCGGAAATTTACCCGGTCCAGGGCTTCCATCGGGGAATCGTCCGACCTGTGCTCACGGCTTTAAAAAAATACCGGTAGCAGGGCCGGATGTTTTCTTCTTGCGGATCACACCATTTACGCTATTTATTCCCTTTTTTTCCCGGATCTTTGGAAGATCCCTTGTCTTCGCCAGATGTCGCAGGTGCGACGGTAACCGTCGGGCTGACCGGGATTTCAGTCTTCTTGTTCTTTACATGGGCCGGCGACTCATTCTTACCCTGGCCGGTACTCCTGGCGGGTGCCGTGATGTTCCCGCCGGCATTGTCCGGTTTCCCGGTATCCCGTTTTACCGCTCTGAAGCTCGTTGTGTTATCCTTTCCGACGACCCGGTCGAACTTCGCCCGTGTCTTCTCGCCGAACTTCCGTTCGAGTACCTGGCTGTCGTTGTAGGCACCGGCCAGTCCTGTGCTGCCCGGGTACCGGGACAGGAGATCGGCAAGAACGGTCTGGTGCCGGGTGATGATCTCCTGGGCATGCAGGAGTCCGGTTCCGTCGGGTGGAAGGCGGGGTAATGCTGCTTCTGTCTGGTTCAGTTTCTCCCGGGACAGCTCCAGCGCCTGGTCTGCATAGCCGGTCTGGTTGAGTACCAGTTCCTGCTGCACTTCTTCAATCCGGGTCTGGGCATGGGCAACCTGTTTTTCAACCCGCAGGGTATCGTTAACGGTAAACGTTTCGTCAAGGTTTTCCAGGGCGACCTTCAGGCCGAACAGGGGATTTCCCGGGCCTGCAGGATTAGTGTCAGCAGGGTGCACGGGTGCCGGACCGGTTCCCTGCGCACCGACGGGTCCTGTACAGGAAAGCAGTGCAATGACAATTATTCCTGCCAGGATGATCTGTGTGGTGCTCATGTTCCTCCGCTACCCGTTGTATCCCCGGTTGACGTGTTGTTCCTGAGGTTCATAAATCTGGTTATGGTCCTGGGAAGAAAAGGTGACATCGAGACTGGTTCACGTGTCCTTTTTCCCGTTTGAATTTCCCTTTGATGCGCCATTTCCCTTGCTGTTATTGTTGTTGCCCTTCTCATCGTTCTTCCGGACCTTGTTGTCCCTGCCGTTATCGTTCTCCTGGATCTGGTTATCCTTCCCGGTAGTGTTATTATCTTTTCCCGGGTTTTTCACGGTATTCTTGTGTTGACCCCCATTCTTGTCAGTGGCATTCTTTGCAGTTCCGGTATCCGGCGAGGCACTATCCTGAGTCCTGAGTGCCTTCTTCATCTGGCCGTTATTCTTAACGTTATCAGGGTCCAGGGTGAACGAAACGGTGACATTCCCGTCTTCGGTCTCGTTGACGGCAATATCATCCTTCTCAAGCCCCAGGTATCGCATGAGTCCTGAGATAAATTTATCCAGCCCCTTCTTTTCCCCGATTACCCTGATGGTATCGCTTCCTTCAACATCGACGGATTTGCCGTTGACGGAAAAGGTCCCTGAACAGTTTATCTGCACGCCGCTCCCGCTGGTAACATTTTCCAGGTCCTGGCGGTGGAACTTTGCAATCAGGGTTCCCCCATCCTTGTCCGACACGCCGGCACGGATCATTTCAGCGCCGCCGCAGGACAGGGAACTGTTGCCAAAATCGATGCGGGGTTTGCTGTTCATACCGACAGGGAAGAGCGAGTCTCCATCGTTGAGGGTAATAAAAACGGTAAATACACCCTTGCTTTTAAGGTTCAGGGTATTTGGCCTGATGGCGAGGTTTACCGTTAATGGCTGATCGGGAATAACCGCCCCCCTGTTGTTAATAACCGTTATGGTCTTCTCAGCATGGGTGTCACCCTGATTCTGTTGATCGAGATGAAGGACATCGATATTATTTGTCTGGTACCCTGATTTACCGAATAGGGTAATGATCGTGAGATTGGCTGAGGTGGCATTATCAAGCCGGGTTATATTCCAGATCTTTGACGTAGTATTATAGGTCCCGGGATCCGCTGCCCCGCTCATGTCAACCTGTCCCGAAAACCCTGAGATACTTTCAGCAAGCGAGATGTTTGTTGCGTTTGCAGGCCCGTTATTCACGAGCGTTACCAGCCACGTAACAGGCTTACCTGTCTCGTAGGGCGTGGCCGAGGTCACCGCTTTCGATATGCTGAGGTTGGCCGTCTCTGCTGCACTCACCATGCCGACGGTGAAAAATAATGCCAGCAGGAATGCTCCCGTAATAACATGATGGGATCTTGTCATAGAACGTTATCACCAATCCGGAACATGCCGGTAATTCCTGTGAGACCCGGCCCAAAATAAGGGGCGCGAAAGTTTGAGAAAAACCGGACCGTCCAGACTACTTCCAACTCCCCGGAAATCGTTCCAGACCGTCCAGAATTAAAAAAAAAGATTAAAAATCAATTAAAAAATTTGATGGAGAAACGCAGGAACATACGGGTTTTTTCCGGCAGGCGCGCAAAAAAGGATCTCTTTTCCGGATAACCGGGTATGTCCGTACGCTGATTCTTTTATCTTAATGTGTGGTCGGGAAATATTCACCGGTGCCCGGTCCAGCTCACCACCCTTTTTATTTTCTGAAGATAATTCGTTGGTACCATGGACACGCTGAAATTTTTCCTCGGCATCGGGCTCGCAGTCGTACTGGTGTTCTTCGCGGCGTCGGTATATTCCCAGTTTACCAGGAATTCCACCGTCCCGTCAGACCGGGAGACGCTGTACCAGGTCTCGACCATCGATGCCCTGATGCAGGGAGTCTTTGACGGAATCCTGCCGGTCGCTGAATAAAAAAACACGGCGATTTCGGGATCGGGACGTTTGATGCCCTCGATGGCGAGATGATCATGCTGGACGGCGTTGTCTACCAGGCAAAGGCGGACGGCCACATATACCGGGTCCCGGATGGTCTCACCACGCCATTTGCAGCGGTGACCTACTTTGATCGTGACTTTACGGTTACCACCGGAAGTCCGATGAACTTCACCCTCTTCGCCTCCACCATGGCCGATCGGCTGCCCTCACGGAATATGGTGTATGCCGTGCGGATGCAGGGGACCTTCCCTTCCCTCAGGGTGCGATCCGAACCGCCGCAACAGAAACCCTATCCCACCCTGACGGAGGCATTACAGAACCAGTCGGTCTATTCCTATGCCAATACTACCGGCACCGTTGTCGGATTCTACATACCGGTTTTTTTCGAAGGGCTCAATGTTGCGGGGTACCACCTCCATTACCTCAGCGATGACCGCCAGACCGGCGGCCACATCCTCGATTTCACCGTGCCGGTCAATACGACCGTCGAATATGACATAACCCCCGAATTTGACATGGTACTGCCAACGACCGGTGCTTTTACGGGTGTTGATCTTTCGCAGGATATGAGCGAAGCGCTTGCCAGACTGGAAAAATAATCTCCTTTTTCTGGAAGAAGATTTGTTAAATCTGAGTCGGAGATCGGGCAGTACGCTCCCGTTCAGCAGGGAAAGACAACCATCAATCTCCGGAATTTATGAACGAAAAAAAATTTGCGGTGATTGAAGGGGATCATTCACCCCGCTGGGCCTTCATATCCGCATTCTTCAGGTCAGGGTGCCGGTACCGTCCCCGGGTTTTGGTTTTCTGCCCGTACTGGATCGCCTCGACCGGGCAGAGGTGGATACAGGCACAGCAGAGTTCGCAGTGGTGTTTCCAGACCGGCCTGCCATTAACCATCTCGATATTGTGGACCGGGCAGACTTCCGCACAGGTACCGCAGGACGTGCATTTTTCGTCTGCAAGAAAGTTCTTGTCAGCATCATGGATCTGGCGGATGAACCCGTCATACATGAACCACTTCAGGAGACCGGTCAGGAGTGCAGTATCGGGCCGTACGGTAAGGCCCATGTCGATCTTTGCCGCGATCCCGGCCAGTCTCTCCTCCGCATCGGCCAGGAGTTTCTCCCGCTTCGCGCCTTTCGCCGGTTCGTAGAGCGGCACAAAGTTGCCCACCATCTTTACCGTAAACGCCGCATCAAGATGCCGCCGGGTGCGGGCAAAGACAAGGTCATCGAGCTGGTGGAGTGCCGAAGCCCCAAACCCGCCCATGGTAAGGACTGCGAAACAATAGCCTGCCCGTGAGAGGTCCAGCCGCTGCGCAAATTCGGCCACAATCGACGGCAGGCCAAGATCATAGACCGGGCAGACGATGCCCACGCGGTCTGCTGCAGGAATAACCTCCTTTGGGGTTCCGGGAATCGATGCAATCGGTACCAGTTCGCAGTCACCGAGATGGCGGCAGATACTCCGGGCAGCCGCGAGCGAATTTCCGGTACCGCTGAAATAATAGATAAGAGTCTTCACAGGTTCACCGTCACCTTTTTTTCCATTCTTACTTCAATGGTGAAGTCTGCGGGCATAAACGTACGTTTTTCTATCCTGCTGTAAGAAATCCGTGGGTGCGAGATGCGGAATATGCCAAAACCGGAGTGATAATTCCGCAAGCCGGGCAGAATATCAATAATGTAATTAAATGTTGACGTTCAGCACCGTGCGGATGAGAATACCGATGACAAAGGAGATCCCTGCGATACCGAGACTGATGAGGATCATCTCTCCGAGACGTCTCCAGAAGGGAAGGTCTTTGGCTACGGATATAGAGAACGTGAACAGGACAATGATGAGAACCGCCCCCGTCAGGGTAAATACCAGGGCGTGATACGGGCTTTTCAGGACCAGGTACGGGAGGATCAGCAGGGCGACGGTTGCGATATAGGCAGCTCCGGTATAGGCAGATGCCTTGACAGGGCTGGTCGGTCCTCCGTCCGACCGCTGGGAAAGGTACTCGGATGCACTCATGGAAAGCGTGGCGGCAACCCCCGTGATCAGGCCGGCCACCGCAATAATCTTCGTATTCTGGATCGCAAAGGTCAGCCCGGCAAGGGTGCCGGTGAACTCGATGAGGGCGTCATTAAGACCGAGTACAACCGAGCCAAGGTATTTCAGCCGTTCTTCATCGATGAGTGCGATGAGTTCCCGTTCATGGTTCTGTTCGTTGACAAGGATCTCCTTCGACCCGGGGATCTGGTCAGCAAGTCCCCGGTCATGCACCTGTGCACGTTTCTCCACGCCTTCCATGAGTTTGATGGCAAATGTCATGCCAAAGACCCGTGCGATCAGGTAATAGAACCAGATGCGGAGCGTGGCCGGCGCCACATCCTGACGGGTATACTGTTTCCATATCGCATAATGCCCAAGTTCCTCCTGGGCGATCCGCTCAAGAACCTCACGGTTGTGGGGATTTTTTTGTGCAGCAGCAATTTTCAGGTAGATATGGTGCTCGGTGATCTCACCCTTCTGGAGGGCAAGGAGGGTTGCCGTCAGTCCGGGATCAGCCGGTGGAGTGGTCATGGTGAACCTGTTCCATCCCGGTACATCTCGCGTGGTACCAGGATTTCAAACCGCACGCCTTTGCCCGGTTCTCCGGTTCTCCCGGATGGTGATGCCGGTAATCGCAAGGATCTCGCGGGACAGGAAAAGGCCAAGCCCCGTGTGGTTACCAAACCCTCGCCGGAAGATGCGTTCCTTGTCGTCGGCGGGTATCCCGACACCATTATCTTCGTAGATAATCGCTGTACCCGCGTCGGTTTCGTTCACCAGGAACCTGATCCGGGTGACATCGCCCCCGTGGCGCAGAGAGTTCTCTACGAGGTTATAGAAAACCTTGCCGATAAGGGGATCGGCGAAGATTTCCCCGTGGGAAAACGTGATTTCGAGGGTGATACGTTCAACAGGAAGCTGCACCGCTGATGCGCGGATTGTGGTTGCGATCCCCTGCCACTGGGGCGCGTTCACCCCAATATCTTCGTAGTAACGGGTAAATTCGATCTGGCGGCGGATCGATGTTACCGCTTCTTCCTCCTTTTTTATTGAGCCGAGAATTTCAGGGTCCGTAACCGTCTCTTTGGATATCGCCAGGTAGCCGCCCAGGACCATCAGCTGGTTCAGGATATCGTGGCGGGTGATCGATGAGAGCATGTTGAGTTTTTTAACCGCCTGCTGTAAGGCTTTTTCAGCCCGTTTCGGTTCCGTAATATCATGGAGTACATGGACGCAACCGGTTATCGTCCCGGAAACGTCCCTGATCGGGGAAGCAGTAACCAGGAAGTCCCCTTTCAGGGTATCCTCGTGGATCTCCTGCGTGTGTTCCTTACCATCGTCCATGAGAATCCGGTGGGGGCAGGTGCCGGGTGGCAGCCTGCTGTGGTGCACTATTTCGTAACAGGGTCGCCCGATTGCGTCTTGGGCAGCTATGCCGAGACGGTCGGCCATCGTCTTGTTCACCCGTATGATCCGGTTCTGCCGGTCAATAATAGAGATCAGGTCGGGAACTGCGTCAAAGGTCCGCTCCCATTCCTCCTTTGCCCGCTGGATCTCGTCCTGCATCCGTTTTTTCTCGGTAATATCATTGGCGGTGGTAGAAACACCGATGATAGCGCCGAGAGCGTCCTTGATCGGCGACAGGGAAAGGGATACCTGGATACGCCTCCCGTCTTTTGTGATCCTTTCTGTTTCATAACGCCCGATACGTTCCCCGCGCCGGATTCTCTCGATGAGCCGGGGGACCTCGTCGGGACGATCAGGAGGCGTGAGCACCCGGACCGGTTTCCCGATAATCTCCCGGGCGGTGTATCCATAGAGTCGTTCGGCACCGGAATTCCAGTCTGTGATGATCCCGTCAAGGGTCTTACCCACCACGGCGTCATCGGAGGACTCGAGCATGGACACCGACCGTCGGCACAGGCCGGCATCCTGCTGCATCCTGCCGCTCAGGCAGGATACCACGGTTCCGATAACAATAAACACTATCACCCGTGCGAGCGCTGAGACAAGGACTTCAGCAGATGGTGATCCGACGCCGATGACAAGCATACCATATACGGCCGAGAGGGCGATCGTGAAGAGAATACCACGACGGGGATAGTAATAGGCAGCAAGAATGACCGGGATATAAAAAAGATGGGGCAGGACATTGGTGATACCCAGGGTGAGCCCGTACCAGTTCAGAAAAAGTGATGCGACGGTACTTGCCGTGATCAGGCTCGGGATCAGGTAAGGATTTTTTACGGTCTGGTCAAGATACAGGAATTTCGTGCGTGAACCCCCGTGGTGCTGAATAATAGTTTCCATCCGAATTTAATGTACTCTTCGATTCAGGGGGTGCCCTTTGAGCCAGGCCGGAAAGGTAAAAAAACTCAACAAACCTGAATGCTTTTTTTTTAAAAAAGTGATGCGCATGTACCGTCAGAATAACGACGGGAGGAACTCTTCAGGGCCGGGAAGATATTTCTAAAAATGGCGAATAAGATCCCTGTCAGCGGATCTTCGTTCCCGGCTCTACCGGCTTCAGGGGGGTGAGCAGCGATGCGGCATCCCCGGCAGCAAGAATCATGCCATTGGACTCCACGCCAAAGATGGTTGCCGGTGCAAGGTTCGTGACGACAACAACGTCCCTGCCCACAAGTTCGTCGGGCTGGTAGAACTGCTGCATGCCTGCCACGATCTGGCGGATCTCTCCCCCGATATCCACCTGGATCTTCAGGAGTTTGTTTGATTTTTTGACCGGTTCTGCCGCGAGCACTCTGCCGGTACGAAGGTCCAGTTTCTGGAACTCTTCAAAAGAAACGACCGGCATCTTCTCCATCTTCCTGTTCGCCTCAGCGACCCGTTTCTGCAGGAGGGCTTCAAGCCCGGCGATCTGGGTTTCTTCCATACGGGTAAAGAGCGGGGCCGGGGGCAGGATACAGGTCTGCACCACCGGCTCTGCCGCCTCGGCGAGCGGATGATCTGCGAGCTGGTCGCTGTGCCCGAGCATGGTCCAGCATTCCTGGGCTTTCACCGGCATTACCGGCTCGATGAGCATGGCGACCGCCTTGACGATCTGGATGCAGTTGGTGATCACCTGCGCCGACGCCTCCCGGTCGGTCTTGACCAGTTTCCACGGGGCATTGGTCTGGATGTAGGTATTGCCGAATGCCGCGAGCGCCATGATCGCATCCACCGCTCCCTTGAACTCGTAATCCTGCATCAGGCGGTCGACCGTGAGACGGCTCTTTTCAATCTCGGCGATAATGGCAGGATCAACGGTGCAGGGGGGTATCCCGCCGAATTCCTTGTGGGCGAAGAAGAGCGTGCGGTAAACAAAGTTGCCAAAGATATTGACCACCTCGTTATTGATCCGCTCGCCAAAGACCTTCCATGAAAAATTAAGTTCCTTGGTGTGGCTGGTATAGGCAAGCAGGTAATACCGGAGGTAATCAGCGGGAAGACCTTTGTCGAGGTAATCATCGTTCGTCCAGACCACGTAGCCCCGTGATTTCGAAAATTTATGGTCATCGACCTTGACCATCCCGCTCGCGACGATAGCATGCGGCACGCCATACCCGGCACCCTTCAGGAGGGCCGGCCAGAAAATGCAGTGGTGATAGATAATGTCGCCGCCAATGAAATGCGTGACCCGGTTATCCCCGCACCAGTAACGCTGCCAGTCTTTGCCCGTCTTTTCCGCCCATTCCTCGGTGAACGCGATATACCCGATTGGGGCGTCGACCCAGACGTAGACCACGAGGTCGTCGCGTCCCGGGAACTTCACGCCCCATTCAAGGGTGCGGGTGATACACCAGTCATGCAGCTCCTCTTTGATCCACCCGATTGCATAGTTCTTCGCGTTGGTCGTCCCTTTGACGTTATCAAGGAACGTGAGCAGGAAATCCCTGAACCCGGAGAGCCGGAAGAAGTAATGTTCCTGGTCCCGGAACTCCGCCTTCGTCCCGCAGACCTTGCAGACCGGATCCCTGATCTCACCCGGTTCCAGATGTTTGCCGCAGCCCTGGTCGCACTCGTCGCCCCGTGCCGAAGTCCCGCAGTGGGGGCAGATCCCCTCGACGTACCGGTCCGGGAGAAACCGCCTGCATTTCGTGCAGTATGCCTGGTGCACGATCTGCTTATAGACGTAGCCGTTTTTGATCAGTTCGGATACCATTACCCGGGTGCGGCGATGGGTTGCCGGGTCATCGGTCATGCCGAACCGGTCGAAGTGCACCCCCATCCTCCGGAAGGTCTCCTCGAAATGACGGTGGTATCGTTCGGACAGTGCCCGGGGGGAAATACCCGTTTCCTCCGCCGAGACCACGATGGGGGTCCCGTGGTTGTCCGAACCGCAGACAAAAACAACCTCTTCGCCCGCCCGCCGCATATAGCGGACGTAGGCATCGGCAGGCACGTACGTTCGCAGGTGTCCAAGATGGCAGGGACCGTTGGTGTACGGCAGCCCGCAGGTGACCAGCAGCGGTGGGGGGTTCATCAGTACTTTTTAGATGCTTATGAGTTATAAGATCTGTATATGGTAAAACGGTTGAAGCTGGCAACACGGGCGCTGGGAGCGGAGCCCGGCATGCCGGATGTGCCGGCACTGGCCACCTGGATATCCGGGCACCGGGGCACCGCTGCCGACCTCATCACCTACCAGCTCGACCAGTCGTTATCACCCCAGATCCCGGCGGGTATCCTGTCAACCTGCGCCGGGGGCAGGTTCTACCGCGACCGTATCCTGGCAGGCCTTGCCGGGGTTGAAGAGGGAGAGGCAACGGCTGAGATCAGCCTGGATCCCGTCGAAATCACAGAGGACGCAGCGTTGATAGTCTCCCTGAAGAAGGGCGCCTGGTGTGCTCTCCCGTCTCCCCACCTGCTTGGCATCACGGACCTATTCTATGATGATGAAGAGGAGTGGAACGATGCCCTTGCCGGTATATACCGCAGCCTGATGCGCTCGATGCGGGACAGGGGGATCGGCGGGCATGTGCTGATGTGCGATACGATACGGGAATCCGAGATCGCTCCTCTCGTGCGTCAGAATGTCTTTTTTTACCCGGCGGAACCCGACCGGGATGATCTTGCGTGCCTGCTGGAGCACCAGCGCCAGGTTGCCGTCAGGAAAGACCAGCTTGATACCCTGCTCGATCTGACGGAGGAGTATGATCTCCGGAAGATTATCATCGTCGATCCTGATGCCAAATCCATCATGCGGGCCCTCTCTTGTCTTGACCCCGACCAGGTCGTCGCCGGAGGATATTGCACGGGCTTATGCGGGGAGTACTGGAGAAAGCTTGTCAGCTCTGCCACCTATGAAGGGTAATGCCCTTACCCTGCAGGGAACGATGAGCAGGAATCTGGACAGAAGCTGTTGATTCCTGGGGCATAACCCGGATAACCATCTTCTGGTGAAAACCGGAGCCGCAGAGTATTCGATCTTGTCATACATTCCGCTTTGGCGTAACCAGCCTTTTCAGCCACAAGGAAGATCAGACTGCCGGATCCCTCGTCAACCACCCGGTGATTCCCCCTGGAATTCAGGGAAAAAAGCAGATCCCGTGGGACGATCTCCCGTCTCTGATATTACGAAAAAAAAATATACCGCTGCCGTATTCAGTTCGTCGCCAGCTGGTGAGGGACTGAGGGGATGACGAGAAGATTTTCAAAGCTCGCATGATACCCGTCCGGAAAGATGATTGTTGTTATATCGGGAGAGAAATCCGGTGAGACGAACCGGGCAAACCAGTACTTATCGAGAGCCTTCTGTGCCCGCTCAAAGGAAAGGGAGGGCGTCACCACGGTAGTCTGACCATTTTCAGTACCTGACTGAGGCAAAGGAAGGAATAAGGACCGTTGCCGACGAACCGGTTGCTTCAGTGACCGTCACCGGGTGCTTCGAATTTGCATCAAATGCCTTCTTGAGTTCCGCTGCAGGATCGGAAATCCGGAAAAATATCGCACCCTCCTCAACCAGGGTGAGGTCATAATGGATTTCAATCCGTGCATCGCCGTCAGGTGCAATATTCATGGTAAGGGTTTTTACCGTGAATGCCTGCACCGGCGTAACAGCGAATGCCAGAAGACAGAGACCTCCGATGAGAATGCATAATTTTTTCAAAGTCATCGGAAGCAGGTGCGTCGAGGTGATATATATATATCATGGATAGTTCAGGTTAGACAACCCAACCTCTCTCGAAATGATTATCGCCTGACAATCCTTGACTGGATGTGATAACCTTCATCAGCAGCAGGAACCGGGCAGGGGCAGAAAAAATCCGCTGTTCAATGGATTCCGCAATCCTGACAAATTCGGTGAAATGCCTGCTCTTCTTCAGGAGCCACCAGGTGAACCGCTCGATCATGCTGAAATTGAATGAACCTCCGGCAGCGTTTGGGTGTCCGCCCCCGCCAAATTCCCGTGCTATCAGATGACTTACCGGGGGCACGGACCGGAGCGAGAACTTCCCGTCTTTACTGATGATTACCTCGATATCGGTCTTCCTCTCGCCACGGATGAAATGTGCCGTTTCGCTCGGGTAACCGTAGAGCGGGGCAAAGGCGATACGGTACCGCGTTCCGGTGATAGTTGCATGCTTCAGGCTTTGCTGCATCATTCCTTCCATCTCGGCCTTGATCTCGGCATACTCCCGGGCGATGAGGGCATCGGTGAAGATACCGGCAACAAGGCAGTCCCGCACATGTTCCCGGTTCTTTTTGCGCTGGAGGACCTGTCCGAGTACTGCAGACCGGGGATCGGCATGTTTCCAGAGATCGTAATCGCATACAACCCGTGAGATCTCGGCCGCAACGGAGCTCTCCGGTTCAAGATCGCGGGCTACAATCCCACACGCGCAGACCGAGGTGTCAATACGGAGCACCGCAACTTCATGTGCAATTCTTTTTATCTCATCTTCGCGCCAGCGGTGATGATCCCGCCATTCCACCTTCCAGCCATGTGCCCGGGCCGACCGTGCAATAGTTTCGGTATCCTTGTGATAGCCGAGATCTGAGATGGAGAGCAGGTCACCCTTCCCGTCGCAGGACGCTACCAGGGAGAAGAGCATGGAAAATTTCCCTACCGAACTCCAGATGGTAAACACATTCCCGTCCCCGAATTTCATCCGGTGGATTGCGTCCGCTCCGACTGCATCAAGATCATTGTGCGTAAGGTGGACCACATGCGCCGAACGGCTTTTTATTGCGGATGCAAGTCCCCCATCTTCGTTATCGGCACGCTTACCGGCAAGGGGCATCTGTTAGTACTGCCATCGCAGGGTATAAAAATGAACGGTCAGCCCCTATACCTGAACTTTTTGAGCAGATCATTTATTAGTCACGAGCGACAACATTTGTATCCTGCCCTAGTAGCTCAGCTTGGGAGAGCGCTAGACTGAAGATCTAGTTGTCGCCTGTTCAAATCAGGCCTGGGGCACTTCTTTTGGTAATTTTTTTCTTCCTGCACGTTCATTCCCCCCGGTCTGCACCAGTTTAGCATCAACTTGGGGAAACCTGTGCACCACATAATACGCTAACTGATGCGATTTTCAGGAAAGTAATAAGTGGTACCCTCCCAATTTCCTACTATACACGCCGGGGAGATGTGGTGCATGGTTGGGGAGTATGATGAGGCATTCCGGGAATCGATCGCGGATCCGGATCGTTTCTGGGGGGCAGCGGCAGAAAAAGTTCACTGGTTCAAAAAACCCGAACGGGTGCTAACTCCCGAAAATCCCCCGTTTTATCGCTGGTTTGAAGGGGGAATGGTCAACTCCTGTTATAACGCCCTTGACTACCATGTTGAGAACGGGTTAAAAAACCGCATTGCACTCATCTATGACAGCCCGGTCACAAAAACGGTCAGGCGCTATACCTATGGTGAACTGTTGGATCTTGTGGCGCGATGTGCCGGGGGGTTACAGCAGCTGGGAGTCGGGAAAGGTGATCGCGTCGTCATCTATATGCCGATGATACCCGAGGCGGTCATTGCGATGCTTGCCTGTGCCCGTATCGGGGCGATCCATTCCGTCGTCTTCGGGGGTTTTGCCGCCCGGGAACTTGCTGCCCGCATTGAGGATGCCCGACCCCGGGTAGTCCTCTCCGCATCATGCGGGATCGAGGTCAGCCGCATCATCCCCTACAAGCCGCTCCTGGATGCTGCCCTTGACCTGTGTATCCACAAGCCTCTGGCCTGTGTGGTCGTGCAGCGACCGGAGGCGCCGGCGATCCTTAAAGCCGGTCGGGATGTGGTCTGGACCATGCTCCTGGAAGCAGACCCGGCCGCGTGTGTTCCGGTCCTTTCAACAGATCCTCTTTACCTTCTCTATACCTCCGGCACGACCGGAAAACCCAAAGGGGTGCTGCGGGATAACGGGGGGCATCTCGTTGCGCTGACCTGGAGCATGAAGAATATCTATAATGTGCAGCCCGGCGAAGTCTACTGGGCGGCTTCGGATATCGGCTGGGTTGTCGGGCATTCGTATATTGTGTACGGTCCGTTGTTCTATGGGTGCACCACCATCCTCTATGAAGGAAAATCCGTGGGGACACCGGATGCCGGTGGATTCTGGCGGGTCGTCCAGGAACATGGTGTCTCGGTACTGTTCTGTGCTCCTACGGCGTTCCGGGCCATACGCAAGGAAGACCCGGCGGGGATTATATTAAAAGATATGACCTGTCCGGATTCCGGACCCTTTTCCTTGCCGGTGAACGATGCGATCCCGACACGCTGGTATGGGCCCAGCAGCACCTGAAGGTGCCGGTCATTGACCACTGGTGGCAGACCGAGACCGGCTGGGCGATTGGTGCAAACTGTGCCGGCCTCGAACTCCTGCCGGTAAAGCCCGGTTCGTGCACGAAGCCGGTGCCGGGATATGATGTCCGGGTGCTTGATGCACAAGGTGCCCGGGTTCCTCCGGGAGAGACCGGTAATATCGTGGTTAAACTCCCGTTACCCCCCGGATGTTTCACGACTCTCTGGCAGAATGACAAGGATTTTGTCAAGACCTATTTTTCCGCATATCCCGGGTATTACCTGACCTCAGATGCAGGGTACATCGACACGGATGGCTATCTCTGGATCATGGGCAGGACGGATGATATCATCAACGTTGCCGGGCACCGGCTTTCCACGGGAGCGATGGAAGAGGTGCTCGCATCGCACCCGGATGTTGCGGAATGTGCTGTTTCCGGGGTCCATGACCCGGTGAAAGGAGAGGTACCCCTGGGATTTGTCGTCCTGAAAGCCGGGGTCGCGAGGGAGCCGGATGCTATCGTGCCCGAGCTTATCTTACTGGTGCGGCAGAAAATCGGCCCGATCGCATCCTTCAAGGCTGCTGCAGTGGTAAAACGGCTGCCCAAAACAAGGTCGGGAAAGATACTGCGCGGCACGATAAAAAAGATTGCAGACGGAGTTTCTTACCAGGTTCCGGCTACGATCGATGATCCCGGTATCCTCGATGAGATAACCACGACCCTGCGGGAGATGGGTTATCCGAAGAGATGAGGGTCGCCGGAGTATTAACCACCCAATGGGGAACCTGGAAAGGCGTTGTACCCTCCACGATCGCAAATCTACCGGGGATCAGCTATTCCTCACTCCCGGTTTGAACCATGTCTTCAGCTTCCTGCACCAGAATGTCGGAACGAGCAAAAACCGTCGGAGTAGTAACGGATCATGGAAGAAAAGAATGAGGGAGAAAAACCGCAGATTGCCCGTATTCTCAAACCGTAATTCTTTTTAATCTCACGTGGTGTAATAGATAGTTGTTATGCTATAACATAGCATTGTGGAGTAAATCATATGAAGTACTCAATCTTTTTCATCGCAGTTGTGCTTATCGTGGCTGCACTGATCGCAGGATGTACGCAGCAGGCAGCGGTAACCGCGCCGGCCGTTATCAAAGTTGGTGTCATCGCATCATTGACCGGCCCTGCGAGTAATGTCGGTACCAACATGTGGCAGTCCGCCCAGGTGGCGGCAGACAAGATCAACGCGGATGGTGGCGTCACCCTGGGTACCGGATCGAAAGTCCAGCTCAAGCTCATCGTAGGTGACGACGAGTCGACCCAGCAGGGAGGCCAGAAAGCGGCGACCAAACTGATCACCGATGACAAGGTGGACATCCTTGTCGGCGGGTATTCAAGCGCAGTTACCTCAGCCTATGAACAGACCATTGCCGATAACAAGATTCCGTTCATAGTGACCGGTGCGTCAAGCCCGATCATCACTCACCGGACGGATGGTATCGATACCAGTTATGTTTTCCATCACTGTCCGACAACTGACACCTACGGCCTGTATACCACAACATTCATTGACCAGGTAATGCGGCCTGCCATCAACCAGAAATCCAGTTTCGCCGCCAACCGTCCGCTCCGGCTTGCCCTGTTATACCAGGACACGGCATACGGTAAAGGCGTCCAGTCAGCAGTGAACAGCACCATTACAACGAACAATCTGAACATCCAGCTGGTTGCCCAGCAGAGCTACCGGATGGGCGAAAGCGATTTCAGGACGCAGCTTACCGCGATCAAGGCGGCAAACCCGGACGCGGTTTACCTCGGTGCATTTCCGAATGAAGGCGCTCCCATCATTACCCAGGCACGAAGGGACATAGGCCTCAATACGATATTCCTCAACGTAGAAAACAACGACAACGCCCAGTTTTACAAGGACCTCGGGAAGTACGGCGAAGGAGCCGTTATTGAGAGCCGGTTCTCGCCCTATACCGCTCCCGCAGGAGCAGTCGCCGATGCCCAGAATGCATTCAAGCAGAGTTACTTTTCAAAGTTCGGGACCTATCCTGACGCTCTTGGTGCCTCAACGTACGAAGGAGTCTTCATCGCGGCAAAAGCGATCGGGAACGCGGGAACCACCGACAAAGCAACGGTGCGACAAGCCCTCGTCGCCCTGAAAATGCCCCAGATCATCGAGGCGATGAAAGACCAGACGATCTCGTTCTCACCGGACTTCCGGGAATCGACGTTCGATCTCTGGATGGAACAGTTGTCGTTCAACGCCACCCTCGGCGAGACCCGTCCCGCCATTGTCTGGCCCGACAACCTGAAGACAACGGACTTTGTCCTGCCGTCGTGGTACGTACCCGGCAGCAGCTCGTAATCAATTACCTCTCTTTTTTATCACTGGCAGGCTGATAAGTGCATATAACCGGACGGGGGCTGATCAAGATCATGGACAATCTCGGGGTATTCCTGCAGATCATCTTCTGGGGACTGTATGCCGGCTGCATCTATATTCTTCTCGCAACCGGACTGAACCTTATCTTCGGTGTGATGAAGATCGTGAACTTCGCGCATGGGGAATTTCTCATGATCGGCGCTTATATCACGGCAACCATCTTTGTCTTCACCGGTATCAACCCGTATCTCATCATCCTCCTGTCAATGCTTGCCCTTATCGGTATAGGCGCGGTGGTCGAACGGATCTGCTTCCGCCCGATCCTCGGTACAGGCAAGCTCAACGAGATTTTCCTCTCGATCGGCCTTATCTATATATTCCAGAACGGTGCCGCCATGATATGGGGTGACGCCTGGCAGAGCGTCAAAAGCCCGTATGACGGTATTACCGTCCCTGTCGGGTCGCTCTCCGTCCCGCTCGATTATATCCTTATCATGGTTTTCACCGCCGCAATCCTCTGCGGGCTGTACCTGTTCTTAAAAAAGACAACGATCGGTATGCAGATGAGGGCGACGAGCCAGAACCGGAAGGGAGCAATGCTTGTCGGGATCAACGTCGAACGAATTGATGTCATCAGTTTCGGCCTGGGGTGCGCACTTGCAGCAGCCGCGGGGACGCTCTGGATCGTGAGTGGTCAGGTCTTCAATCCATATATGGGCTCGATCCCCGCGATCAAAGCCTTCGCGATCATCATCCTGGGAGGCCTGGGCAGCATCCCGGGGGCTATTATCGGCGGCTTGTTAATGGGACTGGCCGAGAATGGCGCTGCGTTTCTCCTGGGCGGCATCTGGAAGGATGCAATCTCGTTTGTCATCCTTATTGTCGTGCTCGTGGTACGCCCGACCGGGTTGTTCGGGGATAAGGAGGAATAAGGAGCCATGCGTTTCAGCAGGGAAGAGATGACAAAATACGGGATCATTGCCCTGCTTGGTATCGCCCTCGTAATTCCCTTCCTCACCAGCAGTATGTTTATCCTCAACCTCCTTGTCCTGATGCTGATCTTCATCATCTTTGCCTCGGCATGGAACCTCCTTGCGTACTCCGGGCAGGGTTCACTCGGCCATGCCGCATTCTTCGGCATCGGGGCGTACGCATCGACGCTGATTGCTGCAAAGAGCGGGATCTCCCCGTTCATTACCATTTTTCTCGGGGCTGCCGTTGCGGCAATGATCGGGATTCTTATCGGCCTTACCTGTGTCAGGCTCAAGGAATGGTTCCTTGCAATGGTCACCTTCGGCTTTGCCATCATTGTCCAGACCCTGACCGTCAGTGTGCTCGCCCCGGTTACCGGGGGTTGGGACGGCATTGCATCGGCCCGGCTCCTGAGCCCATCCATCCCCGGTTACCAGCTGATCGAGTATTATGCGGTCTTAGGTATCACGATCGCTTCCATCGTCGCGATCTGGTATATCATGAAATCACGGATCGGACTCGCTTTCCTTGCAATCCGCGAGAATGAGCTGGAAGCCAGGGCTGCCGGCATCGATCCCGTCCGGTACCGGCTCCTCGCGTTTGCCCTCTCCGCTTATCTCGCGGGTATTGCCGGAGCGCTCGAGATCCACCACATCGGCTACCTCACACCGGAGATCTTCGGGGTCGACAACTCGTTCTGGCCGGTGACCTACGTCATCCTCGGTGGGCTTGGAACCCTTGCCGGACCGGTGATCGGGACGGTCGTGCTCACGGTTATCTGGGAAGGGCTTAAGGCGACCGGGCTCACCTTCGGAAGGTATGTCATCGTCGGAGTCATGCTCATCCTTACGATCATCTTCCTGCCACGGGGGCTCGTGAGCCTGCCGGAACAGGTGCAGGAGTGGCTGAAGCGACGGCGAAGGAAGGTGCCTGTTACGAAACCGGAAGGGGATTGAAAGGATAGTATCTCATTTCTTTCATCATCCCGGCCAGTTTGCAGATCTTTATTGACATCAGGTAATATGACGGTCACACAAAATTTCTGTCAACATGTCGGGTTCTGAATCATACTACCTGAGCGCTTTGCGAGCATGAGCGTATTAATTCACCCGGAGTAATCGTCCGAAATTAACCGGTGAAAATCCTGTTTGTCCGGAAGAGTTACCCTCCTGATGCCTCTCCCCGGCATGCATGATCAGAGTTTCTTTCGGGGATTTTCCTGGTGGATTGATCCGCAGTGGTGACACCACCTCAGGTGCGGCGGAGTCAGCCGGGTAGGGGAGTGTGTGGTAACAATCACGACGTATCAAAATATTTCACTTTTGTGGTTTTTTAAAGCGAACATTTGTCATAACGGTTCTCATAAAAAATTTTTCATATCGATTAACAGTTGAATAGGGTATAGTCACATTCTCGCGACTAATAAAGAGATATAACACATTTTCCTCAAAAATCGCTCTTGGGAGCTCCAGCACATCGTGCTTCCACCCCCGCCGCCAGGGCATCCCCAAAATGTGATAGCCCCTCAGCAGGTTGATGAACATAACTCGAAAGTGGGGGTCAAGGGGGGTGCTCCCCTTGGGGTGCCTCCCCCTTTGGGGGAGAGAGGGGGTTACCCTCATAGCTATCGCAGAAATTAACCTTGTGACAGGAAAAAAGAATTTCTGCAAAACATAAAAATTTGAACTTTTTTCCCGTCAGTTCCGGAAACATATTTTATGCGACTTTTCTTTCGTTATCACTGATCAATTTTGGTGGTTGAAGCAGGACTATACCCATTGAATATTCCCCGTTCAATCCCTTGAAAATTCAATAAAAATAACAACCCCTGGCAATCCCTTGGTCAACGTTTCAGAACCCAAGATACGCTTTCTGGATGCGGGGGTCATGCATGAGCTCTTTTGAACGTCCTTCCTGCACAATCCTGCCATTTTCCAGCACGTACCCCCGGTCGCACATGGCAAGAGCATTCCGAACATTCTGTTCGAGCAGGAGGATCGTCATTCCTTCCCTGCCGAGTTGTTCGAGCGACCGGAATACCTGACCGGTGAGAATGGGGGAGAGTCCGGTTGACGGTTCATCAAGGATGAGAAGCCGGGGTTCCGACATGAGGGCGCGGCCGATTGCAAGCATCTGCTGCTCACCGCCGGAAAGCGTCCCGGCCTTCTGCGGCCGCCGCTCCTGCAGGACCGGGAAGAGACGGAAGATACGGTCGAGGGTCCTATCAGGGTCAGGATTGCCGATTCCTCCAAGGAGAAGGTTTTCGATCACGGGCATGGTCGGGAATATTTCCCGTTTCTCCGGTACCAGGGCGAGTCCTTTCCGGAAGAGATCGTACGGGTGACTGCCAAGAATACTTTCACCGTCAAACAGGATCGAGCCGGTCGCTTTCCGGTTGAGCCCTGCAATGGTCTCAACCGTAGTCGTTTTGCCGGCACCGTTTGGACCGATCATGGTGACGAGCTCACCTTTATCAACCCGGAATGAAAGGTCCCAGACAACCTGCAGGTTCCCGTGAAAGATGTTGAGCCCTGAAACAGTAAGCATGAACGGGTTCCTTCACTTTTAGAATGCGTCGATATCTCCAAGGTAGGTATCGATGACACGCTGGTTGTTAACGACCTCGTGCGGTCTGCCGTCCGCGATTTTCTCGCCATGGTCGAGGACGACAATACGGTCGGACACTCCCATGATCACGCTCATCACGTGCTCGATGATGAGGATTGACACTCCCTGGTCCCGGATCTTTTTAATGAGACCGACCGCCTCCCGGCTTTCATGGGGATTGAGCCCGGTGGTAAGCTCATCGAGAAGGAGCAACCGGGGTTTTGAAGCCAGTGCCCGTGCAAGCTGCACCCTTTTCAGTTCAACAACATTTAAATTTTTGATCGCTGTTTCCTGTTTTTCTTCCGGGAAACCTACAAAACTAAGGGTCTGAACAGCTTCTTTCCCTGCATCCGCCATACTGATCTTACGGTGGTTGCCGAATAATGCGCCGATCATTGTGCATTCTCGTGCGCTGAGTCCGGGAAAGGACTCAGCGATCTGGAATGTTTTTGCGATTCCTTTTTTACAGATACGATCTGCTTTCAGGCCGGTAATATCTTCGTTGCGGAACGTAATGGTCCCGGTAGTCGGGGGACTGATCCCGGAGATCATATTGAGAAGCGTAGTTTTTCCCGCACCGTTCGGGCCCACAAGGCCGACAATCTCGTTCTCTCCTAAAGATAGATCTATACTGCTCACTGCCCGGAGACCGCCGATCTGTTTGGTTAACCCCCTGATTATAAGCATGAGGATACCGTGCTGCTTATCATGCTAATCGTTAACAGGGAGCCCTATTAAAGATAATGCTGCACCGGGAAAAAACCCTTTTGACAGGTTATTGTCAATGACAGCACGGGATACCGGAGAATAGTGTCAGCGGTCAGGTTACTGTTCCCGGAACGATCTCCCACCGCGAGATCTTCCACAGGTTTCCGATCAATGAATAATGGGCGGCCACCCCAAAGGTTCCGTTCTTCCGGTTCCTCCCCAGGGTAGCATCTTCCCCGCAGCGATAGGTGATCTCCGCGGTATTATTTCCGGTCCTCCGGACGTGGGGATCATCGATACTCAGGGAATGGAGGGTGAACAAAGGGAGTATCCGGGTCAGTATATCTTCCCGGGTGAAACGCCCGAACAGGTTGATCTCCACAAAATCCGCTGCAAGAAGAGATTCCAGCGTCCGGCGGTCCTTCCGAAACAAGGCATCCGCCCGTGCATGTTCAGACGCCACGAGTATCTTCAGGAGCTGACCGGTATCATCGAGGTGCAGGGAATTTTCTGTCATGGTAATTAATTCCTTCAGGGTAAATTTGTTTTTCACCGGTATTTTAACTATGGCACCCTGACAAAACGATGTACGTCAACAGGGTTTGCATGATGAAACGTAAGGGACCAATTTTTCTGGTTATCCCGGCACCCTGCAGGGAGATTGGGTTCCTACCAAAAAAGAGTTTGTCTGCTCCTGCCCGGATGGAATACCATGCACCATCTGTTAAAATAGGGTCAGACTGGCTATTCAGTATCGGGCTTGGCGGATTTTGGCAGATGGAGGGTAAATGTACTGCCGGTATGGAGAACACTCTCTACGGTAATATCTCCTCCATGCATCTGCATGATCTTCTTTGCCATGGATAATGAGAGCCCGATACGATCAAACCGGCGGGATAGTTTCGTTGCATCTGCAAGCTGAAATGGCTCGAAGATCGATGATAATGCATCTCCGGAGATCCCTGTCCCGTTATCCTGAAGAGAAATATGGTGAAATGTATCATAAGGACCTGAGCAGTAAAAGATGGTAATTCTACGGGGTGGCTGGGAGAAGCTGACCGCATTTGAAAGGAGGGAATTAATCACGCCAAAAAGCCGGTCTATATCTGCAGTAATCACCAGGTCCGGGGATATCTTTACCGTGATTTCAGCTTTTGCATTATACCCCCCCGAATCCATAACGCTGTCGATGAGCGTAGCCAGCGAAAAATTTGAGAATCTGAGGTGGAGTTTCCCGCTGTCGAGCACAGAGAGCTCCAGCATCTGGTTTATGATCTGGCGTTCCCGGTCAACACTGGCAAGGCAGCGTTCAAGAATTTTTTTGGTATCGTCAAGGATGCCGAATTCTTCGGGGTCCTGGATGAGCAGGTTGAGATATCCGAGGATTGGCTGGAGAGGTGTCCGTAATTCATGGGCGACGGTGACGATAATGCCCCTTCGCCGTTCATTATCGAGCTGTATGGTATCTTCGAGAAGTTGTTTTTCAGAGACGTCGACAAGATTGATCAGGACAGCGGGCTGACCTGAACAGGTGACGGGAAGGGAAAAAAGTAACGCCATGAGTTTATTCCCGGATTTTGTTACGAAACGCACCTCGTTTCGATCTGCTTTCAGATTTCCCAGTAATCCTTGATCGAGAGATTCCTTTAATTGATCCCTGTCCGGATTGTTAATCAGAGACAGAAGATCCGTTCCGGTAATTTCTTCCTGCAGGTAGCCTGAAAACATAAGAAATGCCGGGTTTGCATACAGAATTTTTCCCTGTCTCACGATCAGGATACCGGTTGGCAGGGTTTCAGCGAAGCGGCAGTAATGCGCAGGTTCCGAGTCAGTCATTTTTTTTGACATTCCGGGGAAACTACGGGAAATTGCCATACAACAGAATGTCGTATCGTCAACGGGGTTCCAGGAAAGGTCTACCCGGCAGTCATTTCCTTCTTTTGTTTCGAGCCGGGTTTCAAAACCGGTGATCTCAGGACTCTGTCCTATATGAGTTAAAAATCTCTTCTTGTCTTCATGACCGGCGAGAAGTGAGGTAAAAACCCTTGCCCGGAGGTCTTCTGCATTGTAGTGGAGGAGGCTTAAGAACGCGGCATTGATCTCACGGATCGTGAAATCTGTCCGGTCAAAAAGAATGATCCCGTGGGGTGAAGTCTCAAACATCGCATGGTACCATCCTTCACCAGTCCGGTTCTTCCCTGCCATTCTATTAGGGCATATTTGAACCTCTTGTTATTTTAAGATACATGAGGATCCCCAAATCTTTGCCCTATTCATGCCGGTCAATGAAATCCCGGTCCCTGTGACAGATTTTCGTTCTACCCGGTTCCATTTCCGGATCGTTAACTAAAGACCACTGGGTTGAAATAACAGGAAGGGCAAAAACCGTACGCTATGCGCCCGTACATCATTGTCAATGTCGCAATGAGTGCTGATGGTAAGATCTCAACCCGGGAACGCAGGCAGATCAGAATATCGGGTGAGCAGGATTTTATTCGTGTCGATCACCTCAAAGCCGGGTGTGACGCGGTCATGGTCGGCATCGGAACCGTTCTTGCCGATGATCCATCGCTTACCGTAAAATCAGAAGTATGCCGCTCGTACCGCAGGGAACAGGGCTGGGATGAGCATCCTGTTCGTATCGTCGTAGACAGTTCTGCACGGATCCCCCCGGAAGCATCCGTGCTGCACAAGGGCGAAGGGAAGAGAGTTGTTGCGGTTTCGGGAAGAGCAGACGGAGCGAAAATATCCGTGCTGGAGAAGAGGGCTACCGTGATTGTGACCGGGAAAGATGAAGTCGATCTCCTGGCACTCATGGACGAACTTGGCACCATGGGAATCCGTCGTATAATGGTGGAGGGGGGCGGGACGCTGATCGCCGGGCTGATCAAGGCTGGTCTTGTCCATGAAATCTACACATTTATTGGCAACATCATCATCGGCGGTAAGGAAGCACCGACATGTACCGAGGGGGAAGGGTTCATCAGCGAGTCGTCATTTCCCCGGTTGTCGCTTCTGGAAACATTCAGGATAGGAGAAGGTATTCTCCTGCACTGGAAGGTAAAGGATACTGACCCTGAGGAAGAAAAACGCTGACCGGATAAGGTTTTTGTCCAGCGGGTTGAGCGGTGGCGATTTTTTTTATCGGACGGGGAATGCCAAGCCTCATCACCTTTGACTAAAAAAACTGTCCTACGTACCTCCCGATCATCGTTCTTGCTGCCGTGTTCCTGCTGACTGCTGTACGCCAGGTGGGGAGGTTCAATTTCAGGATCTGGCAGATCATGCTTGGCGGGGCTGTGGCAGTCCTCATCAGCGGTCAGATCTCCGTTCCGGATGCACTGGGTGCGATCAATATCGATGTCATGCTTTTTTTAGCCGGGATGTTTCTTGTGGGTGAGGCCATGGTGGAAAGCGGCTACCTGTCCATGCTTTCAGCCCGCTTCTTTTCCCGTGCCCGCACGCCGTGCCGGTTGATCATACTCATACTCCTCGGCATGGGGTTCTTTTCAGCGATCCTGATGAATGATACCCTTGCTATCATCGGAACACCGTTGGTCCTCGGCCTTGCCACGAAATTCCGGATCTCGCCGAAACTGATGCTCCTCTCTCTTGCACTGTCAGTTACCACCGGCAGTGTCATGAGCCCGATCGGTAACCCGCAGAACCTGCTTGTCGCGGTGAACAGCGGGATAAAAACCCCGTTTGTCACCTTCGCGTTATATCTTCTCATCCCTACGCTCATCAGTCTCGGTATCGTCTTTATCCTGCTCCGGTTGTTTTTCCCTGCGGATTTTTCAAGGGGATTTATTGAGCCGGATCCGATCCGGGCCGATGAAAATCACCATGTTTTCCCGGTACAATGCTCGCTTGCCATCATCCTGATCCTGGCGGCTGCAAACATTACTTCCTCCTTTTCTGGAGGAAATATTCTTGTGCCTCTGCCGCTGATTGCCGTGTGCGCCGCAGTCCCGGTCCTGTTGTTCGGTCACGACCGGGTGAACCTGATGAAAAATATTGACTGGCCCACACTTGTTTTCTTCGCCGCAATGTTTGTGCTGATGGAAAGTGTCTGGCAGACAGGTTTTTTCCAGGCATTTGTTGACCCCGGCATGGTCACCTCTGTCCCGACGATTCTTATCACCAGCGTGTTCATCAGTCAGTTCATCTCGAATGTGCCGTTTGTTGCCCTGTTCCAGCCGATGATCCTCCAGGCTGGTGGTACCTCTGCCCAGCTCATGGCACTTGCAGCGGGGAGCACGATCGCAGGTAACCTGACCATACTCGGCGCCGCAAGCAATGTGATCATCATCCAGAATGCGGAGAAGCAGGGTGAAACGCTTTCCTTCGTTGAGTTTGCAAAGATCGGGATACCCCTGACCCTGGTGCAGCTCACGGTATACTGGGTATGGCTGTCCTTGCTGCCGTTTTAACCCAAACGCGGCAGGCGCCCTTTTTCCGGTGTCCCCGGCACCGCCAGGCGGGAAAAAATCAAATAATACCCCCCCCTTCAACCACGGCAACGGCTACGTCATCATCAATGGCAGAAATACCGGCCGGAAAATCCGGAAAAACCCCGTAAACGGCGTGAAGAGCTGAAGGGAAACGTCCTGTTTTCCGAAGGATGTTGTCAACGATAATGAGAGGACGGTTGCAGGCAGGATGATCATTTCCCGCAATTCTTTTGATGGGAATGAATGACTCCCGGAACGTACGGTTCCTTTCGATGCGGTGGTCACCATCCCCGATGGGGAATGTGGGGTCCGGGTCGCGGGACGGACTTCCCGGATAAGGAAGGTGAGACCTTCATCTTCCCGGCCAAGGCCCCCCATGCTCTTTCCGCTATTATGAGGTTCAGGATGGTGCTACCCAGCATAAGGGAGTGAGAAAATGGGCGGGGATGACAAGGATGGGCATTTATTGTTCTGTCTGTGGAGGGATTCTCCCGATAAGATCACGACAAAACGGTTCTTATCGAGGGTCAGGAAACGGGAACCGATCACCCTGACGGGACCTTTGATGAAGTGACCCGGCTCAGAGTTGACGATGATCACCTGATGACCGCCGGGATCATGAAAAGAGAACACAGGAGTTCAATTCCGTGCCGGAAAAAAGAACGGTGTTTGCGCAGCTGCACTTCTTGCTGATACAAAATACCACGCTCCTGGCGACAGTATTCAGGGTCAGGTTTCTCATTCAGGTTCGCTCCGGTGCTATCATGAATTCACGGGGATTTCACCGACGGTTTCGCCACCGGTACACTTTTTCCAGCAGGAAATCCTGGGGGGTTGTAATGAGGAAAAACCGGGATCAGTCATTTCGGTGTCTCATGACAACGAAAAGGTATCCAGCTGCTCTTTCACCATCGTCATGCGGCAACTGATACCCTTTTATCTATCCTGCTCACACGTTCAGCATAGCGTACCAGGGAGTAATACTATGAAAATTACTGATGGTGCAAACGTGGTATCCGGTCCAAATCCTCACCTAGTTGAAGCACGTAAGAACCCTATCATCCGTCGACGTGTTCTTCTCTGTCCTTGAAGGAACCGGGATCATCGGGATTGGCAGCGAGAGGCGAACGGGGAAAGGTATGCTCACTGGGAGCCGTGAGGATCCCGCATCGCTGGATGAACGAAAGTTCTTCCTCTTCCGCGTGCCCGCCGTGAAGGTACCAAAACCCGCCGAAGAGACAAAATTACTCTGATACATAATCTTAAGGAGAACCCCATGGCAGAACCAGAAAAAAAGAAGGCCGAATTGAAGATCTCGGGGATGCACTGTGCGACGTGTGCCGTGAATATCGAGGAGTCCCTTTCGCAGATCAAAAACGTTTCGAAGGCACAGGTTAATTTTGGTACCGACACTGCACATGTCGAGTTTGATCCGACAAAAGTCCCGCTGACGGAACTGGAAAAAGCAGTCAGGACTGCAGGATATGATGTCGTAAACCGTGAAGTTACTCTCAAGATCGGGGGGATGGTCTGCGCTACCTGTGTGCAGACCATCGAGGCAGCACTACGGGCACTTCCCGGCATCCTGTCTGCCAACGTGAACCTCGGAACTGAAAAGGCCTATGTCATCTACAATCCCTCGGTATCCGCAATCCCGGATATGAAAAAAGCCATCGAAGATGCCGGTTATCAGTACCTCGGAATCTCCGGTGAAGTGAGCGAAGAAGCTGAGAAGGCAGCCCGTGAAAAAGATCTCCACGATAAGTTACTCCGGTTTATGACGGGTTTTGCGGTGAGCATCCCGCTCATGCTTGCCATGTGGATCCCCCTCGGTCTGCCCATGCAGACCCTTGCATATGTGATGCTGGTTATCTCAACACCGGTCTTTTTCTATGTGGCATATCCCATCTTCCGCGCCGCATCCATGGCCCTGCGCAACCGCTCCCTCAACATGGACGTGATGTATGCAATGGGCACCGGCGTTGCATTTGTTTCAAGCGTGATGGGTACCTTTGGGATCGTCCTCACCCTTGAATTCATGTTCTACGATACCGCGATCATGCTGGCCTCATTCCTGATGCTCGGACGATATCTCGAAGCACGGGCGAAAGGGAGAACATCCGAAGCGATCCGGAAACTTGCCGGCCTCCGGGCAAAGACCGCTACTGTTATCCGCGAGGGAAAGGAAGCCGAGATCCCGATTGAGGATGTGGTTGCCGGGGATGTCGTGATCGTGAAACCCGGTGGAAAGGTTCCTGTGGACGGCGAAGTTGTGGGCGGGGAGAGCTATGTTGATGAATCGATGATCACCGGTGAGCCCGTTCCACCCCTCAAGGCTCCCGGCAGCCGGGTGGTCGGCGGCACGCTCAACACGAACGGTGTCCTTTCCGTGAAAGCGACAAAAGTTGGCAGGGAGACGGTCCCTGCCAGATCATCCAGCTCGTGGAGGATGCCCAGGGTTCCAAACCTCCGGTGCAGCGGATTGCTGATACTGCGGTGGTATACTTTATTCCGGCCGTGCTTGCTATTGCAGTAACCGCCTTCGTAGTGTGGTTCTTCGTGCTTCATTCTACCCTGCTGTTCGCGCTCACCGCACTGATCTCGGTGCTCGTCGTCGCCTGTCCCTGTGCACTGGGACTCGCCACCCCCACCGCCGTGACCGTGGGTGTCGGCAGGGGAGCCGAGCTGGGTATCCTGATCAAGAATGGCGAAGCTCTCGAGATTGCGGAGAAAGTCACGACCGTCGTTTTTGACAAGACCGGAACGCTGACAAAGGGCAAGCCGGAGGTGACGGACATTCTCCCGGTCGGCATCTCTGAACAGACACTCCTGGGATTTGCCGCGGGAGTCGAGAAGAACTCTCAGCACCCCCTGGCTCTGGCTGTAGTGCGGAAAGCTCAGCATGCGGGGATTACCCTTGAACCGGCCGATCGCTTTGACACCTATGGCGGCAAAGGAGTCGGTGCAGTGGTATTAGGCGAAGCGGTTCTTGTGGGTAACCGGATGCTTATGCGGGAGAGAGGAGTCCGGATATCAGAAGAGATCGAGGCACAGATCACTGCCTTTGAGCGGGATGGCAAAACTGCTATTCTCATCGCTGCCGGTGGCCAGTTGGCCGGGGTTATCGCTATTGCAGATACCCTCAAGGAAACATCCGGTGAAGCTGTACGACAGACTCAAAGCGATGGGAATTCATATCGTCATGATCACCGGTGACAATAAACGTACCGCAGGGGCGATTGCCCGCCAGATCGGTATTGAGCGGGTTGTTGCCGAGGTGCTCCCTCAGGACAAGGCGGTTGAGGTGAAAGCCCTCCAGGAAACAGGGGAGATCGTTGCTTTTGTCGGGGATGGGATCAATGATGCTCCTGCACTTGCCCAGGCTGATGTCGGGATTGCGATCGGAAGCGGAACGGATGTGGCAATCGAGAGCGGGGACGTGGTCCTGATCAAGGATGACCTCCTTGACTCGGTTGCGGCGATCCAGCTCTCAAAAAAGGTGATGGGGAGGATCAAGGGCAATATCTTCTGGGCATTTGCCTACAATACGGCCCTTATTCCGGTCGGCGCAGGGTTGCTATATCCTTTCTTTGGGTTCACCTTCAGACCGGAACTTGCCGCCCTGGCAATGGCACTCAGTTCGGTGACCGTTATCAGCCTCTCCCTGCTGCTCAAAACATATATACCTGAAGCAAAGAAAGGGAGATAGCTGAGGTAAAAAACATGGCAATTGATCCGATCTGCAAGATGACCGTCGATGAAAAGACGGCAAAGTTCACCAGCGAATTTAAAGGGAAGAAATATTATTTCTGTGCCCCGGGCTGCAAAAAGAAATTTGATGCCGAGCCACAGAAGTATGTTTAATCGAACCGGGCAGGATCATCCGCGCGATCACGGATTCCTTTCCAAATCTCTCTTATTTTTGGATTTTTCTGGATAATCCTGATATAGAAACAGATCACCTTCTGATCAGGCAGTTTAGAACAGGATCAATAAAACTCGAACGGGGCACTATATTTGTCGTTTTTCATCATCAGTCCTGAAATCTATGCATGGGTGATCCTCCCGGTCATGATCTTTCTTGCACGTATCTGCGATGTCAGCATGGAAACCATCCGGGTAATCTACATCTCGAAGGGGATCAAGTATCTCGCGCCTATCATCGCGTTCTTCGAGATTGTCATCTGGCTTCTTGCCATGGAAGTCGTGATGAAGGACCTGTCAAACATTGCTAACTTTTTCGCATTCGCATTCGGGTTTGCCATGGGTACGTATATCGGGCTCGTGATCGAAGAGAAACTCTCGATCGGCATGGTGATTCTGCGCATCATCACCACCGAAGAATCCAACGAAGAGATCATCTCGTTCATGCGTTCGGAAAATTATGGTATCACAACGGTGGACGCCACCGGCTCGCGGGGAAATGTCAAGATAAGCCTCTCCCTTGTTAACCGGGTTGATATCCCCAGGATTACTCAGCATATCCAGTCAACAAATCCCCACGCGTTTTTCTCGATCGAGGATGTCCGGTACGTGAACGAAGGGGTCTTCCGTCCCAAAAAACCCAACACCATCACCGGACTGTTTCATTCATTTATCCGTCCCCGCAAGAAAAAATAATTTTTTTTGGCTTTGGGGAAACCGGGGGTGAACAGGGGTTTGGATCGGGGACGGTGGTTCTCTCCCTTCAGGGTGATCCTAAAAAACCGGTTCCTTCCTCCTCCCGCTATGGCTATTTCATGGTTGTTTTTGGTTCATCGTTGTTCTGTGATCGCCATATGCATGGACGCAGTTTTTTTACCTCCCGCGGATACGGACGAAAGCATTATTAAACAAAACGCCAATCAACACGAATAAAAGAGGTGTTATTACCATGATTTCCAAAACTATGGAACAAGCTCTGAACAAGCAGGTGAACCGTGAATTCTATTCAGCATACCTGTACCTTTCGATGTCGTCGTACTTTGAGAATACCACCCTGAAAGGGTTTGCCCACTGGATGCGGGTCCAGGCAAAGGAAGAACAGAACCACGGGTTAAAGATTTATGACTATATCGTCGCCAGGAACGGGAAGGTTACGCTCCTCGATATCGAAGCCCCCAAAGCTAAATGGTCCTCTGCCGGTAAAGTGTTTGAGGAAGTTTACGCTCATGAACAGAAGGTCACGGCGATGATTAACGGGCTTGTTGATCTCGCTGCAAAGGAAAAAGACCACGCATCCTTCGAGATGCTCCAGTGGTTTGTCAAGGAACAGGTCGAGGAAGAGAAGAACGCATCTGATATTCTTGCCGAGATTGCCTGCGTCGGAGATCATCCCGGCCACCTTTTTTGTCTGGATCACAAACTGGCAAAACGGGAATAAATCCCAATCTTTTTATTTTTTTGCATCATTCTTTCCGTAAGGTTACTGTATGCTGTCTGTCCTTGTTATTGATGACCAGAAACCAATGCTTGAAGTTATCCGCCTTTTTCTTGAACGTTTCGGCAACATGAACGTGAAGACAGCCCTTTCTGCCAAGGAAGCACTGGAACTGCTGATCAGCAGCTCGTTCGATGCGATGGTCGTCGATTATGACCTGCCGGATATCAACGGGATCGATTTCCTCAAGATGCTCCGGGCGCGGGGGGATACGACTCCCGTAATTATTTTCACCGGTGTCGGCAGGGAATATGCAGCTATCCAGGCGCTCAATAACGGCGCAGACTTCTTCCTGCAGAAAGGTGACGATGCCCAGTCGCAACTCCTCGAGATGGTACACATGATCCGGCAGGCTGTCGACCGGAGGAATCTTGGGAGGGGGCCGGGTACCACCCAGAAGATACTTTCTGACGCGCTCAACTTCTTCCACCAGGCCGCTTATGTTATCGATCGCGAAGGTAAAGTGATGGTATGGAACAAGGGTATGGAGAAGATGACCGGAGTTGCCGAAGGGGATATACTGGGCAAAGGAGACTGGGATTATTCGATACCGTTCTTTGGGCACCGGGCGCCGATGCTGAGCGATCTCATCTTCCAGGACGATACCACGATTGCGGAAAATAACTATACCGTTATCGAGAAAGAGAAGGGCATGATTACTGCATGGATCAAGGCAATACCCGAAGAAGGACGCCGGAACATCTTATGGATGAAATCGACGGCACTCTACGACAGTAAGGGGATGTTCATCGGGGTTCTGGGAAAAATTCGGGATATTACCGAGGAGGTGGGGCCGGAGCTCCTCAACAAATCACCGGTTGCGATATCACCTGCATCAGAGGCAGTTCCTTCATCCCCGAAAGGTATGTTTGATAAGATACTGGGAAAAGCAAAGGTATGCTACAGGGACGGGCTCCGGTTGTCCTTCCGGGAAGGGAAATATGCAGAGGCAATCCCCTTTTTTGACCAGGCACTGGAGATCGACCCCACACTTGCCTATGTCTGGCACGACCGTGGTGTCTGTTACCGGGAACTCGGAAAAGATACTGAGGCACTCCGGAATTTTGACAAGGCTGTGGAACTTGTACCGGATGATGAAGAGTTTTTGTTTTCCCGCGGGGAGATGCTTAAAAAGATCGGGATCCTGCGCCAGAGACGAGACCTCCTCGAATCAGCAGTTCTGGTTCTGAACCGGGTAGTAGATCTGAACCCAAACCAGGCAGATGCCTGGAACAGTCTCGGGGTCCTTTCCAAGGAACTCGGGAAAGAACAGTTATCACGACAGTATTATGAGAAGGCCCGGGTTTTGATAAAAAACGGGCAGAACAAGAAGAAGACCCGGTCTCTGGATCTCCAGGTATGACCGGAGAACCATTGATTTTACCCGGTTACCGGTAGAACATCCTCTCATCTCCCGAGAACAACTATGAACAGTCCGGTCTATTTTGCAGGTTCACGGGCCTATTCAGATCAGGAAAGTGGCATGGTAAAAGTGCAGCGGCTTTTTGACCGTGCAGGCTTTCAGGATATTATTGCACAGCACGATAAAACTGCAGTGAAACTCCATTTCGGCGAGCGGGGAAATGACGGGTTTATCAGTCCTGTCTATGTCAGGCAGGTCGTGGACAAGGTAAAGGGATGCGGGGGCCTGCCGTTCCTGACCGATACCAATACCCTTTATACCGGGAGCCGTTCGAACGCGGTGGATCACATTACGACTGCTGTTCTTCATGGTTTTGATTATGCGGTAACGGGTGCCCCGGTTATTATAGCCGACGGACTCTTTGGCGGGAATGTGCGGAAAGTGCGGGTTGATACAAAACATTTCAGAACCGTGAACATCGCCGGGGATATTGCCCTTGCTGACGGCATGATTGTCCTCTCTCATTTCAAAGGCCATATCGTTTCGGGATTCGGGGGTGCTATCAAGAACCTTGCGATGGGTTGCGCCCCGCCCGCGGGGAAACGGGAACAGCATAATGCCCGCCCGTTTACTCGTGGCGAGAACTGTATCGGGTGTGGCAGGTGCTTAAAGGTCTGCCCGAAAGCAGCTATTTCCTTAAGCAAGAAAAAATCGATCATCAACCGTGACCTCTGCATAGGATGTTTTGAGTGTATGCATGCATGCCAATCGGCTGCGATCGATATCGACTGGGAAACAGAGATTCCCGATTTTATGGAACGGATGGTCGAGTATGCCTATGGTGCGGTGAAAGCCAAGAGTGGAAAGATGGGTTACATGAACTTCCTCATTCGTATTACCCCGGATTGTGATTGTTTTCCGTTCAGCGACACGCCGATCGTCCCTGATATCGGTATCCTCGCTTCTCAGGATCCGGTTGCAATCGATGCTGCAAGTTTCGATCTGGTAAACCGACAGCAGGGTTTTACCGAATCACTGCTTGCATCCCACCACCGGAAAGGCCTGGATAAATTCACGGGTGTTCATGCACAGACCGATGGGGAGCGACAGCTGGAATATGCAGAAGAACTGGGCATGGGTTCCAGAAATTATAATTTGATAAAATTATAAAAAAAATGTTGTTTTTTTTGAATTTTACCCATCATTTTCGTAAAAAAATGGGTGGAAATGTACTACCACCTTGAGTTAAAACCGTAAAGCTTAAGATAAGGTGGAAAGCAAGCGCTTATTAATAAACGAGTTTTAAATCATTTTGTTTGAGATCAATCTTTGGCTCAGACATCTTCGTTAAACCGGAGATTATCCAGTTGTTTCTATGGAGTGTATACATGAATCTTAGACAGCCTAATGCTAACGAGGCAACGGGCACGGTGAACCGATCAAGGAATGTTGCTCCTTGTTCGGGAATCTGTACCCGCTGCCTCGACGGATGCAAAGGCAGCCTGCGAGATCTGGTTATCAACGTTCCGCGGCCGGGAGGTTTTATATCCCGGTCCGTTTGGCGAGATGACAGCAGGTGCTGATAAGAACTACCCGATCGATTATTCCCACCTTAACATACAGGGATATGCAGTAGGAGCACAGGGACTCCCCGATGGGGTCGTTGCCGGTCCGGATACAGCGGTCTTCTCAACCGTGGATACCGGGACCGAGTACGGGTGGGACAAGAAAGTCAGGATGCGCCTGCCGATCTTTACCGGTGCCCTCGGATCAACCGAGATTGCACGGGTAAACTGGGAGCACTTTGCTATCGGCGCAGCAATCTCCGGTATTACCTGCGTCTGTGGTGAGAACGTCTGTGGTATTGATCCAGGCCTGAAACGCGATGCCAGGGGTAAAGTCATCGAATCTCCCGAGATGGACCGCCGTATCGATATTTATAAAAAATTCTACGACGGCTACGGGGAGATGCTCGTCCAGATGAATGTCGAAGACACCCGGCTTGGAACCGCGGAATATGTCTCCAGCAAACATAACCTGGACACGATTGAGCTCAAGTGGGGCCAGGGTGCCAAGTGTATAGGCGGCGAGATCAAGGTCAAGTCTCTTGAGCGGGCAATTGAGCTCAAGAAGCGGGGCTATATCGTGCTGCCGGATCCAACCCTGAAGGAGAACCAGATGGCATTCAAAGCAGGAGCTATCAAGGAGTTCGAACGTCATTCTCGGCTCGGTTTTGTTACCAAAGAGGGCTTCCTGGAAGAAGTAGACCGTCTCCGCGATATCGGTTTTAAACGCGTAACCCTGAAGACCGGCGCATACTCCATGGTTGAACTCGCTATGGCGCTGCGCTACAGTTCCGAAGCCAGGATAGATCTCCTCACCATTGACGGAGCACCCGGTGGAACCGGTATGAGTCCGTGGCCGATGATGAATGAATGGGGTATCCCCTCGTTCTACCTGCAGTCCCTTGCTTATGAATTTGCCTGCAAGCTGGAGAAGAAGGGTCACCGTGTACCCGATCTGGCGATGGCCGGTGGATTTTCCGACGAGCCGGTTACGTTCAAGGCACTCGCTATGGGGAGTCCTTATTTCAAGGCTGTCTGCATGGGCCGGGGGCTCATGATCCCCGGTATGGTGGGAAAGAATATCGAGAAATGGTTAAAGGAAGGAGATCTTCCCAAGTCTGTCTCCAAGTACGGCAACTCTGTCGAAGAAATATTTGTATGTTATGAGGAGCTCAAGGAGAAGTTTGGAGCCCGGATCAAAGAAATTCCGATGGGAGCTGTCGGTATCTACACCTATACGCAAAAGTTCAGGACCGGTCTCCAGCAGATTATGGCTGGCAGCAGGAATTTCCGTCTCGCCACCATGTCGCGGGATGACCTGATGGCACTTACGCCGGAAGCCTCTGAAGTCTCGGGCATCGACTATGTGATGGAAGCCCGGTATGATGAGGCGATGGGTGCCCTGCTTGATTGAACCAAAGTCAGTCTGGATATGAATGTCTGCTCGGGGAATTATCCCCGGTATTTTTTTTATTTAGATTGAGGAATGGTTTCCGATATCCCCTGCGAGGACGGCGTACTGCGGATTTTCCTTCGGTAGGTGCTTTCCTCCGGTGATGATTATCGCGGTAAAGTGGGCATTCCGGAACTTACCAAAACCAGCAAATTTTATCCGGGTTTTGTCGTTATTTTGTGGTGGTAAAATAGCGGTGTAACTTAACGGGCATCCGAACTTGCCGGGGACGTCTGAATTATCTCCCTTTCTCCTCGGGTATGGAAAATGATTCCAGCAATTGATGGGTGATACGGGTTCCGAGGGTCGGCTGGATGCCTTCGAGCCAGAGAAAAAAACCTACTTTCGGCGGGGTGGGGCGTTCAAATTTGAAGTGACCGTCTTTTGCCTGGATCATCTTATGGTACTCTTTCTTCTGTCGTGAACGAAGATAGACGATCAGTTCAAAACCCGGAAGATCGGTTGCTATCACCGCCTTTGAATAGTACTTCGAAAAATCCTCAAATTCAATCTTTTTGCCTTTTACGGACAAACCATATGAATCACATAGTAATTTAATTGATTGCGGAAACAATGCGCCATAAAGCACTTTTTTCACCAGCTGACCTGTCTGCGTGCTGATACCGGGATGCTTTCTTCCTGCCCCTTTTGCTATCTCGGCAAAGATCAGGGTTCGTACCTCGTCGTGATAATGCTTGTAGTCAAAGGAGTGTTTCATCCTGAAATCGGTTGCCGGGACCAGCTTGGGGTGATTCTCCGGGTTGTTATACAAAATACGGGGACGATAATGTTTAAGGATAGATTTGATCTCTTCACACGACGTTGTATGAATAATCGCATTTGTCTTATCCCGTGCAAGTCGTTTTACGACGGAATAATTGGAAAGGTCAAAGGATGAGACCAGCATAAAAGGAGTAACCGGCTGGTCGAAGAGATATCCGAGAAGTTTTTTCTTGAAGGCAATTTCCTGTTCAAACTCTTTTAAGTCAGAAGGTGACGTCACCACTTCTGCAAACGCAATATGGTTATCTGAATCGACGAGAAGCATATCAAATTCCGCAAGGTCCTGTCCGTTGCCCCGGATTGTAATGTCTCCATATCTGGAATAGAAAAGACCGTTCTGGCCTATTTTTACGTCTTCCCTTTTTGCCGGTGCATCTGCACCTTTACGGGCAAGATATTTGATCTGACCGGATTTTTTTGAGATTTCCAGAAACATTTCATAGACGATAGCTTCGAACCATCTCCCTTCCGCTGTTCGCATGGGTTCAATATCAGGAGAGAACAGTTTTTTTCGTTCTATTTTATTCATATGTCGCGTGGCATTGAGCGCAACTGCTGCATTCGGTTTAAACTGTTTAAAATTTGTTATCAGCCACGGAATCATGATTGCAGTATAGATCTTTTCCCGTCAATGTAATTAATCGTCTGTTCTGAAACCGTAATGGAATCATAGATAAGTATAAATATATAGGAAAGATATTGCTTGCGTACCTGAGTGCACTACTGGTCAGGTTTTGCACAAAGGAAACGGGGGTTGAAAAAAATGGCAAAAGCAAAAGAGGTCTGTGGTGTGGAACCAGTGCCGCGATACATTATGCCAGATCAGTCCACGCCAAACTACGAACTTATCCTCGAAGAGCTTCATAATCACGGAAGATCTCAGATTGGCTCATCCTATTTTTATATCAAGAAAAGCGATGACTGGATTTCACTCTGCCGAATCCTGTACGGGGGCGGGAAAGTATTCTTTCATGAAGTAATGGATCACCAGCGGCATGGGATATCTGAAGATGATATAGATCAGGCTGTACAGCACGGTGCGTCTCTTACCACATTACCTGATCATTACTTTATCTCGCCGCATATCGAGATGAAACTTCATACAGTAATCGATCCAAAATAATTTTTTGGACGATTCAGATAAATAATAATCGTGACAATTTCCTCGGGGATAAATTGTACATCGTCCTTTCTTATTTTCACGAAATTATGGCAAATAGTTTTTCCATGATGCAAAATTATGAAATTTTGTTTTCCTTTCATCAAAACAATTTAAAAAGGTGAATGACCGGGTCAATGCCGATCAATAAAGAAAAAAATTATGATCCTGCCTCTTCCATATCTCCGGTTCGTATCCGGATGGATCTCTCGACCGGCATAACAAAAATCTTCCCGTCGCCAATCTTTCCGGTCCGGGCCGATTCCATGATGGTGGCCAGCAGAATGTCAAGGTCTTTATTCTTGACTACGATTTCGAGCTGGATCTTCGGCAAAAGATCAACGGTCATCAGGCCTCCTCGGTACTGGAGGGTGATACCTTTCTGTTCTCCCCTGCCTTTGACCTCAGATATGGTCATACTGATAAATCCTTTGTCTTCGAGCGCCTTTTTTACGAACTCAAATCTTTCCGGTTTTATGATTGCTTTAACCAATTTCATAGTACCCACCTTAACTCAGGCCCGTTCCCCATGCTGGGAAATATCAAGCCCGACATACTCTTCTTCTTCAGAGACACGCAGTCCGATCGTTTTGTCAATGATTACTGCGAGGATATAGGTTACTACAAATGCGTAGATGAGTGCGGCAAACGCCCCGGTTGCATTCGCGATGAACTGGTGCACATTGCCTTCAAGTAATCCTGATGCTCCATTGACCGCGGCCGCCGCAAAAATACCCGTTGCGAGCGCTCCCCACAGTCCACCTACCCCATGACATGCCCAGGCGTCGAGGCTTTCATCAAAACCCCTCCTCTGCCTGAACAGCATTGCACTGTAACAGAGCACTCCCGCAACAGCACCTATAACGATTGATGCCATCGGGGTCACATACCCGGCCGCCGGAGTAATTGCAACGAGACCGACGACACCACCGCTGACAAACCCGAGCGAGCTCGGTTTGCCCCCATGAGCCCAGCTGACGAGCATCCATGCCAGGGCTCCTGCTGCTGCTGCCGTATTTGTGGTAACAAACGCACTTGCAGCAAGTCCGTTTGCTGCTATTGCACTCCCCGAATTAAATCCGAACCAGCCAAACCAGAGAAGAGCTGCACCCAGAATTGACCATGGTATATTGGCGGGTTCCAGTCCGTATTTGCCAAAACCGACGCGCTTTCCAATAACGAGTGCTATTGCCAAAGCAGCAAATCCAGAACTGATATGGACGACCGTGCCTCCCGCAAAATCTATCGCACCAAATTGTGAAGCCCATCCGCCACCCCATACCCAATGGGCAAGAGGGTCGTAGACGATAGTCGTCCAGATAAGTGCGAAGACAAGATATGCACTGAATTTTATCCTTTCTGCAAATCCCGAGGTCACGATCGCCATTGTCACTGTCGCAAAAACGAGCTGGAATACCATGTACAGCAGGCCAGGTATTGCGGCGCTGTATGGTCCGGGGTCCATGCCCACGCCATTCAGTCCCAGATTCTGGAGGCTGCCGACAAATCCTCCGATATCCGGACCGAATGCAAGGGAGTACCCGATGAGAACCCACTGGATGCTTACCAGCGCGAACGCAACGAATGAGAGGGTAATCATGTTAATGAAATTTTTTCTTCGAACAAGCCCACCGTAAAATAATCCAACACCCGGCGTCATTATCATAACAAGCGCCGTTGAAGCGAGGATCCATGCTGTTGCTCCTGAATCAATTGCCATTCATTTCACCTGTAATAATTCATTTTCCTCTTGCGGCCAGTCTTTCACTTCAATACGTTCCATCAACTGTTGCATGAAAGATATCAGGAAGGAGAATCCTGCAGCAAAGCCGATCGGATAAGAAGTCCGATATATCATTCATCTGATGCCTGCTGTCATTCTGGTTTTTCCCTTGCCTTGAACGTGTAATGCTGGAATTTTTATTGGAAGGAAGTTGTATTCCTACTTATTTAAACTTAATGTTTTAACATGAAAAAAAAATTAATATGTTGCCAGATATCTGTCCAGTTCCCAGGGATGAACCGCGAGCCGGAAGGCATCTGTTTCAGCCTCGGCAATCCGGGTAAGATTCTCAACAATATGATCACCAAGAGTATCACAGAGTACCTGGTCTTTCAGTAAATACTGGTGAGATTCTGCAAGGCTGCCGGGAAGCATATCGATCTTCAGTCTCTTGCGGTCTTTGGGACTAAGATGGTAGATGTTGGTATTGGTAGCGTCGGGCGGCATAATCTTGTTTTTGATACCGTCAAGACCTGCCGCGAGCATGCAGGCAAATGTGAGGTATGGGTTGCACATAGGGTCCGGGCTCCGGAATTCCGCACGGGTACCATTGCCACGGGCAGCGGGCACCCGGATCAGGGCAGAGCGGTTGGTTGTGCTCCAGGAGATATAACAGGGCGCTTCATAACCGGGGACAAGGCGCTTGTAGGAGTTGATTGTCGGGTTTGCAACGCGGGTAATCGCCTTTGCATGCTTGAGAATTCCACCGATATAGTAGAGAGCAGTATCGGAAATTCCGTCCGGAGCATTTGAATCATAAAATGAATTTTTTCCTCCTTTTGAAAGCGAGCCGTGAGTGTGCATACCACTGCCGTTAATACCTCCAATAGGTTTTGCCATGAACGACGCGTGGAGGCCGTACTTGAGAGCGATCGCTTTTGTTGCGTACTTCTGGGTCACGACCCGGTCTGCTGTGGTGACGGCATCTGTGTATTTGAAGTTGATCTCATGCTGGCTTTGAGCGACTTCGTGATGGGACATCTCGATCTCAAATCCCATCTTGGTGAGCGAAAGGACAATGTCACGACGAACATCCTCCCCCTTGTCATTGGGTGCGAGATCGAAATAGGAACCGGGATCTGAGAACTGCGTTGTCGGTTTACCGTCAATAAGGTTAAAAAGGAAGAATTCAAGTTCAGGCCCGGTATTGAATGTATATCCCATCTTTGCGGCTTCCGCCATTGTCTTTTTTAAAGCAAACCGGGGGTCACCTTCGAATGGTTTGTCGCCATAAGTATACACATCACAGATGAACCTGGCAACCTTTCCTTCATCAGGCCGCCAGGGTAATACCGCATAGGAGGCAGGGTCCGCTTTCAACAGCATATCGGACTCTTCGATACGAGTAAAACCTTCGATGGATGAACCATCAAACCAGGTGCCTTCCGTCAGGCATTTCTCCGCCTGCGCTACCGGGATTGCAGCGTTTTTAGGCATGCCCACAACATCGGTGAACATCAGCCGGATAAATTTTACACCGTCTGCCTCAATTTTGTTGAGCATCTTCGTTGTGTCTGCTGACATAATGGAAGAAAGGTTCCACCCAATCATATTTATATTTATTTAACTAATTCTAGTGAGCGAATGCTCATATTCAATTTCAGGAAATGCTTAGTATTATAGATCAACGTTCCTTGTGATAATATGTGTGGTATTATAGGTGTGATTGATAAGAACCGTCAGTGCATAGACGGTGTGAAGATTAAAGAGGCGCTCTCCATGATGAATGAGCGTGGGAGCGGTGAAGGCGCCGGCTACGTTGCGTACGGGATTTATCCTGAGTACAAAGAGTATTATGCGCTGCATGTTTTTTTTGACAATATCCGTGAAAACAAGGCTGCGGTTGATACTCTGCTGGAGAAATGGGGTACAATCGTCCATGACGAACAGATAAAGACCTACGAACAACCCAATATCCGGAAGGTCCACACCCCCTGGAGATATTTTTTCCGCCCCGACCGGAGCCTGATGCCGAAAAGTCTCACGCCGGATGAGGATATCGTTACTTACCTTGTCATGAAAGTCAATGCAGAAAAGAACGGAGCACTCATATTTTCCTCGGGAAAAAATCTTGGCGTTTTCAAAGCGGCCGGTTGGCCCGAGGATGTTGCCGATTTCTACCGCATCCAGGATTATAAGGGCTATCTCTGGCTTGCACATAACCGGTATCCCACAAACACGCCCGGGTGGTGGGGTGGTGCGCATCCATTCAACCTCCTGAACTGGAGCGTCGTTCATAATGGGGAGATCACTTCGTATGGTACCAACCGTCGTTATATCGAAAGCTACGGGTATAAGTGCACAATGTTCACTGATACTGAAGTTGTGGCTTACCTCATCGACCTTCTCGTCCGTAAACACGGGCTCTCTGAAAAAATGGCTGTCCGGGCACTTGCCCCCCCGTTCTGGGAAGATATCGACAGGATGCCGCCAAAAGAACAGGAACTCAATCGTGCGATCCGGCTTGCCTATGGATCCGCGCTGATGAATGGACCGTTTGCTATCTGTGTTGCCAGTGAAAACACGCTGGTGGGATTCACCGATCGGATCAAGCTGCGCCCGCTTGTGACCGGGGAATATGGCGATCGGCTCTTCATATCCAGTGAGGAGGCTGCAATCCGGAGGATAGAGCCGGATGTCGATAATATCATGATGCCAAAAGCCGGCGAACCGGTGATTGGGAGGGTTGTCTCATGAGTATCGGGAGTATCCCTCTCAGGTTTAAAGTGGAGATCGACCCTGACCAGTGCATGCTCTGCGGACGTTGCGTTGAAAACTGTTCCTATGGCGTGTTCCGTAATGAGGGGGATAAAATACGGGTGAACTCCCGGAACTGCGTTGCCTGTCATCGGTGTTCAGCATTCTGCCCGCGGGACGCCATAAGCATTTATGAGAAACCCACGGATTACCGGAGTCACCCGGTATGGACACGTGAAATCCGTGAAGCTGTCTTCAACCAGGCAAAAAGCGGGAAGATCATATTAGCCGGGATGGGAAATGCGCTCCCCTACCCGATAATCTTCGATCGTCTGGTGCTTGACGCCTGCCAGGTTACCAACCCGAGCATAGACCCGCTCCGCGAACCAATGGAGCTGCGGACTTACCTTGGCAAAAAACCCTCCTCCCTCTCTCTCAAAGAGTCAGCGGATGGATCTATCAGTCTCTTAACAAAACTCTCCCCAAATCTCCAGATAGAGACGCCGATCATGGTCGGACATATGAGTTATGGGGCAATCAGCCTGAATGCCCAGACAGCGATAGCAAAGGCAGTAAGCCGGATCGGTACCTTCATGGGAACCGGTGAAGGCGGGCTTCATGAATCGCTCTACCCGTACCAGAACAATATGATAGTTCAGGTTGCGAGCGGACGGTTCGGGGTAGACATTAATTATCTCGAAAGAGGGGCAGCCATTGAGATCAAGATCGGGCAGGGAGCAAAACCGGGGATCGGCGGTCACCTGCCCGGCGAGAAGGTCTGTGCTGATGTTTCATGCACACGGATGATCCCGGAAGGAAGTGATGCGATCAGCCCGGCGCCGCACCATGATATCTATAGTATAGAGGACCTCAAGCAACTCGTACGGAGTTTAAAGGAAGCAACCGAGTGGAAGAAACCGGTCTTTGTGAAGATCGCGGCGGTCCATAACTCCGCGGCAATTGCCGCCGGTATCGCCCGCTCATCGGCAGACGCGGTGGTTATCGATGGCTTCCGGGGTGGTACAGGTGCCGCCCCCCGTGTCTTCCGGGATCATGTTGGCATCCCGGTAGAAGCTGCCGTTGCAGCCGTTGACGCCAAACTCCGTCAGCAGGGGATCAGGAACAAAGTCTCCCTTATCGCGAGTGGCGGGATTCGGGAAAGTGCGGATGTGGCAAAGATCATCTGCCTTGGTGCCGACGCCGTATATATCGGAACCTCTGCCCTCGTTGCCATGGGGTGCCGGGTATGCGGGACCTGCTACCGCGGGCAGTGTGCATGGGGTATTGCAACCCAGAAACCGGAACTCACCCGGAGGCTTGACCCGGAAATAGAATCTGTGCATGTCGAGAATCTTATCCGCGGCTGGACGCTTGAACTGGCCGAACTGATGGGAGCGGCCGGTATCAACAGCATCGAGAGCCTTCGGGGCAACCGAGATCGACTCCGCGGGTACATGCTTGACGAAGGACTCCTGAATGTATTAGATGTGAAAACCGTAGGTGCATGATGGCGATCCCCATCAGAATCGACGCTGAAGGTCTCCATTATACGCCGCTGAATCAGATGATTCGGGCGGCGATCGCCGACGGAGTAAAAGAAATCATTATTGACAACGTTCTCGGACAGCGGTTTATCGGGGATGGGATCCGGGGGGATGATGTGACGATCACGGTCAACGGAGTCCCCGGTGGCGACCTTGCCATGTTCATGAGCGGACCGACAATTATCGTCCACGGCAATGCCGATCATGCACCAGGAAATACCATGGACAATGGCAGGGTCTTTATCCATGGCAGTGCCGGGGATGCAGTATCGCACAGCATGCGTGGAGGACGGGTTTATGTGCGGGATAATATCGGTTACCGCGGCGGTATCCACATGAAGCAGTACAGGGAGAAACGGCCGATCCTTGTTGTCGGTGGAGCGGCACGGGCCTTCCTCGGCGAATACATGGCAGGCGGTCTCCTTATCGTGCTTGGTCTGACCGGTATCCCACCTATCGCCGAACGGGGTGTCGGAAGCGGTATCCATGGAGGAGAGATCTTCGTACGGGGGCCGGTGGAGGAACATTTTCTCGGTGTCGGCGCAAAACAAACTCCCGCTACGAAAGAGCAGGTACTTACGATTAAACCCATTATCGATGATTTCGCACGGATATTCAATATCCCTCAAACCTCTTTTCAGACGTCAGAATTTACCCGGATCGCACCGGCAAGCGCACGTCCTTTTGCGAATAAATATACCTGGGAGTGAGGATAATGGCAGTAAAAAGTTACATCGATTTGAAAAGCGAGGTCTGGGATGCTGGCAGGTGTTCGGGGTGCGGTGCGTGTGTAGCCGTCTGCCCGGCAGACGCACTCACCTTTGATACGGGGGAGATGGCAGTATCCCCAAAGAGTACGGGTTACTGCAAACAGGGAACCGATGATGTGCCATGCGGGGCATGTTATGGCAGTTGTCCCCGTACGGGTAACCAACCCGCAGAAACAATCGGGAAGTACCTTGAACTTTTCACCGCCAAAGCTGCGTTTGATGTTCCTCACCGGCAAAGTGGCGGGGCGGTGACGGCGATCCTTGCCAATGCGCTTGATGAAGGTCTGATTGATGCAGTTGTCACCGTAACCGAGGATCGCTGGACTCTGAAACCTTCATCGGTCGTGATCACGAAATCAGACGTCCTCATGCAACAGGCAGGCAGCAGGTACAGCTGGTGGGTACCCCTCCTTGCCGCATTGAAAAATGCGGTTGTCGAACGCAAGCTCAAGCGTATTGCGGTTGTCGGCGTACCTTGTGCGATCCAGGCGGTTTCCCGTATACGGGAAAGTGAAAATGATCTGCTCAAACCGTATGGGAAGGCAATCAGGCTCACGTTCGGCCTTTTCTGCACCGAATCGTTTGACTATACCCTGCTTATCCAGGGAAAGCTCCGGAGCCACTATAAGCTCGAGCCTCATGAGATCAAAAAACTTGATGTGAAGGGTAAACTTGAAGTCTTAAAACAGGATGGCAGTGTAACCGTCGTACCTCTTGCCGAGCTGGAGGCCTGTGTAAGGGACGGCTGCCATATATGTACTGATCTGACAGCAGTCCGTTCAGATATCTCCGCCGGTGCAATAGGTAGTCCCGCCGGCTCAACCACCCTGATCGTCCGTACGGGTATTGGAAAAGGTTTCGTAGACAGCGCTCTTCGGAACCGGAAGCTTGAAGTCAGCCCGGGAGTTGATTTAGCTGCGATCGAAAAACTGGCTGCCGCAAAGATTAAGAAAAATTCCGGAAAATAATTTTTCCCGTTATTATCAAGGCAGTCCTGGTTTGTCACGAGCAGTTATATGAGCGATTTTTACAGCTGTTCTTAAAAAGAAGAACTGCCTGATGTCCCTATTTCCTTCTTTGTTATATCCGATAAAGAAAAATCAATGAATTGGATTATCTTCGCGGGATCCTCTTCATCAGGGCCTGTCAGGGGCAGGGCAGGGAAGCGAGGTTTTTTTATGAGAATTTTTGGAATTTGATCCGCTCCGGGCAGCTTGTACGGGGGCAAAGATGTTCGTCCTCAATAGTACTAGACAGGTAACGTTCCTTCGTCATATCTGAACCCGTCGATTTTCATGATCAGTTGCGAACTCTTTGCAGATAGGTGTTTTTCCTGGACCTGAGAACGCGAAAATGGGAGGTTAGCAGAGACTAATTCTTCCCTGTGTACCCGTCACGACCTGAATAGTTGGCAGGAAAACATCTCCAACGGTGAGGGCATAACGTCCTGATGGTCATCAGCATTGTCAAAATTTTACTGTTAATCCGGTGAGGCTCAAAAGAAGGAAAGAATCAGGTATTATCTCTCCCGCAGTATCCGAATGAGCGGTGAACCCCGGTCAAAGAATTCCGCCATGAACGGGGAAAACTCCTCCTGCCAGCATTCAGCACCCTCATGCAGCACCCAACCCTGCTCCAGAGACTGACGGATATGTTTTCCCAGGCTCACACTGAGGAGAGCGTCTGAAGCGAGGAGGCTCTTTGCGGTCTGATACTCCCGGAGTACTTCCATCTCGTACCGCCCATTTTCAATATAGGGTCCGGAGAGATGCTCAGCAAGGTGTTTTTTACGGAACTTATCCGCATTTTCATGGTTCCAGAGGGGAGGGCCATGATGCAGCCGGATAGCCGGGAGCTCTTCGACAAGCAGTTCTATCAGGAACATGCATCGATCGGCTTGCATATTATACGAAACATGGTGAACAAGAAACCCGTTGCGATCAAGAAATTCCCGGAGCGCAAGGATACTGCGCTTGAGCTGGGGGACGACAATCTCCGGGATATATCGTGGGGTTGCAAAAGTAATTGCATAGACAAATGTCCTGCGTTGCGAGATGATGGCGGCCAGTTCCTTCTTTAATATGCAGCGTCCCTGGGGATGAGCAAAGAATTCATAGACCGGTTTTTCATGATAACCCCGGGCGAGCTCAACAAACCCTGCCATGCGATCAAGGGAGACCGCTGCCGCAACATTGCGATTTGGATCGACCGGATCAATCACGATCAGGGGCTCATCGAATTCTTTTGCACCATGTTTTTCTATATCGATGACGACTCCCGGCCGCCACATCGCCGCAGCTTCGATGAGCGGCGTGAATCCCCCGTAGTATAATATGAGCAACTCGCAAAGGTAACCTGAAAAACCTTCAGTCATCTGGTCCGAGCCATAAATACCCCCCGCTTTCGTAAATTGCTTGAGCAGGAGTACATCATCGATCAACCCGGTGATCCGATCGGTGATATACCGGGTATGGAACGGGGTACGATCCACAGCACTCTGGATACAGGTGGCGCTATCTACGTGATAACAAGGAACAAGATCTACATCCACGTCGTCAATGGTTGCATTGATGTACGGATGCTCGGCATATTTTTCATGGAACCGGTCGGAAAAAGATCCCGCAATACTGCGTGCCAGCGAAAGCCCTTCATCTTCGAGCTGTTCACGGGAAATCCGGGGATCGAAAAGCATAAAGATATCCAGATCACGATCGCCTTTCACCCACGTACGGCGGGCGATGGAACCGACCACCATTCCCTCGGCCTTACCGCTTCGGGTAATTGCTGCAAGCAGTCGCTTTGCAAGACCCAGGATATGTTGCCGTTCCTCTTCGGTTGGGCGAATGTCCGAAAGCACGACCTCTTCGACCGGCAACCGGCTTACCATTCAAGCACCTGCAGGTCTTCGTACACCGGGCCTGTTGGCAGCAGCGAACTCTTCTTAAGGGTCATACCACGAATTGTGCAGCTGCCATAACATGTCCCGTCCAGGGATGCGAGAGCAGAGAAGAGTGATGGGTCGGAAGATTTGACCCGGGCTATTGTTGCATGAGGGGTGAAGGGTCGCGCCTCCCGTGTAAACCCAAGAGGCTCAAGTGCATCCTCGATCAGCTGGAATACCTTTCCACCCTCGCCTGCATCATCGATGGTGCACCAGACCGTATGCGGGCGCCGGGGATTATTTACGGTGATTTTTCCTGCGGTTACCGGAAAAGGAAGGAAGGAAATTTTTTTGAGCGCAGCCATTACCTCCGGCAGATCTTTCTCATCGACTTCGCCGAGAAATTTCTCTGTTATATGAATATTCTTCGGCTCAACGAATGTGAGACGGGAACGGCATCCCCGGAGGGTCTGCTGCGCTGATATGAGCTGGTTTTTAATCTCATGGGAAAGTTCCAGTGCAATAAATGCTCTGACCATTACGGTACTATTATTTCATACCACTACTAATGGTAATCGATTGACGGAGCATGGAGGTCAGGTGCATAAACCAAGTTTTTTTTATGGGCAATTCCCAATTCATAGATGACAAGCCTGAGGTGTTTTTTTGTGCCGGAAAAATCGCAGTTGATCGTGTACACGCTGGAACATTGCCCGAATTGTGAAATTCTGAAAAGCTTCCTGAAAAAGGGCGGCTATAGGTTCATCGAACAGGATCTTTCGACCGCAGAATCACTCACCGAGTCTGCGAATGAATGGAATTTTTGTGAACGAAGCCCCTGTTTTACAGAAAAGTTCAGATTTTTTTACCTCCACGGATATTTTCCCCTCAGGCACCCTGGACGAAGAATACGTTTCGAAGTTCATATCAGGTGGATGATGGCGCACCGGGAGACGAAACAACTAACGTTTGATGGAATAACCATCCCTGTCCTCCCTTTCGTCCGCACCTCTGATGGGCATATCGTTGAATGGAACCGCAATCGCATTGTCCGCCAGATCGTTGAAGAGACAAAGCTGGTCGAAACTTTTTATGGATATGTAGGCGCAGACGAAGCAACAGCGCAGGATATTGCGTACGATGTGGAAAACCGTATCAAGAACATGGGCTTGAAATCACTCTCCGGACCCCTTATCCGTGAAATTGTCAATATCACGCTTCTTGAGAGGGGCATGATACAGTACCGCAATGTCTCAACCCGTGTTGGTACTCCGGTTTTCGATGCACATCAGATCGATGTTGGCAGGGGTTTTGAGGCGCACGACAATGCAAACCTCCAGGAAAATGCCGAGACCTCGCACAAGAAGAAGGCAGACAAGATATCAAAGGAACAGTACCTCCTTCAACTTCCCCCTGATCTTGCAGATCACCACCTGTCCGGTGAGATGCATATTCATGATCTCGAATATTTCGGTACGCGCCCGTTCTGCCAGGACTGGGATTTACGGTATTTCTTCTATTATGGTCTGATGCCCGATGGCAATGGTACAAAGGCTTCGGTCGCGGGTCCTGCGAAACGTCCCGAGGTTGCAATCCTCCACGCCGTAAAAGCACTCGGATCTGCCCAGACAAATTTTGCCGGCGGTCAGGGGTATTACAACTTCCTCACCTTCCTCGCGCCCTATATGGAGGGGATGGCGTATAATGAGATCAAACAGAACATGCAGATGTTCGTCTATGAGATGACCCAGATGATGGTAGCCCGGGGTGGGCAGCTCGTTTTTTCCTCGATCCAACTTTCGCCGGGAGTTCCGACCCTCTGGCAGGACAAGCCCTGCATTTATAAAGGGAAAATCTGGGATGGAACATCAGCACCCCTTCGTACGTATGGAGAGTTCGAGCGTGAGGTGCGTTTACTCTTCAAGGCACTCATGGAGGTGATGCTCGAGGGAGATTACTGGGGTAAACCTTTCAACTTCCCAAAGCCCGAGATCTCCATCGAACCCGACTTTATGAATGAACGGGAGGAATTCAATGCAAAGAACCCCGATCTTCCCTCGTTCCAGGAATTGTACCTGATGACCTTTGAACTGGCTTCGAAGTTCGGCACGCCCTATTACGATAACCAGCTTCCTGCATATCGGGGAGCTGGAAAGGGGATCTCCTGTTACCAGTGCTGTGCATACCAGTTCTCTACGATAGCCGACAAGGATTCCGATTTCGATAAGAAGATGTACTTTGAGGATGGCAGGCATTTCTCGATGGGATCCTGGCAGGTCGTTTCCGTGAACTGCCCCCGCGCAGCGTACAATGCTGAGGGAGATGACGCCCGTCTCTTTGCTGAGCTCAAGGCCCTTATGGATGTCGCCGTGGACATCTTCAAGATCAAGCGTCGCTGGATGGACCTGATCCGGGCGAACAGCCGGATGCCCTTTGCGATGCAGCGGCCGAAGGACCCAAACACGGGTGAACGTGGGGCACTTGCCGTCGATCTGGAAGGACTGGTTTATACCATCGGAGTCGTCGGTGTCAATGAGATGGTACAGCACCATACCGGTAAACAACTCCACGAATCAAAAGAAGCGTTCAGGCTTGCCATTCGGGCGATGACCGAGATGGAGCTGTATGGGCGTGAACTTTCTGCAAAGAACAACATGACCATCGCCCTGGCAAGGACACCGGCAGAGACCACCGGGCAACGGTTTGCAGTTGCCGATCTGCTCGATCGCCGTTATCATAATTTCGCGGTGAACGTGATCAAGGGGGATATTGAAGAAGGGCTTGAATTACTTGGCAAGAGCCGTGATCTCCCTGTGTATTATACCAATGGAACCCACGTGGCTCCGGGAGCAGATGTCCCGCTCACCAAACGCATGGAAATCGAGCATGTATTCTTCCCCATTGTTGACGGGGGGAACATCTTTCATATCTGGCTGGGTGAAGCACGCCCGGATCCCCGTGGACTTATGGACATGGCAATGAAACTCTGCCGGAATACCCAGATCGGGTATTTTGCCTTCACCCGTGATATTACCGTCTCGTTGCGACAGTTCCATGAGATGCGTCCGTTAAAGGAAACAATCCCCCCTTATATTCCTTCAGATTTCCCTGTCAAGGTATAATCAGAGGTCCGTTAACGGCAGGTGCATCGCATTCCCGCGGAGCCGATCACTTACCCCTCCTTAACCCATTACTGCGATATGCAACAACTCCGGTGACCGGGAACGTCTTTGCCGGTCATCTCTCACCTGGTTTTTCGGGCCTCATCACCTCGGAGGGTGACCGTAATCAGGAATGGAACCTGTTAAGATGGTGTTTCCTTCCAAAAAATTCAATATTCCCTGAACAGACAAAGGACGGGGTCCTCACTCTTCTTATTCACGATGAATACACCCCTCTATAATGGCGCTCCTGCCGGCGGATCATGAACTACATTACATCTTCCCGGTCAAAAATCTTCACGGTCCCTCCTTACTACCGCTCCGAGGCTTGGTGGATGGCACCCTCATGCAAAGGTGGTCGAAATTTCCTGTCTGGCGCGTTTCCCTACCGGAAGAAATGAAAAAAAGGGTAAAAGAACGGGTATTCCCAAAAAAAATTATCACCCATTACGTACCTTTTTAAGGGTTATATCCATCATCCCCCGATGGACACGATAATAGCTGTGAATCCTGTCAACAGGATGATCGAGCAGGATAGATACGTTCCGGTTATCCACATCTACCCGGACACGTTCTTCCTGAATATCGACAAGAGGGGCATTTTTTGCATCGATTGGCATCGTTACCGTAATATAGATCATTTCATCAGATTCCACAACTTCATAAGGAATTTCATCATCATCGCCGGGTTCTCCCGGTCGGAAGATCTCAGGGTCTCCGTTTGAAGGATTTCGGGTGATTATGGTGTATCCAATAATTCGTGCATTATGATTGTCCGGCATGTTTCTCACGATGTCTTCAACAATCTTTGCAAGATTGTTAAAAACGTCATCATAAGGGCTGTTGGGATTATTCTTCATGAATGCCTCGGAGTGTATACAGGTCTTTTGTTCTTCCGATTATTCCTTTACGCTCAAACCGCTTTAGTATCCCGCCAAGATCTTTTCTGGATATATCGGTGACTTGCTCAAGTTCACCGAGAGTAAGTGAATCATGTGAAAGTGCGATAATTATAGTAAACTCTCGTTCGCCGGTAAATAAATCCTTATTGTTTTGGGCAAGGTCATTGATTTTTATTTCAATATCATGGTTGATCTGTTCGAGACTTGAGAGGATCATATCATGGGCTTTGATCATCTGCCCGAACATTCTGACCGAGTTCTGGATCTGTCCGGTCTCATTATCGTCATCTTTTTTATCATTCAAAACCCGTGTCTGTTTGAGGCTGATATCAACGAGAATGTCATTGTCGAGGTAATAGTATTTCCGTCGGCGGTCATCCGTCTGGCAGGAAAGAATTGCTTCGCGTTCCATCATCTGGAGATGATCAATAACTGCTTTTGGCGAGATCATCAGGGTCTCAGAGATCTCGGTGACAAAACAGGGTTTCTGCCGTAATAGTCCGATGATCCTTCTTCTGTTCCTGTTCCCTAGGATATCGAGCAGCCGGGAAATCTCTGCAGCATCGTTCATATTTACGTAATGTTAGTATAACAAATATTTAGAGGTAATTCATCTGCCATATGCAAACCAGGAAAGGTGACCATAATAAGACAAAAAATATCTTATAAGCATTTTCGAATCAGAAAACGAACCGGTTCAATGAATGAACAAAAATATGGTCATACAACTTAGGGAAACTAAAATTCTCGTTATTGCTTGGAATATTCAGCGATAATTCAGGCACTTTCTTCTGCGGTGACTTCATCATAAGACCCGCATTCTGCTTCGGCAAAAAAGAGACCGGGGTGTCCGAAGTGACGTTAAATAATTTCCCGAATTATATTATTACCAACCATTATCAGTTCACAACGCCTCTTAGTTATGGTGATATGTTATGGAAAGACAACCCGTTCAATCCTGTAACCTGAAAAGTGTAGGTTACGACAATAATCTAAAGAATATGGAGATCGAGTTCCATTCCGGGCTGATTTATCAATATCAGAATGTTCCTTCCCATATCTTTTCGAGTCTTTTAAGTGCCCCATCAACCGGAACGTTTTTTACTGACAAGATAAAAAACCGTTATCGCTCAAAACGCCTTGACAAGATCACTGTACCGTGAAGTTCCGCGTTCTATCCATGTCTTGTTCATTTTTTATCGATTTCAGTAGCCATTTTTATTCCCGAACCGCATCCAGAAGATCCTGAATTCCGATCCGGCATAATGAGATCGTCTCGAAACATTTTCTGGAATTTTTATTTTGAGGATGGTCTCAAAAAAAATTGACTGTTTTAGTGCCTGAAGTAACGTATGCCGGTAAAAATCATTGCCATATGCAGACGGTTTGCAGCGTCAATCACTTCTTTATCACGGATTGATCCACCCGGCTGAATAAGTGCCGTAGATCCGGCCGCAGCGGCAACTTCAAGGGTATCGGCAAAGGGCAGGAATGCATCAGATGAGACAACAGATCCTTTCAGGGAATACCGGGATTTCTGAACTGCAATTTTAGCCGCATCAACCCTGCTCATCTGACCGGCGCCAATCCCGAGTGTATGGTTCTTGTCAGCAAAGATGATGGTATTGCTTTTTGCATGCTTACAAACCTTCCAGGCAAGTCTGTAATGCCCGCAACTCATCAGGTGTGGGATCGCGATCGGTGATCACTTCCCAGTGTTCCTGATAGGGGGGTGTTTTCTGGACAAGTACTCCGCCATCAATAGAACGAATTTCTCCCGTCTCGGATCTTTCCGGTAGTGCCAGCACACGCAGGTTCTCTTTTTTTGCAATGGCGTTGAGAGCTTCTTTTGAGAATGACGGGGCAACGAGGACTTCAACAAATGTTCCGGCGATCTCCTCTGCTGTATTTTTGTCCACTTCCCTGTTAAGGCAAACAACCGAGCCATAAGCAGAAACAGGATCAACTTCCCGGGCAGCAATATAGGCCTGAGAAATGATGGAGTCAAGAGCGACTCCGCAGGGATTGTTGTGCTTGATAATAACAGCGGCAGGCTCCTCAAATTCGCGAAGAAGAGCAACTCCGGCGTTCAGATCGAGATAGTTGTTGTAGGACATCTGCCTCCCCTGCAAAGGTTCCGCTCCCGCGATCCCGGTATTTCCGTATACCGCAGCTTCCTGGTGAGGATTCTCCCCGTAACGCAGTTTCCTGCCATGACTAAACTGAACAGTAAAAGTTTCCGGGAACGAATTGTCGAGAGAAAAAAGGTGATTGCTAATCGCAGCATCGTATGCCGCTGTCCTTGCAAAGGCTTTTTTTGCGAACGTGAGGCGCTGATCAGATGAAATTTCGCCGTTCCGGATTGCCATAAGCAGCACCGGGTAATCCGCCGGGTCAACGATAACCGTAACATCCTTGAAATTTTTTGCTGCTGCCCTGATCATCGCCGGCCCTCCGATATCGATAAATTCTACCAGCGACTCGAGATTCATGCACCGCCCGGCCATCTTCTCAAAAGGGTACAGGTTTACCACAAGAACATCGATCCGGTTTATACCCTGTTTTGCCATAACCAGATCATCGATCTGCCTTCTTCCGAGGAGTCCCCCATGCACCTTCGGATGCAAAGTTTTCACCCGCCCATCCATCATCTCGGGAAACCCGGTATAACTGGATACCTCGGTATAAGCTATTCCTGCCTCTGCAAGTGTCTTTCCGGTTCCACCTGAACTCATGATGTTGTATTTTTGATTTGCAAGTTCCTGTGCGAGCTCGGCAATGCCCGGCCTTGTCCCAGACCGAGATAAGTGCCCACTTCATACTGAAGTGTATGCATTAACGGAGAGAAAAATGTATGGAGTTTTTAAATCAATATGCGGTCGAAGGTTAGATCATAATTCAGTCTCTATAAAACAACAGATTTGAACGAACCGATGACATGCACCGATAAATGTAAGAAAAATTCGGACCAAGGAACACGATATGTTTTTCCCGTACCTTTTTTTTTAGAGGAAAGAACTATAATTCCTGCAAACCGACTTTCCCGCCGAATATCGACCAGGTTCACCGAACGTTTGAATTCAAATACCGGGAGGCACTGGTCAATACTCAACATTCCCCTTCCGTCATACATAGTTTTTTCATCGTGATAAAGAAATTCTGGAAGTCCTTTTTTTCTGTACGAATAAAATGCATTACAAAAGTAAAATTTTCATCAGAAATTGAATTTAACTGATTATTATGTCCAATTCTTAAAAACGAGTGAAATTTATCGGTATTTGAATTGATATAATATGAAATTTTATATAGAACCACAATACAATAGATAATGGAACATCAAAATGGGATGTACTATGAACAACGACGCAGAAAGCCGTATGGAACAGGATGAAACACCCGCTTATGGTGAAGGAGATAGTTGTCAGACAGAATGTCCATCGTGTGTCGCTGAACTGGAGAAACAAAAAAGGGCGTTCGCTGATTTGAATGATCAGTATCTTCGCCTCGCTGCTGACCTTGAAAATTTTAAAAAACGGTCAGTTCGCGAGAGGGAAATTTACGTTTCATTGGCAAATGAACGATTTGCAATTGATATTCTTGAAGTACTGGACAACTTTGAACGGGCAATAAAATCTGACGATGCTCATCTCCGTGAAGGAGTATGTCAGATCCAGAAGCTTCTTGATGCCCGCTTACTGCGCAACGGTATCATTCCACTCGATGCAGAGAAAAGACCATTTAACCCAGAGGAACATGAGGCAATTGCTCATATTCCCTCAGACGAACCTGAAGGTACGGTAGTAGATGTTGTTGCCCGTGGGTATCGTCTGAATGATAAGGTAATCAGGTATGCAAAAGTGGCTGTATCAAAAGGAAATAAAAAAGAACATGAGGTATGACAATGGTAACCGAGAAAGTATTGGGAATTGATCTGGGAACAACTTTTTCCTGCATGTCGATCATGGAGGCAGGAAAGCCAATTGTGATCCCCAATGCGGAAGGAGGAAGGACAACCGCATCTATTGTAGCTTTCACCAAAGAAGGAGAACGTCTCGTCGGGAGTCTTGCCAAACGCCAGGCGGTCACGAATCCTCAGCGCACCATCCAGTCGATCAAGAGAAAAATGGGATCAACTGAAAAGATTAAAATTGACGATAAGAGTTTTTCCCCTCAGGAGATTTCAGCAATGATCCTCCAGAAACTGAAGATCGATGCCGAAGCATATCTTGGTGAGAAAATTACCAAAGCGGTCATCACCGTGCCGGCTTACTTTAATGATGCGCAACGTCAGGCCACCAAGGATGCGGGAAAGATCGCCGGACTTGATGTAATGCGCATCATCAACGAACCGACCGCAAGTGCGCTCGCTTATGGAATTGATAAAGAGCAGGATGCAACGGTCCTTGTCTATGACCTCGGCGGCGGGACATTTGATGTCTCAATTCTGACCCTTGGCGAGGGAGTCTTTGAGGTAAAATCAACTGCCGGCAATAACCATCTGGGCGGTGATGACTTTGACAAGCGGGTCACGGACTACCTTGTCGATGAGTTCAGGAAAAAAGAGGGAGTCGATCTTCGCAATGATCCCTATGCGATGCAGAGACTACGGGATGCGTCAGAAAATGCAAAGATCGAGCTCTCACAACGTCCATCAACCAACATCAACCTTCCTTACATAACAACCGATGCAAACGGCCCGAAATTCCTCAGCATTGATCTCACCCGTTCGAAGCTTGAACAACTCATCGGCGATCTTGTTGAATCCACCGTTGGTCCGGTAAAACAGGCCCTGAGCGATGCAAAGCTCGAACCAAAAGACATCGATCACGTCCTTCTCGTCGGGGGTTCTACCCGGGTTCCCCTCGTTCAGGATACGGTAAAAAAGATACTCGGGAAAGAACCTGACAAAGGCATCAACCCTGACGAGTGCGTTGCTCTCGGGGCGGGAATCCAGGGTGCAGTTCTCACGGGCGAAACAAAGGATATTGTCCTTCTCGATGTAACCCCGCTCACCCTTGGTATCGAGACCCTGGGCGGCATTGCAACAAAATTAATCGAACGAAATACCACGATTCCGACACGGAAGAGCCAGATATTTTCGACCGCAGCCGATGGCCAGACAAGCGTTGAGATCCATGTAGTACAGGGTGAACGAGCCCTCGCAAAAGATAACTTCACCCTTGGCAAATTCCAGCTGACCGGGATCCCTCCTGCACCCCGTGGGATACCCCAGATTGAAGTTACCTTCGATATCGATTCAAACGGAATTATTCATGTGTCGGCAAAGGATCTTGGATCCGGGAACCAGCAGGCGATCTCGATCAAGGGAGATAAGAAACTCTCCGAAGAAGATATTCGGAAGATGATGGATGCAGCCAAGCAGTTCGAGGCTGACGATAAGAAAAAACGTGACGAGATTGAACTGCATAACCAGGCCGATACCGCAGTTTTCACCGCGGAGAAGATGCTGAAAGAAAGCGGTGACAAGCTTGAGCCTGCAGATAAAATTAAAGTCGAAGAAGGCATTGCAGCGGTAAAAAAGGCCCTTGCTGAAGATAACCTGGAATCTATAAAGAAGGCAATGGAAGAACTGACAGAATCTGTATACGCTGCCACTACAAAACTCTATCAGAAAATGCAGGCAGAAGAGGCAACACAACAGCAGGCAGGAGCCGGGGCTTCATCAGAGCAGGGTAAGCCCGCCGACGATAATGTTGTTAATGCAGACTATAACGTAAAAGAAGAGTGAGAATACATGGGTGCGGGAGATTACTATGATATCCTTTCCCATGTGGCCCGGAATAGTAAAAAACGGGTAAAACTGACGGGGGGATAAATTATTCCGGATTACTACGATGTCCTTGGCATACCCCGTAGTGCTGACGATAAAGAGATCAAGAAGGCATATCGCAGCCTTGCTCGGAAATTCCATCCCGATGTATGCAAGGATGCAGGGGCAGAAGACAAATTCAAAGAGATCAACGAGGCGTACAGTGTGCTTTCAGATGACCAGAAGAAAGCACAGTATGACAACATGGGTCATGAAACCTACACCAATGCCTCAAAGGGCTCATATACCGGCGGTGGTGGTGGGGGCTTCAGTGCGGACTTCTCCGGCTTTGGCGATATCTTTGACTTCTTTGGTGGGGGGCAGCGGCGTTCAGGTCCGCAGCCCGGCGCCGACCTGCTGATGCGCATCCAGATCAGATTGGAAGATGCGGTAGCCGGTGTTGATCGCGATATCGAAGTGATGCACACGGAACCCTGTTCTGCATGTGATGGATCCGGAAGCGAGACAAAAAAACTGAATATTTGTCCACGCTGTGGAGGAACTGGTCAGATGAGGCAGGCCGCTCACTCATCATTTGGCCAGTTTGTCCGTATGATGACCTGCAATATGTGTAACGGAAAAGGAAAGATTCCTGAAAAAATCTGTAAAGTATGCAAAGGTTCCGGTCATTCACGGGTGAAAAGAAAAATCGCCGTCCATATTCCCGCAGGAATCGATAATGGGATGCGTCTCCGTATGGAGGGATATGGTGAGGCAGGTGATTTTGGAGCGCCAAACGGAGACCTTTTCATCGAGGTTTATGTCCAGCCTCATGCGCAGTTTATCCGGAATGGAGATAACCTCGAAACTACCATCGAAATCAGCCCTGTGCAGGCAGTTCTCGGAACGGCTGTTGAGATTGAAACAATAGACAAACGGAAAATTGATCTGAAAATCCCCCCGGGCATACAATTCAATACCGGGTTGAAGATCGGCGCCGAAGGGGTGAAACGTCGAGGAAAACCCGGGGATCTGCTGGTCAGGGTCAAAATCATCACACCAAAATCTCTTTCCAGCGAGCAAAAGGAATTATACCAGAATCTGGCCGAACTCGAAGGAAAAAGCAGCGGTGCCGGTGGATTCTTCTCCGGGATAATGGGTGGCAAAAAGAAAAGTAAAAAGTAACCGGATTACATTAATAAATCGTTTTTTCTCTCTCAATTTTTGATAAAAAATCTCCTCCCGGCGTGAGCCACATCCGCGAGCAGGTGGAAAATAAAGCCACTGATTGCGGACCCGCATCCCGATGAGGATCATCAGCGTAAGTTTTTTTGCCTGAACAGAAATTCAATCGTCCCACCCAAAGAGTGAGCTGAAGATCGCATTTTTTTCAAGGTGTTATCCCCGTCCACACTTATTTGAATGCTGGTGACCAATGGGATCAGGATGAGGCTGCTCTTTGAGCTGTCCGGAGAAAATCCGACACTTCCTTTGGCTGAACTTGACTGCATCGGTAACGTCCTCGATCACCGTCTTCAGGTCGCGATTGTTGAATCGCCGGATCCGGCTTTGGCATCCCGGCTTGCCATGACCCATGTCGTGTCAGAATATCTCGGTGAGTGTGAGCCGACTATTCCCTCCTTTGCAAAACTGCTCAAGGATCTTTCCCTTGAAACCGGTCGTTCATTTGCCGGGCGCGCCAAAAAAGTTCATAGGGGCTGCGTTGAGAAAAATCCCTGTTCGCAGAGGGAATTCGAACAGCTTATCGGCACCATGATCTCTGGTCCTGTCTCACTCGGGAACCCGGAGGTCGAATACCGTGCGATACTCTCGGAAGACCGCTGCTATTTTGGTAAGATGCTTTTTAGGATCGATCGCGGTGCATTTGATACCAGAAATCCGGGAAAACGAGAGTTTTTCCACCCGGGAGTGATGATGCCGAGATTGGCCCGTACACTCATCAATTTAACCTGCATGCATGCCGGGGACATCATGTTCGATCCCTTCTGCGGAACCGGTGGTATCCTGATCGAAGCAGAGATGCTCGGCGCCTGGTCCCTGGGAAGTGATTTCGACCCGATGATGATTGACGGCAGCACAAGGAACACAACCAGTTCAGGCCTGCTTCTTGCGGATGCCACCAGTCTTCCGTTTGCCAGTATGACCTTCGATGCGGTGGTGACGGATTTTCCCTACGGACAGTCTGTGTGCATCAAAAAAACCGACACCATGGACAACCTGTATGCAGACGCGCTGGAAGAGATACGTCGTGTGCTTAAACCCGGACACAGGGCTGTTGTGGTTACGCATCGGGATATATCGGGTATTGCGGGACACCATATGAGCATTCTCCAGCGTCACGAGCAAAGAGTCCATAAAAGCCTGACCCGTCGTATCCTCGTGCTTACCCGCTAGAATTATTGCAGCTGAAGAATTCTTTATGTGGGTTCGGTGCCAGATATATTCCGGATATCTATGAAACCCCCGAGCTTGGACAGACGAGCAATTTTTATTTTGATCTTTCTATCCTGTATCTGCATACCGGTATTGGCATATTCCAGCGATGCAATCCGATGGTATGAGCAGGGAAATGCGAACCTGACAACGAAAAGTTATTCCCAGGCTGTCCTGGCGTATGATCACGCGATCATGCTCGAGCCGGATTATTTCGAAGCATGGAATGCAAAAGCTGATGCCCTTAACCGTGCAGGAAACTACACGGAGGCTCTTGTCGCATCCGATCAGGCGATTGCCCTCGAGCCAGACTATGTCAAGGGATGGATAAACCGGGGTTTTATTCTCTATAATCTCGGCAGATATGACGAGGAACTTAAAGCTTACCAGACGGCAGTCAGTATTGATCCATCCAGCCCGGACGGGTGGTTCAATATCGGATATTCACTTGCAGGTATGAAAAGATATGATGAGGCAATTGCGGCATTCGATAAAGTTCAGGCCTTGGATCCCGCATTTCCCAATCTTGCGGCAAACAGGCGTATCGCTGTACAGAACCGTGATTCGACCATGCCCTTCTATGTTCGTTATGCCCCGGCTATCGCGATTACCATTATCATTATCAGTGGTATAGTAGTCTGGTACATCGCAGTACGAAAAAAATAGGAGACTTCATTGTTGAGATTCAACCCATCATCCGGTTGTCAACTAACCGGCATGCTCATCTTGAAAAATAATCTCGATCCTCGTGATGGACTTCGGTAAAATGAGGGAGCTGAAAAACAGTATACGGCAAATCCTGCGCAATCGTAAGGATTCAATAGGACCTGAAGACAGGTTGGAGAAAAGTGACCTGATCTGCCGCCATCTTATGAAACAGATCAGGGATGGTGAGACGGTGATGGTGTATACATCAAAAGATAAAGAGGTAAACACAGCCGACCTTATTTCCACCCTCATTGAACGCGGGAATCCTGTTGTAGTTCCTGTTATCGTGAAAGAGGATGTAAGTCTCCGGCTTTCCTATCTGAGATCTCTCTCTATTCTCGTGCCGAGCACATTCGGTGTCCCTGAACCTGTCGGAAATGAAATCCCGGCAACGTATGGAGATATAGATCTGATAATACTCCCCATGCTTGGGTTTGATCGGACCGGGCGGAGAATTGGGTATGGTGCAGGTTATTATGACCGGTTCCTTGCAAAAAATCAGCAATTACGAAAGATTGGGATCGCATTTGCCTGTCAGGAATATGAAAATCTTCCCGCTGATGAATACGATATCACCATGGATTCTATCATAACCGAAGAAGGAATTGTATATCAGAATCGGGAATGATAAAGTTTAGAGAGGGGTGTTCCGAACTTTCCAGAGATTGCAAATGCAGACGCATCTTCCCTTAGATAACATCCCGACAAAAAGTGAAATTTATCCGGCTTTCTTATAACAAATTTTTGCCTCTTCATGTTTGCCGAGGGTATCAAGCACTCCTCCAATATCTTCCCAGACTTCTTTTCGTCCGGGTTCGATTTCAAGCGCATGTTTGAACGATGTGAGAGCATCCTGAAATTTCCCCAGCTCCTGTAATGCGCGACCCCGGTAGATCCATGCATCTACAAACTCAGGCTGGATGGTTATCATAGCGCTGAATGATTCAACTGCTTCCTTATATTGTCCGAGAGCGATTTGTGCACTCCCTTTCGTGAAATATGCGATGGAAAACGAAGGATCGACAGATATTGCCTTTTTATACGATTCGATTGCAGCCTCGCTCTGGAATTGAGCAGCAAGTGCCATTCCGTGACGGGTCCAGGCGATGGCATTCTCAGGATCCAGATCAAGACTTCTCTCATACGAGGCAAGTGCTTCCTGATGTTTCCCCATATCATAGAGTACATTGCCTCTTCCCATCCATGCTTCGGCCAGTTTACCATCCTGTTCCAGGGCTTTATCAAATGTTTCCAGGGCATCCCTCGACATACCAAGTTCAGCAAGTGAAATGCCCTTATGTGACAGAGTCGCTGCACTATGACTGATCTCGAGGGAACAATCGTAGGATTGTATCGCTTCCCTGTGCTGGTCAAGTGCGGCGTAAGCCATACCCTGATAGTAATACAGGTCAGCAGTCCGGTAGTTGTTCTCAGTGGCATGCTCGAATGCCATGATCGCAGCATCAAAGTTCCCCAGTTCTCCGTAAGCCCTTCCTTTCCAGAAGAATGCCTGATGACATGAGGGGTTCATCTCCCTTGCCCGTTCAAAAGCCGAGATGGAATCTTCAAAATTTCCAAGGACAAAAAGGGCTTTGCCCTTCTCATAGACCGCATTCGCAAATCCGGGACTGAAAGAGAGTGCACGATCGAATGATTCAATCGCTTCTTCACTCCTGCCATTATGCATGAGTGCCCTTCCCCGTTCATAGAGAGCCTCATGGTATTCCGGATTGATACGAAGCGCTGAATCAAAAGCACCAATCGAGGTGTCGTAATCCTTCGTGCGTGCCAGGGCAATTCCCTTATGGTAGTATGCCTCAGCGTACTGGTCATTCAGGTCAAGAGCCTGATTAAATGCTGTTACTGCCTCGTCATTCCACTCGCGCTGAAGGTTAACGATGCCCTGATAATAGAATGCCTCCGGATAATTTTTATTGAGGGAGATTGCCTGATCAAGAGCCTTGTCCGCCTCATCGTACCGTGCAAGATGAATTAGTGCGATCCCCCGATTGAGGAATACTGTGGCAGATGATGCATCTTGGGAAATCGCGTGATCATAGCACTCAAGAGCCAACTCGTACCTGCCAAGATTTGCTTCGGCAATACCTTTGCTGAGCCATGCCTCAGGAAATGCATCATTCTCGCCGATAGCCCGATCGAGTGCACTTATTGCCTCATGATACATCGAGAGATTCATAAGTGCCTGACCTTTCTGATAGAAAGCCCTGGCGCATTTCGGGCTGCGAACCAGCGCAGCTTCAAAGTTTCTTATTGCTTCATGATATCTGCCAAGGCGGGAGAAAGACAATCCAGAATAATAATATGCCCGTGCATCTTTTGTGTCGATACTCAGTGCCTTGGTGTAACAGCTGATAGCATCCTGATCTTTTCCGAGAGCCGAGAGGGCAATTCCCTTCCCTGTCCAGACAAATGCAGCTGTTGGGCGAAGCCGTATTGCCAGATCAAAAGATGTTATTGCCGATTCGAACCGGGCGAGTCGAGTAAGGGCAATTCCCTTATGGTAGAGGGCCTCGAGATGTTTCGGTTCAGCTCCAAGGGCACTATCGTAGGATGCTATCGCTTCGTCATCCATTCCCAGTTCAAAGAGTGCACGTCCTTTGTAATAGAATGCTGATACGAACCCCGGACGAATTTCCAGAGCCCTGCCGAATGATTCAATTGCATCCCTGTATCCTGCCAATGTGAAGAGTGCGGTGCCTTTCAGGTACAAGGCATCAGCATTGGATGGATCAATCTCAAGTGCCCTCATATACGATTCGATCGCATCCTTATATCTGCCGAGATCTGCCAGCGCTTTTCCGCGGTATAACAGTGCCTCGACCGATTGGGGGTCGATCTGCAAAACCCTGTCAAATTCATCGATTGCTTCCTTCTGCCGCCCGGCCGCAACAAGGGACAATCCTTTATGATAAAAGGCCCGAATATTTCCGGCATCAAGATCGATGTTTTTATCGAATGCAACGATGGCATCATTATGCCGTCCCAGATTTGCAAGAGCACATCCTTTATCGAAATAGACCTCAGCATAATTTCTCTCAATACTGAGCGCCTTATCGAAGGCTTTCACCGCTTCGCGGTACATACTCAGCGCTGCGTGAGCCCTTCCCTTGTTGTACCACGCCTCGCTAAAGGAAACATTGTTCTCGAGTGCCCGGTCAAACGCTTTTACCGCTTCATCGAACCGGCCAATTTGTGCAAGTGCGACCCCTTTGTTGAAAAGGGCATGTGAATGTTTCGGATCGATTGTGAGCGCCTGGTCGTAGACAATAATTGCATCGTCAGTCCTTCCGAGAATGTGCAGTGATTGCGCCTTGGTATAGTAAGCCTCGAAATAATCCGGTTTTATCGTGAGGGCATTCTCAAATGCAGAGAGTGCCTCTTCGTGCCTCCCGAGTTTCGCAAAGACATTGCCCTGTTCAAACCAGATCTGTGCATTGTCAGGGATTATGACAAGCAGTCTGTCTGAATACTTCTGCGGCTTCAGCATATTTTCCCAGTTCCACGAATGCTGATGCGTAGAACGAGAGGGCGTTTGTGTTATCAGATTCAATGGCGAGCGCTTTTTCCAATACGCCGGCTGCATCTTCAAATTTACCGAGGTGGAACAATGCGATGCCTTTTGCACATAATGCCCCGGCGTTTTCCGGCTCCAGCCTGATCACATTGTCAAAGGAATCGATGGCATCCGGAAATTTATTGAGAATAGCAAGAGATTTTCCTCGCTCCAGAAAAGCCCGGGGGTTATCCTGCCTGTAGTGGATACTATTGTCAAATGCGGCGATTGCCTCATCGGTCTGACCAAGGAATCCGAGTACGACGCCTTTTTCATACCATATCTCCGGGTCCGGTGCCCTGAGTTTAAGTGCCTCATCAAACGCCTGATCCGCCTCCTCATATTTTTCCAGGACAGTCAGGGATAGTCCGCGTAAATAGTAGGGTTCATACTGGTCCGGGAGCTGAGCTGAGGCGTGTAAGAAGATCTCCTGAGCCTCTTCGTGCCTCCCCATAATTGCAAGCACCCGACCTTTTTCAGTGAGGAGATGCCCATTCTCGGGATCCAGACTCAGAGCCAGATTAAAAATTTGTTCCGCCTCCTCATAGTGTGCAAGTCGGAAGAGAACATGTCCTTCTGATGAAAGCAGGATAATATTCTGCGGATCGTCCTGACGTGCTTTTTCATATGCCGGCAGGGCATCTTCGTCCCTTCCCAGACATTCAAAAGCTACCCCTTTATGGAACCAGGCTGCGGGATAATCGACACCACGGTTAAGCATTTCATCGAATGCCTCTATTGCATCCTGGTATTTTCCAAGATTTTCAAGAGCCAGTCCCCTATGGAAATAACCTTCGGCAAAATCAGGATCAAGAACAAGAGTTCTCGAAAAAGCAGATTCCGCTTCCTCGTATTTTCCGAGATTTGCATAGGCAAGTCCTTGTTGGAAATACCCATTCCTGTTCTGATCATCTATCTCAAGTGCCTGGGAGAATGCCGCGACAGCCTCTTCATAACGCTTCAGTTCTGAAAGCGCAAGTGCTTTGGCATAATGTGCAGAAAATGCACCATTATCGATAGCTATTGCCCGCTCGAATGCAGTTTTTGCCTCTTCAAACCGATGGAGAGTTGAGAGGATTTCCCCCGTGTTGAACCAGGTATCGTACCTTCCGTTATCGAGGCCGAGTGCTGTGTCAAATGCCCGGAGGGCTTCATCGTACCGGTTCAGGTTTTTGAGGGAGAGACCTTTGTGATAATATGCCGGAGCATGTGCCGGGTCGAGAGAGATCACCCGGTCGAACGAAGCAATTGCATCCTGATCCCGGGAGAGTCTGGCAAAAGCGAGTCCTTTGTCATAGAAGGCGTTGACAAACTTTGCGTCAATGGTGGTTGCCTGTTCGAACGCTTCGACGGCCTGAATGTCTTTTCCGAGTTTTGCGAGTGCGACACCTTTGTCATACCAGGCGTTCGCATATCTCGGGTTTATGGCAAGGACCCTGTCATACGAAAGAACGGCTTCTTCGTATCTGCCGAGTTCTAAGAGCGCAATTGCCCGGTCATACCACCCGTAGGCTGAACCGGGTTTGATATCCAGGGCATGGGTAAGGGCGTCCAGAGCCGGTTCATACCGGCTGAGAGAAAGGAGCGTGCTCCCTTTTTTCAGCCATGCAGGAGCACACGTTGTATCGTTGGTAATTACCTGTTCAAAGCAGGTGACCGCGTCTTCGGGGCTTCCGAGTTCGATATAGGTCTTGCCTTTCCGGTACCATGCAGTATTGTTGTCCGGTGCAAGAGCGATAGTTCTTTCAAAAGCTTCGAGCGCCTCGCTGAACCGCTCTGTCTCAAAAAGTACGCTACCCTTCAGCAGCCACACGTCTGCATTCGTGTCTTCAAGGTTCAGGGAGGATTCAAGAGCTGGCAGTGCTTCCTCAAATCTCCTGAGCTTGACAAGTATTATCCCTTTGTTGAACCAGGTATCGTACCTTCCGTTATCGAGGCCGAGTGCTGCGTCAAATGCACGGAGGGCTTCATCGTACCGGTTCAGATTTTTGAGGGAGAGACCTTTGTGATAATATGCCGGAGCATGTGCCGGGTCGAGAGAGATCACCCGTTCGAACGAAGCAATTGCATCCTGATCCCGGGAGAGTCTGGCAAAAGCGAGTCCTTTGTCATAGAAGGCGTTGACAAACTTTGCGTCAATGGTGGTTGCCTGTTCGAACGCTTCGACGGCCTGAATGTCTTTTCCGAGTTTTGCGAGTGCGACACCTTTGTCATACCAGGCGTTCGCATATCTCGGGTTTATGGCAAGGACCCTGTCATACGAAAGAACGGCTTCTTCGTATCTGCCGAGTTCTAAGAGCGCAATTGCCCGGTCATACCACCCGTAGGCTGAACCGGGTTTG